>NZ_LJTB01000001.1:0-709740 GCF_001306895.1 Pseudoalteromonas sp. UCD-33C | reverse complement strand
TGACGTAACAGGTGACGTACAGTTACCAGACGGCGTTGAAATGGTAATGCCTGGTGATAACATCAAGATGACTGTAGAACTAATCTGCCCAATCGCGATGGACGAAGGTTTACGCTTCGCTATCCGTGAAGGTGGCCGTACAGTTGGTGCTGGTGTTGTTGCAACTATCGTTGAGTAATCAACTATAGTGATGCATTAAGCATTAAGAAAAACCCGAGCTTAGTCTCGGGTTTTTTTATGGGTGAAAAGCTATCAGCTGTCAGCTTTCAGACGTCAGATCATCGATCGGTGGGGTTGTTTAGTTTTGTGTTTTCACTCAGCATTTGCCCTGTTCATTCTTCGGGTAGGTTGGTTTGAGCGAAGCGAAACCCAACACAATCCATGAAAACCTGTACTTTGATAAAACCAAACTATCATAAAGCACTCCCAAGGTTATGCTTGACCTAGAACCTAGAATCTTTACCCTCGCTAACTCGCTAACTCGCTAACTCGCTAACTCGCCCCTAGCACCTAACCCTATTATTTCCCCTAAAACTAAATACTTACTTATATCTAAAGTCGTTTTTGTTTCATCATTTCGTCATGAAAAACCACTTTTTTAGTAACAATGCCTTCTTAGTATGGCTGCGCTAATTATCCAAGTGCAGTTTAGTTAGCACTCAAATTCTTAAAATAACGTACTAACGGAACGTAACGATGAAAATTAATAAAATTGCTACTGCAATTGGTTTAACGCTGGCGTTGTCAGCGACGGCCAATGCAGGTGTGTTACCAGACAGTCAAAAACAAAATGATTGGTATAGTGCTGCTGAAACAAAATTAACAGAAAAAGAAGCGGCGGCTCAGGCTGAGCAAACGTTCAAAGCTAAAAATGTCATTTTATTTGTTGGCGATGGTATGGGTATATCAACGCTGACTGCATCTCGTATTATGGCGGGGCAAATGGAAGGCAAGTCGGGCGAAGAAGGCTTACTTAGCTTTGAAGAATTCCCTTACTCAGCGCAAATCAAAACTTATAACGTTGATGCGCAAACCCCTGACTCTGCAGGCACAATGACAGCAATTATTTCAGGTGTTAAAACCGATGTAGGTGTAATTGGTGTTAACGAAAATATCGAGCGTGGCGAGTGTGCAACGGTTGCGGGTAATGAGTTAATTACCGCAACAGAGCTGGCTGAAATTAAAGGTCTAGCAACAGGTGTTGTCTCAACGGCGCGTATTACTCACGCAACCCCGGCTGCAACCTATGCAAAATCAGCTGACCGTAACTGGGAAGACGTGTCAGACATGCCAGCTGATGCTGTAGAAGCCGGTTGTGAAGATATCGCCTCACAACTTGTTAATTTCGAGAAGAACCTAGAAGCACGCTTCGTAGGTACTGACGTAGATGGTCTTGAAGTTGTGATGGGTGGCGGACGTCGTCACTTCTTACCGAAAGATGCAGCGTTCAATTCAGCTGATGCAGTCAGTGAAGTAGAAGGTGACCGTACTGATGAGCGTGACCTAACTGCTGAATGGCAAGAAATGTACCCTGATGGCAAGTACGTCATGGACCAAGCTGGCTTTGATACACTAAATGCTGACAGCAAACGTGTATTTGCATTATTTAACGAATCACACATGCAATACGAAGCAGATCGCGCTAACGATGTTGCGGGTGAGCCGTCATTATCTGAAATGACAGGTAAAGCGATCGACATCTTAAAGAGCAATGAAAAAGGCTTTTTCTTAACGGTTGAGTCTGGTCGTATCGACCATGGCCACCATGCGGGCAATGCTTATAACGCGTTAAACGATACCGTTGAATTTGCCAAAGCAGTGCAAACAGCAGTTGAGAACACCAACCCAGAAGAAACACTTATTCTTGTTACTGCCGACCACAGCCACGTATTTACTATTGCGGGTTATCCAAAGCGCGGTAATCCAATCTTAGGTCAAGTGGTTGCCATTGGTAGCGAAGAGCCAAGCCTTGCGGCAGATGGTATGCCGTACACCACAGTTGGTTATGCAAATGGTTTAGGTTTTCGCGATTTAGGTGATGAAACTGATGCAGATGCATCATATAGCGAAGCGGCATTTGCAGGTCGTGTTGATTTAACGGGTGTTGATACGACGATGCCTGGTTATCACCAAGAAGCTACCGTGCCATTAGGTTCTGAGACTCATGCGGGTGAAGATATTTCACTTCATGCAAAAGGTCCAGGTGCGCAACTAGCACAAGGCGTTGTGGAGCAAAACGTAATTTTCCACATCATTAACCAAGCTCTAGAACTAATTGAAGAATAATGGCGACGACGATGAAAAAACTAAATTTAATTTCTCTTGCTGTAGTAGTGGCATTAGCGGGTTGTTCTGATGACGATGACAACTCACCAAAAACATTAACCGTTGAAAATACATTAGCTGTTGGTTCTGAGCAGTGCGTAAACGGTGGTACAGAAACGCTAACCGGTGCAGATAGCAACGATAACGGTGAGCTAGACTCAGCAGAAGTAACGGACACAACCGTTGCATGTAATGCACCAGCAACGTCGTTAACGGCATCGCAATTAGCGCCGTTGACCGATAATGAATGGTTCAAGTCAGCACAAGTTAAAGTCGCTACTAGCGAAGAAAATATTGCTGCCGTTGTAAAAGAGTCTGGTAAAGCGAAAAACGTGATTCTGTTTGTTGGTGACGGCATGGGTATTTCAACCGTGACGGCAGCACGTATCATGGCCGGTCAGCTTGAAGGTAAGTTAGGTGAAGAGCACCAACTAAGCTTTGAAACACTACCTTTCTCAGGGTTTGCTAAAACCTATAACGTTGATGCGCAAACACCTGATTCTGCGGGGACGATGACAGCAATGGCATCGGGCGTAAAAACGGATGCTGGCGTTATCGGTGTTGATGAAGACATCGAGCGTGGTAACTGTGCAACGGTTGCAGGTAATGAACTAGTTACAGCCACTGAGCTTGCTGAGATTGCCGGTAAGTCGACTGGTATTGTTTCGACAGCGCGTATCACTCATGCAACACCTGCAGCAACGTATGCAAAATCGGCCGACCGTAACTGGGAAGACGTATCAGATATGCCAGAGGCGGCAGTTACCGCTGGTTGTGAAGATATTGCATCGCAATTAGTTAATTTTGAAGCAAACCTAGAAGCACGCTACGAAGGCCTAGATGTTGATGGTTTAGAAGTTGTCATGGGCGGCGGTCGTCGTCATTTCTTACCGAAAGATGCAGCTTTTAACTCTGCTGATGCTGTGAGCGCTGTAGAAGGTGACCGTACAGATGGTCGCGACCTAACAGCTGAATGGAAAGCTAAATACCCAGCAGGTCAATATGTGATGGACCAAGCAGGTTTTGATGCAATCGATGCAGAGTCAACAGAGCGCGTATTTGGTTTATTTAATGAATCACATATGCAATACGAAGCCGATCGCGCAAACGATGTAGCGGGCGAGCCTTCGCTTGCTGAGATGACAGCAAAAGCAATTGATGTGTTAGACAACAACGCTAATGGTTTCATGCTAACAGTTGAAGCTGGCCGTATTGACCACGGGCACCACGCGGGTAATGCTTACAATGCACTAAGCGACACAGTTGCGCTTTCAAAAGCAGTCCAAGTTGCTCTTGATAAAACCAGCATTGAAGACACGCTGATCATAGTTACAGCTGACCACAGCCACGTATTTACCATTGCAGGCTACCCAAAACGTGGTAACCCAATCTTAGGTAAAGTGGTACCTGTGGGTAGTGATGAACCATCACTTGCAGCAGATAACATGCCATACACAACGGTTGGTTATACCAATGGTGGCGGTTTCCGCGACTTAGGTGATGAGACTGATGCTGATGCAGGTTATAACTATGCGCCGGTAACGGGTCGTGTAGATCTAACTGATGTTGACACAACAACACCTGGTTTCCACCAAGAAGCCGTCGTACCACTAGGTTCTGAAACACACGCAGCAGAAGATGTGGGTGTGTATGCAGTAGGCCCAGGTGCACATTTAGTAACAGGCACTAATGAGCAAAGCCTTATCTTCCATGTTATGGATTATGCCGCTGACCTTGTTAAACAAGCCGATGCTAAATTAGCACAGTAATGAGTTCTTGGGAGGCTCTGAGCCTCCCTTACTCAATTAGTTATACTGAAAACCAAGACAAAAAGAGAATCCCGTGAAAGCAGCCATCTTACTTGCCTCATTACTTAGCCCACTTGCTGTTGCAGGGCAATGCGATATGAACACCGGTTTTACGCAAGCAGACTATACGGTCACCACAGATATAGTTGCTAATAAGCAGCATACTGAAAACACCTTTACCCTTTGGCGTACGCCTCACCAGGTGGCTAAGCAGAATCCACAGTTTATTGAATTATGGCAACAGTTGCGCAATCAACAAATTCGCCCAATTCGTTATTTTCAGCATGCCCAGCGTGGTATTGAGTATCAACCATCGGAAGTGCAAGGTGAACAAGATTGGAGTAGCAAATATCAGTTAGTAAGTGATAAGTTTTTAGCCTCTATGACGCACCAGAAAAGCACAGGTGAAGGCTGTGAGCTAACAGAATATTACACACAACAGCAGGGTGATAGCAAAATAGAGCTAAGCTGGCTTGCCAATCAAAAGTTACTCAAAGCAATTCGTATTTCAACACCAACATATAGCCGTGAAATTACTTTAACAGCCAGCCACCACAATCAACAGAATGTGCAGGCTGAGTTTGCGAAATGGGATAACTACCAAACAACCGATTACGCAGATATCGGTGATAATGAAAGCGATCCGTTTTTAGCTAAAATGATCAACTTAGGGTTTGTTGAGCATGGCGCGAGCGGTTTTTATGATGCGCAAGGTAATCAGCTCAAAGGTGAGCATGGCCATCATCACTAATTAATTATTACAATGCCGCTTTTTTAGCGGCATTTTTGTCTCTGTAACTCCGTGCTTTCTAGAGCAGTTTATTGTTTGTTTAGTTAAGGCAAAATTACTTATTTCTACGAAGTGTTGCAACTATTGTCTGGTTTGATTGGTAAATTGTGCCATTGTTGCTTAAGTTTAACCAAGGAGGAACAGTCATGACAAAAATAAATACAAAACACCCAGCAGGTACTTTCTGCTGGGCCGAGTTATGCGCGAAAGACTGGCAAGCTGCAAAGCAGTTTTATACGCAACTTTTTGACTGGAGTTTTGATGACCAGCCGATAGGCGAAGATATGTATTACACCATGCTGAAAAAACAAGGTGATGATATTGCCGCTATGTATCAACTGCCAGAAAGTATGAGCGAGATGCCAACCCATTGGTTATTGTACATTGCTGTTGATGATGTTGACCAAAGCACAGAGTTGGCAAAATCATTAGGTGCAACTGTATTGGCCGGGCCACATGATGTTATGACGGCAGGTCGCATGGTGATGCTTCAAGAACCAGGCGGTGCAACATTTGCCTTATGGCAAGCCGGTGAGCATATCGGGGCTAAACGAGTGCAAGAGCTTAACCTACCTTACTGGTTTGAGCTTGTATCGAAAGACATGCAAAAAAGTCGCGACTTTTATTGTCAGTTATTCGGGTGGCAGTTTGAGGTGAAACCCATGGAGGGCATGGACTACACCTTATTTACCATCGATGAGCAACCGATTGCGGGCATGCTTGAGATGACCAATGAATGGCCCGATGATATTCCACCCCATTGGATGCCGTATTTTGCGGTAGCAGATTGCGATCAGGCAGTCGCTAAAGCAACGCAGCTTAATGGCGCTATTTGTGTGCCAGCAACAGACATTCCAGATGTTGGGCGCTTTAGTGTGATTACCGATCCACAAGGGGCCGTATTTTCTATACTTAAATCAACCATTGATGAATTAACTTAAGCCCTTGGTTTTTGCCAATCTGTCCCAAGGTATATATATCTAAGCCCCCTCAAAATGCACAAACTCGCACCTTGAGGTGGTTTGGGTATAATACCAATTCGCAATAATACTTAGTCATTTTGAGGGATTAAACCTGTCGCTACCTGCGTTAAAAATTTCTGATTTAGAACAACTAAATAACGAAATTTTTGCCTTGTTATCAATGAGGTTTTCTTGCCTCAAAATAGACCATTTAATTAAGCGAATTGGTATAAAAAGCTAATTAAGGAGCAGATTGATGACTAAGCATGTGGTGGTTACGGGGGCCAATAAAGGTATTGGTCTTAATTTTTGTAAACAGTATTCAGCCCAAGGTTACCGTGTTACTGCAGTGGTTCGCACGCCAAGTGAGGAGCTTCAAGCACTCGATGTGAAAATTATTAGCGATATTGATGTGGCTGATGCCGATGATGTTGCAACACTTGCCAATTACTTACACGGCGACAAGATTGATATTTTGGTTAACAACGCCGGTATTTTTCATAACGAAACATTAGCTGATATGGACTTTGCTGCTATAGAAAAGCAAATTAGTGTAAACAGTATCGCACCTATTCGCATTACTCATGCATTACAGCAAAGCTTAGGCATTGATGCCAAAGTGGCGATGATCACATCGCGCATGGGCTCAATTGCTGATAATGGCTCGGGCGGTTACATTGGTTATCGTATGTCAAAAGCGGCACTTAATGCTGCCAGTGTTAGTTTAGCCCATGAGCTAAAAGATAAAAAAATTGCTGTAGGGTTATTCCACCCGGGCTTTGTACAAACGCAAATGGTTAATTTTGCAGGCGATATTAGCCCTGAAACTGCTGCAGAGCGGCTCATCAAGCGGATTGACGAATTAAACCTTAGCAACACAGGTGGGTTTTGGCATTCAAACGGCGAAACGCTACCTTGGTAATGCATTTTTCACTGTTTTTATAATTCGGTTAGTTAGCGGCTAAAAAGCTGCTAACGGCTGATAAGTTTCGCTAATTATTGAACTTATAGTTTGCTATACTCGTATAATTAAAAGTCATTTTGATGTAGAGAGCAGCACATGGAATTAGAGCAAAATAGCGATTTAACCCTTCCTCTTTTTTATTTCGATGAAAACCTTCACAGCCGCGATATCGAATCTCCAGATTTACTATTACATGTAACGCTAAGCGAAGAGTTACTCGCGCAGCTTTGCCAAAATCCAGCTGTTGATAGCAGTGTCGCAATTGCCATTAATGAATATCGTCTTGAAGCGTTAAATGATGACTATCAAGCATTGATTGATAGTGAGCATGATGCGCAGCTGACACTCGTTCGTGGGCCACTATTAAGCGCGATGCTTAGTTGCGACAACGACCAAACCTTTGTATCGCCGCAAGTCGATATGATGCCAACCTTCGATTTAGGCGATGACGTTGAAGATATCGAGGAGGAAGGATGAGAAAACTCCTCACTACCGTATTTGGTCTTATTTTATTAAGTGGTTGTGCTTATTTAGGTGCTGCTCATTACGATGAACTGTTTGGTGAAGAGCAACCTAGAGCGCGCGTTGTTGCTGCATCAACACTTGAAGGCGCGGAGTTTTTAAGTGATGTAAAGCCGGTGCTAGACACTCGTTGTGTGGTTTGTCACGGCTGTTATGACGCACCATGTCAGCTTAAGTTATCTTCTGTGGAAGGTATTGACCGCGGCTTAAGTAAAGAGCGTGTTTATGATGGCACTCGTTTACTAGCCCAAGAGCCAAGTCGCTTACTGTTTGATGCGACTTCTACCGCCCAGTGGCGTGAAAAAGGCTTTACGCCAGTACTTAACGAGCGAGCACAAACCGAAGAAGCGAACCTAGCGGGTAGCGTGCTTTATAATGCCTTAGTACTTAAGCAAAGTAGCCCTCTTCCTAAGCAAGCTATTTTAGGCGATGAGTTTGATTTTTCGCTCGATCGTGAACAAACATGCACCACAATGAATGAATTTGACTCATTCGCTAAAGATAACCCACACAGTGGTATGCCATATGGTTTGCCGGGGATCTCAAGCGAAGAGTTTCAACACCTTGCTAAATGGCTTAAGAAGGGCGGTTACCTTGCTCATATGGAGCCTCCTGAAGAAGGCGTACTAAAACAAGTTGAACGTTGGGAAGCATTTTTAAATCAAGATGGTTTAAAGCATCAACTGGCTGCTCGCTATATTTATGAGCACTGGTATTTAGCGCATATTTACTTCCCTGAACATGGCGATAAACACAGCTACTTTAAGCTAGTTCGCTCTTCGACTCCGCCAGGTGAAGAGATCAAACACATTAGCACCCGTCGCCCTTATGAAGACCCTAAAGTTGAGCGTGTTTACTACCGTTTAATGCATGACCGCTCGACTATTTTAGCGAAAACACATTTACCTTTAGCATTAAATGACGAAAAGCTTGCACGCATCCATTCGCAATTTATTAAAGCTGATTATCAAGTAAATAAACTGCCAAGCTATAAACCAGAAGTGGCATCAAATCCGTTTAAAGCCTTTGCTGCAATCCCAGTAAACTCACGTTATCAATTTATGCTTGATGAAGCTGAGCTTATTATTATGGGTTTTATTAAAGGGCCTGTTTGTCGAGGTCAAATCGCGTTAAACGTGATTAACGACCAGTTCTGGGTGGGGTTTGCTAAACCTGAAATGGCGGCGACACCTAAAGTGGGTGAATTGTTGTTACAACATGAAGATGCCTTAGCATTACCAGCAGAAGAAGAAAGCAATGCCTTGCCGATTTCTAGTTGGGTGAAGTATTCAAAACGCCAAAACAAATACCTGTCAGCCAAAGTTGCACTGGCTAATAAGATGTTTGAGAACGGTCAGCATCTAACAACCGATTTACTTTGGCAGGGTGATGGCCATAACCAAAATGCAGCACTGACGGTGTTCCGCCACTTTGATAGCGCAACAGTTGTAAAGGGCTGGATAGGCCAGCAACCAAAAACCGCCTGGATACTCGACTACGCACTATTTGAACGTATTCACTACTTGCTGGTGGCGGGGTTTGATGTGTATGGCAACATTGGTCATCAGTTATTAACTCGTTTGTATATGGACTTTTTACGCTTAGAGGGTGAAGCAAACTACCTTGCATTATTGCCAGAAGCTAAGCGCAAAGAAATTAAAGCTCAGTGGTATCGTAAATCACCACCTAGCTTAACGAGTTTCTTTGAAGATGAATTGTCATTTAGCCAACCTACGGGTATTGAATACAAAACAATGGACTCGCAGTCAGAGTTGTTCAATATGCTAAAAGAGAAGCTTAAGCCAATTTTAAGCCCTCGTTACGACTATACGAAAGTGCCTGAGCCACTTGCTAAAATTAACAACCTTCCGGTTAAAGCAGTGAACTTGCTACCGCAAATTTCGTTTGTGTTAGTCAAAGATGGCGATGATAAGCACAAGGCCTATACCCTGATCCATCATAATGCTCATTACAATATTTCGAGCTTATTGAATGAAGAAGGGCAACGAGCTTATGACGAAGATACAGTAACGATTGTGCCTGGGTTCATAGGTGATTACCCAGAAGCCATTTGGTACTTACACAATGACCAGCAAATTGCAGCTTTTGTAGCTGGGCTTGCTAAAGCAACAGATGAAGCAGCTTACAGAGATCTGAAAAGTGAGTTCGCTATTCGCCGAACACATCCACAGTTTTGGCAATACAGCGATATTTTACACCGTGTAGCGAAAGAGTATCGCGGCGTTGAATTTGGGTTATTTGACTATAACCGACTCGAAAATCGATAAATTTCTGTTAACTATCATGTTTAAAGCCCACTTCAAGTGGGCTTTCTTGTATTCTATGAACTACAATTACTTTTAAAAAATAATGAGTAAAACATGTTGCAGCTAGTCACAGATATCCGAAAACGATATCGCTGGGGGTTATTGGCGATTGCCATATTGATCTCTGTATCAGCTATCTTGATACAGAGCCTTTTGTATATCCAAAAGGGTGACGCCAAAGTTATCAACATTGCCGGTAAGCAACGCATGCTGTCACAAAAAATAGCCTTGTACGGCAATGCACTCATTTACCATGAATCCGATCATTTCCAACAGCAACACCGAAGACTACTGGAACAAGCCGTTGAGCAATTTATTGCAGGGCATCAATTTTTAATTCAGCAGGATGAGCAAGGTCACTATATTCATTTAAATGAGGCGCTTGAGGCCCATTACTTCTCGCCTCCTACCGCATTAGATGAGCACGTGAAGCGTTATGTGAGTAAAGCGCAGCAGCTATTAAACAATACTAATGATTTTGCCTATGTGGACCGCTCAACATTTGTTAGTAATCAGCTTGAAGCACTACTCACAAAGCTAGACCAAGCGGTTAAGTTACTTGAGCAAAAATCAGTTCAAAAAGTCACATTTTTGGCGGTTTTAGAGTTATTGTTTTGGCTCATCGCCATGGTGTTATTAGCCATTGAGTTATTTTTCATTTTTAAACCCATGGAGAAACTGGTCACTAAAAATATTGCTAAATACAAAGAACAAAAAGAGTTTGCTGAGCGTGTTAATAAAAATAAAGAGCGTTTTATAGCCCGTACCAGTCATGAATTTAGAACACCATTGCAAGGTTTAACCGCATCAATCGAAGCGCTCGATATCAGCGACAGTCAGCAACTGACTAAACAGCAGGCGCTTTATTGCGTTAATAGGCTGGTGGCTATGCTAGACGAATTAATGGACTTACAGCAGCTAACCTCGGGAGAATGGCAGTTAAGTTTTACTAGCAGCAATTTGTTATCAACATTAAAGCAAGCTATCTCACCCTATGAATATGCCTGTAACGATAAAGGTATTACCTTGAGCGTGAACTTAGCTGAGTCACTCAATAAAGAGGTGAGCACTGACCATGCAAGGTTGACGCAAATCGTTGCTGAAATCATTAACAATGCCGTTAAATTTACTCCAAGCCAAGGCCGTATTGCCGTAACAGCTGCATGCCAAGGTGAGCAGCACTTTGTAATGGAAATACAAGATAACGGTAAAGGCTTTGAAAAGCCGCCGACAGATTTACTTAGCTACGAAAATGACTCAGAGCAACATTTTCAAGGCTTAAAAACGGGGCTGCTTAGGGTTATGCACATTGTTAAAGCATTAAAAGGAGAAATCCAATTTCTTAATGCTGAGCCACAAGGTGTGAAAGTGTTAATTAATTTTGAACTAGAAAGCACGCCTAAATCAGCAATGCCAGCGCCGCTGCCGCAAGCATTACATTGTTTAATTGTGGAAGATAACCCATTGAATGCGACTATTTTAGGTCGCATGGTTAGCCATTTAAATTACAGCTTTGATGTGGCTGAAAACGGCTTAATTGCCACAGATAAAGCCTCAGATAAGCATTACGATTTAATTTTTATGGATTTAAATATGCCAGTTATGGATGGCTTTAAAGCGATTGATATTATTCGTAATGAGCAGGGGCAACAAGTGCCAATTTTGGTGGTGACCGCCAATACATCGAATGAAGATTTGCAACGAGTATATGAGCTTGGAGCAAACTTGCACGTATATAAACCGATC
The DNA here is from genome assembly GCF_001306895.1 of Pseudoalteromonas sp. UCD-33C. Classification (NCBI taxonomy): domain Bacteria; kingdom Pseudomonadati; phylum Pseudomonadota; class Gammaproteobacteria; order Alteromonadales; family Pseudoalteromonadaceae; genus Pseudoalteromonas; species Pseudoalteromonas sp. UCD-33C. The sequence goes on along the minus strand of NZ_LJTB01000001.1, from coordinate 698,296 downwards.
TCGCTAGATTCAGTTCAAAAAGCTCTCAGCATTTTATTTACTGAGAGCTCACAGGGATAACCAAAGCGTTAAATTAGTTCGTTACTTTAATGTCGCCAACACCCACCTCGACTTCAATATCGTATTGGCCATTGCCACGATAGCTTGAATGCGAGCTAACCACTTTACGGCTAGTGTTACCGTCATTTTTTAAGCCGCGAATTTTAGTGTCGCCGACACCTGTATCAAGCTCGATACGTTTGTAGTCATCAAGCGCGCTATCAATTCTTACCGCGCCCACACCAAGCTCAATCTCAACTGAATTACTTGCGTCGTTAATTTCAATATCGCCAACACCAAGTTCAACATCAATTGCCATCGATTTAGGCATTTTTACATGCCAGTTTTGTTGAATGTCGTCGTTATCTAATTTTAAGCTAAGTGAGCTGGCGCTTTGCGAGTGGCTTAATTCAATATCTGATAAATCGACATCAGAGCTGAACCAGCTATTGTCATTTTTTGGTTCAATGCGAACCGTAACGACGACTTCGCTACCGTCATAGCTTTCGACCTCTAAGCTGCCCACCGGAAAATCAATATCAAGCTGGCTTGCGCTATTCACTGCGAAGTTGTGATTTAGTTCACGTGAATCTTTTGCCATTGCGTATGTTGTTGTTAGTGCTAAGCCAATTGCTGCTACACAAAGTAATTTTTTCATTGTCTGTTTCCTGTTGATGACCTTTTATACCTTAGTCGCAGCTGTGTTCAAAAAAGGTTTAAACGATTTTTAATTTTTTATCGAATACGGTAACGTCAAGCTAACGGTAACTTAGAATGAGGATTCAAAGTGCAACAAGTGCAGTTGGTTAATGTTAAAGCTAGCCTAAAGGGGCAGGGCAATGACGTATATTATTTAGATGATCTCAATATCAATGTATCGCCATTGCAGCAATGGGTTTTACTTGGTGCGAATGGGGCGGGTAAATCGGCCGTGGCGGCTGCCATTGCCGGTTTTGCGAAAATAGAAAAAGGCCAGTATGAGAATAGCTTTGAGCGTATAGCATTGGTTTCGCCAGACAGCCAAAAGCAGTTCCTTGCGGCTGAGCTAACTAAAGATCAAGATGATATTATTGATGGCGTTACGCCTTCGAGTACGGTTTATGAGTTAATTATTGCAGGTCGAGACGAGCAACAGCTTGATAGTGATGTGCTACAGCAGTTAATAAGCCTATTTGATTTTAGTGACAAACTTAGCAAGGCATTTCGCGATTTATCGACCGGTGAAACCCGCAAACTGATGTTGATTCAAGCCATAATAGGTCGACCAGATTTACTTGTGCTTGATGAGCCTTTTGATGGCTTAGATGTCATGGCAATGGCAGGGCTTAATCAGCTACTCGCAGAGCTTAGTAAAACAACGACCCTTATTTTTGTGCTCAATCGCTTAACTGAGATCCCTGACTTTGTTGATCATTACGCCTATGTTAAAGAGGGTCATGTCACAGAGCAATTAGCGAAGCCTACACCCGAGCAGCGCGATGATTTACTAAAGCTATTGCATCTAACTCATACTCAGTTACAAATACCTGAGGCTGATATTGACCATCAAGCGCCTCCGCTCACGGATTCAATGCTGGTAAGACTCAATAACGCAGCAGTGAGTTATGGCGGCGAGGCTGTATTTGAAAAACTAAACTGGCAAATTAACCAAGGCGAACATTGGCAGTTAACAGGTAAAAATGGCTCAGGTAAAACCTGTTTGCTGAACCTTATCACAGGTGATAACCCGCAGTGTTACAACAACGATATCAAGGTGTTTGGCTATCAGCGCGGAAGCGGTGAGAGTATTTGGCAAATTAAACAGCACATTGGTTATATTTCTAACGCGCTGCATATGGATTATCGAGTGAGTATCACCGCGCTCAATACGGTTGTTTCGGGCTTTTATGACAGCATTGGTCTTTACCAAAAAGCCACCGATAAGCAACTTGCCATTGCCAAAAAGTGGTTAGCGTTATTAGGGTTAAGTGATAAACAAAGCAGTTCATTTAGCCAGCTGTCTTTTGGTGATCAGCGTTTATTGTTGATTGCTCGGGCTATGGTTAAACATCCTAACTTATTGATCCTTGATGAACCTTGCTTAGGCCTCGATGAAGCGAATAGGCAACGCGTGTTATTACTAATAGAAAAAATCTGCGCTGCAGGTACCAGCACCGTGGTGTATGTTAATCACCACGCGAGTGACAAAATAGACGGTATCAACAATTATTTAGAGATGGCAGATTTCACAAAAAAAGCGCCATAAGGCGCTTTTAAACGATTAAAATCATTTAGATACGGGTAATGGTGAAACCTTTATCTGTTAATTGCTTCAATAAACCGTGTTGCTCTGGTAAGTGCAAAGCGCCCACTGCAATGAACAGCTTTTCTTTACCGATGCGAGTCGATAGTTGATTAACCCAATCGTTGTTACGGTCTATCAACATCACTTGCTCGCTTAGTTGACCATATTCAGAGTCATCAAAGCTTTCGTTATAAAACTGCGTAAGTGTTTTCATATCACCCGATTTCCAAGCCTTGATAAGACCAAAAAAGTAGGTGTCTACGTCTGCAAGTTGCTCGAATGTTTCTTCGATCATCTTGTCATTCATAATTGCTAAGTGCTCAAACATTTCCATTTGGCGTTCAAGAGTTTCTAGCTCACCAATAGAAATTTTATGTTCTTGAGCGTAAGAAAGTACTTGCTTGTCGATGCCGTATTGATCTGAAAAACCAACACTTTGGAACTCCATCTGCATCATGGTGACCATCACCGCCCATGGTGCTAAGTTCTTAAACATCGCAATATCAATTGATTTATTAGCAAAGTACTTTTGCAGTTTTGCATAGTTTTCTGGTGATAATTCAGATTGTAAGGTTTTGCCATTTTTCAGCATCATAAATGGTAATGAGCGACGCTGCATTTCCATCGGTGAAATGGCGCTGATATCCACCTCAACAATGACTTTATCTGAGTTATCGAGTGCTTTTGTTACCTTACTTGGCAAGCCTTTCATGCTGTTATCGCCAACATGCACGGTACCAAATAAATAAGAAGCAACGCCGTTTTTTTCTACTTTCCATAACCCCGGCTCTGCAAGTGCATATTGGCTAAAACCAAGCAGTAGCACCATAAAAAACAGGGCATTTATACGCTGGACGAATTTCATAACTTTCCTTTTCATAACGTGGTTTTTTCAATACTAAACTAATTTTTCTTTGAGGCGTTAAATTAAATCGGCTTTATGCAGAAAAATCACATCTAATTGCTAAAAATTAATCAATCATATAATTGCAAATAACGAGGTATGAAATTTCAATYTTCAATAAATAGTGAAATATAAATCTTTATATGTGAAATTGTTGAATATTTATTTCTTTAATATTGCTTTTTAGCCTGTTTTTTGAATTGATTTTTATGTTGACTTACAGGCCCCAGCGCGGTACTAATAGAAAAAGACAGCGGGATGGCTAGATTTCCGCTACAAATGAACAGAATTTGGTTACAGATAAATGCTTACAAACAAACTTTCTCTAATTCTAATTAACGTCGTGGTGATTATTATTACCGCGGGGGCTAGTTAGTGCTTAGAGAAAAGTGAAGCATTTAAAAAGCCCCCCGCACTTAACAGTCCGGGGGGCTTTTTCGTTTTAAGGTTTGAGTTGCAGCAAATACACAATGTCACTGAGGAATGAGGATTTACGATGACAGGCGCAGAGTTAACAATCGATTTATTAGCCAAACATGGCGTTAAGGATGTTTTTGGATACCCAGGTGGTGCCATCATGCCTATTTACGACGCCTTGTACGGTGCGCCAGTCAAACATTATTTGACGCGTCATGAACAAGGAGCGGGTTTTGCAGCTGTAGGGTTTGCCCGCAGCACAGGCAAGTTAGGTGTGTGCTTTGCAACTTCAGGCCCTGGTGCGACTAACTTAATAACAGCCCTTGCTGATGCGATGATGGATTCAGTGCCGTTACTTGCAATCACAGGGCAAGTACCTACCGCAGCGATAGGCTCCGACGCCTTTCAGGAAGTGGATGTGTTAGGTATGTCGTTATCATGTACTAAACATAGTTACATGGTTGAAAGAGCTGAAGACTTAGCCGAAATACTACAAGAAGCCATCCACCTAGCGCAAAGCGGCCGCCCAGGCCCTGTATTAGTTGATATCCCAAAAGATATCCAAATGGCGCAAGTACCATTCCACCCTTGGTTAGCTGCTGAAGATCATTTACCAAAATTAGACGCAAACCAAGTTGCGATAGCCAATCAAATCTTAAGTGAGGCGCAGCGCCCTGTGGCGTATATTGGTGGTGGCGTACAGGCTGCTGATGCACAAAACGAGCTTATGCAGTTTTTAGAAAAAACACATATGCCTGCGGTATCAACATTAAAAGCGCTAGGCAGCGTATTACCTGATTATGAATATGACCTTGGCATGCTAGGTATGCATGGTGGTAAAGCGGCTAACTTAGCAGTGCAAGAGTGTGATGTTTTGGTTTGTATCGGTGCTCGTTTTGACGACCGTGTTACTGGCAATTTAAGCAAGTTTGCCGCAAAAGCAAAAGTAATACACCTTGATATCGACGCCGCAGAGGTTGGTAAGCGTAAGCCTGCAAAAGCATCATTAGTCGCAGATTTAAAAACCTCATTACCGCAACTTGATTGTTTTGTAACGCCTGATGAGTGGTTAACGCACATCGAAAGCATGATGAAAGAACATGCATGGCGTTATGACTATCCAGGCGAGAAAGTATTTGCCCCTTATTTATTAAACCAGCTAAGCCAAAAAATGCCAGCAACGGGTGTTGTGTGCTGTGATGTGGGTCAGCACCAAATGTGGGTGGCACAGCACATGAAGTTTAGCCACCCAAGTAATCACTTAAGTAGTGGTGGTGCGGGTACCATGGGCTTTGGTTTACCGGCCGCTATCGGCGCTCAAGTTGCTCGTCCAAATGATTATGTGATCACAGTGTCGGGTGATGGCTCAATCATGATGAACATTCAAGAACTGGCAACAATTCGCCGTAACAATCTGCCAGTTAAAATTCTAATCCTAGATAACCAGCGCTTAGGCATGGTACGTCAATGGCAGCAGCTATTTTTTGAAGGTCGTTATTCTGAAACAAACCTTTCAGATAATCCTGATTTTGTGCAGTTAGCAGCGGTGTTTGGCATTCCAGGTCAAACCATCACTAAAGCAGATGAAGTCGATGCTGCGGTTGATGCGTTAGTAAATAGTGAAGGCCCATACATTCTGCATGCCTGTATAGATGATAAAGAAAATGTATGGCCGCTTGTACCACCCGGTGCTGCCAATGATGAAATGATGACGGAGACAGTAAAATGAAACACACCCTAACGATTGCGCTAAAAAATCAAAGTGTCGCTGTAGAGCGCTTTTTACGCGTTGCGCGTCATCGTGGCTTTGACCTAACAACCATGAATTTAGAAATGGCTGATGAAGCGTTTCACGTCACCATGACGGTAGACAGCGATAAGCCAATTTATCTACTAACATCACAATTGAATAAATTGGTTGATGTGAAACACGTCAATGTTGAAAACCAATTTCAACAACAAGCAATCTAGTAAAAATCAACAGGTAGCTAGAGCAATCAGATTGATGCTTTAGTGAGAAATAAATTAGGAATGAGGAAGTCAGTGGCATGCCACTGCAACAACTGAGGTAATTATGGCTAAATTAAGAAGTGCAACAACAACAGAAGGTCGCAAACGTGCAGGGGCGCGTGCTTTATGGCGTGCAACAGGGATGACAGATAAAGACTTCGGTAAGCCAATTATCGCTGTTGTTAACTCATATACTCAGTTTGTACCGGGTCATGTTCACCTTAACCAACTTAGTGAGCTAATGGCTGAAACCATCACTGAAGCCGGTGGTGTACCAAAAGAATTTAATACTATTGCGATCGACGATGGTATCGCAATGGGTCACGGTGGCATGCTGTATTCACTACCATCGCGTGACTTAATTGCTGACTCTGTGGAATACATGGTTAATGCGCACTGTGCTGATGCCATGATCTGTATTTCTAACTGCGACAAAATCACTCCGGGGATGATGCTCGCAGCACTGCGTTTAAATATTCCGGTTATTTTCGTATCAGGTGGTCCAATGGAAGCGGGTAAAACACGCCTTGCTGATATCGACATTAAACTTGATTTAGTTGATGCCATGGTAAAAGGCGCTGATACCACAGTAAGCGATGAAGACTCTGAAAAAGTAGAGCGCTCTGCGTGTCCTACTTGTGGTTCATGTTCGGGCATGTTTACTGCCAACTCAATGAACTGCTTATTAGAAGCGATTGGTTTAGCACTGCCGGGTAACGGTACCACACTAGCTACGCATAAAGACCGTAAACAACTTTACGTTGAAGCAGGTGCGCGCATTGTTGATTTATGCCGTGAGTATTATCAAAAAGACAATGCAGCAGTGTTACCACGTGCTATTGCTAATCGCACTGCCTTTATGAATGCAATGGTGGTTGATATTGCTATGGGTGGTTCATCAAATACGGTTTTACACTTATTAGCTGCAGCGCAAGAAGCGGGTGTTGATTTTGATATGTCGCACATCGATGAGCTTTCTCGCAAAACACCTTTCCTTTGTAAAGTGGCGCCTGCAACCAATAAATATCATATTGAAGATGTGCACCGTGCTGGTGGCATGATGGCAATTATCCGTGAATTAGGTAAGGCTGGCCTTGTCGATTTAACTGTTGATCACGTAGCAGGACACACTATGGCCGAAATGGTGACTAAATGGGATGCCACCGATCCTAATAATGAAGTAGCGCAAAAATTCTATAAAGCAGGCCCTGCGGGTATCCGCACTACAAAAGCAATGAGCCAAGAGTGCCGCTGGCCAGAACTTGATAATGACCGTGAAAACGGCTGTATTCGCAGTGTTGAAAATGCCTTTCGTCAAGATGGTGGCTTAGCTGTACTTTCAGGTAACTTAGCCCTTGATGGCTGTATTGTTAAAAGTGCCGGTGTAGTTGAAGAAATGCTGCACTTTGAAGGCCCTGCGGTTGTATACGAATCACAAGATGATTCGGTAGAAGGTATTCTTAACGGCGAAGTGAAAGCCGGTGACGTTGTTGTGATTCGTTACGAAGGACCAAAAGGCGGCCCAGGCATGCAAGAAATGCTGTATCCAACGAGTTACTTAAAATCAATGGGCTTAGGTGAAAAGTGTGCGCTTATCACCGATGGTCGTTTCTCGGGTGGTACATCGGGTTTATCAATTGGTCACGTTTCACCAGAAGCAGCAAGTGGTGGTGCAATCGCCTATGTTGAAAATGGGGATAAAATAGTAATTGATATCGCAACCCGTGAAATCACCCTAGCCCTGTCTGATGAAGAGCTTGAAGCGCGTAAACAAAAGCAACTAGCACGCGGTAAAGATGCTTATAAACCACTTGATCGTGACCGTTATGTTTCATCTGCACTTAAAGCCTATGCGTTACTTGCAACCAGTGCAGACAAAGGAGCTGTTCGCGATTTAGCAAAACTTGAGGAGCTTAGTTAATTATGGTTTCTCAAGAGCTCGATTATTTTCGCGCTATTATCCAAGCGAACATGGAGCCCCTTGCAAAAGTCACTGAGGTCAGCGAAATGGCTGATCTTAGTGCACGGCTAGGCAACCATGTGTGGTTAAAGCGTGAAGACCAACAACCGGTTTATTCATTTAAGCTTCGTGGTGCATTTCATAAACTGAGCAAGTTGCCAAAAGGTTCTGATGTGATCACAGCCTCAGCGGGTAACCATGCACAAGGCGTTGCACTCAGTGCTTCATTTTTAGGCCATAAAGCTACGATTGTGATGCCAGTCACCACACCTGAAATTAAAGTGAATGCAGTACGTTCACTCGGTGGTGAAGTGGTATTACACGGCCATCATTTTGATGCGGCAAAAGCCCATGCTTTAGAGCTGACAGAGCAGCGTAACGGGGTGTTTGTGCCACCGTTTGATGATCCTGATGTGATTGTTGGCCAAGGTACCGTTGCCCGTGAATTAATGCAGCAATTGAATGACCTTGATGCTGTTTTTATTCCTGTTGGCGGTGGTGGTTTGCTAGCAGGCATGGCGGTGTACATTAAGTCGTTACGTCCTGATATCAAAGTCATTGGTGTTGAAGCTGATGAGAGTGCTTGCCTAAAAGCAGCGCTTGAAGCAGGCAAGCCTGTTGAGCTTGACCGTGTTGGTAGCTTTGCAGATGGTGTAGCCGTAAAAGTTATTGGCACAGAAACATTTCGTTTAGCGCAAAAGTTTTGTGATGAAGTGGTCACTGTAACGGGCGACGAAATCTGCGCCGCAATGCAAGATATCTTTGTTTCGACTCGTGCTATAGCGGAGCCTTCAGGGGCGCTATCAACAGCGGGCCTTAAAAAGTGGTGCCAACAAAATGGTGTTAAAGGCTTAAACGTAGCTGCGATTTTATCGGGTGCAAACTTAAACTTTGACCGCTTACGTTATGTTGCAGAGCGAACGGCACTTGGTGAAAAGAACGAAGCACTTCTTGCTGTGACTATTAAAGAAGAGAAGGGTAGCTTTAAGCAGTTTTGTAACTCATTAGGTGGCAGAGCTATCACCGAGTTTAATTACCGTTATGCAGGCCCTGGCGAAGCGCAAATTTTTGTTGGTATTGCCTTAAGACAAGGGCAGCAAGAGCTCGATGAGTTAAAAGCAGCACTGACAGAAAATGACTACACGTTTTGCGATCTATCAGATAACGAGCTGGCTAAATTGCATATTCGTTATATGGTGGGTGGTAAAGCGCCAGCTCAACTTCATGAGCGTTTATTACGCTTTGAGTTTCCTGAATACCCAGGTGCACTGGCGCGATTCTTAGATACCCTTGGTAGTAATTGGAATATTACTTTATTCCATTACCGTAACCATGGTGGAGCTATTGGTAATGTGCTGGCGGCCTTTGCTATCGAACCGAGTGATTATGAAGTATTCAATGAGCATTTGAACCGTTTGGGATACAACGTTCAAGATGAAACAAACAACCCATGTTTCACCCAGTTCCTAACCAGCCAAGGTCAGGAGTTGAGCGCAGTGAAAGTGGCTAATTAGTTATAAAACCTGAATAAGGCTGCTAACTAGCAGCCTTGTTTTTTTCTCTATTTTTCCTATAGTTAATGCACGGTTTCAAGCAAGGATGATGCGTGCAAGGTATAAAAAGCCTATTAGGGGTAATCTGTTTAATACTAACTATGAGCGCGCAGTGCGCTGATAAAGTTAGCTTACAATTAAAATGGACTCACCAGTTTCAATTTGCAGGCTATTATATGGCTGCTGAAAAAGGCTTTTATAAGGAAGCTGGCCTTGATGTCTCTATTATTCCTGCTGATCCAAACCACCCAGATACCTTCCCTAAAGTACTAAGCGGTAAAGCCGATTTTGCCATTACTCACTCAGGCATATTACAAAAGCGTCAGCAAGGCGCTCCGGTTGTTGCCCTTGGAGCCATACTGCAGTTTTCACCTTACTGCTGGATGGTAAAAAATAACTCAGATATTTTTCAGCCAAGAGACTTTGCTGGTAAAAAGCTAAGTAAAATCGGTTCAATAGAAAATGCTGAATTGCTGGTGATGTTACAGCGCGCAGGATTGAGCCTAGAAAGCTTGATGGCAGCTAGCCATGAAGGCGGTATTAAAGAGTGGCTTGCCGGTAATTTAGATGCGGTGCAAGTTTATGTCACCAATGAGCCTTACACGATGACATTACAAGGAGTAGGTCACCGACTCATTTGCCCGCAAAAGTTTGGTTTGAATGTGTATGGCGATATTTTATATACCTCTGAGCAATTTTTAGCGAAAAAGCCTGAGGTTGTTGAGCGCTTTTATCGTGCCAGCTTAAAAGGGTGGCGGTATGCCTTATTACACTTAGAAGAAAGCATCGATGTAACCAAGCAGCACTATGCCACCCATAAAAGCGTACAAGAGCTGGCCTATGAAGCCCATGTGTTAGCAAGCTACATTCAACCACCGGGCATTAATCTTGGCAATATGTCGATGGCAAAGTGGCGTTTGATTGCAGATTTATATGGCTTAGATCAGGATGAGTTTGATCAGGCCTTTGATGGCTTTATGTATGATCAACAGCAAACAGAAGGGTTTGAGCTATCTTGGATGCTGATCCTAGCCATCATTTTAAGTATTGCATGTGTGCCATTGTACATTCGTTTGATCAGTAGTAACCGACGTTAAATAAGATAAATCTGTTATACTGCTTTTTATTTCTTGTCGCTAAGTAGTTATGACACTTGCCGAGCACTTTGCTGCCTTAGATGCACTGCTATTTTCAACCCGCCAATACTGGCAATGTACCGCATTTGATTTTGATGATCTTCCTTGGCCTGAATTAGCCAACTTATTATGGGCGCTTGATGACCAACAAGTGAGTGAACTTGATGCCGATCAGCAGGCTTTATATCGTTATTTTACTGATGAAATCGAACACATCGAAAAGCTGGCTGAATTGTGTGAGTTGCCAGCGATAAGTGCTGCCCGTAATGAATTTCCGTTTTGGATAAGTAATGGCATTAAAGGCCGTAAATTTGAGCAACTACAAGACTTTGTCGCAGCGATCAGTCAGCAGCCATTAAACCAGCCCGTTCTAGAATGGTGCGCAGGTAAAGGGCATTTAGGTCGCATGTTGGCATTTAATGGTGCACCACGTGTACATAGCATTGAGCTACAACAACACTTGTGCGACCAAGGCCAACACAGTGCTAAGCAACAGCAATTGGCGATGCAGTTTTCACAAGCTGATGTATTAACCGATGACACAGATGACTTTTTTGAAAGCCAGCAGCATGCTGTTGCTTTACATGCCTGTGGTCGCCTGCATCAAACATTTATGCAGCAAGCAAGCAAAGCGAAAACCCAGCAAATCAGTTTTTCACCGTGCTGTTATCATTTATTCACAGATAACGCCTATCAAGCAATGAGCGAGCCTGCCAAGCAAAGCCAACTTGCACTTACTCATCGCGATTTAAAACTGGCGCTGCAAGAAACGGTAACAGCACCGAGCCGAGTTGATAAGGTAAGAAAAACAGAGGTTGAATGGCGTCTTGGATTTGATGCGCTACGTAAATCGCTGACCGGTGAAATGCACTATGTGAGTGTGCCATCAGTGAACAAAGCGATCTTCTCTGATTCGTTTAGCTCATTTTGTTTGTGGGCAGCTGAGAAAAAATCATTATTTTTACCAGAAGGCATTGATTATAATAAATTTTTAGAGATAGGTAAAAAGCGCAAAAGGATTACTGAGCGAGTTGAACTCGTCCGACATGTGTTCAGAAGGGCAATTGAAGTTTGGCTCGTGCTCGATCGTGCTTTATATTTGCAACAACAAGGGTATCAAGTAACAGTTAGTACGTTTTGCGAAAAGCAGCTGACACCAAGGAATATCTTGATCCAAGCTAATTATTAAATACCGTAAAGAGGCGCAATGAGAAAGTTAAAAAATTTATTCGAGAATAATAAACGTTGGGCAGCGCGTACGAGTGAAAATGATCCTGAGTTTTTTAAAATTCTATCAATGCAGCAAAATCCAGAGTACCTGTGGATCGGTTGTTCTGACTCGCGTGTACCTGCAAACGAAATCGTAGACTTATTACCGGGTGAGCTATTTGTTCACCGTAACGTGGCAAATGTTGTTGTGCATACCGACCATAACTGTCTTTCGGTAATGCAATACGCTGTTGAAGTACTGAAAGTGAAGCACATCATGGTCGTTGGCCACTATGGCTGTGGTGGTGTTCAAGCAGTATTAAACGAAGCGCGTTTTGGCTTAATTGATAACTGGTTACGACACGTAGGTGATGTAAAAGAAAAACACATCGAACAACTCAATGCATTACCTGAGCAAGAGCGTTTAAATAGCTTAATTGAACTAAACGTTATCGAACAAGTACGTAATGTGTGCCGTACTAACATTGTGCAAGATGCTTGGGCGAAAGGCCAAGAGTTAACAATTCATGGTTGGGTGTATGGCTTAGCAAATGGTCACCTTAATGACTTAGAGTCGGTTGTGACTTGTGCAGAAGAAGCCAGTGATACCTACGGTATTGCCGTTAAGCGCGTATTTGAACGTGTGGCAGAAAAAAGCTAAACCTAAAACTAGCTAGGTAGAAAAAAGGAGAGCTAATTCGCTCTCCTTTTTTATTGTTCGTCTTGTTTGCTAGCAAGTTGCTGCTCGAGCAATGCAACTTTCTCTTCAAGCTCAGTGAGTTTTTCACGAGTACGAATAAGTACTTGGCTTTGAATATCAAACTCATCACGGCTTACAAAGTCCATCTCAGCAAGTTTGTTTTGAATAGCTTGCTTTGTTTTGCCTTCAACTGTTTCGGCAAGGTTTTTCACGCCTTGCGGCATGTTGTCAGTAATTTGCTTAGCGATTTCTTCAAGTTTTGCTGGGTTGATCATCTTCGTCCCTTGAGTCACGTAAAAAAACAATCTTACCTTATTGGCTAGGCGTAGTGTAGTGATTACGGTAAAATTGCCCGTCCTGTCTTTGGATAATTTCTTTAGGGGCTTATGAAACTCAACCCAAAACAAGATGAAGCGGTAAAGTATATCAGTGGACCGTGCCTGGTATTAGCCGGTGCGGGATCTGGTAAAACGCGTGTTATTACTAATAAAATCGCTTACTTGGTGCAAAAGTGTGAGTATCAAGCGCGCAATATTGCAGCGGTAACCTTTACCAATAAAGCGGCAAAAGAAATGCGTGAGCGTGTAACGCAAACACTGGGTAAACAAGAGTCGAAAGGCTTATGGGTTTCAACGTTTCACACCCTTGGGCTTGAGATCATCAAAAAAGAGTTAACGACGTTAGGTTTTAAACCTGGTTTTTCGTTGTTTGATGATCAAGATACCAACCAGTTACTAGCTGAGCTGACCGAAGAAGAACTTAAAAAAGACAAAGATTTACTCAATCTACTGAAGATGCAAATAGGTAGTTGGAAGAACGAGTTGATTCTACCAGAGCGTGCCGTTCGCGAAGCCCGTGAGCCGCAAAAAGCCTTGTTTGCTCAGCTGTATGCGCGTTATCAAAATCAATTACGTGCTTACAACGCCCTAGATTTTGATGATCTGATCATGATCCCTACTTTGTTGCTGGGCCAAAATGCCACTGCTCGTGAGCGTTGGCAACAGCGTTTTCGTTACTTGCTGGTGGATGAGTATCAAGATACTAATACCAGTCAGTATCAGCTGGTTAAGTTATTGGTGGGTGAACGAGCTCGTTTTACCGTGGTAGGCGATGACGACCAATCAATTTATTCATGGCGCGGTGCTAAGCCTCAAAACCTTGTGCTATTAAGTAAAGATTTTCCGGGCCTACGTTTAATTAAGCTTGAACAAAACTACCGTAGCGCAGGGCGAATTCTAAAAGCGGCGAATATTTTGATTGCCAATAACCCTCACGAGTTTGATAAAAAGCTATTCAGTGAGCTTGGCTATGGTGAGCCTATTAAAGTGATTGGTTGTCGTGATGAAGAGCATGAATCAGAGCGAGTGGTGGCAGAGATCATTTCTCATAAATTCATGAAACGCACTAGTTATAAAGATTACGCAATTTTATATCGTGGTAATCACCAAGCACGCGTGTTTGAAAAAGCACTTATGAGCAACCGCATTCCCTATAAAATCAGCGGCGGCATGTCATTTTTCTCGCGTTCAGAGATCAAAGATATCATGGCGTATTTACGCCTATTGGTGAACCAAGATGATGACAATGCCTTTCTACGTATAGTAAATACGCCACGTCGTGAGATTGGTACGGTCACACTTGAAAAGCTCGGCACCCTTGCTAATGAAAAGCATATCAGCTTATTTGCTGCCTGTTTTGAGCCTGAGCTTGCGCACAGATTAAAGGGCCGTGGTTTTAATGCCTTAGCTGGCTTTGCCCGTTGGGTGGTTGAGCTTTCTGATAATGCGGTTCGAGGCGATACTCTTGAAGCTGTGAAAGAGTTAGTTAGGCAAATTAACTACGAAGCATACCTTTATGAGTCATCACCGAGTGCAAAAGCCGCTGAAATGCGTATGAAAAACGTTTCAGAGCTTTATCGTTGGATCACCGACATGCTAACAGGGGACGCAGATAATCCACCGCTGAACCTTGCTGAAGTGGTTAGTAAACTGACCCTGCGCGATATGCTTGAGCGTAACGAAGAAGAAGACGAATCTGACGCGGTACAATTACTGACACTGCATGCTTCAAAAGGTTTGGAGTATCCGTATGTGTTCATGGTTGGTATGGAAGAGGGTTTGTTACCGCACCAAGTAAGTATCGATGAAGATAACGTTGAAGAAGAGCGTCGTCTTGCTTATGTAGGTATCACACGTGCTCAGCAAGAACTGGTAATGACTTATGCTAAGTTACGTCGTCAATTTGGTGAAACTTCAGATACTGAGCTCAGTCGCTTTGTACAGGAGTTACCACAAGATGATTTAGCCTTCGAAGCGAAAAAGCCACCGTCTTCGCAGGCTGAGCGCATGGAAAAAGGCCAAGCTCGTGTAGCTAATCTAAGAGCAATGCTTAAGAAGTAATAAATTGTGCGCTCGGTGCTTCGTGTTCGAAGGGCGCCAGCGCATGTTGCTTACCAATAAACAATGACAATCCGTGCTTATCGAGTAAGGTGCGGTAGTTAAAAATTGACGGGCCTTTCGCGATTACTTGGATATTTTGCAGCTTAGTAATCGCCAGCACACCTTGCAGTTGTAGGTGATAGTTTTCTTGCTGTAGTACACGCTTACTGAATGTTGAACTTAATAACAAGTAATCGAATTGGAACTCTGTTAGTAAGTTTAACTCACAGCGATCTTTAGCAAATTCATTTAAACCAATCGAAAATCCTTGTGCGACCAAGTTTTTTAAATTTTCAATTTGTACTGCTGATGCATAACGAATTTCTTGTTCATTGAATAATAAACACATTCTATTTGCATCGTGGGCTTTTAATAGCTTACACAGTGCTTGAAAATTAATACGTTCAAGGACTAAACCAGAGCAAGGGAACAGTACTTTTTCTAGATTACTGTCACTTACTAAGCTGAAGGCTTGTTTTAATAAATTAAGTTCAACCTCAAAGTGCTGTACTCTATCGGTCGCAAATTTCTTAAGTACTTCAAAGCTGGTGCTACCAAGTACTGGGTGTTCACCAAATGCTTCGAGTAAAGACTCTGCGCGAGATTGTTCATCCAAGGTAATGATTTCGGCACTTCTAAAGTGCATAGGCAAATCATCTAAGTGATGCATATTGTCAGCATCATGCTGTACATTGCTGGCATTAAGCAGCGGATGGAAACATTCAAAGCGATTACGGCCTGCATTTTTCGCGTAATACATGGCTGCATCCGCATCACGTATAATTTCATCGGTGTGCTTGTAGCTTGGTTTTGAGTAGGTAATACCAATACTGGCACCACTTTGAATGCACTGACCCTTCATACAGAAAGGTTTTCTCATAATTTCGATAATACGTTTGGCAACATCTTGGGCTTGCTGTTGTTCTGTTAAGTGAGTGAGCAATATCACAAACTCATCACCACCTAAACGTGCAAGCAAATCGTGCTCACGTATACAATGCGAGAAAGACTCGGCAACACCAATTAAAAATTGATCGCCTGCTTGGTGACCAAGGTGATCGTTGATGTCTTTAAATTTATCAAGGTCAATAAATAGCACTGCAAACTGCTGCTCTGGGTAGCGCTGGTAATGCTGCAATGTTTTTTCAAGTTGAGTTAAGAATAAACTGCGATTCGGTAAGCTCGTCAGTGAGTCATGGTGTGCATCGTGATACAGCTGTTGCTCTATTTTTTTACGCTCTTCAATTTGCATTTGCAGGTGCATATTGGCTTGGCGAAGTTCTTTGGTTTTTTCAGTGACCCGGTGCTCAAGCTTTTGGTGACTAAGCTTTAACTCTTGGTTTGCTAGGTGAGTTTGAATAACATTAGCAATTTGATGCGATACAAAGGTGATTAGCTCACAATCATCCTGACTAAATTCATGTTTATTGTTATAAGCTTGGCAAACAATGAGACCTATAACGCCTTGCGAGGTTTTCAGCGGAGCACCTAACCAACTCGTCGCGGTGCGCTCTGGTGGTACATTAACCGGTCTTTCTATAACGCCCAGCTTGATAAGCTCTTTTGCTCTTTCACTATCTATGACTTGGCATTTTTCAGTGCTGAGCACCAGTTCACTGTAGCCTTTAGCAAATGGCCTTGGTTTACCATTGTCGTTAAACTCATCGACGCAGTAAGGAAAACTCAACCAATGTGATTGTTGGTCGTACAATGCGATGTATAAGTTATCTGCATAGGTAATATTTTTTATAATGTTATGTACATGCAGATATACATCGTCGAGGTTTTTACTTTGTGTTGCCAGCTCTGATATTTTAAATAAGATCTGTTGACGTTCTAGTGCACTTTTACGTTGTTGAATTTCGTCGTTAAGTGCTTGGTTACTTTGTGTCAGTGCACGGGTGCGAATTTTTACTTCAGATTCGAGCAGTTCACGTTTTTTTACTCGTTCAATTGCTGTCGCTAAATATAATGACATAGCCTCTAGCAACTCAATTTGCTGCTCAGAATAGCCTTGTTTATTGTCATAGCTTTGCGCGACCATGACGCCAATAATGACTTTATCGCGATAGACGGGCACTCCAACCCAATGCTCAGCTGGCGTACCAAAGCACT
This sequence comes from Pseudoalteromonas sp. UCD-33C, assembly GCF_001306895.1. Classification (NCBI taxonomy): domain Bacteria; kingdom Pseudomonadati; phylum Pseudomonadota; class Gammaproteobacteria; order Alteromonadales; family Pseudoalteromonadaceae; genus Pseudoalteromonas; species Pseudoalteromonas sp. UCD-33C. The sequence goes on along the minus strand of NZ_LJTB01000001.1, from coordinate 681,531 downwards.
TAAGTAAGCCTTGTTCAACCGCTTGCTCTGTTTGTTGTTTGGTAAAGTAACAGGTTTTACCTTGTTTAAATACGTAACCCGTGAGGCCTTCTTTAAAGTACTGCTCATATTTTAACGGTACTGAAAGACCATCTTTTTCATCAGCGAAATAAGATAACTCAAGGTTATCGTAAACCGGGTTATGCAACACAACGAAGAAGTTTTTACTTGGGATATAGTCTTGCAGAATGTTGTGGATAGCAGGGTAGAGCAGAGTTAATTCGGCAACAGTACTTGCTTGCTCTGATAATTGTAAAAGAGCATGTTGCAAGTGATGTGATTGCTTATACTTTTGTAAAAGCGATTTTAAGCGAGCATTTTTTCGCTCTAGCTTATCAATGTGTGTTGCTGAATCTTCCAATGATTTAGAACCAGATCTTATTATTGTTTAAATTTCGTCCTTTATAGTTCCACTTTTTTATTAGATCGTCAAGTAACAGATGTTAACAAAATAGTAATTTATGATGGGGCGTATTTGGCTACAGCATTAGTCTAGCGGCTAAAAGCAGGCACAAAAAAAGGCTTAATAAAATTAAGCCCTTAGTATTAGTTTTTGAACTGTTACTTGCTAGTCATGAAATCGATAGCAGCGCTGATCTCTTCATCAGAACAGTCCATACACGTACCTTTAGGAGGCATCGCGTTGAAACCGTTGATTGCATGGTTAAGTAGAGTGTCCATGCCTTTAGCAATACGAGGAGCCCAATCATCAGCTGATTTAGGTGCACCTAGTGCGCCAGTACCATGACAAGCAAAACATGCTGCTTGGTAAACTTGTTCACCAGAACGAGGACCTGTAGGTTCAGCAGCGACCGCAGCTTTATCACCTTCTAGATATACAGAACCAATTGGCGCTAGACGCTTTTTAATTGCATCTTCAGTCAAAGAGTTGTCATACGCTTGTGCATATGCCGTTGTTGCTAGCAGTAATAATGCAGCTGATAGTTTTTTCATTTTGCCTTGCTCACTTCGATTTGAACGTGATCAATCACGATATCTGACGGAAATTAGAACGATTATAACGCTAAGCCACAATTTATAAAATGATCTAAAAGGCTTTTTCTTGAGAAAAACCGTCATTTTTTTGCGTTAGCGCAAGAAAAGCCAGCATTAAATACTGGCTCCTAGCTTGATGTTTAAGCAAGCTCTAATACTTTGTTAACCAATTTTTCGATACCCGCATCAGCATCTAAAATGCTTTGGGCCAACATATAGGCTGGGGTTGTGACCACTTTATGCTGAGAATCGACAACGATATCATCCACAGCACAGCTTTGGTGCGCTCCGCCAAGTTGCTCTATAGCTGAGGCGGTGTCTGCATCGTTACCAATGGTTGTTTTTACACCTTTACCATAAATAAGCGGCAGCATGGCAGGAGCAATACATATATAACCTGCTGCTTTGTTGGCATCGACAAAGCCCTTCGCAGTTGTCAGTACATCACCTTGAACTTGGGCATCTGCGCCTTTAACAGCAAAGTCAGATAGGTTTTTCGCGGCCCCAAAGCCACCTGGTACGATCAAGGCATCGAATTCATCTACATTTAGCTCAGTCAGCGCTTTAATTTCACCACGGGCAATACGTGCGGCTTCAACTAACACATTACGGTTAGGAGTCATTTCTTCACCGGTTAGGTGATTAATGGTGTGCATTTGGTCGATATCGGGTGCGAAGCATTGATAGCTCGCGCCTGCTTTTGCGATATGTAATAAGGTTAATACGGCTTCATTGATTTCTGCGCCATCGTAAACACCGCAACCAGCTAAAATTACAGCAACTTTTTTCATTTTTGAACTCTCCTTAATGCGACTAGCTTTAGTTTAACAAGGATACGAGCATGGCGACAAAATAAAAAATTTTCGTCGCTTGATAACTCGCAAAGCATGATGAATAGCCGTTTATGCCTTTTTATAAATTACTAACGAAAAAAAAAGTATAAAGGATCGCTATGATCTTTGATCCATTATGCTAGAATACTCCTCCGGTTATGAAAAGGGATGTTAATTCGGTATCGAATAAGCAAAAGGTTATCGCTACTAAAACCGTTTTCCACATCGGACAAAAATAATAAAAAAAGAACGCCGTAATATCTTTTTTAAATCAAAACATGAACTTATAAAATTTTCCTAAATGTTTTTTCATTTCGGGAGAATAGGCTCTGTCTGTTATCTACAAAGTTATCCACAGCTTGCTCTGTCATAAACCTTTATTGGTTAATAATTCACAGTCGTTTTCTTCATGGCCTTATGGCATGCTTACAAACAATTTAATGTTATTCAATTAGGATCCAATTTCACCATGGCTCAGATCCCTGAAAATCCACTTATTCTTGTAGATGGTTCTTCTTATTTATTCCGTGCATACCATTCGCCACCGCACCTTACTAACTCAAAAGGTGAAGCGACAGGCGCAATCTATGGCGTAGTTAATATGCTTAAGAGTTTGATCAAGCAATATGATCCGTCGCACATGGTGGTGGTATTTGATGCCAAGGGTAAAACCTTCAGAAATGACATGTACAGTGAATACAAAGCGAATCGTCCGCCAATGCCGGATGACTTACGCACACAGATCGCACCACTGCATAACATTATTAAAGCAATGGGTTTCCCACTGATTAGTATTGAAGGTGTTGAGGCTGACGATGTTATTGGTACCTTTGCGCGTATAGCGTCAGAGCAGCAGCGTCATGTACTGATCTCAACTGGCGATAAAGATATGGCGCAGCTTGTTAATGAGCATGTAACGCTGATCAATACCATGACAGATAGCATTTCAGATCCAGAGACTGTGGTTGAAAAGTTTGGCGTTGGTCCTGAGTTGATCATTGATTACCTTGCTTTAATGGGTGATAAGGTCGATAACATCCCAGGTGTTGATGGCTGTGGTCCAAAAACCGCAGTGAAATGGCTACAAAAATATGGATCATTGCAAGGTGTTATTGATCATGCAGGTGAAATTAAAGGCAAGATTGGTGAAAAACTTGCTGCTGCACTTGATCATCTGCCACTTAGCTATGAATTAGCAACAATTAAGTGTGATGTTGAGGTTGAGTCAGATCTTGAAACCTTTAAGCTGCAAGAGCCTAATCGTGACGAGCTGATTGCACTTTATGGTGAGTGTGAGTTCCGCCGTTGGTTAGCTGAGCTACTTGATAATCCTAAAGACGCTGACACGCATTTAGATGTGCCAACTGAAGCTAACGAACTACCAAAAGTTGCTGATGCACACTACGAAACTATTTTAACTGAAGAGCAGCTAGATACCTTAGTGGCGCAGTTAAATGACGCTGAATTATTTGCTTTTGATACTGAAACAACCAGCCTTGATTATATGCAAGCGCAATTGGTTGGTATGAGCTTTGCTGTTAAGGCGGGTGAAGCGGCTTATCTTCCGGTTGCTCACGATTACCCAGATGCGCCAGAGCAATTAAGCTTAGAAACCGTAATGGCAAAAATTGGCCCAATCTTAGCTGACGAAAACAAAGCGAAAGTGGGGCAAAATCTTAAGTACGATAAAAGCGTGTTAGCGAATGCGGGCTTTGAGTTAAAGGGTATTAAATACGACACTATGTTGGAGTCGTATGTATTTAATAGTGTAGGTAGCCGCCATGATATGGACTCACTGGCACTGAAATACCTAGGTCATAAGAATATCAGCTTTGAAGATATTGCCGGTAAAGGTAAAAAGCAGTTAACGTTTAACCAAATTGAGCTAGAAAAAGCGGCGCCTTATGCTGCTGAAGATGCCGATATAACGCTACGTCTTCACCAAGTGTTATGGCCAAAAATTGATGCCGATAGCCAGTTGAAGTCAGTATTCGAAGATATTGAGTTACCACTTGTCACAGTGCTTTCTGATATTGAGCGTACTGGTGTTGCAATTGATAGCAACATGCTGGCAGCTCACAGCCAACGTTTAGGTGAACGCCTGTTAGAGCTTGAGCAAGAAGCTTATGATATTGCAGGTGAAAAATTTAACTTAGGCTCACCTAAACAATTGCAAGCTATTTTGTTTGAAAAACTTGAGCTGCCTGTTATCAAGAAAACACCTAAGGGTGCACCTTCGACAGCAGAAGAAGTATTGCAAGAACTTGCTCATGATTATCCATTACCAAAAGTGGTTATTGAGCACCGTGGTTTATCTAAACTTAAATCAACTTACACAGATAGACTTCCGCTAATGGTTGATGAGCGCACTAAGCGAGTGCATACCTCTTATCATCAAGCTGTAACAGCAACAGGGCGTTTAAGCTCAACGGATCCTAACTTACAGAATATTCCAATTCGTTCAGAAGAAGGCCGTCGAATTCGTGAAGCCTTTATTGCTGCACCTGGCCATAAAATTGTGGCTGCCGATTACAGCCAAATTGAATTACGTATCATGGCGCATTTATCACAAGATAAAGGCCTATTAACTGCGTTTGCGAATGGTTTAGATGTGCACAGCGCAACCGCTGCAGAAGTCTTTGGGGTTAGCCTTGAAGAGGTTACCAGCGATATGCGTCGTAAAGCGAAAGCGGTTAACTTCGGTTTAATTTATGGCATGTCGGCGTTTGGTTTATCACGTCAGTTAGATGTACCACGCCATGAAGCACAGCATTATATTGATAAATACTTCGAGCGTTTCCCAGGCGTACTTGAGTACATGGAAACAACCCGTGAAAAAGCAGCTGATAAAGGGTATGTAGAAACGATTTTTGGTCGTCGCTTACATTTACCGGAAATCAATGCCCGTAACGGTGCTCGTCGTAAAGCCGCTGAACGTGCTGCGATCAACGCGCCAATGCAAGGTACTGCTGCTGATATCATCAAAAAAGCGATGCTTAAAGTTCATCAGTGGGTAAATGCACAAGCTGAAGGTTCAGTGAAGCTGCTAATGCAAGTGCACGATGAATTAGTGTTCGAAATTAAAGAAGAGTCTGTGGACGACTATAAAGCTGAAATTTGTAAGCTAATGTCAGAAGCCGCGACTCTTGATGTGCCTCTGATTGTTGAAGCCGACAGCGGTGACAACTGGCAACAGGCACACTAATAGTCGCAAAAAATGAAAGCTGTCAGCTATCAGCCGTCAGCTTTCAGACCAAAAGTTAGCGAGTTACTAGGGGAAAGAGTAAAATTAGCGAGTTGCTTGACGCGTTAGCTAAGTCATTTAGGCTTGCTAACTTGCTAACTTGCTAACTTGCTAACTTGCTAACTTGCTAACTTTTTTATAACCCCAACTCCTGTAACCGCTTTACGTGTTGACGATAAAGCTCAATAGGGTCAACTTCCCGAAAATTGTGTAAACCAATAAACTGATTAATTTCATCTAAGTGGTTCATTTCATAATCATCTTTGATGACATGTCCTAAATGGCTGCTACAGCGCGATACTAGGCCGTCATCTTTGCCTAAAATAAGTAACGAACCAAGCAGCATGGGCAAGTCGGTTGGGTCCAGTATATTGGTGAGTGCTGCTGTACCACTCCACGAAAAATAGTACACCCCATTTTCGGCAACTAGCTGACCTTGCTCGCATTTATTTAGCGGTAATCCTTCAGGATATTTTTGATTAAATGTATGAGCACCCTGTGTACTTAAGCTATTTAATGCACCCATTGTGTTTTGTGGTAAATCACTGTTACCTGATAGTAGTGAAATAACACCACCAAATGCATCAAATACTAATTGAGCAGCATGTTCAGCTTGAGAGTTTGCAGGTAGTTTTTGACTAATTAGATCAATAATGCCACTGCCATAGTTTGCACCACCAATACTAGTCACTGAGGCAATTAAATCTGGCCTGACTGAGGCAACATAGCGCACTGTTTGCGCACCTTGGCTATGGCCAATCAAGTTTACTTTTTTGGCGCCAGTTAGTGCTAAAATTGCTTTTACGCGAGTGAGTAACTGTTCGCCCCGTACTTCAGAGCTATTAATAGCCGAGACCGCTGGCGTGAACACCAAGGTACCCTCTTGATTGAGACTTGTAGCAACATTATAAAAATAATCGAGGCCGAGTAGGTTATCAAACCCCATTAGCCCATGAACTAAAATTACCGGATATTGTGTCGTTGTTTTTTTTGCATGGCAGTAGGGGGACATTAAAAAAAGTAAGGTAGCAAATAAAATTAAGGGGATTTTTTTCATACCTTTTACTCTTCTACTGCAATTTTTATCACTAACAAGCCTTAAAAAAGCCTTGTTTTTGCGTGTCGATAATTCACTTTACCCTAAATTACGGCTTGCTGTAATGTTAATTTCAAGTAAACAAGAAAAGATGGTTTTAGTGTTTCGTTATATGTTTATCAATTTGTGTTGTTTCTGCGGTTATGCAATTTATTTTTAATCTGGTATTTGCTAAAGTCCGCGCCGTCCTCATCCTGTAGGACATCCTGTTGATGATGCATCTGAAAGGATGCAACGTATTGATAGCTTCTCCCCAGTTTGCTATAACGGCTCACTCCTTGTTGAGTGAGTCGCTTTTTCTTTTCTTATCATACAATTCATTGCACAAATATACGCAAGTGATACCATCAAAGTGATTCTCATTTACTTTCGAAGGAATGCGTTATGTTTAAATCTATGGCAATTGCTGCCTTTTCATTATCGAGTATTTTAGTTGCCCCTTTAGCCAGCGCAAACTGGCAAGTTAATAATGAACAAAGCAATGTAAGCTTTGTGTCTATCAAAAAGAATTCAGTTGCAGAAGCGCATCATTTCAAAAAGGTGTCGGGTACACTTAACGAACAAGGTCAATTTAAGTTGATGATCGACCTGACATCGGTTGAAACTCTGATCCCTATCCGTAATGAGCGCATGACTAAGTTGTTATTTGAAACAGCTAAATTCCCTAATGCAGTGTTAACTGCTGATTTAAGCAAAGCGCTGTTAACGCTAAAACCAGGTCAACATGTGCTTAAAGGTTTGAAAGCTGAATTAGACTTCCATGGCAACAAGAAAGAGCTAACGATTGATGTGCTTGCCAATATGTCACCGAAAGGCGATGTTACTGTTTCATCGTTTACGCCGGTGATTATTAATGCAAGTGATTTCAAAGTAACAGAAGGTATTAGTGAGTTACAAAAACTTGCGGGTTTACCATCAATTGCGACAGCTGTACCTGTAACATTTTCTTTGACGCTAGATAAAGAAAAGTAATGCAATCACTTGCTGACTTAGAAGCCGCTCTTCAGGCACCCGATAAACCTTTTGATCAATGGCAGCCACAAAACTGTGGGCAAGTGCCTATATTGATTGATGCGCAAGGGCGGTGGTTTTATGCCGGCAGTGAAATAAAGCGCGAGGCAATGGTTAAACTCTTTGCCTCTGTGCTTTGCAAAGAAGCAGATAATTATTTTTTAAAAACACCCGTCGAGAAAATGGCCATCACAGTCGAAGATGTGCCTTTTATTATTGTTGATTGGCGTTTCGAAGAGACAGAGCAAGGCCTTGCGCTTTGTTGTGTCGATAATTTACAGCGCGCTTGGTTGGTATCAGCAAAGCAACCACTATTACTGAGAGAATTTGAAGGTGTCAGTGTGCCTTATCTTCAATTAGCACATGGCTTGGCTGCGAGGGTATCGAGAAATGTTTATTATCAGTGGGCCGAAATAGCCTGCTCAGATGAGCAGGGCTACTATATAGAATCATTAGCCAAGCGTTATTACTTGGCCTAAGCGATTAAGCTTCTGGTTGTTCGTCAGACTCAGGTGCTTGCGCTTCAATGGGTCCTAAGAACCACTCATCGAGCTTTTTAGCAACTTCAGGTAAGCCTGTGCCTTTTAGTGAAGAGAAGGCATGTACTGTAATATCACCATCTAAACTACTTAACTCACGACGAACTTGTAAAACTTGAGCTTTACGCGCGCCTTGTTTTAGCTTGTCGGCTTTAGTTAATAGTGCCAGCACTGGAATTTCGCTGCCCACCGCCCAGTCGATTAAGTCACGGTCTAAATCTTTTAACGGGTGGCGAATATCCATCAAAACAACGATACCTTTTAAGCTTTGGCGTTTTTGTAAGTATTCACCTAGCGACTTTTGCCATTTCTTCTTCATTTCGATAGGAACTTTAGCAAAACCATAGCCTGGTAAGTCGATAAGGCGTTTATCGGCATCAAGTTCAAAGGTATTGATCAGCTGAGTACGGCCGGGTGTTTTAGAAGTACGTGCTAACTTTTGATCTGTTAACGTGTTTAAAGCACTTGATTTACCCGCATTAGAGCGACCAGCAAACGCGACTTCAATCCCCGTATCAGCAGGTAAGCGTGAGATATCAGGTGCGCTGGTAACAAAGGACGCAGTATTGTATTTGATACGAGATTTGAGCACAGGCTCTCCTAGTCTTTTATAAAAAATAACAAACAGTGGCTAATTTCCACTTAAGGCACGTATTTTATACTATTAAAGCAGCATTCAAAAGCGTATTTAAGCGTGCTAAATTGGCTTTAAATTAGGAAAATTACTAGGTATAAACTTAATCTAAGTCAAATCCCTATAAATTATGAGCTTAATGTGGGCAGAAAACGTGCCAGAGAATTTATTATCGTGTAGAATATAGAAATCACAACATCCATATTGTAGATGATACAGGGTCGGAAACAGAGAATTCACCATGAAAAAAATAGCACTATCTTTAACTATATTGCTTGGTACGTTGTCAGCAAGCAACGCAACAGCATTTGATGGCGATGTAAACGCAGGTAAAGAGAAATCGGCAACGTGTGCGGCTTGTCACGGCCCAGACGGTAATGCACCGGTTAATATCTACCCTAAAATTGCAGGCCAACACGCAGATTATATCTATAAACAATTACAAGAGTTTAAATTAGGTATGACATCTGGCGGCAAAGAAGGTCGTATGGATCCAGTAATGAGTGGTATGGCTATGCCGCTTAGCGATCAAGATATGAAAGACCTAGCAGCTTACTTCTCTTCTTTAAATATGTCTGAAGGTACAACACCTAAAGATGTAGTAGAAGTAGGTCAGCAGCTTTATAAAGCCGGTGATGCAGAGCGTGGTATTCCAGCATGTGCTGCGTGTCACGGTCCTCGTGGTAACGGTACATCACTAGCTAAATTCCCGAAAGTTTCGTTCCAACATCCAGAATACATCAAGTCACAACTTGAAAAATTCCGTGATGGTACGCGTAATAACGACTTAAACGGTATGATGCAAGACATCGCTAAAAAGCTAACAGACAAAGACATCGAAGTACTTTCAAAATACTTAGGTGGCTTACACTAAAGTCTGATTGCGGGTAGAAATACTCCGCAGTAAAATGTGATTAGTGTGAAAAAAGCAGCGCAAGCTGCTTTTTTTGTATTTAAAGCATGTCGAAATCTCCCACGCCTTTGTGAGACATTGTCCATATCGAGCTGTAAGCTAAATCTTATTTTTATTTCAATTTTATACATAACTCTTTGTTATTAAATAAGTTGATCTTGTTGCAATATCTTATCTGTAAGAAAAATTATATAAATCAGTTGTAACAAAATTATTAATGAGTAAATTAACCACTGTCGCTGAGACAGCAAAAACAACATGGACAATGTAATAAGGAAAGTGACTGCGGCAAGTCTTTAGGGGTTGACACTGGTTAGGTGTCCTAAAGGAAATAACAAAAAAGCGTCAGGATTGACCGAGAATAATAAAAGCTCATGGAAGTTTAATAATAAAAACAAAATGGAATGCTACACGGAAGGTTAAAACAATAACAAAATGGATAAACAATAATAATAAAAATAATAAAGACTAAAAAGTCGAAGGGAGAAGTGTCCAGATAATTGGCGCTCAGATTAGTAGGCGGTAGAGATGTTTTCTCTACCGCCTTTTTATTTGTCCTGTTACAATAGCCACCGTTTGTACTAAAAGTATGAAAAGTGCGCAGTTCGTCAAGTTGACCAACCACATCCGCACATCGAATTCTTCTGGTTATGCCAGCATTACAATGCCACAAAGGCGTTGTGCACAACCTCTTAAGTGAGATGATCAAGATATGAGTAGAAAGAAAAAGTCGCGTAAAATTCCATCGAATGGTCCTGTACGTCTGAGCAAAGAAAAGCTTAGAGAGATGCGCGCGTTAAAAGAGCAGCGAGTTAAAAAGACCAAAGGTGCTAAACCTGGGTCTCGAAATGCACCTGATGCACAAAATGCAGAAAACACTGCTGCAAACAATCAACCGAAAGATAAGCGTGTTGGTAGTAAAAAGCCGGTTTCTTTAGTTGCGCCTAAGGCTGAGCCGAAAGTTGAAATGAAACGCAACTTAAAACCTATGGTTGAGCTTAAGAAAGTGACTGAGCCTGAACTAACACCAGAGCAAGAGTTAGAAGCGCTAGAGAATGACGAGCGTCTACTTAAGCTGGTTGAGCGTCATGAGCGCGGTGAGTTATTAACAGGTAAAGACGCTAAGTACTTCAATAGCCGTATTGCTCGCCACCAAGCACTTTGCGAGTTATTAGGCATTGAAGATGAAGACGAGTACGAAGATGACTTTGAAGATGATTCATACGATGAAGGTGAATCTGACTTCGATAAGTACTTATCTGATGACTTAGCCAATGAATGGTTTGATGACGAAGATGAGGATGAGCGATGAGCACAACCTTGATTATTGCCATCGTAATTGGTGCGGCAATTATCGCAGGGCTTGCGTTTTATGCAGGACAACTTCTGTATAAACTAAAAGAGCAAAATAAGCTTATCGCCAAGAAGCAAGCTGAGCATGAGCAAAAGCTTGCGGCATCAAAAGCAAAGCGTAATGCAAAGTTAGCCGATAGCATTCATTTAATTGCCCGTGCAATGAATGAAGAGCAATGTGAGTTCTCAGAAGGCTGCTTACGTATTTGGGTGTTGATCTCTCAATACAGCTTTGCAGAAGAGTTTGAGCTAAGTGAGCGCTACCCAGGCATATTTAAAATGTACGAAGTCGTAAAAGATATGCCAACGCACGATGCCCGTAAGAAATACTCTAAAAAAGAGATTTTTAAAATGGACACCGCTCGCTGGCGTGCTGAAGAGCAGCATAGCGATGAAATCAAAGCAGATTGCGCACGTATAATTGAAGAGTTTAAAGCCGCTCCAGGCAGCGAAAACGTAGTATTCAATTAAGTTGACGTATCGTTGAATTAAACAAAATAAAAAGCAGAGCTTAGGCTCTGCTTTTTGTTGGGCTAGATAACTCGTGAGAAACGAGTTTGCTTGATTTGTTGTTGTAGGTGCGCATCAAAGCACATACAAATAATACGAATAAATAAATTACCGCGAGCTGTTACTGTGATCTTATCTTGGCTCACAGACACCAAGCCATCAGCTAGTAATGGGTCGAGTGCCTGTAGTGCCTCGCAGAAGTAACTGGCAAAATTGATATTAAACTGCTTTTCGATTGCTGGAATATCCAGCTCAAACTGACAAATCAATTGTTTGATAACCGCTGCACGTAACGTATCGTCATCAGTTAAAGCAACACCTTTACAGATTGCACTGCCATAGCCTTCTTGCACAGCTTTGTAATAGTGCTTTAACTCTTTTTCGTTTTGTAAAATGGCATTGCCTATTTGCGAAATAGATGACACACCCAAACCTAATAAGTCACATTGGCCATGCGTTGTGTAACCTTGGAAATTACGGTGTAACTGACCTGCGTTTTGTGCAATTGCCAATTCATTGTCTTTGCGGGCAAAGTGGTCCATACCAATAAACTGATAACCCGCCGCTAACATCTGCTCAAGGGTATTTTTGAACATAGTGAGCTTATCGCCCGCAGATGGTAAGTCAGCGTCTTTAATTTTACGCTGAGCAGCGAATCTATCTGGTAAGTGAGCATAGTTAAATACCGACACGCGATCAGGATTTAACTCTATCAGCTGTGCAATCGTCTCTTTAAAGCTCTCTGGTGTTTGCAGTGGCAAACCGTAAATCATATCGGCATTAATAGATTTAAAGCCAAGTTCACGAGCCTCACTAATTAAACCTTTTACAGATTGCACGCTTTGCGGGCGGTTAACTGCCAGTTGCACATCATCATTGAAATCTTGAATACCAAACGAAACACGATTGAAGCCAAGCTTACGTAGGTGAACTAGCATGCCATCAGCTAAAGAACGAGGGTCAATCTCAATACCGCGCTCGGCATCATCAGCAAAATTAAAATGCTGCTCAACCAACGCCATTAAGCGGCTCATTTGCTCTGCCGATAAGAACGTTGGCGTACCACCCCCTAAATGCAGTTGCTCAACGTTATAATCGGCAAAAAGCGTTGCTTGCTCAGCAATTTCAAGCGCTAAATTATCTAGGTATAAATCGGCTTTAGATTGATGACGCGTGATGACCTTATTACAACCACAGTAATAGCAAAGCTGACTGCAAAAAGGGATATGGATATACAAGGATAAAGAACGGCTTTTCGATGCCGCAATTGCGTTAATCATATCTTGTTGGTTATAACCATCAGCTAAAGACAATGCTGTTGGGTAAGATGTATATCGAGGCCCAGAAATATTGTACTTGTTGATCAGAGATTGATCCCAGCTTGGTAAATTTATCACAGTCAGCACTCCGCAATTGATTGAGCGGCTATTTTAACGAGTTTAGTGGTTTAGCTATTTGATCTAGAACAATGTCGGAGGCTAGAAACTAATCGGCATGCTTTAAGGTCGTTGTAAAAACAAAGAGTTTACTATTTGAGCAGTTGATTTAGTGATTGTTAAAATAAAGGGTTTTGCTAGTGACAAGGTTACAAAAACTTTTTATACTGCATCCCGCTTTAGTCAGTTAAACCTGCTAAACGCATCAAAAAAATTTAGCTTTCGCTAATACAATGGCCCCTTAGCTCAGTTGGTTAGAGCACACGACTCATAATCGTTAGGTCCCCAGTTCAAGTCTGGGAGGGGCCACCATTTTTACAAGCTTCCCAAGTAACCACCTACTAACTGAAATTACTCTGTGCTACCTCTGTGCTACTTTTAGTATAGTTATACTCTAGGCTTGGTTTCAATTTTTAAATTCTGATTGTTTATAAGTACTACCTTTTGACCTGTGTAAAGCGCAATAAATTTATCGCTTGAAGCTATTAAAACTCCTACTGTTTTTATACCATTTGATTCAATTATTGTAGTGCAAACAGCCTTTTGTTTTTCTTTACAATATGCAAAATCCGTAATTTCTTCTTTTGCTAGCCTTTCCCCATATGAGTAACTACTCCAAATAGCCATCAAAATTGCAGCTAAGGCAGTTAGCAATAAGAATGGTCCACCGGCAGAGATTATTGCTATTGCTGTTGGTACGAATCCATAATTGAATAAATTACTTTTTCTTAGACTTACTTTCTTTTCCTCTATTTTCTTTTTCATTTTCTCTGAGTGAGAGGCAGTAAATATAATGATTACAGAATAAACAAAAATAAAAGCAGCAAAGGAAAAAAAGTAAATGATGTTATCTACAAAAGATATAAAAAGCTGAATAATTGATCCTGATATCACATAAAATGACTTCATCAGAATAGATTCAAATGGTAATGAAAGAGAGTCCACAGATTGATTGTAGACACTTAAATAACCTTGAAGGTAGAGATGGCCGACTATGTAAAATATCGGTACGAATAACGAAATTGATGCCGCTATATTGGTTAACGTAAAAATATTCTGGTGATTTCTTTTAGACATGTAACTTCCCTATTATAAATATTCCTATTTTGCACTGGGGTAACATTAAGCGCAATTCTAAACTTTGAATAAGTCGTACCTACTCGAAGAGGTAGGGACGACTCACAGAGTCGCCTATCTCAAGGCCACTGCTCATGATGCCTTGAGACCTATTATCCAACCGCAAAATCGAAAGGCCAGAAGAGGGAAGGGCATCCACCTGAAGAAATAGCTACTTGCAATCTAAGATCAATATGCTAGTTTAAACATGAACTAGCTCAATTTGAGCAAACAAGAAAACGGGCGTTTACCAACTGCCCTCGACACGTCAAGAGGAGCTACAACCGTAGCTGTCAGGTTCAACAGAGCCTGATTAATAATTACCAAAACCACTATAGTCTGCGCCTTGAATCAACAGACTCAGCGCTGCTTTGCTTGTTTGCTTTAGATCAGCCAGCCCATGTGTCTTATGACAACTTTTTTAGTTACTCACTAATTAAGTGGCTTTAACAAAATAGAAAGAGCATTTTTAATCTTGTTGCTAAACAGCTTCATGGCTTTGGCTTTAAGCTAAAAGATGCAAAAGGGTTAAAACCTAAACATGTAAATGCTTTAGTAAAGCATTGGCAAGATCAAAAGCTTGCAAATAAGACTATCAAAAATCGAATGTCGGCCATTAGATGGTGGGCAGACAAAGTCGGTAAACGTAATGTAGTCGGTCGTACTAATGATGAATACGGTATTGATAAGGTACGCAATAGTCCTCTGGGTAAATCCAAGGAGCTAGATATGCAGAAGCATGCCCAGATTAATTGCCCTTATGTAAGGTTTTCACTGCGCTTACAACAAGAGTTCGGGCTACGCCGAGAAGAGGCAATAAAGTTCAATGTCAGCTATGCAGATCAAGGTAATTATATTCGCTTAAAAGGCTCATGGACTAAAGGTGGTAAACCCCGCTCCTTGCCTATCCTGAAAGAGTCACAGCGCTCCCTGCTTGATGAAGTTCGCTCTTTTACACGCTCATCATTAATTCGCGCGACAGACCGCTACGTGGATCAAATGCGCCGCTATGAGCGCGAAACTAATAAGGTAGGACTTAGTAAAAATCATGGCTTACGCCATCACTATGCCCGTCAACGTTATCTAGAACTAACTGGTTGGCAATGCCCCGCTAATGGTGGACCGCGACGTATGCATTTAATAGGCAAAGAGCGGGAGCTAGATTACAAGGCACGAATGATAATTAGCCGTGAGCTTGGACATGAGCGCTTTAGTATTACGTATACATATCTGGGTAGTTAGTATGTTTGTATTCAATTAGAAATAAAAAGTTTTAGAGTTAATTATAATTCCGTCCCTAATTAAGGGTCTTGCTTTTTACATATAACTCCAAGCTAATATATTAATTGTCTAGAGTGATATTGTTTGAAGCACCTCTCTATCTGCAACTCGATCTATGGGCTCTTCAGAATGAAGAGAAGAAACTCGCCAAACAGGAATTTCTAAATCCATTTCCATACTTATAATTAAAGATATGGCTGCAAGGATTTTTGGTCCAAGAGGTACTATAACTACTCTAGAGCCCTCTTTGAGTGAAAGTATTAATGACTTTAAGTCAATATACAGATCTAGAGGGTTATAGACATTATATGTATGTATATTTTTATTAATTATATTTTCAATTAATGATTTATTATTTTCTCTTACATCAATTTCAAACTGGGTATTGTCACTTGTTGGGATAAATGTATAAGCTAAATCTGGGTCAAGGTAATTATATACGCCTAAAGCTTTTAAATGTTCATAACCAAGACCAAAAATTACGGCAGTTGAGCTAGACAAATCGCCTAAGTTACCGCTTAATTGATGAATGAGAGCTCCTACCTTTCTTACTGGTTGGAGTTCACTTGGGGGAGATACATATTTTGAAGCATTGTAACATATTGTTAATGTAGACTTTTTTTTCAGTCCATTTAAAAGGCAAAATAATACAGTGGCTAACCTGTGTCTTGTCATTACGGTGATATCCACAAGTACCTTTGGCTCTTCCACTTCTTCATTTAATTTATTAATTATAGGATTTAGGTAATTAGGTATACCGCTACATTCGGTCTCAATAATTTCAGCCTGTGAAAAAAAACGCTTATTAGATTGATAATTCAATACATCCTTGTTCGAATTGTAACCAAGTACAATATTCTTTTTAGATAAAATTTTGTATTTTTCATATGCTGTAACAGATCTAGTTTCATAGCCTAAGCAATAAACAGACAGATCAAAATCACAAATATAGGGCTGATTAATTAGCTTCATAATTAAAACTTCCTTGTCCAGCAAATAAGTCAAAAACTCTGATCTCTCTTTTGTGTAAAATTTCATCTAGATCAATAGGAGGTTGAACATTTGTCAATAATTTAAACTTCGGGGAAAAAATATAAGATAACCGACATCTAGAACTAGTTAGTGCGTTAGTATCATGAAAAGAGTCGGTATCATTTTTTTCTATCACTAAGGCTCCTGCATTTAATGCTAAGCCTATAGCTTCCATGTAGTTAGCATTAAATTCGTGATCAAAGGTTATAGTTCCCCTAGGGTCCGGAGAAAAAACTTGTCCATGTATTTGTTGTTCAAAAAAACTAGCGATTTTAGTGATCACATCATAAAGGGATTTAAAGTTTTTTTCATTGGAGTCTACCGCGATAGTATTTAGTAATGCCTTAAAAGATTGGTAATAATCGTCAATGCATTTGAGTTGTCGATGAACCTTAATTATGCCTTCGACCTTTGCTATAGAAGAGAAAATACTCATCACGCCAACAAGCATCCTAGGGTTATAATCTAGTAGCTTGCAGATATTTTCGAAGCCAGTGTAGTAATGTGAAGCTCTTTTTCTTGGCCGCTTGTAATAGTTCCTTAAATGAACATTAAACTGAATTCTTCTAAAAGCAGCTTGTTGGTTTTGTGTTAGGTCTGCATAGCTTTTTCCAAGAATTCCTTGCTTTTGGCAATAATTGTAAAAGCTTTGATCTCTTTCACACAGCTCTGAAAACTCTTTATCTCTATCGATATCAATGGTTTCAAAGTAACTGTTAATTGGGTTTGTAAGATTTTGTTTTTTAAAGATATTATTTGTTAATGTCTTAGCGAATTCCAACCCATCCTCTCTAACTCCACTTAAGTTAATAAACGATAAATCTTGTTTGTGCATACTACTGTATGAATTATGCGTTATAGATACATCTTTGTGGTATGGCGATAGTGCCAATTTCAAAATGAGGTTTTGAGGTCCTCCACGCATATTGTCAATAAGTGGCTGAACAAAGCTGTCTGGTGCAAGCTCTAATTCATCGAATAAAAAGGCCCACTTCCCATCAGAGTCAGCAAAGTAGATGTTTACAATTTGGATACTTGCATCTAGTAAAGATATTATATTTGAATCAGCAAATTTAGGTACTTTGTTTGACTGTTTTGTTCCGTCAGAGGAAGATAAAAATGAAGATATTTCATGCTTTTTCAGTGCAAGAGCGATAGCTAAGCCTCTTAATGATGGTATTTTAGTCTCTACACACCATAAACAGCTTAACTGTTCCACCATTTCAACTTCATCATGCTTTGATAAATTTATATGTCTGAAATAGCTTTTTTTATCTTTTATCATTAATGTCCTATAAATTAGGGTGTTAGAGAAACACTCTAAAATATGGTAAGTGAAAGAAGATAATAGTAACTTCTTAAGTAGTGCATCTTCTTTAAATTTTTCTCTAAACAGATCGTATTGCGCTTTCCAAAACCTATCTGTAGGGATAAAGACACCTGTAAAGTCTATTCTAGATCTATATTTATCAGACTTTGTTCCACTCCAAATATCAAGGGCTTCTAACTCACACATTCTAAGTAATGTTGTTTTTCCACTCCCTCTTGGACCTATCATTATTGTATGATTAGGAGAAGTTAACCTGTCAAAGTGGCCATTTGGGATAAAGCTTTCGGTTAAATTTTGCTTAGAAGTAGATTTAGCATTAAAGGATTTATTAAAGTTTTGGATTTGTTCAATCATTTTTTTAACGCCACTTGGATCAATTTGTGTTCTGAAATGTCATATTCAAGATTTGCTTTGGTGAGTTTCTTTAAGAGTTCCTTGAATTCTGTCGGGGTATAATGAGTTAGCATTTCATAAATTGGTTGCAAGCTATTCTCATCTAAATATGGTTCAATTTCTAATAGCTCTTTAATTTTAAATATTATATTTTTAGGAGATATATCTGTACCAAAACCACCTTTATGTGGAAGGTTTTCACTGGAAGAGGGGTGCCAGTTATTATCGACATCCCAAGAGTGCGCTTCGAATGTACCAATTAGACGTTCATTTTCTGAAGTTGCTTCGAGATCAATGTCTAGAATATAAAACTGATTGGCAGTTCTGGTCTCTATCTCAGGGTAAAGTTTCGCACTAAAACTGCCCGCGGAGAAAATTAATGGAGCTGTAAAACCTCCGGACTGAGCTCTAAATATGCTAGCAAAATGTTTGTGCCCATGAATTACTAACCAAGGTTCTGAGCTTTCTCTTTCTATTTCGTTTAAAAGTGCTTGACCTCCATCCATTACTTCATAATCAGATTCAAAATCAACATCCTCACGCTTAACCGGATGATGGTGGCAAAGTAAAAGGTTGAAAGGTTTTTCTTTAAAATCATCGCTTTTTATGAAATTAGATAGTTGTTTTATTGTCTCTGGAGCAACGCGGCCATGCTTATATTCTGTTGAAAAACCATGGTATGCACTTGAATTAAGTAATACACAATTAAAACTTTTTGCTTCTATATGGCTCCAATTCCAGCCCCAAAAATGGGTATTGGTTTCGAAGTCGTTTGAGGGGAAACTTGGTTCGCAGAACTTAACTGAATGTAATGGCGAAAAGTTTGTTCCTGGACGGGATTGAAGGTCATGATTACCTGGAACGCACAGGATTTCCTTAATATTTAACTCATTGCTTACTTGGTTCAAAAACCTCCAACCATTCTCGAAAGAGTCCCCGCAGCCTTGATTTGATATATCTCCAGGACACACTAAAAAGTCAATATTGAGATTTAATGATTTACAGTAATGAATAAACCGTCGGCCGAACTCGCTTTCTTTATCTTTGAAGGATAGTCTGGAATTTTTCTGATCGCTTGATTCAAATGTAGCATGTAAATCTGAAAGTATTAGCATTCGCACTGTACTGACTATTCCTTTAGTTTTCTGATTATTTTAAAGCGCTCTTTATAGTACGTTTAGCCTTAAGAAGTGTAAACTGTTAAATTATTCTTGAAAAACTTACTCTATCTTTAAATTCTTATTATTTTATGAGCCAAATTAAAATCTGCACTGCTAACTTATCTTCAATGCAATACAAGTAGGCAGTTGGCACCTCTAAAATATCAGCAAGTGCTTTCACTGTTTTGAAGTCTGGGGCATGTACGCCTTTTTCGTATTGGTTCATTCTTGCCGATGCAGTAAATTCATCCATTCCAGCTAAAATCCCCAACTGTTTTTGCGATAGCCCTTTGGCTTTTCTTGCCTCTTTTAAGCGTTTTGGAAATGGTGATTCGTCATTAGTTTTCATTATTTATTGTTCTTAGCTTGAAAACTAAGAGTTTCTTAGCTTTAATTGAATCTAGATACTAAGGAATCCTTAGCTTTTGTTTCCGTGGTAATTTGAATTTGGAGAGGAATGAATATGCTTGAAACATTTGTGTGTGTATTAGTCGGGACTATCTACTTGTTGGTAAGTATATTTACAAGCGATGAGCAGTCGTCGAACGAAAACGAGCAACTAGACCAATTGAATGATGGTATGGGCAATATTATCGCTGATGGTGAATTTATGTCGCGTGAAGAAGCTGAGGATGCACAATCACGTGGTGAACTTTACGACACCTATTACTAATCACTTAAAGAATAGGACAGTGATCAAAATTAGGCATGCCTAATTTTAAGGAGTAATGTAATGCTACTTTTAGAGCTATATAAAAATGTTGAGCTAAGGCCTTTCATCCCTGTAGTCGTTGAGTTTCAGAGCCGCTTGGCAGGTATCGAAGCTGAATGTGAACCATTAGGGCTATCATTTGAGAAAGAAGTGCAATCAGAGCAAGAAATGTTTTTTGCTTTGATTTCTCAAAAAGCGTTGGCTTTCGATGTAACAAATGAAATAGGTGAAGTTTGGGATATTAGGTTAGAGCCTTTCAGTCATTTCAAATCTCGAAGCAAAAAAATTACCTTCCCGTTCATGGGTAGTAATGAGCAGAAACAACAAAATATTAGTGAGTGGATTATTGCTTTGTGTAATTGGGAAGGATCTTTTCTATACTCAAATGCAAAGCATTAGCAGAGATTGCTGTCATGACATTATACGAATGGTTTCAAATGTGGATTTTAATGGTGTTAGCGATTCGCGCTACTCGACGCTATGACAAGCTGAAAAATGATCTTTTTGCAGCAATTAAAGAAGGCAGGATTTAGATATGGCTCCTTTGTTAGTTGGTTGCGCTTTGATTCTAAGTCTTGTGATCTTCTTCGCTATTTTGTTTTATCTTAAATCTAAATGATATTGCATAGAGCTTCTCCAAAAGCCTACTTAAAAAGCTTATCAAGTAAATTTTTTTGTAGGTATTTTTATTAGCCAATCCCCATTTAAAAAAATAATAAATATAAAAATCAAATGGTTAATTTTTTAGAGTTGCTAAGTTATGTTGCTTTTCCCCTAAAACATCAAAAACCCCCCGAAAGTTCCCCTAGCTTTTCTGAGCAACTTTCTGACCACTTAATTACCATTGTTGCTCAACTAATTAATAATGTGTTGAGCTAATAATTGAGCTCAACGCTTACGCTTTGAGGTCAATAAAATGGAAAAGGTATTTTATCGTTCAGAAGAAGTAGCTGACTTACTTTTTATCAGCAAACAAGCTCTTTTTAATCAAATCTCTAAGAACAAACAAGGTTGTGGAAATTACCCATTACCACCGCATATTAAAATTGGCGCTCGATTACTTTTCCCTGTTGAAGATTTTCACAACTGGTTAGCTTCTCAACCAAGAAACAAGTAACGCTAGTTATGGCGTATTTCGAGTGCAAAATGACTCATGTCAATTTGAAATCAGATATGTTTTCAATGGTGTGGCCTGTGTTTGCATTAGACGGAAAGTCTAAAGGTGTTTTGGATTTTTCATATAAAGGTGTATCGATAAAAATCGTTCCAAGCGTCCTGGGTCGAGCAACCATCAAAGATAAAGAAGTACTCATTTATTGCTTGAGTCATATCATGGCTGCAAAAAATGCTAAGTTAGAGCTCAGTAACACGGTTCGATTCAACACTTATGACCTCCTAAAGGCAACAGGGAGAGGAACATCAGGAAAAGAATACAAACTTGTTGAGAAGGCTTTATATCGACTCGCAGGAACTTTAATTACGACTGATTATAAGTTTAATGGTCGAAGGTTTTTGGAAAGTATGGGCCTAATCGAAGGCTTTAAGTTAATCGACGGTAGTGGTTTAAGTTGCTGGCAAGTAACATTGCCCGATTGGCTCATTGAGACGGTTGATGACAATGATGTATTAACATTACATGAAGATTACTTTCAATTATCCAAACCATTTGATCGCAGACTTTATGAAGTTTGCCGGAAGCGCTGCGGTAGACCTTCTAAGCAAGTTATAAAGCTAGATAATTTGCGAGAAAGAATTGGTATTAGATCGTCATTGTCAGATTTAAAAAAGCGGCTAAAAAAGATAGAAAAAATACTCGATTATCGATTGAAGGTGGAAGGCGACAGCTTATATATTTTTCGTGATACTGGAAGTGGAAGGATGGAACTCGCGAAACTGAACTCCGAACTTTTATAAACAGGGTAAAACACTGGTTAGTGTCGTACTTTTGAACTTGAATAACATCGTACTTTTGATCTTGAATAACATCGTACTTTTGATCTTGAATAACATCGTACTTTTGATGAAAGCCGTCGTACCTTTAACTTTTTTGATTCGTACTTTTGATTTTTTATGTCCCTTGCAGCCCTTGTATTAGCTGTATTCTGAGTGTTCTAAACAGGGAAAAGCGTTAAACGTATTTATAAATAAAGAAATAAACCTTGCAGCTATCGTTTCAGTTTTTAGTTAAATTATAGATTAGTTACTTTGGTAACTATGAAACTTTGGTTTCGGATATGGGGTTTAGTGTTATTTATAGTGATGCGGGCTCCTCTAAATCAATTAATTTCAGCTACCTACTGAATTGAGGGTAGTTAATTTATTACTTTATGAGATATGAACGATGTAATAGAATACTTTTAGTTTGTTTATGAGCAAATTAAGTTAACTCATCCGACCAGTTGGTTTTCTCTTTACAAGTAGCTGGTAATTTACGATGATTACATCACGGCTCAGCACGGTGCATGCTCAAATTTATTAAGGAGTATCCACGGTCCTGAGCTTTTTACGTTTAAGGGATAGAATGAATCGAAAAATAGCATTCTTTATTGATGGTGGGTATTTTAAACGCAGAGTAACTTACTTTCATCGCACATTTTTTGATGTGGATAATTTTCCACTCACACCCGACGCACTCCAATCCGTCCTATACAGACTTGTTAGTAAACACAAACAAGACTTAGAAAGAACCGACACATATAGAATCTATTACTATGATGCTCCTCCTTTTGATGGTCAGTATCGTGAACCTGTACCTCAAAACTTAGAAGAAACTTGTAGAACAAGAAATTTTAAGAGAGAGCCAAGTGTTGAATTTCAAAAAAGTTTTCACTCTAAGTTACAATCGTCTAGAAAGTTAGCCCTTCGTATGGGTAAGCTTGCAAACCATAAACGATGGATTTTAAATGAAGAGGCACAAAAAAAATTAATTAAGGGAGATATCGATGTTACTAATCTTTCTCCGAGCGATTTTTACTTGGACGTAAAACAGAAAGGTGTTGATACACGTCTCGGTATTGATATAACAACTGTTACTTTGCGAAAATTTGCAGACACAATTGTTTTGATGGCAAGTGATGCTGATTTTGTACCTGCGGCTAAATTAGCTCGAACACATGGAATGGACGTTGTGCTAGATCCTTTATACGGAAATGTTGATCAAGATTTAGAATGTCATGTTGACGGTAAAAGGTCTTATGATATTGTCTCTATTTTAAAAGACACTCTTCAATGTGAGCCAAGTCAACGACCAAATTGGTGGAACAGAGAGTAGTAGGTACGGTTACGTAAATAATCTTGTAATCATACCCTTGTATTTATAGTGTTATTTTTTATCTCTTTATTCCATTAAGCTACTCAGTAACTCAACCTTCTGTTCCTTAGTTAAGCTTGCCAACAGACTTTTCATTTCACTCATTTTATTTTCTGGCTCTTGTTCAATCAAACCGGCATATTTGGCAATTGTTTCGGTTACCTTTTCTGCGGGTTCTTTAAGCTCCTCAGCGGTTAAAATTAAATAGCCAGCAGTTACATCACTTTTATCTGTAATATGGTTTAGAAGGCGTTTCAGGAGGTATCCTGATACTCCGCTACTCTCAGCCATTGATGTAAATGTACGGCGCAAATCATGCGAAGTGATTTTTACTCCAGCAATCTGGCATACATGTTTCAATGTTTTTTTAGGATCAGTGAGGTAGCCTTTTTTACTGTTTGTCCCAAACACATAGTCAGATACTTTGTATTCTTTTCGTCGATTAAATATCTCAGCTAATCGATCTGTAATAGGAAACTCGACGTCCAAGCCATTTTTTGTATCTTCTAAAATGAATATCCTATCTTCAAGGTGTACTTGTGACCAAGGAAGTTGCAGTAGCTCAGACCTTCTCAGGCCTGAAAAGGTTAAAAATTCTAGGTAATCACAAAAAGCAACGCGGCTATTTTGACGATACTTGGCAGCTTCATTTCTAACTTCATATAGCGCGTCTATGAATGGTTTTAGTTGTGAACGGCGCAGTCTTGTTGTTTTACGCTTTACATTATTCCAGCTTCGTTTTTCAGAAAGAGCATCTACAGGATTTTCTGGAAATAATGAACGACCTTCTGAAGATTTGTATTCAGCTTTAGCAAAGTTAAATAAAGCACGCATTAGGCGCATGGTGTAATTTGCCTGAGCAGGGCTTCTTGAGGTGATTTCTCTTTGGCGTTTTAAAATCATTGTTTGATTAATATCGGCTAGACGTTTGTTATGCCAATCAGATAGGTAGCAATCTATTTTTTGTTGATACCCTCTTTCAGTTATAGGCTTAAGATCTCTAGATTCGATGTATGAATCAAAAGCTTCTTTCAGAGTAATCGAAGCAGCTCTAAACTGGCGCTTAAGGTCATTAGGATTAATACCCTCGGCTATATCTGCCATTACCTTTCTAGCCATTCGCCTTGCATCATCGAGTGTAATTGATGGAAAGTACCCAAGGGTGACATTAATAGGGGTGTCTCTTCCTGGTATCTTTTTATAAACTCTAAATGACTTCTTACCTGCTACGCTCACATCTAAAATGAGTCCTGACAATAGATTGTCATAATAGCGAGTGCGTTTACCGTTTGATTCTATCTTTTCAAGCGACAATTCTGTGAAGCGAAATTTGGTGTATGACATCTGGTGCTACCTCTGTGCTACTTTGAACGTAAAATTTAACGTTCTGAAATACATAATGATTTATGCATCAGAGGTAGGAGTTATTCAATAACCCTATGATATGGCTATGAAAATTAGTAAATAGTTATATCAAAAAGTAACTAGTAGTAAGTCCTTGTTTTGCAACTCATAATCGTTAGGTCCCCAGTTCAAGTCTGGGAGGGGCCACCATTTTCTTTCTGTAAAAATCCTAAAACCCAAAAATCAAAGCTTAAATCTATCTTAAGCAGCTGCGTTCCACTATTGTTCCACCTCTTTTTTATCTTTAAAATTCAACGAAATAAAATTATTTTTAATTTTTTAAAAATATTTTGTCAGGTTTTCTGTGTTTGTCTCGTCTATAGCTGCAAATGACACGAAGTTGTTCCTATTAGGTGTTAGCGATAGGCAGTGTCTTATGTATCTATTTTTACGAAAAGGACAAACTCATGACGACTACAACATCAACTGTGAATACGCTAAAACTTGATTCAACAAATGCACCATTTAGTGATGCTGCTGTTTGGTTAAAAGAAGGGTGGGGGCTATTTAAAAAAGCACCGTTTAAACTTTTTTTACTTATGACGCTGTTCGCTATTGTGCCAGGTTTAGTGCAGCTATTACCTGCACCTACAGGTTTAACTGTATCAAAATGGTTAGCGCCTATGTTAATGGCAACGGTGTGGCCATTGTTGTTTAACCTGAATAATCAGCAAGGCTTTTCATTTAAGCACAATGCAACATGGGCGAAGTGGGGGCGAGTTGCCGTGTGGTCAGTTGTTGGTATTTTATTGGCGCTGGTGCAATTTGCTGTTGGGAGTACTTTGATTGGTAGTGAGCAGTTATCGGCTTTATTGTCAGGTCAGTTTGTTGATGTTGAGCGCTGGCGCATAGGGGTCATGTTTGTATCAATTGTTCCTGTAAATATGTTGCTTATGTTTGTGGTACCTCTGTTACTTTTAAACAATGCTTCGCTTAGTGCAGCTGTTAAAGAAGGCATTACAACGGCACTAAAGGTGATTAAACCATTAAGCATGCTTTGTTTGATTAATATGCTCGTTACCTTTACTGCCCCTTATAGTCTTTTACCTATGTTGTTGGTAGGGCCGGTATTAGCATGTACCTACTTTTGTGCCTATAATCGTTTGTTCAAATAATAATAAAAACATGGAAGTACAGTGAAAGCTGATGTTCAAATAAACACATTGCTGAATGAATACGCGCCGCTGTTGGCGCGTGTTGCTGCAACTTACGAGATCAATCAAGCGCTACAAGATGAGCTAATTCAAGAGATGTCGTTGGCTGTTTGGCGCGCTTTTGAAAGTAATGACTCATCACCCGATGTTGCCTTTCGTGGCGATGCCAGCATAAAAACCTATATTGCCCGAATAGCTCACAATAAAGCGGTTGATCATGTGATAAAAGAGCAAAACCGCAAAGAGGTGGCAAGCTCTGAAAGTATTGATTACACCCAAGCCTTAAGTACGCATAAATCACCAGACGACAGTTTAGATTTAATGGCTGCCCTTCGTAAATTAACGCTGAAATATCGGCAGGTGCTTGCTTTACAGCTTGAAGGGTTTAATCAAAGTGAGATAGCTCAAACACTGGGACTGTCTGAAGATGCCGTGGCTAAACGTGTAAGTAGGGCAAGACAACAACTTGCGAGCCTAATGGAGTAAATAAAGTGGATAAATTCGAAGCAGATGATCAATTAGCTAAGTGGCAGCAGGCATTCGTGCAGGCAACGCCGAAAGTGGATAGTGAAGCGTTAATTGCACAAACGCAAAAGTCGCGAACTAAGTTAAAGCTAAAAGGGTTAATCGACTCATTTTTAGGTGTTGTGGTAACCGTATTTTGTATTTACGCCATGTTGTTTGAGGCAAAAAATACCTATGAAACCATTATGTTTGCGCTATTAGTACCTATTCCTTTAGGTTTTGGAATTTGGTCATACCGTTTAAGACGAAAGCTTTGGCGAGCAGAAACGTTAGACGTTAATGCAATGCTTAATTTTAAAGAAAGCCAACTGAAGCATCAAATTCATTACTGGCATGTGAGTTTTATTGGCTGCGTTGTGCTTTGGTGCGCTTTGTTAATCGTTGCCTTGTTTAATATGGTTATGTTTAAAACATACAGCCTATGGCTTATCCAGCTTGGTGTTAATGGCATTATCGTGCTGGCTGTTTATGTACGCTATAAAAAACTAAAAGCACAGCTAGCTGTAGCGCTTGAGAGTATTCAAGCGATGCGCTGATGTGCGACTTGACGAGCTATTCCTAAAACTTATATAACTTACAATTCAAATAATAATAAAGGATATAGAGATGGAAGTTTTATACAGTATTTTGTTTTGGGGATCGCCTGTCGGCTTAGGGTTGTTCTTTTTCTTATCGTGCACGGGGGCAGGGATACTTTTCTGGGGTATTGCGCAGCTTAAGAAAGCCTCATCAAATTAAAAAGCCGATGTGTGAACATCGGCCTTATAATGACTTTGACTATTTGTAACCGTTCGGGTTATTGCTTTGCCAGCGCCATGTATCCTGCATCATCTCATCGATACCACGCTCAGCTTGCCAGCCAAGCTCTTTTAACGCTTTTTCTGGTGCTGCGTAGCAAGCTGCAATATCGCCAGCTCGGCGCGGCGAAATTTGGTATGGAACGGCTTGACCACTGGCTTTCTCAAAAGCGGTAACCATTTGCAGTACTGAATAACCATTACCTGTGCCTAGGTTAAATACGTGCGCACCTGTATCACTTGCAATTCGGGTAAGTGCTTTTAAGTGACCTAATGCTAAATCGACGACATGGATATAGTCACGAACACCCGTACCATCTACAGTATCGTAGTCATCCCCAAATACACCTAACTTTTCTAGCTTACCCACAGCGACTTGCGAAATATAAGGTAATAAGTTGTTAGGAATACCATTAGGGTCTTCACCAATAAGACCAGATTCATGTGCGCCGACAGGGTTAAAGTAACGTAAAATAACAAAGGCAAAGCGTTCATCTGATTTCGCGATATCTTGCAGCATCATTTCAACCATAAGCTTTGATGTGCCATAAGGGTTAGTCGTGCCACCAACTGGGAAGTCTTCACGAATTGGCAAACTTGCTGGGTCACCGTATACCGTTGCTGATGAGCTAAATACTAACTTAAATACGCCAGCATCACGCATTGCATCAACCAGAGTCAGTGTACCTTGTACGTTGTTTTGATAATACTCGATAGGTTTTACAACCGATTCACCAACCGCTTTTAAACCTGCGAAGTGAATAACACTATCAATCGTGTGTTCACTGAAGATTTTGTCTAAACAGGCTCTATCTAAAATATCACCTTGATAAAACGTGACGTCTTTGCCAGTAATTTGTTTTACCCGAGCCAGTGACTCATTTGATGAATTGCTTAAGTTATCGAGTACAACAACGTCAGTACCTTGTTGTAATAACTCTAATACGGTGTGAGAACCGATGTATCCGGCTCCGCCGGTGACTAAAATGGTCATAAAATATCCATGAACTATACCTGGTTGAATTAGCCTTATTTCATCACATTTCGGCCTAAATTACATGAATTAATTGTGATTTACGGCGATAAAGCAAAAACATGAATCGCTTGTTTTTGATTACATTTTGCACCATATTGGTTACACCTAAGTGTTTAGATATTAAGCTATAGTTAATTGTCAGCAGCTAAAATTTAATCATTAGCTATACCTGTTAAGTGGAGAAACAGATGAATACAGTAAAAAAAATTGCCTTAGCAATGGTCATTGCACTACCTGCTTTTGCTCACGCAGGAGAAGCAAAAGTTAAATGGCATGACTTTAACGATTACCGCGATGTAGAACCTGGTAACAACTCACCGAAAGGTTCATTTCATAAAAATGTGGCAAAGAATTTTGAAAAACACTTTAATAAACTTGCTGAAAAGTTACCTGAAGGCTACACCTTCAATGTTGAAGTGACTGAGCTCGACCTAGCGGGTGATGTGCGTTTTGGTACTATGAATGAATTACGTATCGTTAAGCCAATTTATTTTCCGCGTATCGACCTAAATTATTCGATTACCGACAAAGACGGTAAAGTGATAAGTGAAGCAAACGATGTAAAGCTTAAAGACATGGGCTTCATGGATCGCATGAAAATGGGGCGCGATGAAGCCTATTATTACGACAAGCGCTTAATCACTGATTGGTTTGAAGATGAGTTACTGCCGTCGTTAAATTTGGGTGAATGATAGCTGTCAGCCGTCAGTTTTAAGTTGAGCTGCGTTGTTTGTGGGTCTTGTAAAAGACCTATATCGTGGGAGGCGTTTAACGCCGAAAAACAATTAACGGCCAAAGCTGCTCCCACATGTAGACGTGAAATTTATTTCGCGCGATAGCCTCTATTTACAATAAATAAAATAGAGGCTTCTACGTTACTTAAACGTCGCTAACAGTTGTAGTAACTGTTGCAGTTTAATAACGGTTTTTTTCAGTTTTTCTTCGTCCATACCGTCGTTGCTTAAGCTTTCTACATCAGCAGCAACATCGAGAACGTAAGGTTTAAAGCGTTTTGCTTCAAAATCAAAGCCAGCATCTTTTGCAAATAAGGCTGTGAATTTGCCATGGCCTTGCTGCTGTAAATCATCTAATTTTTTATCAGCATCAAGTGCCTGACGGTAAACGATTTTTAGGTTAGCATTGAGTTGTTCAATAATTGAATCCATTTTTTTCCTAAAGCTTTAGACTGCAATGCCGATATAGTACGTGGATTGTCTTAAAAAGTCAGGTAATGAACTATGAATATATCAGGATCAAACTTACCCGTAATGAGTAGCGGTGGCGAAAGCGCAGAAGTTTACAGCGCATCGCTTGCTAAAAAACAGCAAAAGGCTGATGGTGCTGCGGCACTTGCACTTATCGAAGGCGCAGCAATGAACACCAGTGCTGCACAAACACCTGCTAAGTCGGTAACTGCGACACTAGGTAACAACGTAAACGTATACGTTTAACTTAGATTGAGATCGATAGGCGTTTTACTTTTTTCGCCGCCGATCTCGCGCACCAGCTTAGGAACCAAAAACCCCGGTAATGCAGTTAGCATAGCCGTCACGATTTCCCGTGCCTGACTTTCAGCTATGTCAAAATGGCTAGCACCCTCAACTTTATCTAGTAGATGTAAGTAGTAAGGAAGTATATCTGCCTCAAATAGCGCTTCACTAAGTGCAACTTGTGACTCGACAGAATCATTCACATCTTTTAGTAACACCGCCTGATTTAATAACGTAACCCCTGCAGCTTTTAACTTTTGCATGGCCGTTTTAAAGTCATCATCAATTTCGTTAGCGTGATTGATATGATTTATAAACACCACCTTTAAGGGCGATGCAGCAAAGCGTGCACATAGCTCATCGGTAATTCTTGCTGGGATCACAACAGGTAAGCGGCTGTGAATACGCATGCGTTTAATTTGCGGAAGCTGCTCTAACTCATCCATAAACCAACTAACAGCATCGTCTTTGGCCATCAATGGATCGCCACCACTTAAAATGACCTCGTTGATATTGCTGTCTGCTTTTATGTAAGCCAGTGCGTCAATCAAGCTGCGTTTGTTTAATTGGTTTTCTTGATAAGGAAAATGGCGTCTAAAACAATAACGGCAATTTACAGCACAGCCGGTTTTAAACATCACTAAAACCCGAGAGCGATACTTGTGTAACAAACCAGGTTGGTTGTTATCTTGCTCTTTTAGAGGATCTTTGTCGTAACCTGTTTTTGCTAAAAACTCTTGGTGTCTTGGCATCACTTGCAGCAAAAGAGGGTCGTTTATGTCGCCATAACGCATTTTTTTGATAAAAGGCAGTGGCACGCGGACAGGAAAAAGACTGCGTGCTTTGAGGTCTTTTTCGTCTACTTTGCTTGATAATCCTAGCATTTCTAGCAAGCGTTCAGGACAAGTGACAACATTTGCCAATTCTTTTTGCCAGTTTTTATGCAAATTTACTTCATTTCTTTGTATCATTGACACGTAGATTACTCGAAATTATTTAGACAGAGGAAACGATGGCGAATTATAGCACCAATGAGTTCAAGGGCGGCCTAAAAATTATGTTAGATGGCGAACCTTGCAGCATCTTAGAAAATGAAATGGTAAAACCAGGTAAAGGCCAGGCGTTTAACCGTGTTCGTATTCGTAAACTTATCACAGGTAAAGTACTAGAAAAAACATTCAAGTCAGGTGAATCAGTTGAAGGTGCAGACGTAATGGATACAGATTTAGCGTATCTATACACTGACGGTGAGTTCTGGCACTTCATGAACAACGAAACATTTGAGCAAATCGCTGCTGACGAAAAAGCGCTTGGCGACAATGCAAAATGGTTAGTTGAAAATGACGTTTGTACAATCACGCTTTGGAACGGTAGCCCAATCGCTGTGACTCCACCAAACTTCGTTGAATTAGAAATTACTGAAACAGATCCAGGTCTAAAAGGTGATACAGCGGGTACTGGCGGTAAACCAGCAACATTAAGCACAGGTGCTGTTGTTCGTGTTCCTCTATTCGTACAAATCGGCGAAGTGATCAAAGTTGATACACGTAGCGGTGAATACGTGAGCCGTGTTAAGTAACAGGCTTTGTTAAGCAATTTATTATAAAATCCCAGCTTCTGCTGGGATTTTTTTTGGGAAACACTTTATGTCTAATGTCCTTTGGCAACCAAGCGCCGATATTGAAACTTTACGCCACCGTGCCGCTATCATCCGCCGTATTCGCGAGTTCTTTTATGATCGTGATGTTATGGAGGTTGAAACGCCAAGCTTAAGTGCGGCCAGTGTAACCGATGTGCATTTAGCGACATTTAGTACCGAGTTTGTTGGTCCTGGTCATGCTGGTGGCCTACCACTTTATTTGCAAACGTCACCTGAGTTTGCCATGAAGCGTTTACTTGCTGCAGGCTCTGGGGCTATTTTCCAGCTATGCAAAGCTTTTCGTAATGAAGAGGCGGGTAGTCATCATAATCCTGAATTTACAATGCTTGAATGGTATCGTCCTGGTTTTGATGAATTTGCGCTTATGGATGAAATGGATGAGCTTATGCAATTGGTGCTTGGCGTAGAAAGCGCAGAGCGACTCACTTATCAGCAAGCCTTTATGAACGCCTTAGGTGTTGATCCTTTAACTGCTGATATCAGCACATTGCAGCAACTAGCAACAGAGCAGGGCTTTGCCGATATTGCCGCGAATGAAACACATCGCGATACCTTGTTACAGCTATTATTTTGTATGAAGGTTGAGCCAACGATTGGCCAAGAAAAGCCTTGTTTCGTTTATCATTTTCCTGCATCGCAAGCCGCTCTTGCGCAAATTTGTCAGCACGATGAGCGAGTAGCAGGGCGCTTTGAGTTATATTTTAAAAATATGGAACTGGCAAACGGCTTTAATGAGCTGACCAATGGCAAAGAGCAAGCAGCTCGTTTTAGTGAAGATAATCAGTACCGTGAAGCGAATGGATTAAAACAAGTGCCAATGGATGAGCGTTTAATAGCTGCACTAGAGCATGGCTTACCACAATGTGCGGGTGTCGCGCTGGGTATAGATCGACTCATTATGCTGGCAACAAATAAGCAAAAGATTAAAGACGTACTCGCCTTTGATGTTGAAAGGGCTTAACTTATTTGGCTCTAGGCTCTAGGCTCTAGGCTCTAGGTGTTTGGGTGCTAGGTAAAAAACCTAGCACCAAATTGCTTATAGCTCGTAAATAAATGTCACACCGGCAACCATAGGTTCGCCAAGTTGTGTGTATGTATGAGTGGTGTAACCGTCTAATGGGTCGTTACCAAACTCAAAACCACGAGTCGGTACGTCTTCGTCAAATAAGTTACGTGCCCATGCATTAATGCTCCAATTATCACTTTCATAACCAAATGAAGCATTCACTAAGTTGCTGCTAGGTGCTTGTGAGTTATGGCTATCAGAGAAGTAGTAATCGTCTTTGCCTTCTATACCAATTGATGCGTAAAGTGCTGGCGTAAAGTTATAACGCGCAGTGAATGCATATTGGTATTTAGGAGCTTGTGCTTGATCTCGACCATCTTGATCTAGGCCTGATTGCGCAACAAAGTCATTGATTTCTGTATGTAGATAACCTGCACTACCCGTTAGTAGTAAATTGTCAGTAGCTTGGAAGCTGCCTTCAATTTCTAAACCATAGTTTTCGCCAGAGCTGGCGTTATCGATATAACCTGTGAATTTTTGGCCTTCAACTTGCCACGATTTTAGCTGCATATCTTCACGGTACATGTAGAAAGCGGCAAGACGTAACACAAACTTATCGTCCAAAGAGCTTCCTTTCACACCAAACTCACCGCTCCATAGATATTCAGGGGCAAATGATGTGTGATTAACAAAGAAATCAGCATCTAGGTTTAAGCCTTCGTCTTTTGCTTTTGCTAAAGCTTCAGAGTTAATACCGCCAGCTTTATAGCCACGAGTAATGCTGGTGTAGATCATGGTGCGATCAATAACTTGGTATTCAAGTGCAAGCTTACCGCCCACCATTACATCATCGGTTTCTTCAATAAAACCGTTATTGTCAATGTAGTCGCCTTGATACTGCTCAACACGTAAACCTGTGATTAAGGTTGTTTTTGGGCCGATAGGTGTTGCTAATTGACCGTATGCAGCAATATTGCTGGTTTCATAATTTGAGGTAAATGGTTGCGCAAGCCAAGTGTATTGACGTTCTAAGTCAACTTCGCGGCCTTGATAGTAAATGCCTGCGACCCACTCACCAGATTTACCACTAAATTGCAGCTCAGCCGCTTGATCTTGGCGATCGCGAAAGTAAGCATCTGTTGAGCTATAACCCCAATCATGCAAGCCAGCAGCACATAACTCAGGTTGGGCTTCATCATTACACACCCAGTCTTCGTCATAGCTGTATAACAGCTCGCTGTCGATACCAGATAGGTTTAAGCTAACATCAAAAAAGTCAAAGCCGGTGTATATGTTTGCTAGGCCAACCGCAATGCTTTCTTGGTTGTCTTGGCCTGGCTCATCAGCAACACTGTAACGGCTGTTATCTAGTGTGAATGCGTCATAGCCGTTATTTATATCGATGTAATGTACATTCAGTTCAGTACGCAAATGCTCGGTCAATTGGCTGTGTAACTTAAAGCGAGAAACAAGCTCATCTTGTTGCTGGGTATCTTCACCTAAATAACGGTTTTCTACATACCCATCAGACTCACGTTGATAAATGCTGGCGCGTACTGCTGTGTCGTCGGTAATACCCGTACCTGCGGCAATACCTGCTTCATAGCTGTTGTAGTTGCCCGCACCTAATTGTATTTTCACACTTGGGTCAAGAGTGGGTGTTGCAGATTCCATTTGAATCATGCCAGCTAAGGCATCAGCACCAAAGCGAGTCCCTTGTGGGCCGCGATAAATTTCAACTTGGTCGATATCAAATAACAGTGAACTGCCGCCTAAACCAGAGTAGTTAATACCGTCGATCACTAAGCCAACTGAAGGATTAATAGGGTCAACAAACTGTGAGCGTAAACCAACACCACGAATTTGCACGAAACGACCTCGAGATGCACCAGAGGTAAAGTTTACATTCGCTGCACTAGCAAGCATCTCATCTAAAAACTTTGCACCGCGTTGATTGATTTCATGATCTGAAAACAAGCTTGCGCTAGCACTAAGGGTTTGAATGCTTTCTCTTTTGAAATCACCGGTAACTTCAATCGTTTCTAGATCACCGTCTTCAGCGTAAGCAATCGAAGATGCTGCAAATAAAGGCAGGATGGCAGCAGATAATAATGATAAACGTCGTTTCATGCGGATTCTTAACTCCATTTTCGGGACTGCTATTCTAGCAACCTAGCTAGCCAAATGGCTATAAAATCAATTTTTATGGTATAAACGCAGGCAATTATACGTAAATTGATTAGGAATACGACTATGACCTTTAAAGTAGACTTTAAAGTGCGTGATTATGAGTGTGATTTACAAGGCATTGTTAATAACAGTGTTTATTTTAATTACCTAGAGCATGCTCGCCATGAGTTTTTACATGCTCAAGGTATCGACTTTGCAAAGCTAGCAAGAGAAAAAGTAAACCTTGTCGTGCTGCGAAGCGAAATGGATTACAAGGCATCACTAGTGCCGGGCGATGAGTTTTACGTTGCAGTTGAGCCTGAGCGTATCAGCCGTTTAAAGTTTGCTTTTAGGCAAACGGTGTATCGTAAACATGATGATAAAGTGATGCTGCAAGCTTTGGTGATTGGCACGTCGGTAAATGAAAAAGGTCGTCCTTTTTTACCAGAAGAAGTCGATAACTTATTCAAATAGTCTGCGTTGTTATTTAAAAAGCTAACTTAGAACAATTTTTTACAGATAAAACATGTTTTTTTAACGATCAATTGCGTTAAATGTTGTTATTATTACTATATTGAAATTTGAATCGTAAAAAAATATGAAGTTAGTAGCCTTGCCCCTCCTTTTAGTATTATTTTGCATGGGCTGCTCATCGACAGGGACAGTCACTAGTGAGCAATTAAAATATACACAGTGGCAATTATCAAAAGTGAATGGTTTAGCCATTCCTGTATCCCAAACAGCCTCGCTGCGTTTTATCGAAGCGATGCAGGTTAACGGCTTTGCTGGCTGTAATAAATTTTTTGGTGAAGGTGCGCTCAGCGAAGATACGCTAACAGTAAATAAGTTAGGTATGACACGTAAATCTTGTGGTGAGCAAGTTGATGCGCTTGAGCAGCAATTACTGTCAGCGCTAAAAGAAGGCGCAGCCATTACTTTAACTGGTGAGCAACTTACCCTACAAGGCGAGCACCATTTTACCTTCATTGCAAAAAACTAAAGTGGCTGAGCTTGCAGCAATTTTTTAACTGACGTACACTCAGGGCGTTTTAAAAGAAACGAATTTATACTTGTCGGAGTGCCTTAAATAAGGCTGAGATCGCGAAAGCGGGATCCGTGAACCTGATCAGGCTAACACCTGCGTAGGGAACAAGCTGCCTCACTGGGCGCTTGTGCGCCAAATTTTGGGGCATAAGCGGCACAGGCTGCACTAGTAAGCAATTAGCTTATTGACGATCCAATGGCGTTTGCCACTCTCTATTGCATTTGCAATATCTGACAAGACAACCCTTAAAGCAATGAGGTAAGTCATGTCAAACACAACAACTAAACCATCTCGCCGCGAAGTCCGCGCGGCTGCATCAGATTATATTTATAACTTAACGGGGCAACCGTTTCCTAATTCTCATAAAGTTTATGTAGAAGGTACACAAGACAATGTACGAGTAGGGATGCGTGAAATCACTCTCAGCGATACTTTTATCGGTGGCACTGAAGAGAACCCTGTATTTGAGCCTAACGCGCCAATTCGTGTTTACGATACATCAGGTCCATATACTGACCCAGATTTTCAACTTGATGTGCGCAAGGGTCTTGAAAAATACCGCGAAAAGTGGATTGAAAGCCGCGGCGACACTGAAATTTTAGACTCAGTGACTTCGCAGTTTTCTCAACAGCGAATGGCAGATGAAGGGTTAGATCATATCCGCTTTGAACATCTACCAAAGATCCGCCGTGCAAAAGCGGGTAAAAACGTGACCCAAATGCATTATGCGCGACAAGGCATTGTGACGCCTGAAATGGAATATGTCGCAATTCGTGAAAACATGGGACGCGCTAAAATTCGTGAAGAGTTACTAGCAGCCCAGCACAAAGGCGAATCGTTTGGCGCTAGCATTCCTGATTTTATTACCCCTGAATTTGTGCGTGATGAAATTGCCCGTGGCCGCGCCGTGCTTCCTAACAACATCAACCATCCTGAAACTGAGCCGATGATCATTGGCCGAAACTTCTTAGTTAAGGTGAACGCGAATATTGGTAATTCATCGGTCACATCATCAATCGAAGAAGAAGTAGAAAAAATGGTGTGGTCGACTCGTTGGGGCGCCGACACGGTGATGGACTTATCAACGGGCCGTTATATTCACGAAACCCGTGAATGGGTGGTGCGTAACTCGCCAGTACCAATTGGTACCGTACCAATTTACCAAGCGCTTGAAAAAGTAAATGGTGTGGCTGAAGACCTAACGTGGGAGATTTTCCGTGATACCTTGATTGAACAAGCAGAACAGGGTGTTGATTACTTTACCATTCACGCTGGCGTATTGTTGCGTTACGTGCCGATGACAGCAAAGCGTGTTACCGGTATTGTTTCCCGTGGTGGCTCAATCATGGCGAAATGGTGTTTAGCGCACCATAAAGAAAACTTCTTATACACGCATTTTGAAGAAATCTGTGAAATTTTAAAACAGTATGATGTGTGTTTTTCATTAGGTGATGGCTTGCGTCCGGGCTCTATTGCCGATGCTAATGACGAAGCCCAATTCAGCGAATTACGTACTTTAGGTGAGTTGACAAAACTTGCTTGGAAACATGATGTACAAGTGTTCATCGAAGGCCCAGGCCATGTGCCAATGCATATGATCAAAGAGAATATGGAAGAGCAGCTAAAACACTGTGAAGAAGCACCGTTTTACACGCTTGGTCCATTAACCACGGATATTGCACCGGGGTACGATCATTTCACATCAGGTATTGGCGCTGCGCAAATTGCTTGGTACGGCTGCGCTATGCTTTGTTATGTAACCCCTAAAGAGCATTTAGGCTTACCTAACAAAGAAGACGTTAAAGAAGGTTTAATCACTTACAAAATTGCTGCTCATGCTGCCGATTTGGCAAAAGGCCACCCGGGTGCGCAAGAGCGTGACAACGCATTATCAAAAGCGCGCTTTGAGTTCCGTTGGCACGACCAATTTAACCTAGGTTTAGACCCTGAACGCGCCCGCGAATATCACGACGAAACATTGCCACAAGAATCAGGCAAGATTGCACATTTCTGCTCTATGTGTGGCCCTAAGTTCTGCTCGATGAAGATCACTCAAGAAGTGCGTGATTACGCCAAAGATCTTGAAGCAAGAGGCATAGATCCGAATAACGTAGGTGATGCTATCGAAATCAAAATGGTCGATGTTGAAGCCGAAATGAAAGCGAAATCAGACGAGTTCAAAAAAACAGGCTCTGAGATTTACCACAAAGCAGTTTAATTGATGGAGCTAGGCATCAGCGATAGGCTCTGGGTATTTACCTAGGGCCTAGAGCTTAGGCCTAGAAAGTTTATGTCATTAAAGATAGCGATATTGGGCTTTGGTTTAACTGGCCGTTTAACTGCATTAGCACTTGCTAAAGAGCATCAGTTAAGTGTGTTTGAACAAGATGATGAACATGCTAGCAACAGTGCCGGTAGCGTTGCTGCAGCGATGTTGGCACCCCTTGCAGAATCAGTCCTTTGTGAACAGGATTTAGCTCTACAAGGGCTTAATAGCATCATTCGTTGGCAGCAAATTTTACGTGAGCTCGATGACGCTGTGTATTTTCAACAAACAGGCAGTTTAGTGGTTGCTCATCAGCAAGATAAGGGCGATTTACAAAGTTTTGTGAGCCGCTTAAAACCGCTTGAAAGCTATCAGGCACAGGCATTGGTTGGCACTCAAATCACTGATCTTGAGCCAGAACTAGCTGGGCGTTTCCATCAAGGTGTGTATTTACCTTGTGAAGGGCAGCTCGATAATCAGGCATTTTATTGCGCTAGTTTTAAAAAGCTTACCTCGCAAGGAGTGCAATTTAACTTTGGCTGTAAAGTTGAATTGAACGCCCATCAAGTGAATGGGCAAAGCTATGATTATGTATTTGATTGTCGCGGCTTGGGTGCTAAACAGGCTGAACCCTTACTGCGTGGAGTAAGAGGGGAGGTGGCGCGTTTATATGCACCAGAGGTGAACCTAACCAGACCGATACGACTGATGCATCCGCGTTACCCAATTTATATTGCTCCTAAGCCAAATCATCAATTTGTGATTGGTGCGACTGAAATCGAATCGCAAGACCGCGGTAAAGTCACCGTGCGCTCGACGCTGGAGTTATTGTCTGCTGCTTATACCGTGCATAGCGGCTTTGCTGAAGGGCGTATCGAGAGCTTGCAATCAGGGCTTCGTCCAGCGTTTGCAGACAACCGCCCGAAAGTCACAAAGCAAGGTCGAGTGATCAGTATTAATGGCTTGTACCGTCATGGCTATTTACTCGCGCCTCAGGTGGTTGATGACGCAGTGAGCTTAATTGCTAAAGGATAAAAATGAATATTTTAATTAATGGTCAGTCAGTTACAGTGAACGACAATACATCGCTCACTCAGGCGTTGAGCCAGTTTGGCGCAAGACCTCCATTTGCGGTTGCCGTTAATGGTGACTTTGTACCGCGCAGTCAATGCGATGCTAAAACCCTCAACGAAGGCGACAGCATTGAGTTATTGTCGCCAATTCAAGGAGGCTAAGATGGATAGTTTTTCGGTTTATGGTGAGCAGTTTACGAGTCGGTTACTGATAGGCTCAGCATTGTATCCTTCACCTAGTGTTATGCAGGATTCGATAGTGGCCTCACAGGCTGAGATTGTCACGGTTTCATTAAGACGTCAGCAAAGCGTTGCTGCGGGTGATGATTTTTGGCAATTGATAAAAAACACCGGGTTAAAGGTGCTGCCTAATACGGCGGGTTGTCATAGTGTGAAAGAAGCGGTGACCTTGGCACAAATGTGCCGCGAAGTGTTTGCCACTGATTGGATCAAGTTAGAGTTGATTGGTGATGAATATAATTTACAGCCCGATCCAATCGCACTGCTCGAAGCCACTAAAATTTTATTGGCCGATGGCTTTAAAGTTTTACCTTATTGCACAGATGATTTAGTGCTGTGTCAGCGCCTCGCTGACTTAGGCTGCGAAGTACTTATGCCTTGGGGGGCACCGATTGGCACGGGTAAAGGCTTACTGAATCCTTACAACTTGAAAATGATCCGTGAGCGCTTGCCTAACCATACTTTAATTGTTGATGCGGGCTTAGGTTTACCATCTCATGCCTGTCAAGCGCTTGAATTAGGGTATGATGCCGTATTATTAAATTCGGCAATTGCAGGTGCAGGTTGCCCAGTAACGATGAGTAAAGCGTTTAAGAGTGCGGTTGAAGCGGGGCGATATAGCTATTTGGCTAAAGCGATGCCAGAAAAAGACGTAGCAAGCCCATCAACGCCGACGCTCGGAATGCCATTTTGGCATCAAGAATAAAATGTGAGGAATAACATGAATCAGGTTGTATGGACCATAGCTGGCTCAGATTCGGGCGGCGGTGCAGGAATTCAAGCCGACATCAAGTCAATGCAAAGTTTTAATGTACATGGCTGTACGGTTATTACTGCTTTAACGGCACAAAATAGTTTAGGTGTAGAAGCACTTAACCCGATTTCAACAGAAGTGATTGAGTCGCAACTATTAGCCTTAGCCAGTGATATGCCTGCCAGTGTGATTAAAATTGGCATGCTTGCCAATGTGCAGCAAATACAGCTTATTAGTGAGCATTTAAAACATTACAAAGCAACTTGGGCAGAGCCGCCTTTGGTTGTTTATGATCCGGTTGCCATTGCCTCAAGTGGTGATTTATTAACAGAAGAAGATACTGTTAGTGCCATTAAAGAGTGCTTATTGCCATTAGTCGATGTAGTAACACCGAACACCCACGAAACGCAGCTATTAACAGGTGTTTATTTGATTGGCCCAAGCGCAGTGAAAGAAGCCGCAGAAAAGTTAACTGACTTTGGTGCAAAAGCGGTGATTATCAAAGGGGGTCATTGGGATTACCCAAGTGGCTATTGCATTGATTACTGCGTGCAAGGTGAGCAGGAATATTGGCTTGGTAACGAAAAAATTCAAACTCCGCATAGTCACGGTACTGGATGCAGTATGGCTTCTGTTATTGCAGCGTGTTTATCTAAACAGTATCCACTCAAAGATGCCTTTATTTTAGCAAAAGCCTATATAAACCAAGGATTAAAAGCAGCGGTTCGATATGGTGAAGGGATTGGCCCCGTTGCGCACACTTGCTTTCCAACAAATCTAGCAGATTACCCACAAGTCATCGAGGCGGGAAGTTGGCTAGGTGATGAACTCGACTTTGATTGCCCGGTTGATTTTACCATGGCCGCAGGTTTTGCCGAGTGCGACTCTAAACAGCTTGGGCTGTATGCCGTTGTAGATACAGTTGATTGGTTAGAGAAGTGTTTAGCCGAAGGGGTTAAAACAGTTCAATTAAGAATGAAAAATGCAGACGATGCAACACTCGAAGAGTCGATTGCAAGTGCGGTTATGCTGGGGCAGAAGTACGATGCGCAGGTGTATATCAATGATTATTGGCAATTGGCGATTAAGCACGGCGCTTATGGTGTGCATTTAGGGCAAGAAGACTTACAAACCGCTAATTTAATTGCCATAAAAGAGGCGGGGTTACGCTTAGGTGTGTCGACTCATGGCTTTTATGAGATGCTGCGTGCACATAATTACAGACCAAGTTATATGGCGTTTGGTGCTATTTATCCAACCACAACCAAAGACATGACTGGGCAAATTCAGGGCTTAGAAAAGCTAGAAAAATTTGTGCCGTTGATGGCCGATTATCCAACGGTTGCAATTGGCGGGATTGATTTATCACGTGCTGAGCAAGTTGCGAGCACGGGTGTTGGCAGTGTTGCCGTAGTGCGTGCGATTACTGAAGCCGAA
Organism: Pseudoalteromonas sp. UCD-33C; assembly: GCF_001306895.1. Taxonomy (NCBI): domain Bacteria; kingdom Pseudomonadati; phylum Pseudomonadota; class Gammaproteobacteria; order Alteromonadales; family Pseudoalteromonadaceae; genus Pseudoalteromonas; species Pseudoalteromonas sp. UCD-33C. The sequence goes on along the minus strand of NZ_LJTB01000001.1, from coordinate 640,537 downwards.
GACTACCAAGCAGCCATTGCCAAGTTAAAACAGCTGGTCGAAGGTCAGTCATAATATGAGCGCGTTAAGCGACAAAGAGCAAATTCGTTATAGCCGCCACTTGCTATTAAAAGAGGTGGGGCATGCGGGGCAGCAAAAGTTAAAGGCTGCACATATTGTGGTTGTTGGAGCTGGTGGGCTTGGCTCACCAGCACTGTTTTATTTAGCGGCAGCAGGAATAGGAACGCTCACTTTGATTGACGACGATAAAGTTGAGCTTTCAAATCTACAGCGACAAATACTCTATAAAGTAAACCACATGGGGCAGGCAAAAACACAGGCGGCTGCCAAGGTGTTAAGCAGTTTAAATAATCAAATTACGGTTAAGCCTCTATGCCAAAAGCTTGATGAAAGTAACTGTGCTGAGTTACTTGAAGGTGCTGACATCATCCTCGATTGCAGTGATAACTTTGCTACCCGCTATTTGGTTAATCGCTATTGTTTAGCTAAATCTATCCCACTTGTATCAGCTGCAGCTATTGCAACGCAGGGGCAGGTGATGAGTTTTGATTTTCGTGATGAACAGAGCCCTTGCTATGGTTGTATATTCCCGCAAACGAAGGAGCAAACAGCGCTTAATTGTGACAATGCTGGGGTATTGAGCCCGTTACTGGGTGTTATGGGAAGCATGCAAAGTTTATTGGCTATCAATATATTGCTTGGCCATAAAACGGGCAGCGAATTTATTCAATTTGACGGGCTAACACTAATACAGCAGCGCTTTAATATTCAAAAAGATAGTGAATGCTCAGAGTGTAATCGTGGAGTGTAGGCGCGATTTATAGTGAATTTTAAGCAAACCACTTTTGCTCAAGTGGTTTGCTAAATTGTACTTATTAGTCGTTAATTTTCGCAAATGGTGTGCCCATGCGCGTCACTGTTTCTGGGTGTTGATCTGATAAGAAATCAGCTTGATTTGCACCCCAGGCTAAAATAACGGTCGAGCCTAACTTAAAGCGACCCATTTCTTCACCCTTCTTCAGAGTAATCGCGTTGTCACCTGTGGTTGGGTAATTCCAACTAAATACATCTTTACCTGCTGGTGGCGTGACTGTGCCTGCCCAAATAGTCTCGATGCTAGCAACAATTGTTGCACCAACAAGTACCATGGCTAGCGGGCCAATTTCAGTCTCAAAGATAGCCACAACACGCTCGTTACGAGCAAATAGGTTAGGTACATTTTGCGCTGTTAACGGATTTACCGAAAATAAATCACCCGGTACGTAGATCATTTTGCTCAGCGTACCATCAACAGGCATGTGAATACGGTGGTAATCTTTAGGCGCTAAATAAATAGTGGCAAATTTACCGCCTAAAAACGGCGCTGTGTCTTCTTCTTTGCCACCAAGGAGTGCTTGTAAGCTGTAGTCATGGCCTTTTGCTTGGATGATTTGACCGTCTACTACATCGCCTAATTGGCTAATTGCACCATCAACTGGGTGAGCAATAATGTCGCTTTCTTCAGCAAGTGGACGAATACCTTCTTTTAATGGGCGAGTGAAAAACTCATTAAAAGTTTTGTAATGAGCTGGATCTGGGTATTTAGCCTCACTCATGTCAATTTTGTATTGTTTGATAAACAATTTAATTAAGGCCGTTGTTAAGCCACCCGCTTTTGCTGCTGCTAACTTGCCAACCATGCGCGAAATGAAATGTTTTGGCATGGCATATTGCATAGCAATTTTGAATTTATCTAAACTCACTTGTTATTTCCTAAATAGTTATACGCGAGGAGCGCGTGCACCAGCACGGCCGTCGGCCATAGTTTCTAAAATTCGGTGGTAACTGTCAAAACGAAGTTCTGAAATTTCACCATCATCAACAGCTTGGCGAATTATACAGCCTGGATCGTTTAAATGCTTACAATCGCGAAAACGACAGCCACCAATAAAATCACGGAACTCTTTAAAGCACCATGTAACGCGCTCAACATCTAAATGCCATAAGCCAAACTCACGAATTCCTGGTGAGTCGATTAGGTTACCACCACTTGGTAAATGGTGTAATCGCGATACGGTTGTTGTGTGTTGACCAAGGCCGCTGTTCTCAGAGACTTCTTGGGTTAGGATGTCTGCATCTGGCAGTACAGTGTTTACTAAGGTTGATTTACCCACACCACTTTGACCAACAAAAATGCTGTTTTTATCGACCAGTTTTTGTTTAAGCTCAGCAATGCCTTGACCGGTTTTATTACTGACTAATAGTACTTGATAACCAAGGTCGCGATAGATATCGAGAATTTCATCAATAAAAGCAAGGCCTTCATCGTCAATTAAATCTATTTTATTAAGCACTAAAATAGGCTCAATCCCCATGTCTTCACAGGCAACTAAATAGCGGTCGATAATGTTTGGCGTAAACTCAGGGAGTACTGCAGAGACCATTAAAATTTGGTCGATATTGGCAGCGACGACTTTCACGCCGTCATAAAAATCAGGTCGTGTTAGTTGTGAGCGACGCTCATGGGTTGCTTCAATAACGCCTGCTAAGTCGCCTTCGCTAACTTTTGCACGGCGAAAAATAACTTCATCACCACATACAAGGCTCGATACTGTTCTGCGTATATTACAGCGCAATACTTCGCCTGATTCGGTTTCGATATCGGCATGTTGGCCAAATCGACTGATCACAACCGCATTTTCGGCAGGGCCTAAATTGTCATTTTGCCATTGCACAGTTGCCCCTTTCTGTTGCTTTTTATCTGCATTAGAGAGGCGTTTTTGATGATTGGCCTTAATTCGACGCGATTGGCCTTTACTTAATTTCTTTTGTTTTGCCACTTTTGGCCTATAACTTGAGTAAATGTCGGGCTTTTTGAAAAAAAAGCTTTAGGTCGACTGATGATACTAATATGATATATCTAAATGCGTTGGATCTAAAGGAAAGCACCGCTAAGGTAACTATGTCTTTTCATAAATCAAATCTTATCTGGCTCGACCTGGAAATGACAGGCCTCGAACCGGCAACAGATAAAATACTCGAAATTGCCACTGTTGTCACCGACAGTGATTTAAACATCTTGGCTGAAGGCCCTGTTATTGCTATTCATCAAAGCGATGAACTGCTTGATGGCATGGACGAGTGGTGCACGACTCAGCACGGTCAATCTGGTTTAACAGCTCGTTGTAAAGCAAGCACATTCACTGAACAAGATGCTATTGATCAAACATTGGCATTTCTAAAGCAATGGGTACCTGCGGGTGCTTCACCTATGTGTGGTAATTCTATCGGCCAAGACCGCCGTTTTATGAATAAGTACATGCCTGAATTGGAAGACTACTTTCACTACCGTAACCTTGATGTGAGTACCGTTAAAGAACTTGCACGTCGTTGGAAACCTGACGTATTAGCGCAAGTGAACAAAAAAGGCTCACATCTAGCCCTCGACGATATCAAAGATTCGATCATGGAATTAAAGGTTTACCAAGAAAAATTCTTTAATTTGTAAAAAACATTTGCAAACACATCGGATTATTGTAGAATCCTGCCCCGCTTAAGACGTTAACCCCCGCGGGGTTGGTATGTCTCTAAGTAATTGAATGCGGCACTAGCTCAGTTGCCAGAACGTTTTACCGCAACCTTCAGGTTGTGCGCCAACGGACAAATTACTGACTACTTTTGAATGCGGCACTAGCTCAGTTGCCAGAACGTTTTACCGCAACCTTCAGGTTGTGCGCCAACGGACAAATTACTGACTACTTTTGAATGCGGCACTAGCTCAGTTGGTAGAGCGCAACCTTGCCAAGGTTGAGGTCACGAGTTCGAGCCTCGTGTGCCGCTCCAATTTCTCACCAAAAGAAATTGGCTTAAGTTTCAAGGGGAAAGTAACTAACTTGAAGCTTGTAACTTAAAACTAGTAACTTATTGTGCGGCACTAGCTCAGTTGGTAGAGCGCAACCTTGCCAAGGTTGAGGTCACGAGTTCGAGCCTCGTGTGCCGCTCCAATTTCTCACCAAAAGAAATTGGCTTAAGTTTCAAGGGGAAAGTTGAAAGCATTAGCTTGAAACTAGAAACTTGCAGCTTACAACTTATTTATGCGGCACTAGCTCAGTTGGTAGAGCGCAACCTTGCCAAGGTTGAGGTCACGAGTTCGAGCCTCGTGTGCCGCTCCAATCTCTAAAAAATCCCAAAAACACTTTCTTAAATATAAAGCCAAGTTTTGCTTACAGCTTACAGCTAGTTTTAGATCTGGCCTTGAACAGTCGCGATAATACGTCTAGCGCCACCATGATCTCGGTGTTCACCTAAATAGATACCTTGCCAAGTACCTAGCATTAAACGGCCTTGGTTAATTGGAATAGTGAGCTCAGCACCTAGTGTACTGCTTTTTATGTGGGCTGGCATGTCGTCATCACCTTCATAATCATGGCGGTAATAACTTTGTCGTTCTGGCACAAAATGATTGAAGTGACTTTCCATATCCATTCTTACTGTAGGATCTGCATTTTCGTTAATAGTTAAGCTTGCAGAAGTGTGTTGAATGAATAGGTGTAATAAGCCGACTTTGTATTGTGCTATTTCTGGAAGTTGACGAAGTAGCTCGTCATCAATGATGTGAAAGCCTCGTGAGCGAGGCTTCAATTGAATGGTTTTTTGCTGCCAGCTCATAGTTTATCAAAGCTAACTTCAATATTGGCGTTACCATCAGCAGACGTGAATGGAATTAACACCTTGGCGCCTTCACATTTATGTGCAATTGTATGTCCCTTACCAGACACTACAACTGGCGTTGCCATATCAAACTCATAGCCTTTTTCGCCAAGTAAGTTTTTAGCGCCACCTGTCACCATGTTAGTAATTTCACCTACCATGTCGGTTACTTCTTCGTTCACCGTATCAGGGCGTTCACCTAGCATTCTTTCCATAATCGTCAGTGCTAGATTTTCATCAAAGGTGATTGAAAGTGAACCTTTAGTTTGTGGGCCAACCATACCAATCAAACCTGATACATCGCCACGGGCTAGTTCGTCTTTCTTTAAACTAGGTTTGCCCGGCTTTAATTCTGTTTGAGCCATAGTGCTCAAAACATTTAATAATGATGATAAAAAAGGGTTGATGAACTCCACATTCATTATTTATTTTCCCTTAGGTTTCGAAATGCTGTTAATCATACTTTAAGTGTAGTGGTTGTTTCAAACACCGCACTTATTCTTTGCATTTTTCGCATTTACCGTGCGCTTCAATTGTTTGTCCTGAGACAATAAACCCACTTTCTGCTGCTAAGTTATTAAGTTCATGAGAAATTACTGTTGAATGTAATTCTTTTACATAACCACAGCTGTCACAAATTAATAACTGTACAGGGTGAATGTGATCGAAATGATGGCACAGCATAAATGAGTTGGTGCTTTCAATTTTATGAATAAAGCCAAGTTCCGATAAGAAATCGAGCGCTCGATAAATAGTGGCAGGTTTTGCGCCTGACTCAGTTAATTTGAGTTGTTCTAATAGGTCATAAGCACCCACACCACCTTGCGCACTAGCTAATAGGCGGAATACTTTTTCACGGATAGGTGTGAAACGTGCACCACGATTATCGCATACTTGTTTTGCTTTACTGACGAGTGATTCTATATTCATCTTCTCTTATCCTTACGCTACCGTGATATACTAACATACTGTATTGTAGTTGCAGTGTTTTTATTCACTAACACGTTTTCAGGGAGTTTTCTTAATGAATGAATTGCTAGCTGCATTCATTTTCTTTTTTGCCGTCATTGATCCTATCGGGACCGTGCCTGTTTTTATTGCTGTTACACGCTGGGATGACGCCAAATTTAAGCGCAAAGTTGCATTAAAAGCGGTTGGTGTTTCGGCATTAGTGCTATTATTTTTTGTTGTTGCGGGCGAGTTACTTTTAAACGCGATCAATATTCCACTTTCGGCATTTCAGATTGCCGGAGGTATCGTATTATTACTGTTTGCTCTGTCGATGATCTTCGGTGAAAGTAAACCAGAAACAGAAATCAAAAGTGTTCGAGATAGCACCGAAACCGCTATTTTTCCGTTGGCGATTCCTTCTATTGCCAGCCCCGGTGCTATGCTTGGTGCAGTACTGATGACTCGAAATACCGAATACACTTGGTATGAGCAACTTATAACCTCATCAATTATGCTTTCTGTACTAGTAATTGTATTGGTTTTATTACTGCTTGCCACGCATGTTCATAAGTTAATTGGTGATAGTGGCGCGAGCATTATCAGTCGGGTGATGGGCTTAATTTTATCGTCAGTAGCGGTTACCAATATCTTAGGCGGTATCGCTCACTACTTCGGTTTGAGTGTTGTCGGCTAGTTTTAATTTAAAGTGCATTTTCAGTGATTTAAACTTTGAATAATTGCCTTCTTTTATCTAACTTTAAAGAAGGCAATATAAAATTTAAGGAACAAAGAATGCTAATCAAAAATGTCGTCTTATCTGTTTTTCTGATTTTTAGTTTAGGTGCTTGCATGGAGCCGACCTATGATAGTGGTAAGCTAAAAGTTATCGAAGTAACAGATCATGATTTTAAAATTAATGGTGAAAGCGCAGTAACCGTAATTGTTGGTCATGCCAATGTGGCGGAATACAGCTTCTCACTTCGTAAAAGTGATTTAAAGAAAGGCACGCTCCTGCAGTCTGTGTCTGACAGTAATCCAAATGTACGTGCAGATGGTACCTTCTTTAGTGAATATTATGTGCAATCAAAAGATCATGATACGCGTGCATCAATTGAAATTGTCGAAATGGACCCCGTTGAGAAAGTAGCACGAATTGCAGTGGGCGCTAAATTAGTTAACCTCAAGAACGAGGACTACAAAGAGCTTGAAATTACGATTTTGGAACTAACGGGCCAAAACCTTGAACACCTTCTTAGTAAAGTAAAAATGTAGTCTTAGTATTTAACCTTATTCATCAAAGAAGTGAGATTGCAGTACACTTCTTCGCCTCTTTTCACCATCTGATCTTCGATTAAGCCATGCCGCGAGCTAGCTTCGGTGGTATAATGGTCACAATTTTTCATTTCGGTGCATACCTAAAGGGTATGTGTCATCGCTATATTAAGCGTTAATCGTATTAGGTAATTTAAGTTGCAAGTAAATGCATTGATCTTTAAAGGGGCCATGTTATGAGCACAACGACATTAAACCGCCGTTTTTCCGTGGCACCCATGTTAGATTGGACTGATCGTCACTGTCGAACCTTTCACCGTAAAATGACTAAGCATGCTGTGCTTTACACTGAGATGGTGACAACCGGCGCTATTTTATTTGGTAAAGGCGATTACCTACACTTTAATGAGCATGAAGGGCCAGTGGCATTGCAACTTGGTGGCTCAGATCCTGAAGCGTTGGCTAAGTGTGCAAAGTTAGCGGCGGAGCGCGGCTATCATGAAGTAAATTTAAATGTCGGCTGTCCGTCTGATCGCGTGCAAAATGGCCGTTTTGGTGCTTGTTTAATGGCTGAGCCTAAACTGGTTGCTGACTGCGTTGCTGCAATGAAGGCCGAAGTGACTATTCCTGTTACTGTTAAAACGCGCATTGGTATTGATGAGCAAGATTCGTATGAGTTTTTATGTGCTTTAATTGAAGCGAGTCATGATGTTGGTTGTGATGACTTTATTATTCATGCGCGTAAAGCTTGGTTAAATGGCTTAAGCCCAAAAGAAAATCGTGAGATCCCACCTCTTGATTACCCGCGCGTTTATCAGTTGAAAAAAGATTATCCGCAATTGCATTTAAGCTTAAATGGTGGCGTGAAAACAATTGCTGATAGCGTAGCTCACCTTGAGTATGTTGATGGCATTATGATTGGTCGTGAAGCGTATAGTAATCCGTTTATTTTGTCTGAGGTCGACGAAAACATATATGGTGATGAAGCCTTTACGCTGAGGCGTCATCAGGTTGTGCGCTCGATGTATGACTATATTGAAGATGAAATGAGCAAAGGCGCTAACTTTTGGCATATTGCTCGCCATATGTTGGGAATTTTCCAAGGCCAACCTGGTGCGCGTGGTTTTAGACGCCATCTTTCAGAAAAAGGCCATGGTAAAGCGGCCGATTTATCTGTTATGGATAAAGCCTTAAGTTTTGTCCCAGAAGCCTAATCATTTACCCTATTAAAAAAGCCACATTTTGTGGCTTTTTTTGATCCTAAAATTTAGTGAAAAAGTTAATTTTTTAGTCAAATTAGTTATTTTTCATTCAGTCACTAGTCAGCCTAAATCTAAATTTAATTGACTCAACTTATTGTATATAAATGATAATTTTAATTTATTCGTTAGTTGGCACAAGAATTGGAATCTCCTAGCTGTATTAACCCAATAATCAACAGGAGAGTCACATGGGTGTATTAAATCGCGTAAATGACATTATTCAGGCAAACCTTTCTGCAGCACTAGACAAAGCTGAAGATCCTGAAAAGTTACTTAATCTACTCGTGCAAGAAATGCAGGATGCACTGACTGAATGCCGTGCAACTGCTGCGACATTTTTAACGCAAGAAAAGCAAATGAAGCGTGAAATTGCAGCGAAACAAGCGAAAGTAGCTGATTGGCAAGCGAAAGCAGAAAAAGCGCTAAGTAAAGATCGTGACGATCTTGCCAAAGCAGCATTAGTTGAAAAGCAGCGTTTAACGACAGAAATCGAAGCGCAACAAGCTGAAATGGATAAAGTGGCAGAGTCACTCGCTAAATTGACAGAAGATTGTCAGCGTTTACAAAACAAGCTTGCAGATGCAAAAGCCAAACAGCTGACTTACATGCAAAAAGAACGCGTTGTTACAGCACGCTTAAAAGTAAAAGAGCAGCTGCATAGCAGTAAAGTTGAAGATGCATTAGCGCGTTTTGACTATTTAGAGCAGCGCGTTGAAAACATTGAGTCGCAAGTTGAAGCGTATGAACTTACACAAAGTGATGCTGCAAATTCAACAGCAGCACAATTCGCTGCCCTTGAGAAAGATGAAGCAATCGATAAAGAGCTTGCTGACTTGAAAGCAACGATGAAGCAGTCGGCTTAGGAGGTTAATAATGAATACTTATCACACATCGACACGTTGGTACCGTGATCTGAGTAATAAAAAGATCTCGGGTGTGTGTAGCGGACTCGCTGCGCGCTTGGGCTTCCCTGTATGGTCAACACGTTTGGTCATGATCATATTACTTATTCAAATGCCGCTGTTAATAGGCGTGGGTTATTTAGTGGCTCATTGCACTTTACCAGTGAAAGGTTACTAGGAGTAGGACATGAAAACGTTAGCTATCATCATTTTGGCAATGTTATTACTATGCACTGATGCGGTTTCATTTGTATCGTTTGACTCATGGCAATTACCTTTATCAATTGCTGATATGAGTTGGGCTGGGCTTGAGGTCATCGGTGCAATAGTGGCAGTCATTGCCGTCGTTGCAGGTGTTGCGCTATTCACTATTGGGCTGCTAGGCGCAGGTGTTGTTGCTTTGATTGGTGTTGTGCTTGCGTTTTTATTTGGCTCAGTAATGATTGCATGGCCACTTTTACTCATCGCAGCATTATGCTGGTTGATTGCCGATAACAAAAAATCGCCAGCTTAAGGTACTAATAAACTGCCTTAATACATAAAATATGCTAAATTTAGCGGGTAAGTTAATGTCTTAACAAGGATTAAAACATAATGAAACTGTGGCCCGCACTCTCTTTTCTTACCGCAAGTTTATTCTTTAGTACTTTTTCATCTGCCCATAGTGGCCATGACCATAGCGATGTTGCCGAAGTAACTGTAAGCAACGCGCAGGTACGTGAATTTTTACCAGCCAGTAAAGCCAGCGTGGCTTATTTAACTATTACTAACCCAAGTGAGCATGCAACGGTATTAACTAAAGCTGAGCTTGATGGTTTAGGACGTGTTGAAATTCATCAGCATACTCATGTTGATGGCATGATGAAAATGGAACAGGTTTTATCATTAAAGATTGATGGTCACAGCAGTGTTGAGTTTAAACCGGGTGGTTATCACTTAATGGTGTTTGAACCTGAAGATCAACTAAAAGCAGGGCAAGAACGAAAACTCACGCTATATTTTAATGATGGCAATCGAGTTTTTACTCAAGCCAAGGTTGTGTCTTTACAAGAAATGTCTGAGCAGGCATCAAAAAAAAGTAAAGAGCACTCACATCACTAGGAGGTATTATGTCTGAGCATAAAGGAAAAATAGCCAGTGCATTACTTATTATACTAATTATTTTTTACGCGATTGCTGTTTACTGGAGTAGTGAACCAGCTCGTATGGATGTTGTTAGCAAGGCAAAACAGGAAGCGCAAATGCGCGGTGAAAAGTTTGTCACCGGCTACACAACAACAACTACGTTGATCAATGTGGCAAGTACATTATTAAATAAGCCTGGCGGCTACTTATCTAACGATATGATGCCACCAAGTGTAATGATGGATAACATGCCGGCGTGGGAATATGGCGCGCTTGAGATGACCCGAGATTTAGTGTTGTCGATGCGTAAAGACTTCAGCCGTTCACAGTCTCAATCAACTGAGCACGAAGCTCTTAAAAAAGCACAGCCGCAATTTAATATAAGCTCGGTAGCATGGGCATGGCCTAGCGCAGAAACTGAATATCAAAAGGGTATTGATTTACTGGTTGTGTATCGCACTCAAATTGCGGATCAGAACGATCGAGATAGCCAGTTTTATGCCCGGGCCGATAACTTACGTGGCTGGTTAAAAGAAGCTGAAAAGCGCTTGGGTAGTTTAAGTCAGCGTCTAAGCGCAAGTGTTGGCCAAGATCGTTTGAACACTGATTTAGCTGGCGATACTGCAGCTCATCAAGCAACATACACCCCTTTGCAAAGCCAAGTAAAAACATCTTGGTGGCAAATTGATGATGTATTTTATGAATCGCGTGGTGCAACGTGGGCATTACTGCACTTTTTACAAGCGGTTGAATATGATTTTGCTGATGTCTTAGAAAAGAAAAATGCTCGTGTTAGTCTGCAACAAATTATTCGTGAATTAGAGGCCACGCAAGAAACTGTGTGGAGCCCAATGATCTTAAATGGCAGTGGTTTTGGTTTTGTTGCTAACCACTCACTGGTCATGGCGAATTATATTTCTCGAGCCAATGCGGCTCTAATTGAACTTAGCGAACTTTTAGCGCAAGGATAAAATGATGAAAAAGTACTGTTTAGCAGCTGCCCTTTCAATGGCCTGTTTAGCTCCAACAGCGCAAGCTGATACATTATTAGGTTTATACCTAGGTGTTGATGGCTGGCAATCAGATAACAGCGGTAGTTTTGCTCAAGACGGAAATCTACAAAGCTTTAAATTTGATGATGAAACGTTTACGAGCTACTACGCAGCACTTGAGCACCCAGTGCCGTTAGTACCAAACATTAAACTAAAATACACTGAACTTGAGTTAAATGGTGATACAACACTTGATGAAACATTTAGTTTTGGTGGTTCTGATTATGTGGTAGGCACACAAGTAGGCACAGTAAGTGATTTATCACATGTTGACTACATCCTATATTACGAAATCTTTGATAATGATTTGGTTTCAATTGATTTAGGTGTAAACGCTAAACAATTTGACGGTGAAATTACGGTAACGGGTACATCGCAAGATGGTGGCCAAAACACGACTGAGCGCGTTGATTTTTCTGGTTTCGTACCTTTAGTGTATGGTCGTGCTGAAGTTGGTTTGCCGTTAACAGGTTTAAGCGTATTCTTTGAAGGTAGCTTACTGGCTATCGACGATAGCAAAATTCAAGACTACCAAGCGGGTGTTGCATACGCTTTACTTGATAACTTAGCAATTGATATGGACATTAAAGCGGGTTACCGCTCAATGACTTTAGAGCTTGATGATATTGATGATATCTACACAGATTTAGATGCATCAGGCCCATTTGCGGGTATTCAAATCCACTTCTAATCGAGTTTTTCGGTTTATATTTAGCTGGCAGCTTTATTTTAAAGTTTGCCAGCTAACTTCAAATTCATCTTCTAATGATGTTGAAAGTATCTGCTTATAAGCCTTATTTATTGGCGATGCGATTAGCTTTCTTAACTCGTCGCCCGTTTGTGTAAATTTATAATAACTGAGTACTAAGTCATTACTTTTTGCTTTTAAAACCAAGCGTTGATTCATAAAGCTCAGTACTAGTTCTTGGCCTGCTTTTAAAACCGCTGATTCGATTTCTTTTCGATACAGTAAGTTAATATCCATCAGAGTAAGAATATCAGGAAAGCTAACAGGGGTTTTCCCTAAATTAAATGACACCTTGTTACCTTTTCTAAGTAAATCAAACAGCGAAGGCTTCTTGTAAAAGCCGAGTAAAATTAAGTGGCTGTTATCTTTTTCATTGAAGCCACACAGTGATGTACAGCGCTGAAGGGCATCTGCTTCGCGCTGAGTCATGTGTTTAAGTGTTTGTAGGCTTTTAATCGAAAAGGTGCCCGGTGACACGGTTTCACCTGCGAGTATTTTTGCCCATAGCTTTTGCATTGAAGAATTAGCTGTGTCTTCACATAAACTAATAAAGCGCTCTATCCAATCAAAATCTGGCTGTTGTTGGCCTGTGACATCGGGGCAAAACGCCATAGCCATCGCCATAATAGTTTCGATATTTTCTTGGCGTTTAATGAATTGAATTTCTTGGCGAGTTTGAGCGCGCTCTAAAAGGCTTGCTTGCGCTTTAATTTGATAAGCTAACTGCTGTTGACCTTGTGCTGAATAGCTGTCATCACCAGCATGGTTGATCCTAGCCGATGATGCCTTATGAATAGGGTAGCCAAGCTGGTTTTCTATGATATTAGCAAGATTAACTCTCGCCTGAGCTGCTTTCACTGTCATCGGTCACACTGTCCTTGCCTGTTGTTGCTAACTGCGCATGAGTTTTGATGTTATTGAGCGCCAGTTTTACTGTGTTATTGAGAATATACTGGCTTAGTAAAGCAAGGTAGCCACCAATAATAGGGGTGTTGACCTCACCTTTTAATGAACACTCAATGTTAACGTTATCGCCTTCAGGTAAATAGCGAATTGTGCCTTGGGCAATGTGTTCTTTATTAAATAAGATATTAAATGAAAGCTGGCTGTTGTCGAGTTGGGTGATGGTCATTTCACCTTCGCCAAAGCGACTTTGCCAAAATTGATGTGCACCTACACCTTGGCTAGGTTCTGCAATGGTAAATTTAATACTCGGGTCGACAGCCTGCCATGGTTGCCATTTAGGCCATTGATTAAAGTCGCCTATAAGGCTTGCAATCTCAGCACTACTCGCATTCACTTTAATTGATTTGTGAACAGTATATTGCGGTGAAAGCATGAGCCCAATCACAAGTGAGATCAGAATGCTGATAAAAATCGCTTTTAGGGTAAAAATGAGTATTTTAATAATCTCACCTCAGGCAATTGTTTTATAACTTTCATAACATTATACGTAACATAGACTATAATCTGTTTGATACTATATAAGCTATCACTAATGTATCATAGTTAAATAAGTGATAGAATTTTGAGCATCGCTGTAAAATGGAGTGGCGCCATAGTTACAGTATTACGGGGATCACTCTAAGGAATTATTAATGGCATCAGAGAGTAACGACTTTTTGTTTAGTGACCAAGATGACGAACAGTTAGTGGATGAAACTGTCTCTGATTTTTGGGACGTATTAATTGTCGATGATGATCCAGAAATACATTCAGTTACTAAGCTTGCCCTCTCAGGCGTAGAGTTTTGGGATAAAGGGCTGCGATTCCATCATGCCTACTCAGGTGCAGAAGCGCTCGAATTACTTAAAAATGACCATACGATTTCGGTAATACTCCTTGATGTGGTTATGGAGTCAGATGACGCTGGCTTGCAAGTTGTAAAGCAGGTTAGAGAGTGCCTTAATAATCACAATGTGCGCATTATTTTACGTACCGGACAACCAGGCTATGCACCTGAAGAAAAAGTGATCCGCGAATACGATATTAACGACTACAAAACAAAAACAGAACTAACACGTAGTAAACTTATCACCGCCCTTGTAACGGCTATTCGATCTTATGAGCAAGTATGCCAGCTCGAATTTCAAAGCCGCGCGTTAAATAATATTTTGTATGCATCTAAGGCTATTCTTGGTTTTACTGATATCAAAGCCTTTTCAATGGCAGTGATTAAGCAGCTCTCAATTATTTTAGATTGCGAACCGCAAGGTTTACTGTGTGGCTCTATCGAAGATGATAACCAGGTTTATGTTTTAGGTGGTTGTGCTGAATATAATGAGTTTATTGGCCAGGGTATTGAGCAGCTTGATGATGGCCGTATTATCATGCAAGTTAATAACTGCCTAGCCCAAGGTGAGCATCAGCACACCGATGTAGACAGTACGTATTTATTAAAAAGCAAAAACCGCCAAGCAGCTATTTACTTAGAAACCGAGCACACACCAAGTCCTTCACAACTACAATTTGCAGAGATATTTTTAACCAATGTCAGTGTTGGTCTTGATAATGTTAGGTTGTTCAACCGTTTACGTGATGCAGCTTATAAAGATGTTTTAACTGGCTTATCGAATCGTAATGATTTCATGAATAAAGTGGAGCGTTACTACCAGCCGGGTAAAAGTGACTATGTCTTTTTATTAATTGATGTTGCGCAATTCTCAGATATTAATAATGGCTTAGGCCAAGAGATTGGTAACTTATTACTAAATGCCATTGTTGATAGACTACATCAAGAATACCCAAATGCAAAGCTGCTATCGCGCATTGGTGCAGATGTGTTTGGCTTACTGTTACCCGTTGGTGAATGTGATGTTGAGCTACTACGCGAGCATTTAAGTTTGCCGTTTAATGCCGGTGAACACATTTTACCAATCAACTTTAATATTGGCCTATGTTATCAAGGTGATTTCTTACAAGCAGGGATCGAGACCTTAAAGCTGGGCTACATTGCGCTTAACCAAGCTAAAAAACAATCTTCTGAAATGGTGGTGACGTATACCCCAGACATGGAAGAGAAAATGGCTTGGCGTTTAGGGATCATCAGACAGCTTCGTCAAGATTTTGAGCAGCGTAAATTAGAGGTTTGGTTTCAGCCACAACTTGATTTAAATACACTTGAAATCATTGGCTGTGAAGCGCTACTGCGTTGGCCGTCAGGTAATGGCCAGTATATTTCGCCGGCGATTTTCGTTCCAATGGCTGAAGATGCCGGTTTAATTGTTGATATAGGGCAATGGGTGCTAGAGCAAGCATGTATGCAGCAAAAGCGCCTCGAAGCAATGGGCTTTGCAATTAGCATTGCTGTGAATGTTTCAGTGCCGCAGTTTAAAGTTAAAGGCTATGCGCAGCAGGTTAAAGACACTTTAATTAAGTACGATGTAAAGCCGCAATTTATTGAACTCGAAGTGACCGAAAGCGTGGTAATGGATGAGCTAGCTAATGTGATCACCACATTAAAAGAGCTTAAAGAGTTTGGTATCGAGATTGCGATTGACGACTTTGGTACAGGGTTCTCATCGTTAAGTTACTTGCAAAAACTTCCGCTAGACAGACTTAAAATAGATCGCGCCTTTATTAAAGATTTACCAGGTCAAGATTGTCAGGCGATTGCTGCGTTAATTATTTCTCTTGGTGCAAGGTTAGGCTTAAAAACCATAGCAGAAGGGGTCGAGACACAAGCGCAAGCAGATTATTTAGCCCAGCTTGGCTGTGATGAAGTGCAAGGCTTCATGTATGCTAAGCCTATGCCAGAAAAAGAGTTAATTACCTACCTGCAAGCTAAACAATAGAAAGTTTCAACAAAAGCATATTAATTAAACAGCGCCCTCCCATGTGAAGGGCGTTTTGTTTTCTATAATAATCTATAAGACTGAGGTATAATTCGCCCCTTTTGTTAGCAGAGTACACTTTATGAGCGCATTAAAAGCCGAGCGAGGCCTGTTTTCTTACCCTAAGTATTGGGCTGAATGCTATGGCACGGCGCCATTTTTACCAACCACTCGTGCAGAAATGGACGCGTTAGGCTGGGATAGCTGTGACGTGATCATTGTCAGTGGTGATGCGTATGTAGATCACCCAAGTTTCGGTATGGCTGTGATAGGGCGTATGCTTGAGTCACAGGGTTTTCGTGTGGGTATAATTGCACAGCCTGATTGGAACTCAAAAGATGCCTTTATGGCGTTAGGTAAGCCTAACTTATTCTTTGGTGTTACAGCGGGTAATATGGACTCGATGATCAACCGTTATACTGCTGAAAAGCGTATGCGTCATGATGATGCTTATACGCCGGGTAACATAGGCGGTAAACGTCCTGACCGTGCGGTAGTTGTATACAGCCAACGCTGTCGCGAAGCTTATAAAGATGTGCCGCTGATCATTGGTGGTATTGAGGCGAGTTTACGCCGTATTGCTCATTATGATTATTGGCAAGAAAAAGTACGCCGTAGCGTATTGTTTGATGCCAAAGCTGACATTCTAATTTACGGTAATGCTGAGCGCCCACTTGTTGAAGTTGCCCACCGTATTGCCGCGGGTGAGTCGGTAGAGACAATTCAAGATATTCGTGGTACTGCGGTTATTCGTAAAGAACCATTACCGGGTTGGCGTGGTAGTGACTCAACGGCAATAGATAAAATAGGTAAGATTGATCCAATTCCAAACCCGTATGGCGCAGATGATGTGGGTTGTAGTAAATCTGAATTTAAAAAAGCAGGTATTGATTTAAGTGCCGAGGCGGCTAAGCCAATCACTATTCAGCCAGCTCGTCCTAAGCCTTGGGAAAAGACCTACGTTAAGCTGCCAGCGTATGAGCAAGTAAGCGTAAATAAACCGCTTTATGCCCATGCCTCGCGTATTTTGCACCAAGAAACAAACCCAGGTTGCGCCCGTGCGTTATTTCAACGCCATGGCGATCGTTCTATTTGGGTTAACCCGCCTGCATTTCCGCTTGAAACTGAAGAAATGGATGGCGTATTTGGTTTGCCATATCAGCGTATTCCACACCCAAGCTACGGCGATGAAAAAATCCCAGCCTATGAAATGATTAAAACCTCGGTGAACATCATGCGTGGTTGCTTTGGTGGCTGTTCTTTCTGTTCGATTACAGAGCACGAAGGACGTATTATTCAAAGCCGTTCTGAGCAATCAATTATTGATGAAATTGAGCAAATTCGTGACAGAGTACCGGGCTTCACTGGGGTTATCTCTGACTTAGGTGGACCGACAGCGAATATGTACAAGTTGCGCTGTAAGAGTAAAAAAGCAGAGAGTACATGCCGACGTTTATCATGTGTTTATCCTGATATCTGTAAGCACATGGACACGGATCACACCCCAACTATTGAGCTTTATAAAAAAGCCCGTGATGTAAAAGGTGTAAAGAAAATTTTGATTGCGTCTGGCGTACGTTATGACTTAGCTGTAGAAGACCCTCGCTATGTAAAAGAGTTGGTTACCCATCACGTAGGCGGGTACTTAAAAATTGCCCCTGAGCATACTGAAGATGGTCCATTGTCTAAGATGATGAAGCCGGGCATGGGAGCTTACGATAAGTTTAAAGAGCTATTTGATAAATACTCAAAAGAAGCGGGTAAAAAGCAGTATTTGATCCCGTATTTTATTTCTGCTCACCCAGGAACGAAAGACGAAGACATGGTGAACATGGCGTTGTGGTTAAAGTCTAATGACTTTAAGCTTGATCAAGTGCAAAACTTTTATCCATCGCCGATGGCCAATGCAACCACGATTTATCACACTGAGATGAACTCGCTGCGTAATATTAAGAACAATACTGAGCAAGTGCCTGTTCCAAAAGGCGCACGCCAGCGTCGCTTACACAAAGCGATTTTACGTTACCACGATCCTGCTGGTTGGCCGATGATCCGTGAAGCACTAAGAAAAATGGGCAAAGCGAATCTAATCGGTAAAGGGCCGAACTGTTTGGTACCTGAAGAAGGTCGTAACGAGAAAGCTGCTAGAGGAAAGGGCGGTAAAGGCCGTGCGGCACTGACTCGTCACACCGGTTTTAGCCAGTTTAAAAAGGCCAATACCAAACCTCGAGTAGGTAAAAATAAGCAGCGCGCAAAGTAAATAGATATAAATACGGCCCTTTAAGGGCCGTTTTTATTTATACCAATTCGCTTAACTAAGTATTATTGCGAATTGGTATTAGATCAATAACCAAGTCGCGGTGCCTAAAAAGGCAAAGATACCAACAATATCAGTGACGGTTGTCAGCACTACGCTCCCTGCAAGGGCTGGGTCAATTTTCATTTTCTTAAGAATTAATGGAATGCTCGCACCCGCAATACCAGCGGCAACAAGATTCATAAACATTGCAAAGGCCAGCACTGCGCCGAGTTTAAAGTCCCACTGCCATAGGGCAACCACACCAGCAATTAATATCGACCAAATAATGCCATTCAGTGCGCCAATCGCTAACTCCTTAAGTAATAAGAAGCGTTGGTTGGTTTGGTTGATATGACCAACCGCTATACCACGAATAACCAGAGTTAGGGTTTGGCTACCCGCAACACCCCCCATTGAAGGGACGATACCATTGAGTACCGCTAAAATAGGCAAGATTGCTAAGGTGTTTTCGAAAAAGCTTGCCACAATGGCTGCTAACAATGCGGTTAATAAGTTAACCCCAAGCCAAATAGAGCGACGCTGCGAACTTTTTAGCACTGGCGCAAAGGTATCTTCTTCGTCGTCAAGACCAGCGAGGCTTAGCATGCTGTGCTCTGCATCTTCACGGATTACGTCAACGATATCATCGATGGTAATACGACCAAGCAAGTGAGCGTTATCATCCACAACAGGCGCTGAAATCCAGTTGTGACGCTCGAACAGTTGCGCTACATCACTTTCATCCATAGAGATTAGGATTGACTCACAGTCTTCATCCATTAAATCACGAACAATTTTATCTGAAGGACTGGTCAGCAATGTAGTTAATGAAAGCGCGCCTAAAAAGCAGTTATGCTTATCAACTACATATAAGTCATCGGTACCCTCTGGTAGCTCACCTCGTAAGCGTAAATAGCGCAGTACAACATCGAGAGTAACGTCAGGACGAATGGTGACCGTATCGCTGTTCATCAAGGCACCGGCTGAGCGCTCTTGATAAGAAAGTGCTTGAGTTGCTCTCTCTCTATCTTGCGAATCCATGGCACTGACAACGTCTTGATATACGGTATCAGGAAGACTACGTAAAACCTCACCTAAGTCATCGTCGTCCATATCTTCAGTGGCAGCAGCAATGTGCTCAGGCTCCATCTGGGCAATAATGCCAAGACGTACATCTTCAGAGAGTTCTTCTAGAACATCACCACGGACATCTGGATCAACCAGCTGCCAAAGCATACGACGAATTTTATGGGGAGAAGATTCAAGTAAAAGGGCTGTATCACAAGGTGCCGTTTTGGCTAACATACCGCGCACTTGAACAAATTGACCACTATTGAGTGACTTGGTCACTTGTTTGAGTTGTTGTAGTGGGTAATCTTGTTCAAAGGCTTCTGGCATTGGCGTCCTTACAACTGAAAAAAGTTTAAATAGGCTAAGCAAATACAGCATAGTTGCTTTGTAGTGTATTTGCAGAGATATCGTCGCACTGCGATAAATTTATTAAGAGTTTTGTAATTTAGAAAAGCGAGCGATATAAAAGTAGGATATTTAAAGGGAATTTTAAATATCCGAATTAAGTTTACCGTAAACCTTGAAGTCTTAGCAAATGCTATTCTTGCTCGTGGAAGCGTTGTGCAATTAATTCGCCGATTGCCGTTAATGCAGCATCGGCGTCAGGGCCTTCGCACACAACGCGAACTTCTTTACCCTGACTACTTTCAAGTAGCATTAATGCTAACACGCTGTCGCCTTCAGCTTCTTTATCATCTTGATAAAGCGTAATTTTGGCATCAAATTGCAGTGCTAATTGCGCTAAAACAGTAGCAGCACGAGCATGTAAGCCAAGTTTGTTTTGAATTAAAAAGGTATCTTCAGCGTGCATTGTTGGTGCCTAATTAAATGTCTTGTTCGCGGTGGCGAATTTTTACATTAGCATGGCTTTTGGCAAAGCTCTCACCAATTGTTTGCGCTAAGTAAACAGAGCGATGCTGGCCGCCGGTGCAACCAATAGCAATGGTCAGGTAACTGCGGTTATTACGCTCTAAATGTGGCAACCAAGTTTGCACAAAGGTTTGTATTTGCCAAGTGAACTTTTGCACTATGCTGTGGCTAGCTAGGTAATCTTTTACTGGTTGATCAAGGCCAGTTAGTGGCTTTAAATCAGGTTCCCAGTGTGGGTTAGGTAAAAAGCGTGCATCAAAAACGTAGTCAGCTTCTTTTGGAATACCATGCTTAAAGCCAAACGACATAAAAGTAATAATTAGCTTTTTATCTTTTTTACCTAAAATCTTTTCGCGAATTGATTCTGCTAACTGATGAACACTTAGATCAGTGGTATCAATCATAAAGTCAGCGCGAGTGATCAACACATCAAGCAGGATTTTTTCTTGTTTAATGGCCAGATCAAGCGGCAAAGAATCAATAGATAGTGGATGCAAGCGGCGTGTTTCTGAAAAGCGCTTGATCAGAGTTTGGTCATCACTGTCTAAATAGAATAGTGTTGGGTTTGCGAAACCTGGCAGGTACTCAAGAATATCATTAAATTCTTGCTGCTCTTTCGGTAAGTTACGTACGTCGATACTGACCGCTATTTTATCGTAGTTATCAGACACACTACGTACGAGCGAAGGCAGTAAATTAACCGGAATATTATCAACGCAATAATAGCCTAAGTCTTCAAGTACTCGTAAAGCGACCGATTTACCTGAGCCTGAGCGACCGCTGATAATTATTAATTCCATTTATGCCTCTGCTGATATGACCTGAAACAGTTGCTGATCGGTAGTAGCACTACGCAGCTGTTTACAAAACTCTTTATCTTTAAGTCTATCAGCAATTGTTGATAAGGTCTTTAGGTGAAGCTGACAGTCACCATCTGGTACGATGAGTGCCACAAAAATATCAACTGGACGATTATCAATTGCATCAAAATTAATAGGGGATTCACTCACTATCACAAATGCATGAGGCTCATCTGCGCCGCTCATTCGGCCATGTGGAATAGCAATACCTCGGCCAATG
This sequence comes from Pseudoalteromonas sp. UCD-33C, assembly GCF_001306895.1. Classification (NCBI taxonomy): domain Bacteria; kingdom Pseudomonadati; phylum Pseudomonadota; class Gammaproteobacteria; order Alteromonadales; family Pseudoalteromonadaceae; genus Pseudoalteromonas; species Pseudoalteromonas sp. UCD-33C. Next base: position 619,383 of record NZ_LJTB01000001.1, on the reverse strand, counting down.
CCGGTGCTACCTAGTTTTTCTCGGTTGAGTAAAGCATCTAGGATATCTTGTTGCGATAAATGAGGAAGCTGCTGGTGGGCCAGTTCGCTGATATATTCAAGAATTCTTTTTTTGCTATTAAAAAGGACCGCAGCTTTGCTGCAGTCCTGGTTAGTAAGTGAACTTAGTTTCATAATTTAATGTCGAGCTAATTTCTCTTTGTGTTTAATGACTTGGCGATCAAGTTTATCGACCAGTGAGTCAATGGCTGCGTACATATCTTGATGTTCTGTAGAAGCGAATAATTCGCCTCCGTTTACATGTAAAGTTGCTTCTGCTTTTTGGCTTAATTTTTCTACATCTAGAATGACATGAACATTATTAATATGGTCAAAATGCCTTTCTAGTTTCGCAAACTTGGTGTTTACATAGTCTCTTAATGAATCTGTGATTTCTACATGACGACCAGTTAAATTTAGTTGCATAAGCATTTTTCCTTCTATGTAAAACGTCTAAATCAGACTCTTACGCTGATTAGACGGAGGTATTGCTAGAGACTCACGATATTTTGCAATTGTACGTCTAGCTACTTTAATTCCTTGCTCAGCCAATATATCTGCAATTTTGCTATCACTCAATGGTTTAGCTGAGTTTTCTGCAGCGACTAACTTCTTGATTAAAGCGCGTATTGCTGTAGAAGAACACTCACCACCATTTTCGGTGCTGACATGGCTTGAGAAGAAATATTTCAACTCAAAAATACCCCGTGGGGTATGCATATATTTTTGCGTTGTTACCCGTGAAATCGTCGATTCATGCATTTCGACCATTTCAGCAACATCATTTAGCACCATCGGCTTCATTGCTTCAGGGCCATGTTCAAAGAAAGCTTGTTGTTGTTGAACGATACAGTTGGTCACCTTTAATAGCGTATCGTTACGGCTTTCTAAGCTCTTAATAAACCACTTTGCTTCTTGTAAGTGAGAACGAATAAATTGGCTGTCGCTACTTGATTTAACTGAGCGAGACATAGCTGCATATTGGCTGTTCACTCTAATCTTTGGCATACAATCTGGGTTTAACTCGACTACCCAGCGACCTTTTACTTTTTTCACTGATACATCAGGTATGACGTACTCAGACTCTTCGCGTACTATGCTATCCGCAGGCTTAGGGTTTAAGCTGTGGATGAGCGTCATCACTTCTTTAAGCTCGTTTTCTTTAAGCTTAGTCTTTTTCATCAAAGTTCGATAGTCGCGACTCGCTAATAATTCGATATGCTCAGATAAAACCATTTTAGTTTCAGCTAAATATGGCGTATCGGCATCGAATTGGCGTAGCTGAATGCACAGACATTCTTGTAAACTGCGCGCGCCAATACCCACAGGATCAAATAACTGAATTCTTTTTAAGACCGCTTCGACTTCATCAAGTTCGATTTCTTCTTCATCGTTATTTTGATTAAAGCTTTCGACGATATCTTCACAGCTTACCGTTAAAATACCTGAATCATCGATAGCTTCTACAATTGCGACAGCAATCGCTTCATCAGTAGGGCTAAATGGCGTGAGCTGTAATTGCCACATTAGGTATTCGTGAAGAGTTTCGGTTGATGCACCTTGATAGATAGACTCATCTTCAGGCATTGGCCCTGATGATGTTGAAGGGGCGGCACTCATGTACTCATCCCAAGTAACATCCATGGCTAAGTCATCGCTTACGGTGTCTTTATTGAGAGCATCACTACTTTCTTGCTCGTACTCGCTAGGTGCTTCTTCGGCAGACGCGCTGACTTGCACATCGTCAGACTCCGCTTTTTGCTCATTCTTGCCGGTGCTTTCTTCATTGTAATCCGCTTCTTCCACTTCAAGTAGGGGATTACTATCAAGCGCTTCTTGAATTTCTTGCTGGAGATCCAATGTACTGAGCTGCAACAAACGAATAGCTTGTTGCAGTTGTGGAGTCATTGTAAGTTGCTGGCCCATGCGCAGCTGTAATGATTGCCTCATGTATCCCTAACAATCCTTTTAAAGTTATCGATAACTGTGCAAACACAGTTAAGTCATTATCGATTTATTGTCATTGTTATTAGTCTAGCAGATGCTCTAGTCGCTGGCGTAATGGTTACAGCCTGAATTGCTCGCCTAGATATACATCGCGTACAGTTTGGTCTGCTAATACGTGCTCAGGTGTGCCTGATGCAATTAGCTCCCCATGAGAAACAATGTAGGCTTTTTCACAAACATCAAGGGTTTCTCGAACATTATGGTCAGTAATTAGTACACCGATACCACGATTTTTTAGGTGCTCAATAATTTTCTTTATATCTAACACTGAAATCGGATCAACACCAGCAAAAGGCTCATCTAAAAGAATAAATTTAGGATTAGCGGCTAATGCACGGGCAATTTCAACGCGGCGGCGTTCACCACCTGACAGCGCCATACCTTGGCTATCGCGAATGTGTTGGATGCTGAATTCATCGAGTAAGCTATTTAGTGTTTCTTCGCGACCTGCTTTGTTTAGATCTTTGCGGGTTTCTAAAATAGCCATCAAGTTTTGGTAAACCGTTAACTTTCGAAAAATTGACGATTCTTGTGGCAGATAGCCGATACCTAAGCGGGCACGATTGTGCATTGGCAAAAGGGTAATATCGTTATCATCAATGCTGATTTTACCTTTGTCGCTTGGGACTAGGCCTACAATCATATAGAAGGTGGTGGTTTTACCCGCACCATTTGGGCCAAGCAAGCCAACAATGCTGCCCGCTTCAACTTCAAGACCGACATTTTTAACCACTTGGCGGCCTTTATAGCTCTTAGCTAAAAGCTCTGCTTTTAATGTACTCATGGTTGGCCTTTATTGTCTTTTTTATTTTCAACAGGCACTAAAATAGTGTGTACACGATCTGTTGAGTTTTCGTCTTTTTCAGCACTGATCAGCTGCTGTGCCATATCATAGGTAATGCTTTTTGCTGTCACTTTTTGACCAGCTTGAGTAACTTCAGCTTCACCATTTAAGGTTAAGAAGCGTTTTGCAACATCATAACGAACTTCTTCGGCGCTGGCGCTCATCACGGTGCCATCAGTTTGCTTTTCTTCGAAGTAAGCAGGCTTACCTGTGGCAATAATTAACTCTACTGTACCCTCGGTGTCACCGCCGTGTGCTTCAAGGCGTTCAGCGGTAATACGACGATTACCATGCACGATCTCTACGTTACCTTCAAATATGCCAACGCCATCTTTTAGTTTACCTACTTGGCGATCTGAGCTAATGCTAATTTGAGCGCCTGTTTGCTCGGCAGCTGCGCCCGAAAAGGCAATCAATAAGCTTGGGATCAGGAGTAATTTCTTCAGTTTATTGGTCATAGTATATGGTTCGTGTATGGTTAGTTAACTCAACAATTTCGGTTTTTAAATCGGCTTTTAAGCCTTTACCGGTAATCTTTAAATTCGGTCCTGTTAGTGTCACAGGTTGCTTAGAAAACATGGTCATTTTATCAATATCGACATTAATGTTTTCTGCTTTTATATCTTCAATCATGCCGTTGTGGGTTAAGTTTTTAGCAACTACATCCCCTTCAAAAATCAGCTGATCGTTTTCATACAATGTGGCTTCTTTGGCTTTTACTTGCCAAACATGCTGGTCGCCATAAATAGTAAAAATAGGTTGCTCAAAAAAGGTAAACCCTAATTGTTGATACAACTCCATTTTAGCAGCAGCCACTTTATGACTAATTTTGCCTTGCTCATCATACGCTGTTTGCTTTAACGCCACAGCAGTGTAATCAGGTGTTGCGATGATCTCGTCTTCACTAGTTATTGTGTCTGTTGATTGGTTAAAGTACGGGTACCATAACCACACCATGCAACAAACAAAAACAATACTCAGTAAAATACGGGCTATATTCATGCGCTGGTTCCATCGCTAGTTAACGGCTTACCGTTTTCTAACATGAGTAAATCAGTTAATTCACGCACAGCTCCAAAGCCACCTGGTAATAATGTGGTGTAATGAGCCAGCTTTTTAATCAGTGGGTGTGCGTCGTTTACAGCAACAGCAAACCCTACTTTTTCCATTACTGGTAAGTCTGGACCATCATCACCAATATAGGCAATTTGTTCATCAGTCAGCCCCAGTTTATCTTTTAACTCTTGATAAGCAATCAGCTTATCTTCTTGTCCCTGATAAATGTGCTGAACTGTTAGGCTAGTCATTCGCTGCTGAACTATTTGTGAATGGCGGCCAGTAATCACAGCCACTTCAAAGCCACTATTAATGAGCGCTTTAATACCAAAGCCATCTTTAGTATTAAATGCTTTAAGCTCTTCGCCATCATTACCTAAATAAATTCGGCCATCAGAAAAAACACCATCTATATCACAGATTAGCAATTTTACTTTTTGTGCGCGCTGACTCACATCAGGGCTAAGAGGCTGGTATAGCTCGGCGAATGTCATTGCTTAAAGAACTCCTGCTTTTAATAGGTCTTGCATATTAAGGGCACCAATTGGCGTATTACTTTGATCTACCACAATTAAACCATTGATACGTTTACGTTCCATAATATTTAAAGCTTCAGCTGCAAGCATATCAGGGCGAGCAGTTGTACATGAACGAGTCATCACTTGGCTAATTGCCGTGTTATGGATATCGGTGCGCTGTTCTAAAATACGGCGTAAGTCACCATCAGTGAATAATCCGACTAACTTTTCATCTGCACCAATCACCGCGGTCATACCAAGGCCCTTGGCTGACATTTCGATTAGTGCGTCTTTAATGCTTTGGGTTTCGCTAACGATTGGCGTGGCGTCGCCTGCGTGCATCACATCATCTAATATAAGCAATAAACGTTTACCTAAGCTGCCACCCGGGTGCGAAAGCGCAAAATCATCGGCTGTGAAACCACGGGTTTCAAGTAACGCAACCGCTATTGCATCACCCATAACCAAGGTCGCTGTGGTACTTGCAGTTGGCGCAAGGCCTAATGGACATGCCTCTTGGCTTACTTTAATGCACACATGTACATCAGACAGTTTTGCCATGGTTGAGTCTGGGTTGCCTGTTAGTGAAATCATTTTTGCGCCAATGCGCTTGATAACAGGAATAATGCTAAGTACTTCGCTGGTTTCGCCTGAGTTCGAAATACACATCACCACATCATCACGGGTGATCATGCCTAAATCACCGTGGCTTGCTTCGCCAGGATGAACAAAAAATGCCGGTGTGCCAGTACTTGCAAGGGTCGCCGCAATTTTATTACCAACGTGGCCAGACTTGCCCATACCAATCACAATAATACGACCTGTACATTGGAACATTAATTGGCAAGCGTTATCGAAATCTTGATTTATATATTGCTCAATTTCTTGTAAAGCTTGTGCTTCAATTTCGAGTACGCGCTTACCCTGCGCGATAAAGCTAGGTTGTGTCATTAATTATCCTACTTGGCTGAAAATATAGCCCTGATATGCAATAAATGCGATTAACAAGAAGCAACCTTCTACTCTATTGATACGACGAGCACCTTTAAAGTTCAATGACATGGCAATCAATACAATCGTTGCTGCAATCATGATAAGTGCATCGCGGTTTGCCGCAGAAGGGTCAATAATTGATGGGTTGATAATACCCGCAAGTGGTAATACGGCGAGTAAATTGAAAATGTTTGAGCCAACGATATTCCCGAGCGCTAAATCGTCTTCGTTCTTTAATACCCCAGCAATACAGGCCGCCAGCTCTGGTAGGCTGGTACCAATAGCAATTATGGTTAAACCTATTACAAGGTCTGATAGACCAAAATATTTCGCAATATCAACGGCTGATTCAACTAAAAAGTGTGAACTAATTGGTAATAAAATCATGCCGATGACTAACCAAAATACGGCAGATTTGGTACTGACATCATTCGGAACATCTTCACATGCTTCGCTGACAAATGGGTCATCTTGGTTTTTAGCACGCAGAGAAACAATAACTAAACCACCAATAAACACAGCAAAAGCAATCATCAAGGCAATGCCTTCAGCGAACGAAAAATAGTTATCTGAGAACACATACCAAGCGGCTACTGAGATTAACAGTACCAGCGGCATTTCGCGTTTAAGTGTCATTGAAGATACTGAAAGAGGGCGTAGTAAAGCTGTGACACCAAGTACAAGTAAGATGTTAGTAATGTTAGAACCGACCGCATTACCTACCGCAGTATCTGTTTTATCAGCAAGTGCTGCCGACGCAGATACCATCATTTCAGGGGCTGATGAGCCCATAGCAACAACGGTTAAACCAATGATTAGGGTGGGGATCCCCATATTTTTTGCGAGTGCAGCCGCCCCATAAACAAACCGATCGGCACTCCAAACGAGTGCAGCAAAACCAATAATTAAAATGACAAAAGAAGTCACCATTGTGATACGCCAACATTACTTATACAGATGACTGCAAATAGTAACAAAAGCGAACCTGAAAGTATAAGTAAAAGAATGGGCTGGCGAGCATAAAGCGTGCTTAGCAAGGAAACTAAATTTCAGGTTTCGTTAAGCTCTTTGCAGCTAGCTTTAGAATTTATTGATAGAAAATATTACAAAATTTTACGATTTGTTTTTTCCATCTTGACTAAAAAACCCTTAAAATGGCAAAACTAGTGAAAAACGTTATGGAGAGCGACTTGTCGCAATCAATAGTAGAAATCAAGGATGTAACCTTTTCACGGGGCGATAGAATCATATATAAAAATATGAGTTTTAACATTCCGAAAGGCAAGATTACCGCTATCATGGGACCAAGCGGCATTGGTAAAACCACCATGTTGCGCTTAATTGGCGGTCAGCTTAAACCTGATTCTGGTGACATTTTATTTGAAGGCAACAGCATTCCTGGCATGACTCGCAAGGAACTTTATGCTGCCCGCACCAAAATGAGTATGCTGTTTCAAAGTGGCGCTTTATTTACCGATATGTCAGTGTTTGACAATATCGCCTTTCCTTTGCGCGAACATACTCAACTCAGCGAAGATTTAATCCGACTTGTCGTTTTAATGAAATTACAAGCTGTCGGCTTACGTGGCGCACAAGACTTAATGCCGTCTGAGCTTTCTGGTGGTATGGCTCGCCGTGCTGCTTTAGCGCGTTCAATTGCTCTTGATCCAGAGCTTATCATGTACGATGAGCCATTTGCTGGCCAAGATCCTATCTCTATGGGTGTGTTAGTTAAGCTAATTAAATCACTGAATGAGGTGCTAGGTTTATCATCACTTATCGTGACCCATGATGTAACAGAGGTTATGAGCATTGCTGATCACGTGATCATCATTGCTGATCAAGGGGTGATAGGCGAAGGTTCACCAGAGCAAATGCAAAACCATGAATCTGAGCTTGTGCAACAGTTCTTAAATGGTTTATCGGATGGTCCTGTACCATTCCATTTCCCAGCTCCTGCGTATGATGATGAATTACTAGGAGTGCATAATGCTTGATCTATTCCAGAAGTTAGGTCACAAAACATTAGGGCGCTTTGCCGCGCTTGGTCGTTCAACTCAGATGCTGTTTGGTGCACTCGTTAATGTGCCGAACTTCAAAAAAGGCACGCCTTTACTTGTTCGCCAATTATATATGGTGGGCTCGCAATCTCTTTTAATCATTATGGTGTCAGGCTTATTCATCGGTATGGTGCTCGCCCTGCAGGGTTACACCGTATTAGTAGGCTATGGTGCTGAAGATAGCTTAGGGCCTTTAGTGGCATTGAGCTTATTACGGGAGTTAGGCCCTGTAGTAACTGCGTTACTGTTTGCAGGCCGCGCGGGCAGTGCACTTACTGCTGAAATTGGTTTAATGAAAGCAACCGAGCAATTATCAAGTTTAGAAATGATGGCGATTGATCCACTTAAACGCATTATTGCACCGCGTTTTTGGGCTGGTTTTATCAGTATGCCATTACTTGCATTAATATTTTCTGCGGTTGCTATTATCGGCGCTCATTTAGTGGGTGTTGATTGGCTTGGTGTTGATTCAGGAAGCTTCTGGTCAATCATGCAAGCGCAAGTGTCGTTTCAACAAGATATTGTGAACGGCATGATTAAGAGTTTTGTATTCGCCATGATTGTGACCTGGATTGCACTTTACAAAGGCTATGACTGTGTTCCTACATCTGAGGGGATCAGTAAAGCGACAACAGAAACCGTTGTGCACTCGTCATTGGCAGTATTAGGTTTTGACTTTATTTTAACAGCGGTAATGTTTACCAGCTAATTAGGGTATAAAGATGAATTCACGGAAATTAGAAATATTAGTTGGCTTTTTTGTAGCCCTTGGTATCGCTGCATTTGCATTATTAGCATTTAAAGTTGCGAATGCCGGCATTAGTGGTAGTGGTGAGACTTACCAACTGAACGCAAAGTTTGAAAACATTGGTTCTTTAAAAGCACGTGCGCCGATTAAAGTAGGTGGTGTAGTTGTTGGCCGAGTTGAATCAATCTTTATTCACCCAAAAGAGTTTGTGCCTGTGGTAAATATGGCGATTGATGCAAATTACTTATGTAAGTTTTCAGACACAACATCAATCTCTATTTTGACATCAGGTATTTTAGGTGAGCAGTACTTAGGCATTAACCCTGTTATTGCCCCTGAATCTGCTGAGCAACGCTGTATGGGTGAAGATGTAACAGCAAGTGAGCATGATACAGATCTAGATGATCTATTTGGTGTTGAAAGCAAAGCGCTTGCAGATGGTGACTACATTACTGATACAAAATCAGCGCTTGTTTTAGAAGAGTTAATCGGTCAGTTCTTATTCAACCAGGGTGGTGAATAATTATGTTTAAGAAGTTTTTATTATGTATTGCTGTGCTGTTTAGCCTAAACGCACAAGCCGCTGAACCTAAGGTTGATTTAAAAGACCCGTACAAAATGGTTCGTACAGTGTCAGATAATACTTTTGCACGTATTACCAAAGACCAACCTCTTATCGCGAAAGACAAAGAGCATCTTCGCGTTATTGTAGAAGAAGAGCTAATGCCTTACATTGACTACAAGTATGCTGCACTGCGCGTACTAGGTAATCACGTGTCAAAGGTGCGTGCTATCGAAGATAAAGAGGAAAAAGCGAAAGCGATTAAAGAGTTACAACGCTTCATTGACGTTTTTCAAAAGTATTTAATTGCTACTTACGCAGGTGTGTTTACTCAATACACTAATCAAAGCGTTGAGTTTGCTCCGCCTCAGCCTTTCAAAGGCCAAGATGTGGTGGTTGTTAAAACTAAGATTGTTGAAGCCGGTAAACCTGATATCAGAATCGACTTTAAAGTACGTGAAGACCGAAGTGGTGACTGGGGCGCGTACGATATGATCGCAGAAGGTATTAGTTTGCTTGATGCTAAACAAAGTGAATTACAAGGTATTTTACGCCAACATGGTCTAGATTATGTAAGTGACTTACTAGAGCAGAAGAGCCAACTGCCAGTGCAATTTAGAGGTGATGGTGGCGATGAGTAAAGTCGAGATTACTCAACTTGAAGATAACCAGTTTCGAGTCAGTGGCGAACTGACTCGAAATTCAATTGGCCGTGAACGCCTTCTGAACGCCAAGCCAGATTCTAGCCATAAAACATGGTATTTTGACCTTTCTGGGCTATCTAGGGTTGACACAGCGGGCTTAGCTTGGTTAATTCACTCTTTCGCAGAATTAAAGCAGCAAGGTATTCACCTTGAACTGCAAAATAGCCCTGAACAATTGCAAAATTTAATGCAATTGGGTCAGGTCACAAACTTATTTGAGTGAGATTTATGGAAACAAGCCAAGTCGAAACGTTATTACGCGACGAACTAAAACTAGATGAAGTGATTGTTAAAGCAAATGGTAGCCACTACGAAGTGATTGCTGTTGGTGAGTGTTTTGATGGTTTATCTCGCGTGAAGAAGCAACAGTTGGTTTATGCTCCGTTAATGTCAACAATCTCAGACGGTACAATCCACGCTGTATCTATTAAAGCGTTCACACCGACTGAATGGAAACGCGAACAAAAATTTATTTTACCTCAATAGTCGCAGGGCCTCCTAATGGATCAATTTGTTATTCAAGGTGGCACCTCGCTGGCAGGTGAAGTCACTATTTCTGGCGCTAAAAATGCCGCTCTTCCAATTCTTTTTGCTGCGCTTTTAGGGCAGGGCAAAAGTACCTTTAGTAATGTTCCTCGTTTACGCGATATTGGCACCACAGAAGCCTTGTTAAAAACACTGGGTGCAAATGTCGAGTGGCAGCAAGACAAGCTAATCATTGATGGTGCGACGGTTGATAAAACGCTTGCACCGTACGATCTGGTAAAGCAAATGCGTGCCTCAGTTCTTGCATTAGGTCCTTTAGTTGCTCGTTTTGGTGAAGCGCAAGTATCACTGCCTGGTGGTTGTGCAATTGGTGCTCGCCCAGTTGATATCCATATTCAAGGTCTTGAGCGCATGGGCGCTATCATCAAGGTTGAAAATGGTTACATCAACGCAAAGGTTGATGGTCGCTTAAAAGGCGCTGAAATCTTTATGGAGATGGTCAGTGTTGGCGCAACAGAAAACTTACTGATGGCAGCAACGCTGGCTGACGGTAAAACAGTACTTGAAAATGCAGCTCGCGAACCTGAAATTACCGATCTTGCTAATTGCTTAATTGCGATGGGTGCGAAGATCAGCGGTGCAGGCACTAGCCGTATCGAAATTGAAGGGGTTGAGTCACTATCGGGTTGTGAGTACAGCATTCTTCCTGATCGCATTGAAACAGGCACTTTCTTGGTTGCGGCGGCAATGGCTGGCGGTGAAGTGCTTTGTAAAAATACAGACCACCATAGTCTTGATCCTGTGATTGAAAAGCTGCGTGCTACCAATGCCTTGGTTGAAGTCACTGATAACAGCATTTACCTTGATATGCGTGGCCGCGAACTAAAAGCGGTTAATATTAAGACTATGCCACACCCGGGCTTCCCTACCGATATGCAAGCGCAATTTACAGCTTTAAATGTGGTAGCGAAGGGCAGTGCAACCATCACAGAAACGATTTTCGAAAACCGTTTTATGCACGTGCCTGAGTTACAGCGTATGGGCGCAAACATTCGCTTAGAAGGTAATACAGCAATTTGTGGGGATACCGAAAGCTTATCGGGCGCACAGGTAATGGCAACTGATTTACGTGCCTCGGCAAGTCTGATTCTTACTGGCATCGTTGCTCAAGGTGAGACTATTGTTGACCGCATCTATCACGTAGATCGTGGTTATCAACGCATTGAAGATAAGTTGAGTGCTCTAGGTGCCAATATCAAGCGTCGTTCAAGCTAATCGCTAAGACTTATAAAAAAGGCCTAACATCAGTTAGGCCTTTTTTATATCTGTGTTGTTTCAGTAACTACTGCTCGTCTTCGAGTTCAGCAACAGTTACCATCACTTTTAAGACTTTACCATCGCGGTAAATCTCAAATTCAAGCTCTTTACCTGGTTCTGTATTCGCAAGTTTCTCGAGCACTTGTTGTGGGTTGGCTACAGGAATACCGCCAATTTTGATTACAATGTCAGTTTCTCTGATGCCTGCTTTCCAAGCTGGGCCAAATGGATCAAGTTGAGAAATACGCATGCCTGCAACAGGTGTAAAGCTATCGCTTACATCTTTGCCCGTGCTATCAATACCTGTGCCACTGAAGCCTAAATAGCCACGAACGACACGACCATGTTTGATTAGCTTATCCATCACATCTTTGGCAATCGAGTAAGGTACCGCAAAAAAGATACCCTGAATATCGAGATTTTCATGAGTTTTAAATTGTGCCGAGGTAATACCGACTAAGTCACCTCGTGAATTGACTAACGCGCCACCTGAGTTACCTACGTTAATCGCAGCATCCATCTGTAACAGGCTGCTGTAAGGGCTATCGATTAAGTTTTGTTTACCCGTCGCACTGATTATACCTTGGGTAATGGTTTGGCCTAAGTTAAGCGGGTTTCCAATCGCTAAAACAACATCACCAACACGTGGCTTAAATTTATCATTTACTGGAATTTTTGGTAAATGCTCAGCGCTGATCTTTAATAGCGCTAAATCTGTTTGAGTATCAAAACCAATCACTTGTACATCATAAAAGCGACGGCCATCAGCCAGCGTGACGATAATGAGATCGGCATTTTTAATTACATGGTAGTTAGTCAGAATATAGCCGTCTTGGGTCATGATCACACCAGAGCCAAGAGCTTGAACGGTGTTTTGGCGTTTATAGCGCGGTTGATTGGAAATGCTTTCTGAAAAAATAGTAACAACCGACGGTGCTGCTTTTTGCACTGCATCAGCAAAGCTCATGTGCTCTGATGATATCGCCGCAGGTAAATTCATATCTGGTAACAGTGTGGTACGAAGGCTTGGGCTAAATAACACCACTAAAAAGGCAATGCCTAAACCGGTGAAAAGCGGAGGAAGGATAAATTTAAAAAGTTTTAGCACAGTATTCTTATTATCAGTGAGCAATCCCTTAATGATGGCACAAAAAAAATAACAGCGGCAAGCACCGCTGTTATTTTTTCATGATTTATCAACTAGGTTTACTGGATCAGTACGAAAATAAGCTCTCTACCGCGCTTAACACCTAGTACGATGTTACCTTTGGTATTTTCGATGATCTTATTCATGTCGCGAATTGTTTCAACGCGTTGACGGTTAACTTGCATGATCACGTCACCTTCTTCAAGGCCAACGCGAGCAGCAGGAGAACGTGCTTGCACGCCGGTTACTTCAACACCTTTACCATCACTCTTCTGAGTGTTTTCTAATGTTGCACCTTGGAAAGCTGGGTGTGTCTCTTCGCCTGCGGCAGTTGTGGCTGATGCACCATCGAGCGTGACATTAACAGTTTTAACTTTGCCATCTCGGTAAATGCCCAGTTTTACTTTTTTGCCTTCACCAAGTGTAGCAATTTTACTGCGTAGTTCATGGAAGCCACTAATTTCGGTGCCATCGACACTAATAATTACATCACCGGCTTTGATACCCGCTTTACTTGCTGCGGTATCATCCATTACTTGCATAACGTAAGCGCCTTGCTTCACGTCGAGTTGTTGTGCTTTAGCAAGGCCTGCATCAAGTGGGCGACCCGAAATACCTAATGAGCCACGGCGCACTTCACCGTGTTCGATAATTTGGTCAACAAGGTTCTTCATCATGGTAGATGGAATTGCAAAGCCAATGCCCACGTTGCCTCCAGATGCACCTAAGATAGCGGTGTTGATACCAATCAGCTCACCATTAAGGTTAACTAACGCGCCGCCTGAGTTACCTTGGTTGATAGCTGCATCGGTTTGAATAAAGTCTTCATAGCCTTCTATATTTAAACCGCTACGGCCAAGGGCACTGACGATACCTGATGTTACTGTGTGACTTAAACCAAATGGATTACCAATGGCAACTGCAAAATCACCTACACGTAACTGATCTGAATCGGCAATTTTAAGCGCGGTTAAGTCCTCTGCATCAATTTGCAATAAGGCAATATCTGATTCTTTGTCGCTACCGATTTTAGTTGCTTCATATTCGCGACCATCTTCTAAGGTCACCACCATTTTTTCGGCATCTTCGATAACATGGTTATTGGTTACCACGTAACCTTCGTCTGCATCAATGATCACACCTGAGCCTAGGCCACTAAATTCACGCTTTTGACTGCCACCACGAGGAACACCAAAAAAGTCATCAAAAGGAGTCGCACGGCGGCGAACTTCTTTAGAGCCTGACACTTGAATACTCACCACTCCCGGTGTGATCTGTTCAAGCATAGGTGCTAGGGTTGGCAATTGTTGACCATTTACAGCAACAGGAAGTTTTGCCATTGAAATTGCAGGACTTAATAATAAGCTAGAAGATAAAATAGCAGCACTGATAACAGATAATTTCATTTTCATAGTCTGGGTTTACTCCACTTCAGAGATAAAGCAAAAACTAAAAAGGGCTGCATAAGCAGCCCTTTTCTTGGTTTAGATATAAAGCTGTTATATCTAAAGACTATGGGGTCAAAAAAAAGTTCATCAAGAGGCTTTAGAATGTTCTGAAACTTTCTCTGAGCCAGTGAACAAGCCCGTTTCACCAACAACATAGTCAGCAGGCTGAGCTTCGGCACTTGAACGATCGCCTCTGCGGTCTTGTAATGAGTTTTGTAATTGCTCAGTCGTTTCTTTAGAAAAGAACGGCTCATTTGGATGCTGTTTTTTATCAGCAAGTAGTAGTTTATTTGTTTCTTCTACATGGTTCAGTAGCTGGTCGTAGTTATCTTTCATTTTAGATACTAGCTTACCTGTGCTCGCCAGATGATCAGCCACATCTTGACGATATTGTTCAAGCGCATTGTTAGCTTGCTCGACTTGTTGTTCTAGTTCGTCTTGCTTAAATTGTTTTTTGGTTGCAAAAGCACCAATGAAGAATGCTGAAATTGCAACGATGATTAGAATACCTATCCAGGTAATTGTGCCCATAAATCTACCCCTTTGGGAAAAAATAACAAAAACAAATGCTTTAAAAGCATTTATAGTCCAATCATTATTAAAATATGCTTAATTTGATTGTGAAATCATACTGCGGGCTAATATACCCTGAGATACGATGCGTGTTAATATACTGTGCAAATTTAACTGTGTTTTATTGTAACGACCTATGACTCCTTGGCAGAAATACCAACAAGATTTACAACGTGAAGACTTTGTACATGATGCAGCGCAAGAAAATGCAGTGCGCCATTTGCAAAGACTCTATGATGACCTAACGGCAGACAAACCGGCCGCGAAGGGGTGGTTTGCCAAACTATTCTCTAAAGATAGCACGCCAAGTATAAAAGGGCTGTATTTTTGGGGCGGAGTAGGTAGAGGTAAGACCTATTTAGTTGATACTTTCTACGAAGCTTTACCTACTGATCGTAAGATGCGTGTGCACTTTCACCGTTTTATGCATCGCGTGCATGATGAGCTGAAAAAGTTAAAAAATACCAGTAATCCATTAAATGTGGTTGCAGATATCTTTAAATCAGAAACAGACATTATCTGTTTCGATGAATTTTTTGTGCAAGATATCACTGATGCAATGTTACTAGGTGGTTTGATGGAAGCATTATTTGAACGCGGTATTGTGCTGGTTGCGACATCAAACATCGTGCCTGATGAGCTATATCGAAACGGTTTACAACGTGCGCGTTTCTTACCAGCAATAGAACTGGTAAAAGCCAATACCGAAATTGTTAATGTTGATTCGGGGGTTGATTATCGCTTACGTACCCTTGAGCAAGCCGAAATTTTCCATAGTCCGCTTGATAAGCAAGCTGATGATAATTTATTTGAATACTTCGATAAGTTGTCACCTGAGCCCGGTGTGCTCGATAAAGAAATTGAAATTGAAGGGCGGATGATCAAAACCCGTAAAGTGTCTGACTGTATTGCTATGTTTGAGTTTAGTGAACTATGTGAAACAGCCCGCAGCCAAGTTGATTACATGGAAATAAGCCGACTTTATAACACGGTGATTTTGTCTAACGTAAAATCATTAGGCCAAGCCAATGATGATGCCGCACGTCGTTTTATCGCGTTAGTGGATGAATTCTACGAGCGTCATGTAACGCTGATTATTTCTGCTGAAAAGCCAATAACCGAGCTATATAGCGAAGGTAACTTAAATTTTGAATTTAAGCGTTGTATTAGCCGACTACAAGAAATGCAATCGCTAGAGTATTTAGCAAAAGAGCATCTAGCGTAGTAGAGCTGTCAGCCTTCAGCCGTCAGTTTTTAGCTGATCGAGATAGTGGTTTAGTTTTTATGTTTTTAACCACAATAGCTTTACATTTATTTCTCTGGTTTTATGTTTTTGATAGCTGATAGCTGATAGCTGATAGCTGATAGCTGATAGCTGATAGCTGATAGCTGATAGCTGATTTTCTCGAATAAAAAACAACCATCATATAGCAATGTGGTTCAAGTGCTGGTATACTCCCGCGTCTGCCACGTTGCGTTCTATTGCCAGATATTAGTTTAGCCTCTAATTGATGGCTCAAAGTCTTAAACTCGAAGGGGTTAAAGCATTCAACTTAGAGCGGTAATTAATAATAATTACCTGTGGTTTTAATTAAAAAACATTGGATTTTAATAAATGAAAACGTTTGTTGCTAAGCCAGAAACAGTAAAACGTGACTGGTACGTAGTTGACGCTGAAGGTAAAACTTTAGGTCGCATCGCTACTGAAATCGCTCGTCGCCTACGCGGTAAGCATAAAGCTGAATACACTCCTCACGTAGATACTGGTGATTACATCATCGTTATCAACGCTGAGAAAGTTACTGTTACTGGTAATAAAGCAAAAGACAAAATGTACTACGCTCATACTGGTTTCCCAGGTGGTCTTAAGTCTACTACTTTCGACAAGCTTCAAGCTGCAAAGCCTGAAATGATCATCGAAAAAGCTGTTAAAGGCATGTTGCCACGTGGTCCTTTAGGCCGCGCAATGTACCGTAAACTTAAAGTTTACTCAGGTACTGAGCACAACCATGCTGCACAACAGCCTCAGGTTCTAGACATTTAAGGAGCACTATCATGGCAAATCAATACTACGGTACAGGTCGTCGTAAAAGTTCAAGTGCTCGCGTATTCTTACGCCCAGGCACTGGTAACATCGTAATCAACAAGCGCTCTCTAGAAGAGTACTTCGGTCGTGAGACTGCTCGCATGGTTGTTCGTCAAGCATTAGAGCACGTAGAAATGACTGAAAAGTTTGACCTACACATCACTGTTTCAGGTGGTGGTACTACTGGTCAAGCTGGTGCTATCCGTCACGGTATCACTCGTGCACTTATGGAGTTTGACGAGTCTCTACGTCCTACACTTCGTAAAGCAGGTTTCGTTACACGTGATGCACGTAAAGTTGAGCGTAAGAAAGTGGGTCTTAAGAAAGCACGTAAGCGTCCACAATTCTCAAAACGTTAATATTTACGTTTATCAGAATACCAAAAACCCAGCTTCGGCTGGGTTTTTTGTTTTTCAGAGCTGTCAGCTTTAAGCCGTCAGTTTTTAGCTGATCGAGAGAGGGATCACTGCTTGAATGAACAAGTTCTTGCCAAGGCTTAATATTCCCATATACTTCTCGCATCTCGCATCTCGCATCTCGCATCTCGCATCTCGCATCTCGCATCTCGCAGAAGCGCAAAATCCTACCTTTTTTCGTTCGATAATTAACCACTGATAATAATTAGTACGTATAACAGTAAAAAAACTTCAAGATTTAGCAAAATTAGCTTAAATCCATCAGTTAATTGATGAAATTTTTTGCTACAATTGGGGGGCAAGTAATGTGAGTGAGTTCAACAACAGCTAATGCAGAATTCTGTTTCCTCTTAGTGAGGTTGATCTTGGTCAGTATATTGTTTTTTTATATGCGTTATCATAACCAGCGGCTTCATACTCGAGCTAACCTAAATTAATAATTCATTAAATAGGGTTTATTCGAGCATGAGACTGTGAATAACCTTGTTTTAATCAAGGGTTTTAATTATGATCGCGTCTATTTTGAAATTTCTAAAAATTAACCTGCTGTAACTGATGTTCTCAATATGGCAAGTGTTGGGAATCATAGTGGAGATAAGTGGATGAGCAATGCGCCTGTAGACAATGGCCGACGTCGCTTTTTAACCATAGCTACCTCTGTTGTTGGTGGTGTTGGTGCGGCTGGGGCTGCTGTTCCTTTTATTGCGTCTTGGAATCCAAGTGAGCGAGCTAAATCTGCGGGTGCGCCTGTAGAAGTAGATATCAGCAAGCTTGAGCCAGGACAATTAATACGTGTTGAGTGGCGAGGAAAACCTGTTTGGGTTATTAATCGTACACCAAGAATGCTTGAACAGATGAAAGAACATGAAGGTCAACTTCGTGATCCTGCGTCTGAAGAGCCTCAACAACCTGAATCATCAACCAATGAATATCGTTCGCAACGTCCTGAAATTTTCGTTGCTGTTGGTATTTGTACGCACTTAGGTTGTTCTCCTAGCTTCCTACAAGGTGGCTTTGGTGAGAAAGTAGAGGGCACAGACGACGGTTTCTTCTGTCCGTGTCACGGTTCTAAATTTGATATGGCTGGTCGTGTATTCCAATCTGTACCTGCACCATTAAATCTAGAAATTCCTCCGTATACCTTCCTTGATGACACGACTATTCTAGTCGGTGAAGAAAAAGGAGTGGCGTAATGTTTGGTAAAATTATTGGTTGGATCGACGATCGTATTCCAATGACACGTGTTTGGAACATGCATATTGCACAGTATCCAGCACCAAAAAACTTTAACTTCTGGTACTTCTTTGGCTCTTTAGCCATGTTAGTACTTGTTAACCAAATCGTAACTGGTATCTGGTTAACAATGAACTTCGTACCATCTGCTGAAGGTGCTTTCGCATCGGTAGAATACATCATGCGTGATGTTGAATACGGTTGGTTACTTCGTTACCTTCACTCAACAGGTGCATCAGCGTTCTTTATCGTTGTATACCTGCACATGTTCCGTGGCATGATCTACGGTTCTTACCAAAAACCACGTGAATTACTGTGGTTATTCGGTATGTTCATCTTCTTAGCGCTTATGGCTGAAGCTTTCATGGGTTACTTACTACCTTGGGGACAAATGTCTTTCTGGGGTGCACAGGTAATCATTTCACTATTCGGTGCGATTCCGGTTATTGGTGATGACTTAACGCTTTGGATCCGTGGTGACTACGTAATTTCTGGTGCTACGCTTAACCGCTTCTTTGCACTACACGTAATTGCATTACCTTTAGTAATCGTTATCTTAGTATTCTTACACATTGTTGCACTACACGAAGTGGGTTCAAACAACCCTGATGGTGTTGAAATTAAGCGTAAGAAAGGCACTGTAGCTGAAGAAGATAAGCCTAAATTCAAATTCCACGAGTATTACACCAACAAGAAAGACATTGTTGATGCAATCCCGTTCCACCCTTACTACACAGTAAAAGATATTGTGGGTGTGGTTGGTTTCTTAATCTTATTCTGTTGGGTTGTATTCTTTATGCCTGCGATGAATGGTTTCTTCCTAGAAGCGCCAAACTTCGAAGCAGCTAACCCGCTGAAAACACCAGAGCACATTTTCCCAGTTTGGTACTTTACGCCATTCTACGCAATCCTACGTGCAATCCCTAACAAGTTAATGGGTGTTGTGGCGATGGGTGCATCTATCGTAGTGCTTGCGTTACTACCTTGGATTGACCGTGGTTCGGTTCGCTCTATTCGTTATCGTTGTGGTTTACACAAGTTAAACATCGCACAATTCGTGGTAACTTTCGTTATCTTGGGTTGGGTTGGTGCTACACCACAAACTGATTTCAAAACGCTGTTATCACAAATCACGACTGTGACATACTTCATGTTCTTCGTATTGTTATTTGTTTACAGCAAGAATGAGAAAACTAAGCCATTACCAACGAGGTTGACGAAATGATGAAAAAGCTAATTATCGGTTTATTCGCATTGTTGCCATCGTTGACAATGGCAGCAGGTCCTTCGGTTCCTTTAATGGATGCGAACATTGACCTTAAAGATAACGCATCTTTACAGCGCGGTGCTAAATTGTTCATGAACTACTGTCTTGGTTGTCACCAAATGCAGTATCAACGTTATGAGCGTACGTTCCGCGATATCGGTATTCCTACTGAGATTGGTCAAGAGCAACTAATTTTTGATGGCTCAAAAGTAGGTAGCCACATCAAAAATGCGATTGATAAAGATGACGCAGCTAAATGGTTTGGCGCAGCGCCACCGGATCTTACGCTTGTTGCGCGAGTTCGTGGTACTGACTGGATTTACACTTATCTGAAGTCATTCTATAAAGACGAGTCTCGTCCGTTTGGCGTAAACAACGTTGTTTTCCCATCGGTAGGTATGCCACACGTTCTTCAAGAACTACAAGGTTTACCAACACCAATCACTGAAGAAGTGGAAGAACATGGTCACACTGTGACTAAAGTTGTTGGCGTTGAAACAGATGGTTCTGGTGAAATGAGTGTTGACGAGTACGATCGTGCTGCTCGTGACTTAACTAACTTCTTAGCTTACGTTGGCGAGCCGTCACGTTTAGAGTCAGAAGCGTTAGGTCTTAAGGTAATTGGTTTCCTAGTGATTCTATTTATCTTGGCATTCATGCTGAAGAAAGAATACTGGAGAGATGTTCACTAATCCTGGGCATTTTGAAAGGTAGTTTTGTGATAGGGGCTTAAGCCCCTATTGCTGTTTTTGTAATATAAT
Organism: Pseudoalteromonas sp. UCD-33C; assembly: GCF_001306895.1. Taxonomy (NCBI): domain Bacteria; kingdom Pseudomonadati; phylum Pseudomonadota; class Gammaproteobacteria; order Alteromonadales; family Pseudoalteromonadaceae; genus Pseudoalteromonas; species Pseudoalteromonas sp. UCD-33C. The sequence continues at coordinate 599,119 of NZ_LJTB01000001.1, read as the reverse complement.
GGAGGTAGGCATGGCCGTAGCTGCCAATAAGCGCCCTGTAATGACCCTGTTTTCTGGTGCTAACTGTATGTATAGCCATCAAGTACGTATCGTACTTGCTGAAAAAGGTGTAAGTGTTGACATTCACCTGGCTGAAAAGGATAACCTGCCAGAAGCACTTCATGAGATTAACCCTTACGGTACAGTACCAACACTGATCGATCGTGAGCTTGGTTTATATCAGGCAAACATCATCATGGAATACCTTGATGAACGTTTCCCTCATCCTCCACTAATGCCAGTTTATCCGGTTATGCGTGGCCGTAGTCGTCTGATGATGCATCGTATCGACACGGATTGGTATAGCCTAGCTAACAAAATCACTAGCGGTAGCAGCGAAGCTGCGCAAGCACGTAAAGAGCTTACAGAAGCGTTACTTGCAATTGCACCAATCTTCTCTGAAGCACCTTACTTCATGAGTGAAGAGTTCAGCTTAGTTGATTGTTACTTAGCACCACTACTTTGGCGTTTACCTGAGCTTGGCATTGAGCTTAATGGTGCAGGCGCGAAAGAGCTTAAAGAATACATGTTGCGTTTATTTGAGCGTGAATCATTCCAAGCTTCACTAACTGAAGCAGAGCGTGAGATCCGTTTATAATGACGCCTAATCGTCCTTATTTACTACGCGCTTTCTTTGATTGGATTGTTGATAATCAGTGCACACCACACTTAGTGGTTAACGCTGATTTTCCTGCTGTACAAGTACCAACACAGTTTGTGCAAGACGGTCAGATCGTTTTGAACATTAGCCCATCAGCGGTAACACAATTTGCAATGGACAACCAACAGCTTAGCTTTAATGCGCGCTTTGGTGGCCAACCAATGCAAGTGTACGTACCTATGGGTGCTGTGCTCGCAATTTATGCACGTGAGAATGGTGAAGGGACTGTATTTACTGCAGAAGAATTCATCGAGGACGAAGACGATTTTGCTCCGGTATTAGAAAGTGTTGAAACACCTGACGATGTTACGCCAGATGATGAACCACCAGCTAAACCAGAGAAGAAAAAAGGTGCTCACTTACGAGTGATTAAGTAACCTTAGTCAGACAAAAGAAAACCCGCTATTTAGCGGGTTTTTTATTATTAATTAACTATTTAGCGTTACAGATATTCAAACACTTTAATAACACGTTCAACGCCTGATACGTTACGTGCTACATCAACCGCTAAATTCGCTTCAGAGTCGCTCACTAAGCCCATTAAAAAGACTTCGCCATTCTCTGTTACGACTTTGATGTTATTGCTGCTGATGCTTTCTGTGGTGAGCAATTGCGTTTTCACTTTAGAAGTTAACCAAGAGTCGTGCGTTTGCGTACTCATACCAATATTTGAACCAATGCGAATTTGGTTGTGGATTTTACGAATACCATCAACGCCTTCAATAGCGCGTTGTGCTTCATCTTTCATTTCTGCGTTAGCAACTTGGCCAATCATAAGCACAATGCCATTAACGCTAATGACGTTAACGTTAGCAAATTTATGCAGGCGCTCATTTTCGCTGATAGCAATAGAACTTTTAATTTCGATGTTGTTATCGTCGATTTGTGAACCAATCGTGCGGCGATCATTCGCAGCAGTTACAGCGCCTGCAGTACCGGCGACAACGGCAGCTGCACAGCCTTGCAGCAATAAAACGGTACCAAATACTAGTAAAGACTGTTTAAACATTAATTTTCTTCCTGTGGGAATAAGGTTAAATCGATAAGCTCACTGAGGCAGTGTAAATTCACTAAGTGTGATTCAACAATACGGCTTGGGCGTTTGGATGGAACACGAATTTCAACATCATTTGGGCCAAGTAAGCCAACTAATTCACCACCATCATCACCAACAAGCACAATCACTTTCATATCACGGGTCAGTGCCGCTTCAACGGCTGAGATAATCTGCTTTTCATTACCATTGACAGCAATTGCTAATAAAAGGTCGCCTTGCTGTGCAAATGCACGAATTTGTCGTGCAAAGGTTTCGTGCTCATCATTATTTGCGGCTGAGCCTAAGTTAACTTGATCTTGTGCAAGCGCAACTGCGGGTAGGCATGGGCGCTCGGTTTCATAAAAGTTAATTAACAGCCCAGCCATATGCTGTGCCAACATGTGGCAGCTAGGAGTGCCACAACACAGCAGTTTATTGCCGTTAATAAGACTTTGTGCAATGGTGAACGCTGCCGATTCAAGTGCGCTTGGCAGTACTTCACCTGCCGCTATTTGAACTTGAATATTTTCGGTAAAGATTTTTTTTATCGTTTCTTGCATAACCTACCAAATTAAGCCGACGCCAAACGGCGTTAGTAAACATTTTTAAACCAGTTTAGGGTGCTGTTAAGCTCACCTGTTATAGCGACATAATCTATCCGCATAGCCTGGTTTGAGATCTTTCTCTCGGCAAGATAATGGCTAATCGTGCGCCTTAATCGTTGCTGCTTTTGTTTGCTGAGCGCATAGTTTGCACCACCACGCAGGGCGTTTTTTCTAAATTTTACTTCTACAAATACTAGTGTTTGCCCGTCACGCATTATTAGGTCAAGCTCACCGTATTTACATAAGTAATTACGCTCAATGGCTTTTAAGCCATGTTGTATTAAATACTGCTCTGCCTGATGTTCGTAATACAGGCCTTTCTCGCGGCTATTTTGCCACAATTGATTAAACCACGACATAGCTTCATCCTTGAGCTAATACTACGTTTTAAAAAAGGTTATTCAGCGGCATTAATCCCAATAGCAGATTGCATAAATAGCGGGATTGGTTGCTCAGTCGCTAAATCAACCGCAATGATTTTCTTATTCTTGTACTGTGCCCAATCTAGGGTGCGTGTAACATAGCCATTACTAGCAATGCTTAATTGACCACTGATACCACTAAAGCGTTTGCCTTGTACCATACTCAGTTGTTTTACATCACCGAGCATACTGGCTGCATCGAACGCCATGGCAAATAAGCGCTGGCTTATATCAGCGTTTTCTGGCCATAAGCTTTCGTACTGTTGGCGTAAATTGTGTTGCTGAATTTGACCGTCAAGCATCCAAGGTAGTTCCGTAAAATAAAGGCCATCTAAGTCGCCTTTATCGGTTCTATCAATTTGTTTACTGTGGCTTTTTGAGCTGGCATAAAGCGGGATTCGATCTGCAAAGGTACTCACGTTAACGTCTAAATACGGCTTGATTAAGCGTGTTTCGGTGGCATCACCTAAAATATAAATCACGTCAATGTCGCTGCGTGAGCGGGTTTCACTTTCTACTTCTTGCTTGAATAATGATTTGACGACTTTAATACGCTCTTTACTTTGGTCTACTTCAAGTAAGCCAGTGATGGTTTTCGGCATATCATCTTTACCTGAGTAAAACCCTATTTGTGGTTTAACTTCGCTGTATCGTTGCCACTGCGTATTAAAGTGTTCAACTAAACGCTGACCGTTACTATTATTAGGGGCTAGCAACATAGGCTTTTGATAGCCTGCTGTTAAAAATCGCTCTAATGCTTGCTGAACTTCATGCTCAGGGCTTAGTGCAAAGAAAAAGTGCTGCTGTGAAATGCGCTCACCGTCAAAGGTGTTTAAATGCATTACCGGGTAATCAACCAGTGTTTGTGCGCTAGTAAGCTTTTCGATATTGCTTTTTAGTAGTGGGCCAATAATAAAATCAGCATTAAATTCGCTTAGCTTGAGTGAGATCTCTGCAGCTGATAGTGATTCATCAATAAATAGGGTTTGCTCTAATGACTGCCCATCTAAGGCCGCAAGCACACCGGCTTTTAAGGCATCACCTAATCGCTCATTAGCACCTGATTGTGGAATAAGCACAGCTAAACGGTTCACATTTAAAGGTTCAATTTGTACCAGTTCAGTCACTTTTTTTGGCAGCACTTCAGCGGCTGGGTGACCCGGGTAGCGACGCAACCAGTTATTCATTGCTTGGTGAAGTTCTACAGGCGCACCTAAATACACTTGATGATAAAGCGCTAAATTAACCCAACCTTGTTGCACCACAGAGCCTCGGTTAAAGCGCTCAAGTGCGTACGATGAAAGCTGGGTTAGGTTTTGCCATAAATCTTTGTTTAAATTGGCAACGGTAAAGTTATTTTCGCTGCTAAGTGTTGATGCCTTAAAAAAGAAAGGCATTGCTTGTTTTGGCATACCTTGCGACGCGTAAACGCGCGCAGTCAGGTATTGATGCCATGCTTGATGCTCTGGCTGGCTTAACTGAGGCTCAAGTTGTTGTAACTGAGCTAAAGCTAAGTCGCTTTTGCCTTGATGCTCTTGCGCAAGGGCAATGTAAAGTTTGTTTTGAATTTGGTCGACACTTGGGGTTGCTTCAAGTTCGAGGCAGATTTTTTCTAGCAGTGCCCAGCGCTCTTCACTGATAGCCGCATCACGTGCAGTATATAAAAGCTGGATTTTATCGGCACCTTGACGGTTTAGCGCCGCTTGGTACATAGATTGTGCGTCGGTTAGCTGTGATAGCGCAATACTCGATTGGCTCGATTGATTTTCTGCACTATTTCGAGGTTTTTCGGTTGTGCTACAAGCCGATAACCCTGACAATACAATTAATAGACTAACAAGTTTAAGTCGCACAATGATTTCCCGATACGTTAACGCGATTTGCTTATATTACTGACTGACGCAGGAGACCTCAATGTTAAATGAGGACAATTCAGATAAAATCGGCACTCTTTACATTGTTGCCACGCCTATTGGTAACTTTGATGACATCAGCCAGCGTGCCATCCAAACCCTATCTGAGGTTGACTTAATAGCCGCTGAAGATACTCGTCATACAGGAAAGTTGTTAAGCCACTTTAATATCAAAGCAAAAACCTTTGCTCTGCATGACCATAACGAGAAACAAAAAGCGCAACAAATTGTAGATTGGTTAGAGCAAGGAATGAACATTGCGCTGGTATCTGACGCCGGCACGCCACTTATTAGCGACCCTGGTTATGCGGTGGTCAATTTATGCCGTGAACAAGGCGCGCACGTCGCGCCAGTGCCGGGAGCATGTGCTGCAATTACCGCTGTATGTTGTTCTGGTTTACCAACAGATCGTTTTCAGTTTATTGGTTTTACACCAGCAAAGAGTAAAGCAAGGCAGACCTTTTTCATTGAAGCGGTAAACTCAGGTATTACTAGCATCATGTATGAAAGTACCCACCGTATTATGGCGAGCCTTGATGATTTAGAAGCAGCACTCGGTGCAGAGCAGCCAGTAGTGTTTGCCAAAGAACTTACCAAAACTTTCGAAACCTTTTTCAATGGCACAGTTGCCGAGCTAAAACAGTTCTTAACGGATGATCCCACTAAGCAGCGTGGTGAAATCGTACTGATGCTACCGGGTAAAGCAAAGCAAAGTGACGATATTCCAGAAGATGCGCGCCGCATGCTAGGTTTACTCGAAGCCGAAATGCCACTGAAAAAAGCCTGCGGTGTTGTGGCTGAGTATTTTGGTTTGAAGAAAAACGCACTTTATAAAGCAATTATTGACGAAAAAGACTAATTCTTTACTGCATAGACGTGCGCGCTCAGGTATACTGCGCGCCGAGTCAGCCGAGATAATCGCTGCCTGCAACGAAAATGCGCAGGGGGAGGAAAGTCCGGGCTCCACAGGGCAGGGTGCCAGCTAACGGCTGGGGGGCGCGAGCCTACGACAAGTGCAGCAGAGAGGAGACCGCCAACTTCGGTTGGTAAGGGTGAAAGGGTGCGGTAAGAGCGCACCGGGCCACTGGTAACAGTTGGTTGCAAGGTAAACTCCACCCGGAGCAAGACCAAATAGGGTTCCTTATGGCGTGGCCCACGTTGGAACCGGGTAGGTTGCTTGAGCCATAGAGCAATTTATGGCCTAGACGAATGATTATCCACGACAGAACCCGGCTTATTGGCTGACTCACCAAATTATACAAGAGCCTCGGTATTTACCGAGGCTTTTTGTTTTTAGGGTGGAGAAAATCCACTCCGCGCATATAAAACAGCGGCTTATTGGCTGACTCAACAAATTAAAGAAAGCTCACAGTGAAAACTGTGGGCTTTTTGTTTTTTGGGCGGAGAAAATCCACTCCGCGCATACAAAACAGCGGCTTATTGGCTGATTCACCAACTTATACAAGAGCCTTGGTATTTACCGAGGCTTTTTGTTTTCTAAAAGAGCCATGTTTTCGAAACCCTCAAACCAAATCGAAATTGTTTGCTCTTTATTATCAAGAGGGCACTCTTCAGTTGTTTAACCATTCTCTGCAAACTAGGAATTTTTCTTAGACTCACTAAGAAAGTCACTCATTATCATAACGGCTTGTTCTGTATATCCTTTAAATCTAATTTACTTATGCTTAATGGATTGAAAATGAGTGTTATTGAGGGAAGTACTAAGGAGTTTGGCAATACGACTATTCTTCTTCATAGCTTAGGCTCTTCTTGTTACAGAATTGAATGGTATAGCAGGATGACGGGGGCGTCGACGAGTTTAGCAAGGCTCAAGCAAGGCAAGTACGTTGTTATTCGTAAGTGGGCACAAGTGAAAAATATGTCTGATGTTTCGAGCGAATTTAGTAGTCGAAATAGCGCTTTGATACACTTTCTAAATAACGTTGATATTGTTAAATCCCATGATGACTGGATCAGTGCCGCTAAGCAGCATTGTCTAAATTTGTTTGTTGAAAACGAGGGGCTTAAACCCGTTACTAAAGCGAGTTTTCCTAAACCGAGGTTGCAAGGTGCAATTGGTAAAGAAGTTGTTGTTAAATCGAAGTTGGGCGAAAGGGAAATAGCGCATGGCTTGTTGTTACAGCTTATAGGTAATCAAGCAGAAATACAGCTTGCGAATATTAAGAAAAAATATCTTACCAAGCAGGTTTATTTAAGGTAACTAGTTGTATTCAAATATCAAAGTATACTTCAATTTTAAATCCATCTATTTCAGTAACCGTACATGTACCGCCAAGGGCAATAACCCGCTCTTCAATAAATGATAACCCGTAGCCACCAGACTCTTGCAGTGTGGTCTTGGTTTTTCCATTATCCATAATAGTAAGGCATATATACTGTTCGTGAGCCAACAAGCTGAGCCTTAGCTCTGTGGCTGTACTGTGCTTGATGCAGTTTGTGACTGCTTCTTGGCAAATTCTGTAAATAGCTGTTTGATGTTCATCTGATATTGCTGAACTTAAGTTTATTTCAGCTACGTATTTGATTGATGCTTTACTTAGCAGAGAGTTAAAGCGTCCTTCTTTAAGAGCTTGCTCTAGCCCAAGCTCATCAAGCTCTCTAGGTCTTAAGTGATGCATAATTTGATAAACAGAGTCATACATCGCCTTTGCATTTTCTTTTAGGCCTTCAACGAGGGTATTTTCATTATTTCGTTGTGCTATCGAAAGTACCGTCAGGTCAGTTTTAAGTGCTGTTAGATTTTGGCCTAATTCGTCATGAAGTTCTTGAGACAAATACTTTCGCTCATTTTCTTGCACAGTTACCATGCGTTTAGCGAGCTGTTTATTTTTCTCAAGCAGCGCAGTGAGTTTTTCGTTACTGGCTTGTAGTTGATTATTTTTGATCTTTAACTCGTTAGTGGCGGTCCCTACCAGTAACCCTGTTACTGAATTGGCCAGGATAAATAATTGGCTAATGTAAGTATTGGTCGCATCTTGGGTGAGGCCTGCTTGTGCAACGATCAGCGTATTACTTACCAAGGCGCTTGCTATTGCTCCTTTAATACCAAATTTATAAGAGAACCAAATTACCGGTAGAAGTGAGCAAAGGCGTAGCAAAGGGTAAAGATCTGAGTGGCCTAGGTAACTAACAATGTAAATAGATGCCAGTGCTAATAAGCTTAGTAAAATAACAGCATGATGACGAGAGGGCACAAGGCTGTAGCTTTGGCTAATTAACAATAATGCTGGGGCCACTAATAATGTTCCCGTCAAGTCGCCTAATGTCATATTAAGTTGATATTGTAATACTTGCTTACCTTCTAACCAGGTTGTGAATTCAAAGGCGCTCGAAAACAAAAACCATTTAAAAGAAGCTGAAAAAACGGCTAGTAGAATTAACGACAAAGCCCCGGAATTAGAGGTGATTTTTGGTGGCCAGCGGCTTTTCTTAAAGCTGTAGACGATAGCCATATAGGTTAATTCTTGAAAGAAACCGTGAAATAAATCAAAGCTCCATTCACCATTGTAATAGACACCTAAATACGACGCATAAAGTCGAGAAGCAATCCAAAGCATTAGCCAAAATCGCACTGGAAAAATAACAAAAAATGCGAGCTTCACCCCTGCTGGCAGGTATATAGCACTACTTTGGGCAACGGTTTCTAAATGATTACTCACCCAAGAGGATAAATATAAGGCTAAAAAGTAAAGCGCAAACACCAATAACTGGTTAAATGCTTCAGTTATTAAGCTAAGTGAAGAACACTTTGTTGAAACGAGCTTATGCCAGTTCATCAAGTGTGATCATCCCGGAATCTATAGCAACTTTTAATAATTCAAATGAATTAGTGACTTCAAGTTTGTTGTATATATTCGTTTTATGTACGTGGGCTGTTTTGGGCATCATATCGAGTTGTTGCGCAACTTGTTTAGCATTTAGCCCTTTGGCAAATAAGGGAAGTGCCTCTTTCTCTCTTGGTGTTAAAAAAGAAAGTTTGCTTGCAGGGGAAGTAGTATTAAATTTCACATCTTCACTGATATAGCGCCCTCCTTTAATAACTGAATTGACTGCATCAATTAAAGCTTCTGATGCTGAGCGTTTAGAAACATAACCTTGAGCGCCGAGCTTTAAGGCGTTGCTAACGTATGGCTCGTAGTCATACATAGAAGCAACAATGGTTTTTATGTCGGGAAAGTGAGTGTTTAGATAGGTAAGAAATGCGAGTCCGTTTTCACCGTCATGCATTGATATATCAACAATAAATACATTAGGTTGCTCTAAGTTAACAGCAAGTTTTGCCTCAGTGACTGAGCAGGCTTCTATGATAACTTGCCACCCGTTTTGTAGCTCTAATAATTTTTTAAAGCTATCTCTAACCAGTTGATGATCTTCAATGATTCCAATTCGCATAATCCCTCCATAGATTTTTATTATATCCCTAATTCAATAAGTTATGTCTAGGAATTATTCTTATATTAATTAAATACGCGTTCATGTGTCCTGATTTTAATGGGACTAAAGCTTAGGAACATTTCTAGTTTAAACGCTATATTTTCTGAATCGTTGTGATAATTGATCTCGGACAAGGTTACTGCGTTGACTCTGTATGTTGCAGTGGTACAGTGAAATTGAACTTAAATTCTAGCTAAAGGAGTTGCCCATGCTAGGCGAAAAACACTCGTTATTGAATGAATTCCCTGAGTTTAATGAATTAATCCATAGCCTCGCGAAACACGATGCTCACTTCAAGAAAACCATGCAACGTTACGATGATATGGATAAAGAAATTCGCTCTCTTGAGTTGCAAGACTCTCCAATAGAAGATGCGGACATGCATGAAAAGAAGCATCAACGCGCCGTGCTAAAAGATGAACTTTATGACTTTTTAAAAGCTAATGCTTAATAAATGAATCGAATAATGCTCCTGCTAACGGTAGGAGCTTTTTCTCTCCTCTATTTTTACTCTCCAATCGTATTTAATCGCAATATCCCTTTACTCAATCAAGGTTATGGTAGTCTTAGCGCGATTTTTTAAGGCAACAATGGAATAGTGCTTTGCACTGACTGGGATTAACATGATTAAAAAAAATATTATTACTACTTCATTAGCACTCATGGGGGTTGTCGCTGTAGGTAGCGCACACGCTGATGAAGGGCAGTGGCAACCGCATCAATTAAAACAATTACAAAGCGAGTTTGACCGCGTCGGTATCGAATTACCGGCTTCACAAGTGGCAGATCTTAACCAATATCCACTCAATGCAGTGGTTGGTTTAGGCTATTGCTCTGCGTCATTTGTGTCACCAAAAGGCTTAGCTGTAACTAATCATCACTGTGCTTATGGCGCGATTCAAAATAACAGCACACCAGAAAATAACTTAATTGAAAAAGGCTTTTTAGCAGCTGACTTGTCAAAAGAATTACCAGCAGGCCCGCAAGAGCGTTTGTACGTAACTGAACAAGTGGATGATGTAACAGATCGCGTACTGGGTAACTTACCAGCAGATCTACACGGCAAAGCGCGTTTTGAGGCGATTCAAGCAAACCGCAAAGCCTTGATCAGTGAGTGTGAATCAGATCCTAACTACCGTTGTACAGTCCGTGATTTCCATCATGGCTTAGAGTACTTCATGATCAAACAACTGATGATCAAAGATGTGCGCTTAGTGTATGCTCCGGCAGAAGCGCTAGGTAACTTTGGTGGTGACATCGATAACTTTGAATACCCACGTCACACGGCGGATTTTACTTTCGTACGTGGTTATGTTGGTAAAGATGGCAAGCCTGCAGATTACAGCGAAGATAACGTACCTTATGAGCCAAAGTCGTTCTTAAAAGTGAATGCGAGCGGCGTAAGCTTAGGTGATGGTGTGCTGGTGGCAGGTTACCCTGGCCGCACTAGCCGCTATAAACTAGCAGATGAAGTAAATTATTCAGCGAGTTGGTATTATCCTACATTGCTTAATACTTACAACATGACCCTTGATGTGATTGCCAAGCAGAGCAAAGGCGATGAGCAAGCACAAGTTAAATATGCCTCTCGTGTAAAAAGCACTAACAACCGTTTAAAGAAACTGGAAGGCTTACAGGATGGTTTTAAAGTAACGGATATTCCGGGAATTAAAGCTACGCAAGAGCAAGAGTACCTAGCTTGGTTTGCACAAAGTGCTGAACGTAAAGCGTACGCAGATTCATATCACGCATTAAAGTCATTATTAGTTGAAGCGCACGCTCAGCAACAAAGTCATTTTTACTTTGATTACGCAAAACGCGCAGACTTATTAAGTACGGCAATTCGTTTATACCGCTTAGCTAAAGAAAGCGAAAAGCCAAATGCAGAGCGCGAAATGGGTTACCAAGAGCGCGATCTTCCTATGCTTAAAGCGCGTTTAGAGCGCTTACAAAAACAGTTTACGCCTGAAGTCGATAAAGCCTTATGGTTAAGCTACTTAGGTAACTATTTAGCGCAAGATAAAGCAGCGCAAGTTGCGGCATTAAACGACGGCTTAGGTATTACAGATACCACTACACTGGCTGAGCTTGATGCGATTATTGCTTCTTTTTATGCTAAAACAGAACTTACAGATACAGCAACGCGTGTTAGCTGGATTGGTAAATCAGTAGCCGAATTTGAAGCATCAAACGACCCATTCATAAAGTTAGCTGTTGCTCTATACGATACCAACATGGCACAAGAAGCTGATAAAAAAGAAATGGCGGGTCGCTTAGCAGAAATTCGCCCGCAGTATATGCAAGCCGTGATCGCTTTCAATAATGCTAAAGGTAAGCCAGTTTACCCAGATGCAAATGGCACACTACGCGTAAGCTATGCACAAGTTGATGGTTACCCAGCGGCAGATGCTGTTTATAAAACACCTTTTACATCACTACGTGGTTTAGTGGCTAAACACACAGGTGAAAAACCATTTGTTGTTACAGACAAAGTACTTGAAGCATACAAAAATCAAGCGTTTGGCGCGTACTACCGCGGTGACTTAGGTTTGCCTGGCGTAAGCTGTAGTTTATTTAGCTTTGGTTGTGAGCCACAAGCGGCTAAACCTCTTGAAGTTAACTCTGTACCAGTCAACTTTTTAAGTAGCGCTGATACCACAGGTGGTAATTCAGGTTCGCCAGTCATGAATGGTAAAGGTGAATTAGTGGGTCTTAATTTTGACTCGACTTATGAATCAATCACCAAAGATTGGTACTTTAACGCCAAAATCACCCGTGCTATTCACGTTGATATTCGATACATGCTTTGGTTAATGGAAGAAGTTGATAACGCAGGTTACCTACTTGATGAAATGACCCTAGTTAAATAGCTCCGCTATGTTAATAATAACCGCAGCAATCGCTGCGGTTTTTTTATGTCTCTATTTTATGCCAGTCTAACGTTTTTAATTTGTTTATTTTCAATACTTTTGTAATGTACAAAGCAGATACTTTTACTTGGGAAAAATAATGAGCGCCAAACAAATAATAAAAGCCATTTCAGTCAGTGTTGTGGCAATAACGGCAAGCTTTAATGCCAGTGCAACGAATACCGAAGCAATGTGGCCGGGCACGGCTTATAATCAGCAAATACCAACATTTAAACAAGTACTTGGGTACGATGTAGGTGAGCGCATTACCAATTACAACGATATGCGCCGTTATTTAAGCGCCCTTGAACAAGCTGCGCCTGATCGTATTAAAGTGTTTAAGTACGCAAACAGCTGGGAAGGTCGTGAGCTGGTTTATGCGGTGGTTGGCACCGCGGATCATATTCGCTCATTAGAAACCCTCGCCAATAACACCCAAGCCTTGGCTGATCCGCGTATTACCTCTGAAAAAGAAGCTAAGTCGCTAATTAAAAATTTACCGACGTCTGTGTGGCTTCAGTATGCCGTGCACGGTAATGAAATTAGCTCAACCGATGCTGCACTATTCACTGCATATCACTTATTAGCAGCCCCGAATGATGCCGTTAACAGTAAAATTTTAGACAACACAGTGGTGTTTATCGACCCACTACAAAACCCTGATGGCCGTGAGCGTTTTGTTACTCGTTATTATGCGACCGTAGGTCTTGAGCACAGTGCAGATAGGTTAAGTGCAGAGCATAATGAGCCATGGCCAAGAGGCCGAACAAATCATTATTTGTTTGATATGAACCGTGATTGGTTAGCGCTTACTCAGCCTGAAAGTAAAGGCAGAGTGGCAGCAATCAATAAATATAAACCACAAGTGGTGGTTGATATTCATGAAATGGGCGGCGACCAATCTTACTACTTTGCACCGGCTGCTCAGCCATTTAATCCGCATATGACGAAAACCCAAATCGCTAACATGGATGCGATTGGACAAAATCATGCGAAGTATTTTGATGAGTTTGGCTTTGATTACTTTACCCGTGAAATCTTTGATGCCTTTTATCCAGGTTACGGTGATAGCTGGCCAGTATTTTATGGTGCATCAGCATCAACTTACGAAGTCGGCTCTGCACGTGGCCACGTGTTTGAGAAAAATACCGGTGAACTACTCACCTATTTTAATACTGTAAAGCGTCAATTTGTGGCCTCAATTTCGACTGCCGAAGGTGCTGCCAATCAACGTGAAAAACTACTAGGTGACTTTTATCAATATCAAGTTGATGCAATTGACTCGGGTAAAGATAGCAAAGAGCGTGTTTATATTTTACCTAAACAAAGTAACCGTGAAGGCGCTCATAGACTCGCTACCTTAATGGCTGAGCATGGTGTTGAAGTTAAACAAGCAACTGAAGATTTTAAAGCCTGTGGCGTTAAATACAAAGCAGGTAGCTACTTTATTGATACCGCGCAGCCACGCGGGGTATTTGTGCGTACCACGTTTACAGACCAAGTAGATATGGCTGAAGCATTTGTGAAAGAGCAAGAAAGACGTCGTGCTCGTAACCTAGGTGATGAAATTTACGATGTCACAGGTTGGTCGCTGCCGATGATGTTTAATGTTGATAGCGATAGCTGTGGTCGCGCTGTTAGCGCAGACAGTAAAGCGGTTCAGGCCGATGACACATTGCTTGGCAAAGTGAATAATCCAGAAGCCTCTGTGGCTTATATCGTTGCTTGGGGTGATACAGCCGCAGCACGCTTTTTAACAGCAGCACTGCAAGCTGGCATTAAACTGAAAAGTGCTGATCAAGCATTTGTATTAGGTGATAAAACTAACTACCCAGCGGGTAGCTTAGTAATCGAAAAACGCCTAAACGATAAAGACTTACTCACCAAAATTAGCCAAATTGCTGAGCAAACTGGTGCAATAGTTGATGGTGTGGATTCAAGTTGGGTGATTGAAGGCCCAAGCTTTGGTAGTAACAAAACAGTGCCTATGGTAGCACCAAAAGTGGCGATTGCATGGGATGCAGCCACTCGTGAGCTAAGCGCCGGTAACACTCGTTTTGTTATCGAAAGACAGCTTGGCTACCCGGTGACAGCTATTCGCACACCCATGCTTGCTTGGGCTGATTTAAGTGATTACCAAGTGCTTATTTTACCAGAAGGTAATTACGAGCAAGCACTAGGTAAATCGGGTGCAGCTAATTTAAAAAGCTGGGTTAAAGCGGGTGGCGTGTTGATTGCCTTAGGTAATGCTAACCGCTTTACCACTAATGCTGATTACGGTTTGTTAGATGTTCAACGCGAGCAAGCTTACCGAGAAGATAAAGCAAGTAGCAGTGATGATAAAAGTAGTAAAGTGGCAGGGCAGTTATTTGCTTCTCGCGATGATTTAAAAGCAGCGAGCATTGAGCCACATACATCGCCAGACTATGTAGCCGGTGTACTTGCAAATGTTGAAGTAGACCAAGAGCATTGGTTAACCGCTGGGGTTGATAAAGACCTTGTTGCGGTAGCTTACGGTAATGATATTTACACGCCAATAAAACTGAACTCAGGTAAAAACTTAGCCTGGTTTACAGGTAAAGATGATGTGCTAGCAAGTGGTTATCTATGGCAGCAAAATAAAGCACAGCTTGCGTATAAGCCATTGCTTGTTCATCAACCGCAAGGCAAAGGCATGGTGATAGGCTTTACACAGTCACCAACCTACCGTGCCTACCTTGAAGGCATGAATGTACTGTTAACTAACACGATTTTCCGTGCTGCAGCACATGCTCAGTAAGGTTTTAGTCTAATCAAAAAGCCCGCCGATGTTGCGGGCTTTTTTGTGTTTAGATATCTATAAAACACAATTCCAAAAAGAGTGGGCAATAAAAAAGCCCGCAGGGCAAAGGGCGGGCTTTTTAGTGTTCCAAGGAGAGAAAGTGCTAAGACACAATCCCTAGTGGCTTACCTGTTTGCCAAGCGCCACGGGTAAAGTCTGGAATCGTTTTGCTGTTACTTCTATCTGCAACTGATGCCATACTTTGCGGGAAGATTGATGACCATGCTGCGGCATCGTATACATCTTGATCGAGTGGCTCATTATTGCGTAAGCAGTAGATCATGCGCCAAAGCATAATGAAGTCCATACCGCCGTGGCCACCGTTCTTGACCGCTTCTTCACCCATGCGTTTCCATAGTGGGTGATCAAATTCAGCACGCCACTTTTCCATATCTTGATCCCAGCTATGAAAGTTTTGCATATGTGGCTTACGACCCTGCGAACCTGCTTTTTCCCAGGCAGCGAGCTCAGCTTCATATTGCTGTTGGTAAATTTTCGCGATGGCTGGTGGCACATCTTCAAGAGCAATACGGTTAGGGAATCCAGCAAATGTGCCATTAGTACCTTGAATTAAGTTATGGCGGCTGTACGGACGAGGGCTTGTGGTGTCGTGCTGAACCATAATGCTACGACCTTTCACTGTTTTAATAATGCTGGTGTTCATGTCGCCAGCAGTAAATTTCAGTGAGCGACGTTCGTGGCCCGCAGGAAATTCACGCTCTGCGTAAGCTGCGCGGCCAAGTGCAGGTGAGCTGACTGATGTAACAAAATCAAAGCGGTCACCACGGTTGATGTTCATATACTGAGAAACTGGGCCTAAACCATGGGTTGGGTATAAGTTACCGTTTACCTTGGTATGCCAGTAAGTACGCCAAGAACCTGTGCTGCGGTCAATTTCTTTCATTTGCCAACGCAGGTCATGAATATAAGCAGCTTCACCATGCAGTAACTCACCAAATACGCCTTTACGAACCATGTTTAAAACCATTAACTCGTCACGGCCGTAGTTAACGTTTTCCATCATCATGCAGTTTTTTTGCGTGCGCTCAGCAGTGTTTACTAGTTGCCAACACTCTTCCATCGTGGTTGCTGCAGGTACTTCAACAAAGGCATGCTTACCACTTTCCATGGTCTCAACACTCATCGGTGTGTGCCATTTCCAAGGGGTTGAAATGATCACAATGTCGATGTCATCGCGAGCAAGCATGTCTAAATAGGCTTTATCAGAACCCGTATAAGCAGTTGGTTTAGGTAAGCCTTTTTCAACAACATAATTAACAGACTTATCTAGCATTAGCTGATCTGTATCGCAAATAGCTTTAATTTCAACACCTTCAATATGGCAAAGATGTTTAACATGGCCGCTACCACGTTGACCAACCCCAATAAAACCAACACGTACCACATCCATTGCTGGCACAGCTAAGCCCATTACGCTTTTACCTTGTGCTGCAAGCGGTGTGCTTTGATTATCACCTTGTTGGCTTTTTGCACAGCCAGTCACGACTGTCGCGGCGGTAATGGCTGCGGCAGATTTTAAAAAACTACGTCTATCTATTGTCATAACGATACCTAAATCACTGAGATTATTTTAATAGTGGGTTTCAGTTGTTTCTGTTATATCGCAACTCAAAGTCAATTACAATTAAATGCTTTCAAATTCTTTCGTAACCTTGGGTTTTATCATTTTAATCCTTATTTAATAGTGTAGTTAGCGTGTTTTAAACTTATTTTACGCCTTTCGTTGTCTTTCGTTTTATTGCGCAGCGTTTCGCGCTGTGCTACTGTAATTTCAAATCACGTATCTAACCATAGGCGTAAGCTGCTTGGAGAAAACCATGAATGCATTAAAAACGATTATAAATAACAATCGAGTAGGGCAAGCGCAGGGTATTTATTCTGTGTGTTGTGCACACCCGCTCGTTATCGAAGCAGCAATGTTGCAAGCTCTCAATGATGACACAGAAATTTTAATTGAAGCTACGGCGAATCAAGTTAATCAGTTTGGTGGTTACACAGGGATGAAGCCCCATGACTTCGTTGAGTTTGTTCATACAATAGCCGAAAAAGTAGGGTTAGATACCCAGCGCGTTATTTTGGGGGGTGATCATTTAGGGCCAGTGTGTTGGGTAAATGAGCCTGCAGAGGTTGCAATGGTAAAAGCTGTTGACCTAGTAAAAGCCTATGCAAGCGCTGGTTTTAAGAAAATTCATTTAGATGCCAGTATGCCATGCGCTGACGATGGAGAACGTTTAGCTGATGCCGAAATTGCCAAGCGTGCCGCATTGATGTGCCAAGCCGCTGAGTCGGTAGCAAAAGATAACGATATTCTTTATGTGGTCGGTACTGAGGTTCCTCCTCCGGGTGGCGCTACAGAAGAACATGAAATTATTGAGGTATCTCATGTTGAGGGAGTGCAGCAAACAATCGAATTACATCAGGCTGCATTTGCGAACTTAAATATAAGCGATGTCTGGTCACGCGTTATTGCTGTTGTTGTGCAGCCAGGAGTTGAGTTTGATAACCATCAAATTTTTGATTATCAACGTAATGAAGCTCAAAAACTAAAAGAGTTTATCACCACTGTCGATAACCTTGTTTATGAGGCTCACTCTACCGACTATCAGCCAGATCATTGCTACCACGAACTGGTACAAGATCACTTTGCCATATTAAAAGTGGGTCCTCAGCTTACCTATGCACTACGCGAAGGGTTGTTTGCATTATCTTATATTGAAGATCAATTAGTCGAAGCGGCTAAGCGCTCTAATTTACGTGATGTATGTGAGCGCATCATGCTAGAAAAGCCACATTACTGGAATAAGTTTTACCCAACACAAGGTGCTGAAGCTAAGCTGTTTAGAGCTTATAGTTATAGCGACCGTATTCGTTATTACTGGCCTGAGGATGAAATAAAACAAACTGTAGAAACACTGTTTGAAAACTTAGAAGGGCAAATTATCCCACAGACCTTGCTTAGTCAGTTTATGCCAGCGCAATACAAGGCATTGATCAATGGCCAAATTAACTCATCACCTCGTGAGTTAGTACTCAATAAAATAATGGAAGTAACGAATACCTATTCGCGTGCTTGTAATCAATAAGTGGTGTTGAGAGAGAATTAATTATGACGCAGTATTTATCTTTAAACGAAGCAGAGCTTAAGCAGCAAAACGCATATTGGACAGCAAGAGAAATCTCTCAGCAGCCAGAGTCATGGTGCAATACAGCGGCTATTATTGAAACGCATCGAGCAGAAATAAGCGCATTTTTAGCGCCAATTTTGGCAATAAAAGGACTGCAAATCGTATTAACGGGGGCTGGCACATCAGCCTATGTTGGCGAGGCATTAGCACCATACTTAACAGCTAAAACGGATTTAAATGTGCGCGCAGTTAGTACTACAGACATTGTGTCTAACCCACATGGTTTTTTAAAGAAGGGCACACCCACTTTACTTATTTCTTATGCGCGCTCAGGCAATAGCCCTGAAAGTGTCGCAGCGGTCGATATCGCAGAGCAAGTTGTTGAAAAGTGCTTTCATTTAGTTATTACCTGTAATGAAAATGGTGAATTAGTGAAAAGAGCGGCAGCTAAAAAAAATAGTTTTAGTGTACTTATGCCAAAAGAAACCCTAGATGAAAGCTTTGCTATGACCAGTAGTTTCACTTCGATGCTGCTTTCAACCTTATGTATTTTTACTCCTGATGTTAACCAGCTTGCACAAGTTGCCACGCAGACACAGCAGCTGCTCGACACGCAACTTGAAGAGATCAAAGGCTTTGCGCAAACAGATATTGAACGTTTGGTGTTTTTAGGAGCAGGCTCATTACTTGGCTATGCGAAAGAAGCGGCCTTAAAGTGCTTAGAGCTGACCAATGGTGATTTAATAAGCTACTTTGAAACCCCACTTGGTTTTCGTCATGGTCCTAAAACCATTATTAATGATAAAACCGCAGTGATGTTAATGGCCTCAAGTGATTTTTATAGTAGTTTGTATGATACTGATTTATATAATGAACTACTAAATGACCAACAGTGTTTTGCGGTTAAAAAGCTGGCGTTAAATACTGAACTGGTCGAGCTAGATGATGTTTGGCAAGGTCTGTATTATATTGTCTATTGTCAGATTTTTGCATTTTATAAATCAATGTCACTCGGTTTAACACCTGATAACCCTTGTCCTACGGGCGAAGTTAACCGTGTTGTAAAAGGGGTAACTATTTACCCATTAACTTCTCGCTAAGTAGTGTTGGGTAAAGTATGGCTGTTTACGGACTCGATATTGGTGGTACAAAAATAGAGACCGCCATTTTTAATGATAATTTAGAGCAACAGCAAAGTTGGCGTATTACTACGCCAACTGATGACTATCAGCAATTTTTGCACGCAATTTATCAGCAGGTAATTAAAGCCGATGAACTGACAGGTTGCCAAGGTGCGGTGGGCATCGGTATGCCAGGTATCGTTAATGATGAAGGTAAAGTGCTGTCGGCTAATGTGCCGTGTGCCACAGGCAAAGTGATTGCCAACGATCTTCAAGCATTATTAAAACGCCCTGTTGCGATATTAAATGACACCCGATGTTTCGCTTTATCAGAAGCAAATGGCGGAGCTGGTGAAGGTTATAGCCGAGTATTCGGTGCCATTGTTGGCACTGGTGCGGCGGGCGGTATGTGTATTGATGGAACCTTGTTTAACCAAGGTTTGGGCATGTCAGGGGAGTACGGCCATTTACCACTTTCAGCATATTTGCAGCAAAAATACCAGCTGCCAGTTTTAAAGTGCGGTTGTGGTTTAAATGGCTGTGTCGAAAGTTATATTGCAGGGCCCGGTGTACAAACCTTGTACCAGCATATTACGCAATCTCCTAAATCTGCGATTGAATGGGCAAACGATATCAAACGTGGTGATGAGAAAGCCTTAAAGGTGCTAGCTTGTTACTTAGATATTCTTGGCGAAACCTTTGCTGCTATTAGTAAAAGTTTGCACCCAGAAGTTATCGTGCTTGGGGGCGGGTTGTCGCTCATTGATGCAATAGTAGAAAAACTCCCTGACGCGATTCAAACTCATTTATTTTCAGGTTTTGCCGTGCCAGAAGTGAAGCGTGCAAAATTTGGTGATTCTAGCGGCGTAAGAGGCGCTGCAATAATAGGAAGTGTTCATGCTAATTCCAACGCATCTTAATCGCTATTACTTAAAAGCTGCAAAAGTGGTGACTGCTGATGCGGTTTTACTCGATCATGTGGTCTTGGTCGAGCAAGGTAAAATTACTGCCATTACCACGCAAATAGCGCCTGAGATCGAGGTAATAGATTTAGGTGAGCACAGTTTATTTCCGGGCTTTATCGATTTACATATTCATGGCCGTGAAGGCTGCGATATTATGGACGGTACGCCAGAATCACTAGAGACTATTTCTCGTTCTTTAGCAAAGCACGGCGTAACGGGTTTTGTTGGCACAACGGTGACCGCAGACTGGGACGTCTCAATTCAAGCTTATAAAAATATGGCGAGTGCCTATCAAAAAGGCTTGGCTGGGGCGCAGTTGCTAGGGGCTTATAACGAAGGTTTATTCTTTGCCGAAGCACATAAGGGCGCGCATAACGAGTCATTTTTTTTAGAGCTTACTAAACAGCGATTTGATGAAATTTATGCTGCATGTGAAGGTTGCTTAAGCTCATTTGCGTTAGCGCCAGAACTACTTAAATCCCCCGATATGATCCGCTATATCACCGATAAAGGTGTGCGTGTGATGCTCGGTCATACAGATGCTAATTTTGAGCAAACAACACAAGCTCTTGCTCATGGTGCCTGCGGTGGTGTGCATATTTTTAATGGTATGCGCGGTATTCATCATCGTGACCCTGGGTGTACTGGCGCATTATTGATGGACAACGATGCCATGGTTGAGCTTATTCCTGATGGTATTCATTTGCACCCTAGCATCATGAACATGGTTTACCGTTTAAAAGGGGCAGATAAAATTGCTCTGATCACAGACTGTGTAAGCGCCGGAGGCTTACAAGATGGTCGCTACCGTTTAGGTGAGCTTCCTATTGTGGTTGAGCAAGGTGTTGCGCGAACTGAGAGCGGCTCTTTAGCAGGCAGTACATTAACCATGGAAGTTGGCGTTGAACGTTTTTATAACCTAACCGACGCAAGCCTAGTTGAAGCAACTAACATGGCCAGTTTAGTACCCGCTGAGTTTTTAAATAAAGCGGAGCAAATAGGCAGTATTGCGGTAGGTAAACAGGCTAATTTTGCCCTGCTCGATAAAGACTTCTCTGTGCAAGCAACGATCTGTGCGGGTAAGCAAATCTATTAAAAGTTAAGTGAGAATGCAGGCAAAAGTATTCGATGCCATTGTTATTGGCAGTGGCATTACTGGCGGCTGGGCTGCTAAAGAACTAACCGAAAAAGGGCTCAATGTACTGTTACTGGAACGTGGCAGGCAGGTTGTGCACGGTACAGACTATATAACTGCCTTTAAAGATGATTGGCAACTGCCATTTCGCGACAGGCCCAGCCTACTAGAAAAACAGAATCAAGCTAAACAAGCACGCACTGGCTATGCCACTAAGCAATCAATAAAACACTGGTTTGTGAATGATTTGCAGCACCCTTATCTAGAATCGCAACGTTTTGATTGGATTCGAGGATATCACCTGGGTGGGCGCTCATTAACTTGGGGACGGCAATGCTTACGGCTCAGTGATATAGATTTTGCAGCCAACAAACAAGATGGTTACGGCGTTGATTGGCCAGTGCGCTACAAAGATATAGCGCCTTGGTACGATAAAGTCGAAGCCTACATCGGGGTTATTGGCGAAGCACTGAACTTACCTCAGCTACCAGATGGACCTTACTTACCTCCTTTTGCGCTTAATGCCGTAGAGCAGCAGCTTAAACAAAGTTTATTAACTCACTACACTAATCGTCACCTCACCATCGGTCGAGTAGCCCATTTAACCAAGGCAAAGCCTGAGCAAGGTCGTGCACCATGCAGCAAGCGCAACCGCTGTATGCGAGGTTGTCCAACTGGTAGTTATTTTAGTAGTTTAGCCTCTACCTTACCTGCAGCGATGCGTACTGGGCGACTCACTATTCAGACTCACTCCATTGCCAAAGAGATTATTTACAATCCAGATAGCGGGCAAGCCACAGGTGTGAAAGTAATTGATGCTGAATCTAAAAAAGAGCGTATCGAACGGGCGAACATCATTTTTTGCTGTGCATCAACGGTAGCCACAACAGCCTTGTTATTAAATTCAACCTCTGCACGTTTTCCTAATGGCTTAGGGAACGATAGTGGAGAGCTTGGTCATAACCTTATGGATCACCATTTTAGGGTTGGCGCAACTGGCGAGCCTAGGGGCTTTGCTGATGACTTTAATGATGGCGACAGACCCGTTGGCTTTCATATCCCGCGTTTTCGAAACCTTGATGATAACGAGCAGCATAGCTTTATTCGCGGCTATGGCTATCAAGGATACGCAACACGCAAAGATTGGCGACGGGGCTTTAAAGAACTTAGCTTTGGTAAGGCTTTTCGAGAAGAGCTTGCCAAGCCTGGGCCTTGGCAAGTTGCATTGATAGGTTTTGGTGAATGCCTGCCTTATCATCGTAATAAAATGAGCTTAGATCCGGTATTAAAAGATCAATGGGGATTACCTTTAGTTAATTTCGATTGCCAATTTGCTGAAAACGAGCAGCGCATGCGCGAGGATATGAAAGCGCAAGCCGTCGAGATGCTAAGCAAAGCTGGTTATCAAAATGTGCAAGCGTACGATAAAGGCTCAGCCCCGGGGCAGGCCATCCACGAAATGGGAACTGCGCGCATGGGACATGATGCTACAACCTCAGTGCTTAATCGTTACAACCAAATTCATAGTGTGCGTAACGTCTATGTCACTGACGGCTCGTTTATGTGCTCGTCGGGTTATCAGAACCCTTCGTTAACCTATATGGCATTTACTGCAAGAGCCGCCGATCATGCTGCACGACATTATCAAAATGGGGTGTTCAATGGCTGATCTACAAAGGCGAAATGCGATTAAATGTTTAGCAGCATTATTCGGTGCGGCTATTACGCCAGTGGCTGCGACTCAGCTATTTGATAAAGTGGATGACAATCATTTTGAGGTGCTTAAAACAGCGGCTCATCGGGATGTGGTCACGCAAATGCAGGCGGTTATTTTAGAGCTAGAGCCAAATGAGCAACTGTATTTTAATTTAGTTGCTTTCACAGATTTAATGCTAGCAAATACACTAACTACGACTGAACGTGCGGCATGCTTAAAAGGCGCAGAGTTGATTGCAGAAGGTGCTCTTTCATCGTCGCAATTAGCAGATAAACTCACAGGTTTATTTTCTATCTCTTTGCAGCAGCAACAGCGCATAATAGCGCAGCAAGCCTTACCTATTTCAGAAGTGAGCCCTGATAAGCGTGACGAGTACTTAATATATAAGTGTATTTTTACCCTGCGTGAACTTTTGCTACTGGGCTATTTCACATCAGAAAAATTGCAGGCTAGTTAAATAGTAAAACAACTAAGCCTGCTCATGTCGTTACTTACGCCAACTTGTTAGTTTGTGACCAATCAGTGCGTAATAAAGAATAAACGCATAGCAAGGGATCAACAGATAGTAAGCTTGTTGTGCATTGCCCGTATATTCTGCAAATACACCGTATACCAAAGGCAATAGCGCGCCACCTGAAATCCCCATAATCAGTAATGCCGCGCCGGTTTGGGTTTTATCGCCAAGATTTGCAAGGGCCATTGGCCAAATGGTCGGCCATACCAGCGCATTCGATAAGCCAAGTAATGCAACAAATAACACGGTATCTGGAAAACTGTTATCAGCAAGCCAAAAGAGCACTACGTTTGCAATCGCAGTTTGTTGCGGTTCAATCAAAATGATACCAAGTGAAAACACACAACCACTTAACGCAGAAAATATCAGCGCCTGTTGCTGACTAAAAAAGCGAGGAATTAACACGATACCTAAAATATAACCTAGCACCATAAAGCCCATGGTGTAAGAGGTGAGCTCTGCGAACTGCAATACCCCTTGTTCTTTGCCGTAAAGGCCAATAGTGTCGCCGGCAATAACTTCTGCACCTATGTAAAAGAATAGGGCTATCACCCCTAAAACTAAGTGTGGAAATTGCAGGACTGATTTGCTCTCGCTGTTATTACTGGCTTTTGGTTGCTCAATATCAGGTAGCGGAGCCAGCATGATTAACGCGGCTAATATCACTAATGCGATTGCCATTACAAAGTAAGGAGTAATTAAACGATTAGCCAGTTCTTGTAACTGTAATTGCTTTTGAATGCTGTTTAATTGGGCCAAAGCCTCTGGACTAAAGCTGGCAATGTCGCTAAATACAATCGCTGAGAAGAGCAATGGAGCAACCACACCTGCACTCTTATTGAGAATACCCATAATGCTAATGCGCACGGCTGCCGTGTCTTTAGAGCCTATTAGCACGATGTAAGGATTCGCAGCGGTTTGTAATAAGGTGAGGCCGCTACCTAACGTAAATAAGGCAACCAAAAATAACCAATACGCTTGAATTTGTGCCGCAGGAATAAACAACAGTGCACCCAATGCCATGGTGCCTAAACCAAACGACATTCCATGTTTATAACTGAATATTTGCAAAATCTTAGCGCTTGGCAGTGCCATCACGGTATAGGCGATATAAAACACCAGTGTCACCATGTAAGCTTCAATATGGTTGAGATCGCAGACCATTTGTAAAAATGGGATCAAGGAGCCGTTGAGCCAAGTTATAAAACCAAATAAGAAAAACAAGCCACCTATGATCATCATAGGCAGTAATTGCGTGCGATTGGTGTGTTCTGTTTGCTCTAACAGTGAGCTTTGTGTTGTCATTTTTGTCACCAAAGAAGTTTGTTGTGAAATAATCATAAAACAAAATTCGTAAGTTTTGAAAGTTTTATTTTATTTCGAAACTAAATTTGGCTTTGAAACTGTAAATTGTGTAATATTGAACTACAAATTTGAAAGCAGCTATTAAAACAACAGGCCAGCTATGCTAACCACAATAGAAAGAAGACAAAAAATCGTCCTGATGACTGAGGAAAATGGCAAAGTAAATGTTAAAGATCTTGCAAAGACCTTTGATATTTCGGAGGTTAGCATTCGCCATGATCTTAACGAGCTCGGTAAGCGTGGCTTAGTTGTCCGTTCACGTGGTGGGGCAATTGCCTGCGATAAATTGGCTAAAGAGCTTTCGGTAAAAGATAAGCATAACGAAAACTATGCTGTGAAAGTGTTATTAGCGAAAGCTGTGGCAAGTTTGGTTGATGATGGCGATTCATTGATTATTGATTCTGGCACCACCACAGAAGAAGTTGCCAAAGCATTAACCAATAAGCAGGGCCTTACTGTGATGACAAACGGCCTTAATATTGCCCATGTACTGGCTGATATTGAAGATGCAAATGTGTTTATGCTGGGTGGGCAATTACGAAAGAAATCAATGTCTTTTTACTCAAATGAAGTCGAGCAAGCACTTAGTAAATATAACTTTAAAAAGGTTATTTTAGGGGTTGATGGTATCGACTCAGAAGCAGGGATCACCACCCATTATGAGCCCGAGGCAATGCTGAATCGCACCATGTGCACCCGCGCAGATAAAGTCATTGCAGTCACAGATTCAAGTAAATTTGGTAAGCGTGCTTTGTATAATGTATTGCCGCTTAAATCAATCGATGTGCTGGTCACCGACAAAAATATGCCAGCAGAGTTTGTTGAATCATTAACGAGCTTAGGTATTGAGGTGATTACTGTTTAACTCTCTAGTTAAATAGGATTAATGAAAGGTGGCTTTTGCCGCCTTTTTTATTATCCAAAATAAATCGTACCAGCCCGCCGAAAGAAAATCTTTTAAAAAAAATCATTATCGTAACTTTCGAAATTAAAGTCCCATATTTAAAGGCATTCGAAGCCATTTTTTTCATATGCAAAACAAATTTCGTAACTATCGAAAGTTTCACAAGGTGATTTATTGTTGCTAGATTGTTTCATTTTGTTATAGATTAAATATAAGGCCTTACTCATTACCATTTTTATGGTGAAAAAATCTGAACATTTAAAAACAGGAAATCATCATGGCAACAACAACTAGAAAAACATATTTGAGCGTGCTGATAAGCTCGATTCTGGCCTCATCAGTCAGTTTCGCTGCAACGGCCCAACAACAAGAAAACGACAGTAGGGCCGAAGAGGATGTTGAGGTTATTGAAGTTACAGGGATCCGTAGCAGTATTAAAGAATCAAACTTTCGAAAGAAAGAAGCAACGACGGTTGTTGATGTCGTTGTCGCTGATGACATCGGTAAGTTCCCCGATGAAAACTTAGCGGAAGCATTGCAGCGTATTCCGGGCATCACCATTACTCGTAATGGCGGTGAGGGGCAAAATATTTTAGTCCGTGGTTTAGGTGGCGGCTACAACATTACCACGTTGAATGGTCGTAAACTGGCTTCTGAAAACTCAGGCCGCGACTTTAACTTTGACACCATTGCTTCAGAGTTAGTGGGTGCGCTTCAGGTGTATAAGTCGCCAGAAGCACGGTTAATTGAAGGGGGCATTGGTGCAGTTGTTGATATCGAAACGCGTAAACCACTAGACCAAGATGGCTTTACCTTGAGCGCTTCAGCAAAAGGGATTTATGAATCTCGAACAGGCGATGTACACCCGCATGCTTCATTCATCATCGGTGACAACTTTAATGATGATACTTTTGGTGTGCTTTTCTCGGGTGCGTATTCTAAGAAAACCTTACGTGCAGACACATACTCGGCAAGCGGCTTTTTTGACGAAGAAGAAGGTTGGGGGGCAGACAGCGCTGGTGTGCCAGTCGACATGAACGGCAACGGAGAAATTGATGGGCAAAGTGAAATATTTGCCTCAAAAATCCCGAGTTACATGTATTTTGCCAACGCGCAGGATGTGCGTGAACGCGTCGGTGCGACGTTAGCAATGCAATGGCGCCCAACAGATACCCTAGACATTAACTTTGATGCTCTTTATTCACGTTACAACACCGATGGTCATCGCTATCAAATTGGTTTTGTTAACTATGATGAAAGCTGGACGCCAGGCACGCCAGTGTTTACTGATGCAGAATTTGATGACTCAGGTCGTGTAGTGTCTATGACGCAAACCGGTAACACCATGGTGGAGCTACTCAACTTAACCAACCCACGTAAAACCGATACTTATCAGTTTGCCCTTAATGCCAAATGGTATCCAATGGATGGCCTAACACTGGCTGTAGATGTTGCCCATTCAAAAGCGAAAAACGAAAACGGCGGTGATAACCGCTTTATTGTTGCGCGTGGTTTTATTGACTCGATTGGGATTGATTACACCACAGGTAATATGTTGCCAGATGTGACCTTATCGCCGGGCTTAACTGCGGATCAATCTTACGGTGCACACTATAGCCGTAATACAGGTACTGGGGTTGAAGACACGGTTAATGACTTTAAGTTTACCGGTACGTTTGTGCCTGAAAGTGATTTAGTGACCCGTGTTGATTTTGGTTTAACCTACCTTGAACAAACTAAAAGTCAGCTTGAATATGCATCAAAAAATGCCAGCCAATTCAGTAATGGTGGTCAGTATTTAGAGCGCGATGGCTATGAATTTGATGACAGCACCGTGGTCAATGTTGGTGATTTTAACCTCTTTGAAATCCCAAGTGATGTGTTTGTTGAGGCAAATTTCGATAACTTTTTAGAGGGCGAAAGTAGCATTACACCAGAGCCATGGCCGAGTTTCGATTACGATAAGTTACTTGCTTATTATCGCTCAATTAATGCTGAAGCAACCGATAAGAGCATTGTTGCATCGCTTAATTCCTCGGGCACTTATGAGGTAACCGAAGAAGTTCTAACTGCGTATGCGCAAGTGACGCTCGAGAGCACTCTTGCAAATATGCCGTATATGTTAAACGTTGGTATTCGCGGCTCGCAAACTGAAGTGAGCTCTAAAGGGTCGGTTTATGATCTATCGTTAATTGACTTACAAGAGGATGGTAAACCACTTGAAAATGGTTGGCGCGAAACAGTTGAGCAATCATTTAAAGGGGATTACAGCAACATTTTACCAAGCATGAACTTTAAGCTTAGTATTACCGATGATTTAATTTACCGCTTCTCTGCGGCACAAGTGATTAGCCGCCCATCTTTAAGCTACTTACGTCCGTGGCTTGCGCCAAACTTTGATACATATCGTGAAGGCTTACCGCAACTTTCTATGGGTGATTCGTCGTTAACACCTGAAGAAGCTAATCAAGCAGATATGACTTTAGAGTGGTACTTTGAAGACAGTAGCTCGTTAAGTGGCGGGGTGTTTGTAAAAGACCTGAAATCATTTATCGATTACGTCGAAAGCCCAGTTGAAATCGAAGGTGTGCGTTACTTTGCATCTTACCCAGGTAAGAGTGAATATGGTGCAACTATTAAAGGGGCTGAGTTTGCTTATCAGCAGTCGCTAGAAAACTTACTCCCCGAACCGTTCAATGGCTTAGGCTTTCAGCTTAACTACACCTATGTTGACAGTAGTTACGATGAGCCAGAGCTAAAAGAATCAGGTTTGCCATTTAGAGGCATGTCGAAGAACTCATATAACGCCGTGGTTTACTATGAGCAATATGGTTTCCAAGCACGTTTAGCGTATAACTGGCGTAGCAAGTTCTTGTCGGATCCTGACGCATGGGGTGGTCCATATTGGATCTCTGATTATGGTCAGTTAGATGCCAGCATGAGCTATAACATCAGTGACCAATTCACAGTGTTTGCCGAAGCAACGAACTTAACTAATGAACGTTATTGGGGTTACACCAAGCGTACTGACCAAGTGAGTTACCTTGAGCGCTTTGGTACTCAAGTTGCCTTGGGTGTTCGCGCTAGTTTTTAATACCAATTCGCTTAATTAAGTGGTCTATTTTGAGGCAAGAAAACCTCGTTGATAACAAGGCAAAAATTTCGTTATTTAGTTGTGCTCGGCAATTGCTCCTGCATTGCTCTACCTTCTGCATCCATGCAGTCGTAAATCAGAAATTTTTAACGCGGGTAGCGACAGGTTTAATCCCTCAAAATGACTAAGTATTATTGCGGATTGGTATAATTTTAGTATTCCTAGTGTTAGTGTTGAACAAGCGCCTGTAAGGGCGCTTTTATTTTAAAATGAGGTTGTTATGGCAGGAATTAGTGTTTGGCAATTAGCCATTATTGCTGCAATTGTGGTGCTGTTATTTGGCACAAAAAAGTTATCCCGAATAGGTGGAGATTTAGGGACGTCAGTCAAAGGGTTTAAACGCGCTATGCAAGATAAACCTAATGATGAAGCCTAGCCCATAAGTATTTTAAATTATATTGCTACCTTGTTCTGGATCGCGAGATTGATCCGCTTGTTCGCGAATATCATCGGCATCACTGCTAACGTCATCAAGGCTGTGGTCGTCGAGTGATTTTGCCGTTTTAGGCTCTGCGTTTACATTATTGTTTGGCTGCTCATTATCGTTTTCGCTATTTAAAATAATTCGCTCGCGAGCATCATCAGGCATGCTTATTTGCTCTGCTAAATAGGTATTGACCAGCTCTCGCATTAATTGTGATGCCACTTTGATAGTACTGTGTTCGTTACTATTGACCCAAAAATAAATGGTTAGATTAAGAGTCGCTGAGCCTAATGAATCAATTAACACTTGGCTTGGCGGATCATTAATAACAGCAGGGTGTTGATTAACCACCTTCATTGCTAATTGTTGGGCATAGCGAATGTCATTATCGTAGCCAATGCCAACATTAAAGTGACCCCGCATTTTTGGGTTCGCAGTGAGGTTTTTAATGACGTTTTTATATACGGTCGCATTAGGGATTTGAATGTGATTGCCATCAAAATCAACCAAGGTGGTGGCGCGAGCCGTAACTTTTTTAACTACCCCTAAACGACCATCAACTTCGATAACATCGTCAATACGAAAAGGGCGCTGCACACTAAGCAGCATACTTGAAATAAAGTTTTCGGCGATATCGCGAAAAGCAAAACCTAAAATAAGCCCAACTAAACCAGTCCCACTCATAATCGCCACAGCAAAACTGGTGAGCCCTGCAAGACGCAAAAATAAGTACACGCCAAACAAGATGATAATGATGCTAAAAAAGCGCCTAGTCACCACATGCAAAAGTTTACTTTCACTGACAAAACCAAGCGGTTTGATTAATAAATACGACAAAGGGCGGGCTAATAAGTAGCAAACAATGATGGCTACAATACCGAGTGTCAGTGCAGGTAACATTTGCCATGTAGTATGTAAAAACTGCGTAATTTGAGAGTTTAAGTCTTCCCAAGATAAGCTCTCAGGGATTGCTTGCGATGTTACCCAAATGGTGGGGCTGAACAAACTAGCCAATTGATTTTTAATAAGTAAATAATAATTCATCGCACCGCTCCATGGACCTTTATACTGTTTTTATAAGCTTAGCTTAATGCAATTCAGACGCCATTATTACTGGCAAGTTGTTTGCAGTTTGAGAGTGTTAAAGGCAATTTTTTAGGTCGTTTATGAGTAAGGATAATCGAGGTTACCAAGCTCGCTCACCGATGGAGATCCCAATGCGAGGCTGGTGGGATATCTGCAAGCGGGTTTATCACAACCTATCACAAGACAATTTATCTTTTGTGGCGGCGGGTGTGGCATTTTATGCCTTGTTGGCTATTTTCCCTGCGCTGGCGGCTATTGTCTCTGTGTATGCATATTTTGCCTCGCCAACAGATATTTATGATCAGCTTGATAAAGTGATTGCCATTTTACCTGAAAGTAGCCGTGACATCATTTTGCTACAGGTTAGTGGTATCACTCAGCAATCGCAAAAGGTATTGAGTGCAAGTGCCATAGGTACTTTATTATTGACTGTTTGGAGTAGCAGCAAAGGCTGCCAAGCTCTCATCACTGCCTGTAATATTACCT
Source organism: Pseudoalteromonas sp. UCD-33C (assembly GCF_001306895.1). Classification (NCBI taxonomy): domain Bacteria; kingdom Pseudomonadati; phylum Pseudomonadota; class Gammaproteobacteria; order Alteromonadales; family Pseudoalteromonadaceae; genus Pseudoalteromonas; species Pseudoalteromonas sp. UCD-33C. The sequence goes on along the minus strand of NZ_LJTB01000001.1, from coordinate 568,241 downwards.
ACCATCAGCGTAACAAGCGCCAGTTTTTTATGGCATTAGTGGTGCGCTTTTTATTTTCGCTAGGTGCTATTGTGGTTGCGCTGGTGGCGTTATTGATCATTGGTATTTTACCGATAGTGCTTAACTTAGTTGGCTTAACTGAGCTTATCGATTTAATGATTCAGCTTATTACTTGGCCGCTATTAGCCATTATTTTTAATTGCGCATTAGCATTTTTATATCGCTATGCACCGCATAGAACGCCTGCAAAATGGCGTTGGATCACACCAGGTTCAATACTTGCCACGTTGCTGTGGATTATCGCATCAATCGGTTTTTCATATTATGTATCGCAATTTGCGAGTTATAACGAAACTTATGGTTCGTTAGGCGGTGTGGTGATCATGTTGATGTGGCTTTATATCAGCGCATACATCATCATTTTTGGTGCGGCCATTAATGCAAGTGCTGAACAACAAACCTTAGTAGATAGCACCATAGGGCCAGAGAAAGAAGTTGGAGAGCGGGGTGCTACAGTGGCTGATAGATTAACCAGACAACAAAATGAGCATTCTTAAAAATAGAATGATTAGCGCTAATTTTACTCATGGTTGTTAGTTAAATTAGCGCCTACAATCATTTCATACAATTTACGGGAGTAAAGTTATGAAAGTGATTCAACAATTAAATAGTCATGCCACACAAGATGGTGACGGCGTAAACATCAGTCGTATTCCTGGCTTTGATGGCAAGTATTTAGACCCTTTTTTAATGATCGATGAGCTTAAGTCAGATGATCACAGTGATTTTATGGGCGGCTTTCCTGCGCATCCTCACCGTGGTATTGAAACCTTTACTTATATTATTAAAGGTGGCTTTGAGCATCAAGATCAAATGGGTAACAAAAAAGCGATTCGTGCTGGTGATGTGCAGTGGATGAGTACCGGTTTTGGTGTGATCCACAGTGAAATGCCTTTAGCAGATGCTAAAGAAGGCATGCACGGTTTTCAGATTTGGCTCAATATGCCAAGTGCCGAGAAACTAAGAGCACCACGTTATCAAGATACCACTGAAGCGCCAGCACCAACGACTCAAAATGAGCAAGGTGTTGAGCTTAAAGCGTTGGCTGGAAGTTGGCAATTTGCCGGTGAAGAGCAGGTATCAAGCCTACAAGACCTCGCCGCTGATGGTATGCTTGCTGATGTGACTTTACCGGCTGGTACGCAGTTTTACCATGCACCATTAGCGCAAACTAAGGTGATGATTTATATCCATACTGGAGAAATTCATACTGAACAGGGCGGTCCAGTTAAAGCTGGCAGCTTATTGATTTTAGAGCCTGGCAGTAACATTGAGTTTAACTCGCAAACTGGTGCTGGGGCGTTGATCCTAGCCGGTGAGCCGCTTAAGCAACCAATCGCTCATATGGGCCCGTTTGTAATGACAACCCAAGCTGAGTTACAGCAAGCAGTACGTGACTATCAGCTAGGTAAATTTGGCACACTATAGGAGGTTATTGTGGGATTACTAGTAAATGGCCAATGGCAAGATAAATGGTACGACACCGATAACAATCAAGGTGAGTTCAAACGTGAGGCAGCCCAGTTACGTAACTGGGTTACCGAAGATGGCAGTGCAGGGCAAAGTGGTGATGGGGGCTTTAAAGCTGAGAAAGATCGTTACCATCTTTATGTCTCTTTAGCTTGCCCTTGGGCTCATCGCACTTTGATTTTTCGCCATTTAAAAGGCCTTGAAGATTATATCAGTGTGTCGGTTGTAAGTCCTGACATGCTAGAGCATGGCTGGACCTTTGATAAAGACAATCACAGCACCGGTGATGCACTTTTCGATAGCGAATTTATGCATCAAATTTATACGCGTAACAAAGCCGATTATTCAGGTCGTGTTACGGTTCCCGTGCTTTGGGATAAAAAAACGCAGCGTATTGTTAGCAACGAATCAGCTGAAATTATCAGAATGTTTAATAGCGCGTTTAATGCCCTAACAGGTAATGAACGCGACTTTTATCCGCAATCGTTACGTTCTGAAATTGATGAAGTTAATGAGTTTGTTTATCACAACATTAATAATGGGGTGTATCGTGCAGGCTTTGCGACAACGCAAGAAGCTTACACGGAAGCCTTTGATGATCTCTTTGCTGCTCTAGATAAGATTGAGCAACGCTTAACAGCTAATCGTTATTTAGTGGGTGATACATTGACTGAGGCCGACTGGCGGTTATTTACCACTTTAATTCGCTTCGACAGTGTTTATGTGGGCCACTTTAAATGTAATTTGCGTACTATTGAGAGCTATCCGGCGATCAGCAACTATTTACGTGAGTTATATCAAATTGAAGGTGTAAGTAAGACCGTTGATTTTTATCATATAAAACGTCATTACTATTTTAGCCACACCATGATCAACCCAACTCAAGTTGTGCCAAAAGGGCCTGATATAGACTACGCTCGACCACATAATCGTGGTTAATAGACTCTGATAACTAACAGTTTAATGACTGATTAAGCTGTTAGTTATAACTATCCATGACCTTGCGGATAGTGTCGATGCCAAACATCACCTTTTGAATAAATGACTCTGAACTTTTCACTAAATTAAAGTTAGGGTGCTGTGACCAAACAGCTTGCAGTTTGTCATCAAGCATTATGGCTTGCTGATCAGATTCGTTTCTAACAGGGTTATTAGAATGAATACTTTGCCCAGACTTAGCAGCTGTTTCAAAAAAGATCACTGCATCATACTGGTTAAGTTCGATTTCTAGGCTGGTGTTTAAACACTGAAAAAACTCATCTTGCTCACCGGGCCAATAGGCAAGCCCATCTAAACTACCACGATCGCAAAGCATTAAACGATCTGGGTGCATGGTTCGCTGAATATGTTCAAGGTGTTTTTGTAAGCTGAAGATAGCTTGTTGGTGAGCTTTAATGAGGTGAGTTGCATCACCACGTTCTACACCACCGCTGAATAGCATGGTCGCAGACTCCGGTACAACAACAATTTGATTAGAAAATTCACGTCTTAATAGATCGATGGCTGTTGTTTTACCACCGCCAGGGCCGCCTGTTAATACAATCCTTTTTTTCACCTTACATTCTCACAAATTGCTCGTTTGTGTTTAAGGTAATGAAAATAGGTGGCAAAGAGAAGTAAAAAGCAAACATTACATGATAAAGATCACAACAAACGCAGTAACCAGCTGAAGCGGCTGACTTGTTTCAATTTACCATCTTTGTGGTCTGAGTTATTAAGTGCTTCGTAGCCCATTCCCGCAGTGAAGGCACTGGCAATACCTACTTTACTTACTGCAAAGCGTTTTAAACGGTATTTGAATGCTTGATGGTGTTGACGTTTAAGCTCATCTTGTAGATCCATTTGTTGGCTTAGTTCAGTCACTCTGTGCTGTGGTTTATTAATAAAATAATCAATTAACATCATTCATCCTTATTAATATTAAATAATTGGCGAACGCTTTTTAGCGTGTGATCAAAGCCTATCTTACTACTTACATAACCAATATTTTTCCAAAGCCATGCAAGGCATAGCAGTTGTAATGCAATCAGTGAAATAGCGGCTAACCACAATGATTGGCTAAAGCTAAATATTGCGATACCTACAGTAGCAAGTAGACCAGCCCAAAGTAGCACCAAGCCGCCTGCAAAACAGACGAGTAGGATAATAGTTAAGGCGAGTGAGCGTGTTGATAAGCGCCACTCAGCAGCTGCAAGCTTTTTACAAGTTCCAGTTTGTTCACGGTAGTCAATGTATAGCTGTTTGCCGTAATCAGATAATTTAGCAAGATGATCTTGCCACTGATCAGCGTTTAACGGCTGTTCAGTGGCATCTTGCGTTTTCTCATCTGTAGATTGAGAAGACTGCATAACAATTACTTACGACGAATAAGAGCAGTTACTAACATGCCTGCAGCAAAGGCAATACCTGCTGTTGCAAGTGGGTTTTCTGATGCAAGCTTACGAGTTTTACCACTGTACTCATTAATTTTAGCGCGTGCTACAGCTTGCTTTTCAGATAGCGTTTGAGCAGAGCTCGATGCGCCTTGGCGAACACTATGTTCAGCACTTGCTGCACGAGTTGAAAGTGCATCAACAGCGTGATGTGCTGCTTCAGTTGCTTTTTCTGTGAATGGCGCCTCTACTTGAGCCGCGTTCGAGTTTGCACTGCTATTAGTTTCTGTGCTTGAGTTCGATTTAGAAGTTGCGGTAGTCATAATCATTCCTTAAAAATTGCCATTTAATTGGTAGCTAACCTATCGCAACCTTCATACCAAACAGTAAAAACTAACTTTTTCAATGCGTTATAATTTTTAATCAGCTATCGGAGGGAGAACATTCGTAACTCTTGCAGGGTGATTAAGTAAAAATTACAACATTCGATAATTTTGTAATTATTCATTGGTTATTCATTAACCATTTTTCCCTAATACATCGCCAAGAAAATTGAAAAAATATTTTTTTTCGATGTTTTCCACTTTTTCCCACGTAATTCATAGGCTTTGCTTGAGGCCTTATTTTTTCTGGCTTCACAAGGCGCTTATGATGATCTGCTTACTTGACAAAATGGCTTGTCAAGCCCTAAACTGGAGCACTGTGGTAAAAAGTGGTTTTTAGTGGATCAAACTGGATCGGAAATAATCATTAACGATTAACAACCTATTTTTAAGGCAAGTTATGTTTCGGGGTGCGAGCTCTCTGAGTTTGGATGATAAAGGACGCTTTGCGGTACCAACTAAGTACCGAGATGCGATCTTGTCTGAAGATCAGGGAACGGTTATCTGCACTGTGGCCTTAAATGAACCTTGTTTGTGGTTATACCCGCTAGCAGAATGGCTCGAAATTGAAGAACGATTATTAAAGATTTCGAACATGAATCCACGTGCTCGCCGTATGCAACGTATGCTGCTCGGTAACGCTACAGAGTATCAACTAGATAAAAATGGCCGAATTTTGCTGGCGCCGTCGTTACGCGCACATGCAGAACTTGGAAAAAAAATCATGTTGGTTGGCTTGATGAACAAGTTTGAAATTTGGGATGAAGATCGTTGGCATGAACAAATGCGCCAAGATACTGAAATTGAACGCCTAGGCGATTTTGAGGCGAATCCTGAGTTCGATAACTTCTCACTCTAACCACAATAATAAAAAGGCAAAAACTAGCTAATGACAGCGCAATTTGAACATGTCTCTGTACTGATGGACGAAACCATAGATGCTTTGGATATTAAACCCGAAGGCATTTACATGGATGGCACATTTGGTCGCGGTGGGCACTCTGGACAAATTCTTGCGCGTTTAAGTGAGCAAGGTCGTTTACAAGCAATTGACCAAGATCCACAAGCTATTAAAGCCGCCGAAAAGTTTGCTGATGATGCACGTTTTTCGATTGCCCACACTCGTTTTTCAAACCTTAAAACAGTTGCCGAAGATAACGATTTAATCGGTAAAGTAGACGGTATTTTGTTAGATATCGGTGTTTCTTCGCCACAGCTTGATGATGCTGAACGCGGTTTTAGCTTTATGAAAGATGGCCCGCTTGATATGCGCATGGACCCAACCAGTGGTCGCAGTGCTGCACAATGGCTAGCTGAAGCTGAACTTGAAGATATTACCCATGTGATTAAAACCTACGGCGAAGAAAAGTTTGGTCGCCGTATCGCTCATAAAATAATTGAAACACGTGAGCACACTGCTATCACAAGCACAAAGCAGCTTGCTGACTTAGTCGATGAAGCGGTGCCAGTGAAAGATAAACACAAACACCCAGCTACACGTACATTCCAAGCGATCCGTATTTATATCAACAGTGAACTTGAAGAAATTCAAACTGCACTGCAAGCCGCTGTTGACGTTTTAAAACCAGGTGGGCGTCTAGTCGTTATTTCGTTCCACTCGTTAGAAGATCGCATTGTTAAGCAGTTTATAAAAAAACAGAGTAAGGGAGAGGCGATACCCAGAGGTCTGCCTTTGACGGACGCACAAATAAACAAAAATCTGACGTTAAAGGCAGTGGGTAAAGCCATTAAGCCGAGTAAGGCGGAAATAGAAGTTAACCCGCGTTCACGTAGTTCTGTGCTAAGGGTTGCTCAGAGGTTGTAATGAAAGCTAAAGCGACACATCGCCAACCCAATTTATTTGTAGAGATTTTTAAAGGCCTAGGAGCTAATAAGCTGACCTTGGCCTTGTTGGTTGTGATCCTTGCTTCGAGCTTGAGTGTGGTTCAAGTGACGCATCTAGCGCGTCAACAATTGATTGAACAAGATAAATTACTGCAAGAGCGCGATGAACTTGATCTTGAGTGGCGTTACTTGCTTGTAGAAGAAGAATTTTATTCGCAGCATGCGCGTATTGAAGAAGTCGCAACCATGCAATTAGAAATGAAACGGCCAACTAGCCAAGACGAACAGGTGGTGGTACTGCAATGAGAAGCAGAGGGAAAAAGCCAACGAATACCTTGATAACATGGCGCTTTTTGCTCGTGTGCTCAGTGGTGTTGCTAGTCTTTATGACGCTGGTTGCGCGTGCCGCTTTTTTACAGGTCATTGAGCCAGATAAAGCGCGTTCAGAAAGTGATAAACGTACTGTGCGAGTTGAAAAACAACATGTGCAGCGAGGCATGATCTTCGATCGTAATGGTAAAGAGTTGGCAGTCAGCGTGCCTGTGGTAAGTGTGTATGCCGATCCTAAAGCACTACATAAATCACTGATCAGTAAGGTACTGCGTCAAGCACGTAAAAATGGTGAAGATCAACAAGCGCTTGCTGAAAACACTGTTGAGTTAGATAAACGTATTGCCGCTTATTACAATAATGATATTCGCTGGCGTGAACTTGCGGATGTATTACGTATTGACCCAAGTAAAGTTAACTCTCGCCTTCGTGATAATCCAAAGCGTCGTTTTGTCTACTTAAAACGTCAGGTTACCCCTGCTGTAGCTAACTATATTGGTGATCTTCGTTTACCAGGTATCCACTTACTTGATGAGTCAAAACGTTATTACCCTGCCGGTGAAGTGACAGCTCATGTTATTGGTTTTACTAACATTGATGGTCATGGTATTGAGGGGATCGAAAAGCTTTATGAAAAAGCGTTAACCGGTGTTGAAGGTCAGCGTACTATTCGTAAAGATGCGCAAGGCCGTGAAGTAGAAGTTCTTGATGAGCGCGAGCGTGTAGAGCCAGAGAGTATTCATTTAAGTATCGACCAACGTATTCAAGCAATTGCTTATAAAGCAGTGAAATCAGCGGTGTTATCGTACAAAGCGACCTCAGGTTCAGCCATGGTTGTGGATGTTAAAACCGGTGAAGTGTTGGCTATGGTAAATAGCCCATCGTTTAACCCAAATAACTTATCAGATGCTGCGCCGCATAAGCGTCGTAACCGTGCTATCACCGATTTATTTGAGCCAGGCTCAACTGTTAAGCCGCTAGCCATTTTAGCTGGTTTAGACTACGGCGTAATTCAACCGGATTCAATAGTTGATACTTACCCTGGCTGGATGCGAGTAGGTGGAAGCCTTGTGCAAGATACTCGTAATCATGGTGAGATGACTTTAAGAGAGATCTTAAAATATTCAAGCAATATGGGTGTGACTAAGGTCAGCCAAGAGTTACCAAAAGATTACTTTGTTGGTCTTTATCAAAAAGTCGGTTTTGGCAGCGACAGTGGTACGGGCATGGTTGGTGAAAGCAGTGGCTTATTTTATCCAAATCGCCGCTGGTCTGATCATGAAATTGCCGCACTATCATTTGGTTACAACTTAGCAGTAAGTACCGCACAAATGGCGCGTTTTTATGCCATGTTAGGTTCAGGCGGCGTTATGCGCCCATTGACTGTACTTAAACAAGAGTCGGTACCAGAAGGTGAACGCGTTTTTCAACAAAAAGATGTTGAAGCTGTTGTTCACATGATGGAAAGCGTGTTTGAGAAAGGTGGAACTGCACAAAAAGTTCACGTTGATGGTTATCGTGCTGCAGGTAAAACAGGTACCTCTAAAAAAGCCGCTGTTGGTGGTTACGGTGACGAATACGTTGGTTATTTTGCTGGTATCGCACCTGCAAGCAACCCGCGTTTAGCGGTAGTAGTATTGATTAATGAGCCGGGTGGAGATGTTTATTACGGCGGTGCGACGGCAGGTCCTGCATTTGCAGAGATTGTCTCCAATGCCTTAAGAATTCTAAACGTTGCACCGGACAAAGATGCGGTTGCGTACGTAGAAGGCAAAGATAACGATGCGTGATTTAAAACCGATTCTTAATCATATTGATGTTGAGGCCAATAGTTTAGTGGTCAATCAACTACGTCTTGATAGCCGAGATGTAAAAGCTGGCGATGTGTTTGTTGCCATAAAAGGCCATCAACTCGATGGCGGACAGTTTATTGAAAAAGCCATTGAAAATGGTGCGGTGGCAGTTATTGCTGACCGTTTATGTGAGTTCGAAAGTGAGTTTGAACCACTTTATTTAGTTACCGATTTAGCGAAAAAGCTGCCTGCACTTGCAGCTGCTTTTTACCAGCAACCATCAAAGCAGTTGGATTTAGTGGGTGTGACAGGCACCAATGGCAAGTCAACGACCACAGCGATGATCGCGCATTTAGCACAGCACTGTCATAAACGTGCGGCTGTGATTGGTACGCTCGGTTATGGGCACCCTGATAACCTGACTGAGCTTGCAAACACCACACCATCGAGCGTTGATTTACAGCGTATTTTATCTGAACTTGTAACAGAACAGCATGATGTTGTGGCTATGGAAGTCTCATCTCATGGCTTAGTTCAGCAACGTGTTGATCAGTGTAAATTTAAAGCCGCTGTGTTTACTAACCTTTCGCGTGACCACTTAGATTATCATGGCACGATGGATGCCTACGGTGATGCGAAGTTGATGTTAATGCGTGACCATATGCCTGAGCTTGTGGTGCTTAATCAAGATGATGCGCAAGTTGAAGCATGGTTAGAAAAATACGACTTCAATAACCTAATTTGTTACGGCCATAAAAACCTAACGCCTAAAAATGCGCGTTTTGTTTATTTCAGCGATGTAACATACGATAATGCCGGTATATCGGCGAAGTTCGATACCAGTTGGGGGCAGGCTGAAGTTAATTGCACCCTGTTTGGCGAGTTCAACTTATATAATTTAGCCGCTGCAATGGCTACTTTATTAGGTATGGGTTACCCACTTGATTTACTTGTTGAAGGGTGTAAATCATTGCAGCCTGTTGCTGGGCGCATGCAGGCATTTAGTGCGCCAGGTCAACCGACTTGTGTTGTTGACTATGCCCATACTCCTGATGCGTTAGCACTAGCATTACAAGCATTGCAAAAGCATGTTCCAGGTGGCGTCAGCTGTGTGTTTGGCTGTGGTGGTGACCGTGATAAAGGCAAACGCCCGATGATGGCAAAAGCTGCTGAAGCTAATGCAGACCGTATTATTGTCACTAGTGATAACCCAAGAAGTGAAGACCCTGACGCAATTATTGCTGATGTGATTGCGGGGCTTGAGCGGCCTGAACGCGCACATTGTGAAGCAGACCGCGCGCAGGCTATTAGTTATGCCATTGCGCAAGCAGGTGCTGATGATGTCATTCTAATTGCGGGCAAAGGCCACGAAGACTATCAAATTATTGGCGACCAACGAATCGACTTCTGCGATCGTCAGTATGTACAACAACAATTAAAAGAAAAATCGCAAGGGGCGCAGTTATGATCCCTATGGATTTTGATTGGCTAGCTAAAGTTCTAGCAACCGATTACCAAGGTGGTAATCAAACGGTAAAAAATATCAATACTGATACTCGTACTTTGTGCGATGATGAAGTGTTTTTAGCGCTACAAGGGCCTAATTTTGATGGTCATAAATTTGTTGCGCAAGCAAAAGAAAAAGGCGCGATAGCTGCCATCGTAGCGCGTCCTGTTAATGTCGATATTGTGCAGTTTGTGGTCAGTGATACACGAATTGCGCTTGGCCAAATTGGCGCAGCTGTGATGGCACAGGTTGCACCAAAAACAATTGCTATCACAGGTAGCGTGGGTAAAACGACCGTTAAAGAAATGTGTGCGGCGATTTTATCTGGCCATGGTGAAGTACTGGCAACAAAAGGCAACTTTAATAATGACATTGGTGTACCACTCACGTTATTACGCCTTGAACCACAACACCAATATGCGGTTATTGAATTAGGTGCAAATCACATTGGTGAAATTGCATACACAGTAGCAATGACGAAACCTGATGTTGCTGTGGTATGTAATGTTGCAGCTTCTCACTTAGAAGGCTTTGGCTCACTACAAGGTGTAGCAACGGCCAAAGGCGAAATCTATGACGGCTTAAAGCCTGATGGTGTTGCCGTAGTTAATTGCGACAGTGACTATGCCGATTTTTGGCTTGATAAATTAACTGATCGCAACGTAAAACTTTTTTCTACTAGCCAACAATTAGATTATTGGGCAGAAGATGTGGTGCTTGATGAGCAAGCCCGTGCTTCTTTTGTGCTTTGTAATAAAGATAAAAAAGTACCTGTCACTCTGGCACTACCGGGCAAACATAATATTGCAAATGCATTAATAGCCACCGCGTTAACCACTGAGCTGGGTGTAAGCCTCGAAAGTGTTGCATCAGCGCTGGCAACCATGGGTGAAGTTAAAGGTCGTGTAAACGTCCTTAAAGTGTCAGACACATTGACGGTTATTGATGATACCTACAACGCGAATGTGCAATCGGTTAAAGCGGCAATTGATTTATTAAGTGATATGCCGGGGCGTCGTATTTTTGCGTTAGGTGATATGGGCGAGCTTGGTGAAGAAGCGCGTTTTTATCATCAACAAGTCGGTGAATATGCACAGCAAAAAGGCATTGATGAACTTTATAGCCTAGGTGTACTAAGTAAATCAGCCAGTGATGTATTTGAAAAGCCAAACCGCCACTTCTCAAGCCGTGAACAATTATTACAACAATTACAAAGTGAACTTGCTCAATCGACGCAAAAAACCACAGTTGTTGTAAAAGGTTCGCGCAGTTCTCGTATGGAGCTTGTGGTCACAGATTTAGTAAATAGCCAGCAAAATGGCAACAATGGAGTATCGTCATGTTAGTTTGGCTGGCCGAGTATTTAACACAGTATTACAGTGGTTTTAATGTTTTTTCTTACCTAACGCTGCGCGCAATTTTAGGTATTTTAACAGCACTGCTTATCTCACTTTATTTTGGCCCTAAGCTAATTCGTGCATTACAAAAAATGCAGATTGGTCAGGTGGTTCGTCACGATGGTCCAGAGTCACACCTATCTAAAAAAGGCACGCCAACTATGGGCGGTATTTTGATTTTAGGGGCGATTTTTACCAGCACATTACTGTGGGCTGACCTTTCAAATAAATATGTTTGGGCAACCTTATTTGTCGTGGGCTCGTTAGGTGTGGTTGGCTTTGTTGATGACTACCGTAAAGTGATCCGCAAAGACCCTAAAGGCTTAATTGCTAAGTGGAAATACTTTTGGCAATCAGTGATTGCGTTAGTGGTTGCCAGTGCGCTTTATTTTACCTCGCAGCAAGGCAGCGAAACCTCATTAGTTGTGCCGTTTTTCAAAGACGTGTTACCACAGCTAGGGTTGTTTTATATCGTGATGACTTACTTTGTAATTGTCGGTACGTCGAACGCGGTAAACCTAACAGATGGCCTTGATGGTTTAGCGATTGTACCAACCATTTTAGTGGCGGCAGCACTTGCCATTATTGCTTATTTAACAGGTAACGTTAATTTCTCAAGCTATCTACATATTCCGCATTTGCCACTCGCCAGTGAGCTTGTGGTTGTGTGTACAGCAATTGTGGGAGCTGGACTTGGTTTCTTATGGTTTAACACCTACCCAGCACAGGTATTTATGGGTGATGTAGGCTCATTAGCACTCGGTGGTGCTTTGGGTATTATTGCGGTGCTGGTTCGCCAAGAACTAGTACTTATCATCATGGGTGGTGTGTTCGTAATGGAAGCATTGTCGGTGATTTTACAAGTGGGCTCTTACAAATTACGTGGCCAACGTATTTTTAGAATGGCGCCTATTCACCACCATTATGAATTAAAGGGTTGGCCTGAGCCGCGCGTAATTGTGCGCTTTTGGATTATTTCAATCGTGCTAGTACTTGCTGGCCTTGCGACATTAAAGATCAGGTAAATGACAGTTATTAACGAGATTAAAAACAAACAAATTTCAGTGCTCGGACTCGGTGTAACCGGTCTGGGCATTGTGCGTTTTTTATTATCTCAGAATATTAAGCCAATTGTTGTTGATAGCCGCACAGCGCCGCCGGGTGCTGATTGGCTAAATGAGCATGCCAGTGAGTTAACGACTCACTTTGGTGATTTAGAACAGGCAGACTTAGCCAGCAATGACATTATTATCATCAGCCCAGGTCTAAGCCTCGCGACACCTGCAGTAGCAAAAGCGATTGATGCTGGTGTTGAAGTGATTGGTGACGTTGAGCTTTTTGCTCGTTTAACTGATAAACCAATTGTTGCGGTGACAGGTTCAAATGGTAAGTCGACTGTAGTTACATTGGCGTTTGAAGTGCTTAAAGCGGCCGGTTATAAAGTTGGCCTTGGTGGCAACATTGGTACTGCGGTACTTGATTTACTATCGCAAGACTATGATGTGTATGTACTTGAACTGTCGAGCTTTCAGCTTGATACCACACACAGCTTAAAAGCAAAAAGTGCCTGTGTATTGAATGTGAGTGAAGATCACCTCGATCGTTATCCAAGCTACCAAGCATACATTGACTCTAAGCAAAGTATTTATAACGGCTCTGAGCTCGCGGTAGTTAATGCCATTGATGTGGCAACTCATACTGCAAAGCAGCCCCAAGTGAGCTTTGCGCTCGCTAATGCAGATTTTGCCTTGGTTGAACATCAAGGTGAGCAATACTTTGCAGCACACGGTAAGCCAGTATTACCAGCAAGCTGCTTAAATGTTGTTGGCTCTCACAATCAACAAAACGCCTTAGCGGTCATGGCATTACTGAACCCGTTTGATATTGCTAAAGAGCATTACCAGCAAGCGTTTAGTGCTTTTACTGGGCTTGCACACCGTTGTCAGTTTGTTGCTGAAATTAATGAAGTAAAATACTTTAACGATTCTAAAGCGACCAATGTAGGTGCAACTATCGCTGCGATTGAAAGCTTAGCAGATCAAGCAAAGCAATTAGTTGTTATTGCCGGTGGTGATGCAAAAGGGGCTGATTTAGATGCCTTAAAGCCATACTTAAACAACAAAGTAAAAGCGCTTGTTTGTTTTGGTAAAGATGCTAAAGCGTTAGTGGCTCTAACTGAAAAAGGCCACCTAACCACCAACATGCATGAAGCGGTGCAACTAGCAAAACAGTTAAGCAGCAGTGGCGATATTGTTTTATTAGCACCTGCATGTGCCAGCATTGATATGTATAACAATTATATGCAACGTGGTGATGACTTTGCGCAGTGCGTATTGGCGGAGACAGTATGATTGCATTTGCTGACATCCGTGAAGCATTAACACCAAAACAATCGCCGCAACTTTATGATGTGCCGTTATTGTATTGCATGTTGATGTTGATTGGCGTTGGCTTTGTGATGGTAACCAGTGCCTCTATGCCAACAGCAGAGCGATTATTTGATAATCCGTATCACATTATCATTCGCCATGGCATGTTCTTAATTATGGGCTTTTTCTTGTTTTGGATTGCCACTAACGTGCCTATGGATTGGTGGAAGCGCAGTAACGCCTATTTATTGTTGCTGGGTTTAGGTTTGCTCGTTTTGGTGCTGATTGTTGGCCGTGAAGTGAACGGTGCAAAGCGTTGGATACCTATTGGCCCGGTGGGCTTTCAGGTCGCTGAAGCCGCCAAGCTGTATTTCTTTAGCTACATTGCTGGTTACTTAGTGCGTAAACGTGAAGAAGTACAAGAGAACTTAAAAGGTTTCTTTAAGCCATTAGCTGTATTTGGTGTGTATGCGTTTTTGATTTTGATGCAACCAGACTTAGGAACTGTAGTTGTACTGTTTGTGACGACAGTTGGTTTGTTGTTTTTAGCGGGTGCTAAGTTATGGCAGTTTTTTGGCCTTATCTTAACGGGTATTGCTGCAGTGGTGGTGCTAATTATCGCTGAGCCATATCGTATGGCTCGTGTCACAGGCTTTTTAGAACCGTGGGAAGATCCATTCGGTAAAGGTTATCAGTTAGTACAATCGCTAATGGCGTACAGCCAAGGTGGTTGGTTTGGTCAAGGCTTAGGCAATAGCGTACAAAAACTGCAATACCTGCCAGAGGCACATAATGACTTTATCTTTGCTGTGATTGGTGAAGAACTCGGCTTTTTTGGCGTATTTAGTATTTTGATTGTACTTGCTGTATTTGTATTCAGAGCCTTGTTAATTGGCCAAAAAGCGCTGCAATGTGGCAAAGAGTACGAAGGCTATTTTGCCTTTGCTATTGGTATCTGGTTTGCGTTTCAAACCATGGTAAATGTGGGGGCAAGTGCCGGTATTTTGCCAACCAAAGGCCTAACACTACCGTTTATTTCGTACGGTGGCTCTAGCTTATTAATTATGACCATAGCAACAGGTGTACTTTTGCGAATAGATTTTGAAACAAAGATGGCGACTAAGCAGGCAACCTCACGTGGAGGTAAGCGATGAGTAAAAAATTACTTGTTGTTGCAGGCGGTACCGGTGGCCATATTTTCCCAGGCATTGCAGTTGCTGACTTTTTAAAACAGCAAGGCTGGCAAGTTAGCTGGATTGGCACGCCTGACAGAATGGAAGCAACGGTAGTACCTAAGCACAACATTGAGATTGATTTTATCAATGTGAAAGGTGTGCGCGGAAATGGAATTAAACGCCTGATTAAGGCACCTTTTATGGTGATGAATGCGGTTTTTCAAGCACGTAAAATTTTAAAAGCTCAAAAGCCAGATGTTGTTCTTGCTATGGGGGGCTATGTGACCGGACCTACTGGCATTGCAGCAAAGAGCTTAGGAATTCCTTTGGTTATTCATGAGCAAAATGCTGTTGCAGGCATGAGTAACCGCTGGCTAGCGAAGTTTGCCAACAAAGTGTTAGCCGCTTTTCCATCAGCTTTTGCAAAAGAACAATGTGAAGTAGTCGGTAACCCAGTCAGAGAAAGTGTCGCTAATGTCACTGCTAAGCAAACAACGACACCGATTAATGTGCTGGTGGTAGGTGGTTCACTCGGAGCACAGGTACTAAATGAGACTTTACCTGCTGTATTCAGTGAACTTTCAGCGCTAACAACGCTTAATATATGGCACCAAACGGGTAAAAATAATGAACCGAATGTGACTGCCAGCTATCAACAGTTAGGATTAACTGAAAATAGTAAAGTCGCTGAATTTATTGATGATATGGATAGTGCATATCAATGGGCCGATTTGGTAATTTGCCGTGCTGGTGCATTAACGGTGAGTGAGATTGCGGCAGCAGGAAGAATGGCCTTATTTGTGCCTTTTCCGCATGCTGTCGACGACCATCAAACTGCCAATGCAAAGTATTTAGTGACTGAGCAAGCAGCGTTGATTATGCAGCAAAGTGAGTTTAACCAAGCGGCGGTTGTTGAGTTATTAGCGCCTTACGTAAATGCACCAGAAAAAATTTCAACAATGGCAAGTAAAGCAAAACAGCTTGCTATTTTAGATGCCACAGCCAATGTTGCAAAACGCTGTGAGCAACTAGCAGATAGAAGAGATTAGTAGTGAAAGAAAGCACGATGAAAGAAAACAACACTCGTCCTGCGATGCGTCGTATCGACACTATCCACTTTGTGGGTATTGGTGGCGCAGGCATGGGTGGTATTGCCGAAGTACTTGCTTTTGAAGGCTACCGCATCACAGGTTCAGACATTGCGCACAGTGCGATGACTGAGCGCTTAATTAAAGTGGGTGCAGAAGTATTTATTGGTCATGATGAAAACAATGTAAAAGATGCCAGCGTGGTGGTGGTATCAAGTGCGATTAACGAGCAAAATCCTGAGATTAAAGCAGCAAAAGCGGCGCGTATTCCTATTGTTCGCCGCGCAGAAATGTTGGCTGAATTAATGCGTTTTCGCCACGGTATTGCAGTGGCAGGCACTCATGGTAAAACAACAACCACGAGTTTAATCGCGAGCATTTATGCACAAGCAGGCCTTGATCCAACCTTTATTATTGGTGGCTTGCTAAACAGTGCTGGGAGTAATGCTAAGGTTGGTAAAAGTGACTTTTTAATTGCAGAAGCTGATGAGAGCGATGCGTCATTCTTACATTTACAGCCTATGGTATCTGTGATCACAAATATTGAAGAAGATCACATGGATACGTACGGCGGTAGCTTAGAAAAAATGAAAGACACGTATGTTGATTTCATTCATAACTTACCGTTTTATGGTTTAGCTGTGGTGTGTATTGACTCTGAGGTTGCGGCAGAGCTGATCCCTCGCTTTGGGCGTCCTGTTATTACCTATGGTGAGTCGGCAGAAGCTGATTACCGAATGGTTGATTTTAGCCAAACAGCGAATACTTGTTCATTTAATGTTGTAAATAAGCAAGGTGAAAGCCTAGCTGTTACGCTTAATATGCCGGGTAAGCACAATGCGCTTAACGCGACTGCAGCGATTGCGGTCGCTAAAGATCAAAACATCGCTAATCATGCAATTTTAGAAGCGTTAACAAAATTTGAAGGGGTGGGCCGTCGTTTTCAGCATTACGGAAGCTTTGAAAATGAGCGCGGCAATGTCATGTTAGTTGATGATTATGGCCATCACCCATCAGAAGTTGCGGCGACGATTGCGGCGGTTCGTGAAGGGTGGCCAGATAAACGTTTAGTGATGATTTATCAGCCGCACCGTTATAGTCGAACCCGTGATTTATACGAAGACTTTGTCAAAGTACTGGCTGATGTCGATCAGTTATTACTGCTAGATGTGTATTCAGCGGGTGAAGAGCCAATCGTGGGAGCCGACAGCAAGAGTTTATGTCGTAGTTTACGCCAGCGTGGTAAAGAGCCATTACATGTTGCTAGTAACTCTGAGCTTGCCGGTGTCCTAGCAAATACACTGCAAGATAATGATTTAGTTTTAACACAAGGCGCTGGTAACATAGGCCAGTTAGTGAAAAAGTTAGCAGCAACCGAGTTGTCCATTGAACAACTAAAGCAGGTAAACGTATGAGCCAGTTAAGTGACAAATTTGGCAAAGTAGCGGTACTTTTTGGCGGCACATCTGCCGAAAGAGAAGTATCTCTTAAATCAGGCCAAGCTGTATTGAATGCTTTGCAAAGTGCTGGCGTTGATGCCATTGCTTTTGATCCGAAAGATCAGCCGTTATGGCAATTAAAAGAATTAAACATTGAACGTGTATTCATTGCCCTTCATGGTCGTGGTGGTGAAGATGGTACCATTCAAGGTGCACTTGAGTTTATGGGGATTCCATATACAGGCAGTGATGTTTTAGGTTCTGCGCTTGCGATGGATAAAGTACGTTGTAAGCATTTATTTAAGGCAATGGGGCTGAGCACAGCACCTTATGCTGTTGTTGATAGCCGCCATGAGTTTGATAGCCAAGCGATTATTAATGAATTTGGTAAAGTGATGGTGAAACCGTCACATGAAGGCTCAAGTATTGGTATGGCAGAAGCAAACAGCGCAGAGCAACTTGATGCTGCGCTTAACGCTGCATTTAAGTTTGATAGCCAAGTGCTTGTTGAGCAATGGATCACTGGCCGTGAATTTACTGTTGCTGTACTAGGGCAAGATGTTCAGCCTGTCATTGAGATGACGACGCCAAATGGTTTTTATGACTATCAAGCTAAGTATCAATCGAATACAACTCAGTATCATTGCCCTGCAGATATATCTGTGCAAGAAACTGAATTGTTGCAAGATATGGCATTAAAAGCGTTTGATTTAGTGGGTGCAAGTGGTTGGGGCCGTGTTGATGCGATGCGTGATCAGCAAGGTAACTTTTACTTATTAGAAGTAAATACAGTACCAGGCATGACAGAAAAGTCTTTAGTACCAATGGCAGCAAAAGCTAATGGTGCAAGCTTTGAACAATTAGTTGTTCGCATTTTGGAGCAAACCCTTTAATATGCATCCTTTTTTAGAAAAAGCGCAACAATTAAAACAGCAGCTAAATTGGTCGTTGATTTTTGGTGTGAGCTTTTTTCTAGTAGTGATTTTTGCATTAGTAAAAATCACTACAGGCGTCTCAGATTGGTTGGTAGAGAACAAAGACGCACAAATAAAGCACTTATCAGTACTTGGGCAACCCCAATATACTGATGAGAAAGCAATTATTGGTGCAATAAAAAAGGCCGACTTATCGAGTTTTTTTGAATTAGACGTAAAACATGTGCAACGCTTAGTACAAGGCTTGCCTTGGGTGGCAACGGCATCGGTCAGAAAGCAATGGCCAGATACCTTGCAAGTATACGTTGTTGAGCATCAAGCTGTAGCGCATTGGAACAGTGACTTACTGTTAAACCAAGCTGGCGAAGTGTTCCAAGCAAGTAGTGATAAATTGCCTACAAGCTTGCCACAGCTATATGGCCCAGAAGGCAGTGAAATCGAGGCGTGGACTGCTTTTAGTCAATTTCAAGAAATGCTCAAAGTGAATAACTTAGAGCTGACCAGTTTAGCGCTTTCTGAGCGCTTTTCGTGGCAGTTATGGCTTGATAACGGCATTCGCCTGAACTTAGGCCGCAAAGAAAAAGCAAAGCGTGTACAGCGTTTTATTGACGTGTATCCGCGCATGGAACAACGTGCAGATGCACAAATCGATGTTGTTGATTTACGGTATGATACCGGTCTTGCAGTGAGCTGGAAGCCAGTGCAAGAAGAACAATTAGAAAATAAGAGTAAGGCATGACCAAGTCAGCAGAAAGAAACCTAGTGATTGGATTAGACGTTGGCACATCGAAAGTTGTGGCCACCGTTGGTGAAATCACCGCAGATAACAAACTAAGCATTGTGGGTGTTGGCAGCCAAGTATCGCATGGTATGGATAAAGGCGGCGTTAACGACCTTAACCTTGTTTCTGAATCGATTCGTCGAGCTATAGATGAAGCTGAGTTGATGGCTGATTGTCGTATTAGCTCTGTTTATTTAGGTATTTCTGGAAAACATATCCAGTGCCAAAATGAAAGCGGTGTCGTGGCAATTAATAACACGGAAGTGACTGACGAAGATATTGAAAATGTCATTCACATTGCTCGTTCAGTGCCTATTTCGGCAGAACGAAAAATGCTACATGCATTGCCACAAGAATACAGCATCGATATGCAAGAGGGGATTAAAAACCCACTTGGCATGAGCGGTGTGCGTATGGAAGCTCGCGCGCACATCATTACTTGCTCAAACGATATGGCAAAGAATATCGAGAAATGTGTTGAGCGTTGTGGCCTTGAAGTGGATCAGTTGATCTTCACTGCACTGGCATCATGTTATTCAGTACTCACAGATGACGAAAAAGAGCTCGGTGTAGCCGTGTTAGATATCGGTGGTGGCACCATGGATATCACCATTTATATTAATGGTGCGCTTCGTCATTCAGCGGTTATTCCTGTGGCGGGTAACCAAGTGACTGGTGATATTGCAAAAATATTTAGAACACCTATATCACATGCTGAGTCACTCAAAGTACAATATGCGTGTGCGAGTAGCCAAATGGCAAGCAACGAAGACACAATTGAAGTACCGAGTGTTGGTGGCCGACCTGCGCGTATTATGTCGCGCCATACTTTAGCTGAGGTTGTTGAGCCACGTTTTAGAGAATTATTCGAGTTGGCGATGGAAGAAATACGCCGCTCAGGTTTTGAAGACCAAATTGCTGCAGGTCTCGTCATTACTGGCGGAACAGCAAAAATGACAGGTGCAATGGAAGTGGCAGAAGACATTTTCCAAATGCCAGTCAGAATTGGCAAACCAATCGGGATTGTTGGTTTGACAGATTATGTAGATGATCCTTCGTACGCGACCGCGGTTGGTTTGTTACAATACGGCCGTACAATGCAATCGATGAATGCACAAAAGTCGAAAGCTGAAGGTGATAATAATTGGTGGAACCGTATTACTAAGTGGTTCCAAGGTGAGTTTTAAGACTCAAGTCGGAGAGTAAACATGTTTGATATGATGGAACAGCACAGCGAAGAAGCTGTCATTAAAGTAATTGGCGTGGGCGGTGGCGGCGGTAACGCTGTTGAGCACATGGTAAAACAACAAATTGAAGGCGTACGTTTCATTGCTGCGAATACGGATGCACAAGCATTACGTAATTCATCAGCAGATGTAACTGTACAGCTAGGTACACAAATCACCTCTGGTCTAGGTGCGGGTGCTAACCCTGAAGTGGGTCGTAACTCTGCTGAAGAAGACGCTGAGACTATCCGTGCCAGCCTTGAAGGCGCTGACATGGTGTTCATCGCAGCTGGTATGGGCGGTGGTACTGGTACAGGTGCTGCGCCAGTGGTTGCTAAAATTGCTAAAGAGTTAGGCATTTTAACGGTTGCTGTTGTAACGCGCCCGTTTGACTTTGAAGGTAAAAAGCGTGCTGCAGCTGCTGAACAAGGCATTAATGAATTGTCAGAAACTGTAGACTCACTTATTACAATTCCGAACAATAAATTGCTTAAAGTTTTAGGCAAAGGCACTACACTATTAGATGCCTTCGCAAAAGCGAATGACGTGTTATTCGGTGCGGTACAAGGTATTGCAGAGCTAATCACACGTTCTGGTCTAATCAACGTGGATTTCGCCGACGTACGTACTGTAATGTCAGCGATGGGTACTGCGATGATGGGCACAGCATCTGCGTCTGGTCCTGACCGTGCGCAAGAAGCAGCAGAAGCGGCTATCTCAAGCCCACTACTTGAAGATGTCGATTTAACAGGTGCTAAAGGTATCCTAGTTAATATCACTGCAGGTATGGATATTGCGATTGAAGAATTTGAAATTGTTGGTAACCACGTTAAAGCACTTGCGTCAGAAAACGCAACAGTTGTTGTGGGTGCGGTAATTGACCCTGAAATGAGCGACGAGTTACGTGTAACGGTTGTTGCAACAGGTTTAGGCGGCGATCGTCGTCCACAGTTTGGTATTGTTGATAATGGCTTTAAGAAAGCATCAGGTTCTGATGTACAAAGCTCAATGAACCAAACAACTAGCAGCATGTATGTACCAAGCTTTGCAAGTCAAGGTAGCAGCGATGATGTAAGCATGTCATCTGCGTCTGAAAAGCAAGAGCCAGTACAACAAAGTACAACGAGCAGCTCAGTATCTAGCAGCACTGAGAGCAGCAAAAAATCTGATAAGTCAGAAGGGGGAGATTATTTCGATATCCCTGCTTTTCTTAGAAAGCAAGCTGACTAAATAGACTTTTACTGGTTATTTTGTTCGATAAATAAACAAATTGGCAGCTGGATGTATTTATGATACAATTCGCCGTCTAACTGTAACTATAAGTGAGCGAACCTATGATTAAACAGCGTACGATTGCAGAAGTAGTCAAAGCCATAGGAATTGGACTTCATAAAGGTGAGAAGGTCACTATTACTCTCCGACCTGCGAGCGCAAATACTGGGATAGTATTTCGTCGCGTAGACCTTGATCCGGTTGTTGATTTTGAAACAACACCAGAAGCCGTTGGTGATACGCAACTGTGTACCTGTTTAACAAACAAAGATGGCGTTCGCTTATCAACGACTGAGCACCTTATTGCGGCGGTAGCGGCAATGGGTATTGATAATCTAATTGTTGAATTAGACAGCTCAGAAGTACCAATTATGGATGGTAGTGCATTACCATTCATCTATTTGTTACAAAAAGGCGGCATTAAAGAAGTAAATGCAGCTAAGCGCTTTATTCGTATTAAAGAAAAAGTACGTATTGAAGAAGGCGATAAATGGGCTGAGATCGAACCATACGATGGTTTCCACATCGATTTTGAAATTGCGTTTGATCATCCAGCAATCAATGAAAGCCGCCAACGTATCGGTTTAGATATCACGGCACAAAGCTTCACTGAAGAAATCAGCCGCGCACGTACTTTCGGCTTTATGAAAGATATCGAGTATATGCACGCTAACAACCTAGCATTAGGTGGTAGCATGGATAACGCAGTTGTATTGGATGAGTTTAAAGTACTTAATCCAAACGGATTACGTTACAGCGATGAGTTTGTTAAACACAAGATCTTAGACTGTGTGGGCGATATGTTTATGACTGGCCACAACATTCTAGGTAAAATCACGGCTTATAAATCAGGCCATGATTTAAACAATAAACTACTTCGTAAAATTATGGCGACTGAGTCAGCATGGGAATGGGCAACATTCGATACCCCAGTGACTATGCCAGCACCAGGCCTAGAAGTAGCGACAGCTTAATCGCAAGCATATTACAGTTATAAAAAATGACGCTTTAAGCGTCATTTTTTTTGCCAAACTATTATCAAGATTTATAACCCTAGAATAGCTTCAAGCTCAACCAACTGATTGATCTGATAAGTTGGTTTAATGTCCTCTGGTAACTCAACCCCAGGGTGTTGTAACCAACACGTGTCGATACCTACATTGTGACCACCTAAAATATCACTGGCAGCTGTATCGCCTACCATTAAAATCTGCTCTTTTGGCGGATTCCCCATTAATTGAAATGTATGTTGAAAAATCTCTGGGGCAGGTTTTGCTTTACCGACTAACTCTGAAATAACCAGCCAATCGAACATATCCTGTAAACCGGTGTGCTCTAGGCGTTTTTGTTGTAACTTAGCAAACCCATTGGTAATAATGCCTAGCTTGGCGTGTGGTTTTAACTTTGTAAGCAAGTCAACTGCACCAGGTAATGGCACACAAATAGAGGCCATAGCATCCAAGAAGCCATCGTTAAGTTCTTTTGCTGGCACATCGAGTCTATTAGCCCATTCTGTAAAGCGAGTTATCTGTAGCTCGCTGGCGGTAATTTCATGCTTTTGATAAGCAACCCAAAGCGGCTTATTGGTTGCTTGGTAATGATGATAATCTGACTCAGTAAATTCTACGCCGTAATGTGCAAACATCACTTTTAAACCTTCGAATGCATTAAAACTAAATAGTGTTTCATCTGCATCGAATAATACGTGGCTATACTTCATGGTTATCCTAATTACTGATTAAATAGGGTAGGGTGTGAAAATGGCGCCATGGCCAATGTCAGCGCTTGTACATAAGTACTTTCGCGCGTGGCAAGATGATTGGTTAATAAGCCAATAGCACCACCTTGTTGTTTGATATTAACGGTATTGAATGCCTCATCCATGACATCACCTAGTTCTTTACCAGCTAGCAAGGCATCGTAAAAAGGTTGCGGTAACGGTAGGTTGCTACTGCGACCAACGCTAAATTGCTGCTTGTTTGCAATCACTACAAAGGCAAAGGTTGCAGCGCCATAACTAAATTGTTCTGCGCCGCCTTCCATTGCTGCATAAAAGTCGGCGTCAAAGTGATCTTGACAATACTTAACACGATTTTCAGCGCCGATACGGGTTTCATCTTCGCCTAGCGGCTGATCAGGCACACCAGAAGGTGCATCTTCACCTTTGCATTCAATGGTATGATTTGGGAAATAAAGACTAAAGACATGTTTAGCCGCGTTAATTTTAACGGGGTTCTTTGAACCAACAATAACACGTAAAGTTTGTTTCAAGCCGACGACTCCATTGTTTTCACCAGAGTCAGCAGTGTACCCGAGTGAGTTAAATCGGCAAGTCAACCGGGGCTAAATTTTCAAGGGCGCGTTTTTTCAAAATAATATCTTTGATCAACGGCGTTAGCACAAGCTCCATTGCTAAGCCCATTTTGCCTCCAGGCACCACAAGGGTATTGATACGAGACATAAAGCTGCCTTCAATCATGCTCAAATAGTACGGAAAATCTACGTCATCTATGCCACGAAAGCGAATAACAACAAAGCTTTCGTCTAAAGAAGGAATATCTTTTGCGCTGAATGGGTTTGAGGTATCAACCGTTGGCACTCGCTGGAAGTTAATATGAGTACGCGAAAATTGCGGAGTAATATGATTTATGTAATCGTCCATCGAGCGCACAATAGAGCCCATTACCGCTTCACGAGAGTGGCCTCGTTCAGAGGTGTCGCGAATAAGCTTTTGGATCCACTCAAGGTTAATAATAGGCACCATGCCAATCAATAAATCGACATGCTTAGCAACATCATGATTCTCATCGACAGCACCACCATGTAGACCTTCATAGAATAAGATATCTGTATTTGATTCTAAGTCTTGCCAAGGGGTAAATGTTCCCGGTAATTGGTTATAAGGGACCGCTTCGTCGAAAGTATGTAAGTAGCGTCTGATTTTACCTTGCCCGGTTTCGCCATATTGATAAAAAAGCTCCTCAAGGGCGCCAAAATCGTTAGCTTCTCGGCCAAAGTAGCTAATATGCTTGCCTTCTTGCTGTGCTTCACGGACTTTTTTATCCATTTCTGGACGTGTATAACGATGAAAGCTATCGCCTTCGATGAAGGCTGCATCAATGCTTAAGCTTCTAAAAATGTGCTTAATTGCATTGGTGGTTGTGGTAGTCCCCGCCCCAGATGAACCGGTAATAGCGATGATAGGGTGTTTAGCTGACATAATTATTCTCGTTATTGTTGATACCAGTCGGCTTAAATTGTTAACCATTCTAGCGTGTTAAATGGTCAGTTACTTAGCTCGATTGGTATTATCGTGCATAAAATCAATCAGTAGAAACTGATAAAAAACGAACACGTCCTAGTTATAAAGGTCGAGCATGGTAAGGTCAAGTGACTGGCGGATTAATTAACGCTATCATGGGCTGATAAAAATTAAAACGAGAGAACAACATGAAATCGATTTCGTCTTTACTTTTCGTCGCAGCAGGGACATTTTTTACCAGTCACTTACATGCAGCGATGCCTAAAAGCGAAATATTACTTGCCGAGTTAGACACCCCATATGGTATGCAGGTGTCGCGAGTAACAGATGATAAAGCTTATAATAATCAACCATTTTTAGTTGATGCAGGGCTTTACTATACCCATGAGGTTGTTGACGAAAATGGCCAGTCACAAACCGATATTGCGTTTTATGACTTTACATCTAAGAGCAGCGTGAATATCACCAACACGCCTGTCAGTGAATACTCGCCTACGCTGATGCCAAATCAGCAAGCCTTGTCGGCAATCGTGGTCGAAGCAGATGGCAAGCAAAAGTTATGGCAGTATCCATTAGCAGAAGAATCTGTTGCTAGCCGAGTTTTTGAATGGATTGAGCCGGTTGGCTACCACGCTTGGGGCGCTGATGAAGACCTGATCATGTTTATCTTAGGTGAGCCGCATACATTGCAATACACTCGTGTTGCAGCTGCTAAACCGCGTGTCATTGCCGGTGATATTGGCCGAACTTTAATTTTTGATAAACACACAAACAGTTACTTGTTTAGTTATAACAAAAACAACCAACATTGGGTTGCACGCTTTGCGCCGCAAACTGAGGAAGTTAGTGATTTATTTAGATTACCGGAGTCGGTGCAAGACTTTGCTTTAATTGACAAAGACACTGTAGCCTATGCGGTTAATAACCGAGTTCATAAGCGCAGTTTGACAGAGCCTGAAGTGGTATCACAGTGGCTTGATTTAAGACGCTTTTGTGAAGGCTCAATCTCGCGTTTAAATTACAAGCAGAGCAAACTGGCATTTGTATGTAATAAATGAGTAACGGTTTTTGCTTGATTGCTGTACTGTGGCTAAACTATCCCGTTATATGTAAGGAACGCCTTTGTCTTTTTCTGCCGAGCAAGTGAGTGTACAGCTGGTTAAAGCGGGCTGCCGCAGTAATTTTAAGATTAAAAATATTAACGAATTTATGCCAGCTAGCTCAAAAGAGGCATTTTATGTTCATGAGCAAAGTGGCCAAGCAAAAATTGTTATTAGACCTATATTTGAAGTATTCAGTGCTGATTTCGAGTCAATAGAGGGCATTACGCGTATCAAAGACTACTTTCACAGTAGTGAAATGACCCGCTTTCCAACTCGCATTCATAAAAGTGCACAGCCCATTCATTATGGTATTGCATTTAAAGTCACCTCACCTGACGCTGCTGAGCAATTTATAACTAAGTTAACTGCTATTTTAGCGCAATAAAAAAGGGCCACATTGTGGCCCTTTTTGCATTTGCTTTAATTAGCGCTTAAGGAAGCTATTCACCGAGTTTAACTCACGGTTTTTCAGAGCAATACAATCATTAATGCTTTCTTCAAGCTTACTAAGAGAACGTGCATAACCTGGTACTTCAGTGATTTTATCGTTGAAGAAGGTTTTGGTTTTCTCTAGGCTTTTCGCATCACAGCTTGCCGTCGTGAAGAACGGTAAGTTTGGAACAAAGAACGGCGGTAAGTTCTTAGTGATGGCATCGTAATTGTTGTAAATCCACTCAATAAACAGTGCTTCACGCTCTTTACCGTAGCCTAACCCACCTAGTAAGGTACGCATATCAGAGGCTGTTACGTTATCTGTTAAGCTGTATTCTAGAACCGCTTTTTGTAACTCAGGTTTACCAAAGTAACCCATCGCTGCCAACATCTTAGTACGCACTTGTGGATCTTTGGTGGTTTTAAAGGTGTGTTTGTACTTTTCAAGTAACTTCGCATCGCCATGGTAAGCCGCAAGGTTTAAGTAAGTTGAGGCTAAATATGGGTCAACATTTTCAGGGTTGTTTAAGTACAGTGCCGCTTGTGCTTTTGCAGTATCAATGACTTTTTGGTCTTGACCATCAAAACCTAAACGGGCAATAACTTGCGCACGCAATTGCGATACCGCTGCATCTTCACCTGCTTTTGCTGTTAAACCATATTGTTTAGCAGCTGGTGCAATGCTGTTACGGATAAACTTAGGCCATAAGTCACGGTTGCTGTCGTCTTCGAATACGCGTTTTTGAGAAGCAAGGTAACCTAATGCTGTGTTTGCTACTAATGGGTGAGCATCACTCACAAAGGCTTCTAAAGTTTGCATTAAGTGAGCCGCAGATATAACGCCTGCATCAAGTAATGAATCAACCGCAGAAAGTAGCGCTAAGCGTTCACGCACCGTTAGCTTGTCAGCTGCGTTCTCTAGTAGGGCATTAAACTGAGCATCATCTAATACCCAGCGGTAATAACCCATGGCACCTTGATCTGGGTAGATCCACTCAGGTTCAAAGTCGAGAGTCAGTTGCTGTGTTTCTTTATTCAGCAGTACATTTGCGGTTTTAACTTTGTCGCCCGCACCATACTTAATTGCAACCGGAACATTCCAAAGTTGTGCTGGTGCATCAACGCCAGCATTTACAAAGCGGCTTTGGCTGATATTAATTTTCTTACCATCTTGCGTTACTTTGATAAGTGGGAAAGATGACTGTTCGATAAACGATTTAAGAACACTTGCTACATCTTTATTAGACGCTTCGCCTAGTGCTTGCCATAGATCAGCAGCTTCTGCATTTTTATACGAGAATTTCTTCAAGTAAGCACGAATACCTTGCTGGAATGCCTCTTCGCCAATCCAGTTTTCAACCATAGATAAAACCGCACTCCCTTTACTGTAGGCAAGGCCAAGGCCATCCATGATATCAGCTTCAGTTTTGATTGGCTTACGAATAGGTTTAGTACTTAAACGCGCATCCAGTGCCATTACATGGTTTTGTGGTAAGTCTAAGTGCGACTCAAATTCAGGGTTGATTTGTGCAGTGATTTTCGCTGCCATCCAACTTGCGAATGCTTCGTTTAACCATAAATCATTCCACCACTTCATAGTCACTAGGTTACCGTACCACTGGTGAGCTAACTCATGGGCAATGATTGATACATTACGCTCTTTTTTGCTGCGCGTTGCTGTTGCTAGGTCTACTAGTAAAATGTCTTCACGGTAAGTCACTAGGCCTGCGTTTTCCATTGCGCCAAATGGGAACTCTGGTACTGCCACTGAGTCTAGCTTTTTGTATACGTAAGGAATGCCAAAATAATCTTCTAGCGCTTTTAACACACGCGGCATATTTTCTTTTGCGTAATCAGCAAGGTGAATTTTACCTTGCGGAGTCAGTACACGGCCAGGGATTGGCATGCCTTTAATTTCAAGCTCTTCAAACGGACCCACAGCCATAGCGACTAAGTACGAAGGAATAGGTGGCGTTTTGTCGAAAAAGTGCGTTGTCATATCGCCGTCTACTTTGGTTTTTAAAACCGGTGTATTGGCATACACTTTTTGTGATGTTGGCGCTGTGATAGTTAGCTGAAAAGGTATTTTATAACTTGGCTCGTCAAAAACCGGGAATGCACGACGCGCATCGCTCATTTCAAATTGCGTGAAAAGATAAGGTGTACCTTGATCTAAAGTTTTATATAAACCAACACTTTGACGATTATAAGGTGCGGTAAAATCAACTTTTAAAGTGTATTTTCCTGGTTGGATTTTTTCTTCGCAAGCGAATTTGACTTTGCCTGTTTTTAGCATTTCAGCACTTAGGTCACAGTTTTCTGCACCTAAAATTTTCGCCATGCTAACTGCATAATCAATACCGTTTAATTCGATATAATTCGTTGCTTTTAGAACCTCTAAAGCAATTTCGGTATGACCAGAAAAATTGTCTTTGGCAGGATCAAGCGTAAGTTCTACTTGTTGTGAGCTAGGCTTGGCAAGCTTTTCGATAACATATTCATTGGCATGGGCAGAGCTAACAGCAAGTGCAACACTCACCGTTAATAGGCTTTTTAAGAACATAAGTATCCCTGATTTTTTGTTGTTAGAAAGGCACCTGCTATGAGGGGCGAATCACCATGCTATCAGGTTTTAATTTGAACAGTAATAAATAGTTAGTAACAAAGTTTGTCAGTTAATTATGGCGTTCAATGAAACGCTGCCAATGCAGTTGCGGGTTTATTTGTCGTATGTTTTGCAGCACGGTATTTAATAACTGCATATCAGTAAAGCGCTGCTCGTTGAAATCTTTAAAACCAAGCAAGTAGTTAAAGGCGTCTTTGCAGTTGGCTTGCAGTGCATGAATTCGCACTTGTTGTTCAAAGTTGAGCCGTAAACTGCTTATCGCGGTTTTCATACCTTGCTGATCAACTGTAGGAATAGCGCACTTTTGTAAATAACCAGCGCGTTCACCTTCACCCGAAAACCAAATACGTACTTTTTCGCTATAGCGACCTGATTTAGCGGGTAAATCAAACATCAGTCGTTGCTGATTTTGCTCATTTAAATAGCCTAAGTATTGGTCAAGTCCTGCATCGAGTAATGCATTGTGGATAGGGACATAGCGGGGTTTTATCTTGCCATGTGTATGAAAATCAAAGCAGCGAATTCCATCAAGGGTGACAATATTATCAAGGGTTAAATGGCCAATTTCATCGCTGTAGGCACCGGTGTAATAGGCAAATAAAGGCAGCCAAAAGTGCCAATGCTTAGCTTGTTCACGTGCTAAACGCTGATCACCATAAATGTAACCATTATACAGGGTATGTAATTCCATGGCCGAAAAGGGCCTACGACCAAGATGGGACTTCAACCTAATACCTTGATAATAAAGATGTGTCGAAGAGTATAACTGATATACCCAAACCACCTCAAGATGCGAGCTTCAGTTGGAATTAAAAGCGATTTAGGCAAGGCATTGATTGCAAGTAATAGTGGTTCTATTGTTAAAATCAATATAAGTATCAAGTTTCCAGCTAAACGACACTGCCATAAATACGGCCGTGTCGTTATAAGCTTAAGGATTGCGATTAATCGCAAAGAGCTTTAGCTAAACCAACCGGTTCGATTTCAACGCATACTTGATCATCGTTCCAGTTTAAACCAACAAGCGCATCATCTTCGTTAAGGTCTTCAACCCACTCATCAAGAAATTCGTCTAGGCCAATTTCAACAGGGGTATAGTCTTGCCACTCATCTTTACATTGCGCTTTTGCAGCGTCTTCAGTACCCCAAAGTAATAACACATCAGTGTCGCTAAATTGGTTTGATTCACAGACAACAAAACCACCATCTTCGGCACCCAGTGCCCACATAGATTCGTTCAAACGAACTTTTTCTACAAAGCTAACTAATTCTGATTCAATTTCGATATCGCTCATTTGCGTAACCCTTATCTTTATATTCGTGGATCTGTTTGTTGTACCGCCGCTTTATCGGCGAATTTATGATAAAAATCAACTAAGTTTTCTAGTTGGCTAAAATCAGTTAATTCGCGGAAGCGGATCCAATCTAGCAAGCAGTATAAACTGATGTTGAGGTATTCACAGCTTTTAAATACTGGCTCCGATAAATGAGTATTTAAATAGGCTAATGTTTCAACAATTCGCTCATTCTGTAAATTAAAAAATAGTTTGTCGCTGTTGGTATCAAACCCTGAACGCTGACTAAGTAAAATTTCTACCAGTGAATCATTGCAGGCATTGATAATGGTTAAGTAGTTCTCTTGCTGCCAGCTAAGTAACGGCTGATCAGCTTTCTCGAGCAAGTAGCGGATAATTGAGTTGGAATCACATAAGGTAAAATCATGGTCGATTAATACAGGAATTTTTCTGGCAGGGTTATGAGCAATCATGGTTTGTCTGTCTTGCTCAGAGAAAATATCCAAATTAACAAAATCAATAGGTAGGTTATTAAGTGTCGCCCAAATCCGAATACGGCGCACAAAAGGTGAGGTAGTAGAGCCTAGTAATTGCATGATGGTGTCCTTTGCAAAAAAAAGCCGCTGTGAAGCGGCTTTTTGAAATCAATTTGTTAATTAGTCAGTACGGCTTGTTACTTCTAAAAGATGATAACCAAACTGGGTTTGCACTGGGCCTTGAACTTGGTTAATTGGTGCAGAGAATACGACTTTGTCGAACTCTGGAACCATCATGCCAGGGCCAAACTCACCTAATGCACCGCCATCTTGACCAGATGGGCAATTAGAGTGAGCACGAGCAAGCTCTGCAAAGTCAGCTCCTTGCTCAATTTGCTGTTTTAAATCTAAACAGTGAGCTTCACTGTCTACGAGAATGTGTCTTGCACTGGCTACTGCCATAACATCTCCTAATGTGTGTTTTAGTATTAAATTACTAGTTTAGTTCAATATTTACCGAACGAAAAATTAAATTTATTTTGCAGTCAGCTCAGCTTCAATTGCATCGCGTAAAGTTTGCGATTGTGGCTTAGTTTTACTATTAAAGCGCTGTACTGTCTTACGGTCAGCAGACACTAAATATTTGTAAAAGTTCCAGTTAGGTGAGCTGGTTGCTTCGTTTAGGTGCTTGAATATCGGGTTTGCATCGCTACCGCGAACGGCACTGGTAGCAAGCATATTAAAGGTTACGCCATAATTAATGAAACATACTTTTGCAGTGTCTTTTTCATCGTCTTCTTCTTGGAAAAAGTCATCTGATGGAAATCCTAGTACTACTAAGCCTTGGTCTTTATATTCTTTATGAATAGCCTCTAAGCCTTCAAACTGGCCGGTAAAACCACAATTACTAGCGGTATTGACTATTAGGAGTGGTTTGTCTTTGAATTCGCAGAAGTTAATTGACTCTTTTGAACGTAACTTTCTCATTGTAACATTGGTAAAGTCATCACATTGGCTGCTTGCTTTAGCAGTTGGCGTAGCCTCAGTAGTTTGTGCTGCAAGGTTGGTTGTTATTAGACCTGCTGCAAGTAACAAAGCATATTTATACATAGTTATTTCCCGCTAGTTATTTGTGATGAATATACGTTAATATGCAGCAAAGTGATCATTTAATTTCAGCTATTTATGACGATTCGCAAAGCAATACAAAACGATTTAACTGACATAGTCGCTATTTATAACGAGACCATCCCTGGCCGTATGGTAACCGCAGATACTGAAGAGGTGTCGGTTGCAGACAAACAAGCTTGGTTTGATAGCCATACAGAAAAAAGACCTATTTTTGTTTTTGAGCAACAAGGTAAAGTGCTTGCTTGGCTGAGTTATAAGTCGTTTTATGGTCGCCCAGCCTACGATGGTACCGTTGAAATTAGCATTTACATCACCCAGCAAGCTCAAGGGAAGGGACTTGGTAAACAATTGCTTACATTTTCAGAACAGCATGCAAAAACACTTGATATCAAGGTGTTATTAGCTTTTATCTTTAGTCATAACCTACCAAGTATAAAACTGTTTAATCGCTTTGATTACAAGGTCTGGGGAGAGCTTCCCGAGATTGCGATCATGGATGATAAAGCCTATAGCCTTACTATTTTAGGTAAGCGTTTAGACAGTTAATTAGCTAAAAAGCTAATAAAAAATGCGGTACAAATTGTGACCCATTGCGATTTTAGGCTACGCTAAAATAGGTATTTATTATTAAGCGAGTCTAGTCTACTGTGCGAAGAATATTGATTGTTGATAGCAATAGTGTTTTAGCAATGCGGGTCAAGGTGCTACTAGAGCTGATTGGCTGTCGAGTTGAGCTATTACATTTTGCAATGGTTGATGATGCTGTTTTAGAGCAAGACTTTGATCTTGTTGCAGCTTCTCATGGTGTACCAACCACTGTTATTAAAACGCTAATGGGAGTGTTCGCACAAGAGCACTTCTTGCTGCTAGCGCCTAAAGCGCAGCGTAGTGATTTACTAGAGCATTTTAGTGAAGTAAATCGCCTATTACCTAATGCTGTGGTGATTTACCCCTTCTTTGCTAATAAAGAAATTAGCTCTTTATTAGAAGGGGTACTTGAGCTCGACAGCGATAATATTCTTCAACTTCCTACCGTGTTACTCGTTGATCACTGCGCAGAACGTTTGGCGCAAATAGCCCTAAACCTAAAAGGGGCACATATTAAAACCTTCACAGCTGATAATACTGCATCTGCTATGGATGTTATTAAAGAGCAGAACATTGATTTACTCATAAGTGATTTTACTTTTACTGATGGCACTGGACTTGAGCTCTTTAATAAGCTCAAAACATGTCAGCCTAATAGCCGCTGTTTACTTTATACTTCTAAACCTGATCAAGTCTCGATGGTGGCAGCTATTCGTCAAGGGGTAGAAGATGTGCTCATCAAGCCGGTTGATGATAATAGCCTGCTGCAATCAGTACATAAACTGTGGCAAACAGAACTATTAAGGCGTCATAACACTGAATTAGTCGAGCGTTTGCAAAATACAGTCGATGCACTCATAGAAAAAGACAGCTTACTACGCGTAATTTTTAAGCATACACCCGATGCCATTATTCTATTTGAGCGTGGTGGTAAGGTTATAGAAACTAACGACGCCTGCGAGCAGCTTTTTGAAAAACCGCTGAAAGAATTTGAGAATTGCTCTGTTTTTGAATTTTTTGATGTTGCTTCAACTGAGCGCATCAAAGATAAGATTGCGACTTTAAGTAAAAACCGACAATTTAGTTGTGACTTACGACTACTCAAGAAAAACGGCAGTGAGGTGCCTTTAGTTGGCTCGTTTAACGAAATCGACCACCACGGCGAAATTGCGCTAGCGGTGATCTTTAAAAATGTTACGCATCTTAAAGAGAAAGAAGATTTACTCGTTGAAGCTAAAGATTTGCTTGAAGAAGAGGTCAAAGCCCGCACAGCTCAGTTAGAGCATGCTAAAAATGTGGCAGAAGCGGCAAATCACAGTAAATCTGAGTTTTTAGCGAACATGTCTCATGAACTTAGAACACCTATGCATTCTATTTTAAGCTTTGCTCGCTTTGGGCTTGATAAGGTTGCTAATGACGATTTAAGTAAAGACAAGTTAAACAAGTATCTATCTAGAATTGAGCAAAGTGGTGAGCGATTATTATCGCTGCTGAATAACTTGCTCGATCTCTCAAAGCTCGATGTCGGGAAATTCCCGTTCAATCCGCAAAAGCATAACTTAAGCAATATTATAAAAACCAGCATTGATGATGTGTCGGGCACAGCCCTTGAAAGAAGTATTGCTATTCGGCCTATAGGTTTTGAACAGGGCATTGTGCTTGAGTGCGACGAAGAACAAATTAATCAAATTATGCGTAACTTGATAGGTAATGCACTGAAGTTTAGTGAGCCAAATAGCGAAATTGATATTTGTTTAGCGGTGAATGAGCAGATGGCCCAAATCGCTGTTATTGACCGCGGAATAGGGATCCCTGAACAGGAACTTGAAAAGATTTTTGCTAAGTTTGAGCAAAGCAGTAAAACCAACAGTGGTGCGGGAGGCACTGGGCTTGGATTAGCTATTTGCCGGGAATTTGTAGCCTTACATCAAGGCACTATTTCGGCAAGTAACAATGAGTACGGGGGCGCCACTATTTTGGTACGGCTGCCCTTAGAAATAGACTTGCCGCAACACTTGGCAAATGAACAACAGTCTATATCGATGAATTAATAAAAGGGAAGAGATAATTATGGCCTTGAAACGTATTTTAGCGGTTGATGATGAACCATTTAATTTAGAAATTATTGAAGAGATCCTTGAAGATCTCGATTTTGAACTGAAAATGGTTAATAGCGGCCCAGAATGCTTAGAAGTCGTAGAGCAGTTCGACCCACAAGTGATTTTACTCGATGTGAGCATGCCACAAATGAGTGGTTACGATGTCTGTCGTAAGCTGAAAGAAAACCCCAATACACAAAAAATTATTGTGATGTTTGTCTCAGCCAGGGGCACGGTTGAGGAGCGCATGGAAGGCTATTCTGTTGGTGCAGAAGACTACATTGTTAAACCATTTAGTCATGGTGAATTAAAACTTAAGTTACAACATTTAAATCAAGTACTAATTGAAAAAGAATCGCTAGAACAACAAGTTGAAGATGCTACGTCAACGGCATTTAATGCCATGGCAAACAGCAGTGAAATGGGACAAATTGTTAATTACATCGAGCATATTGGTTCGATTGATAATGAACAAGAGCTCGGCAAAGCCTTTTTAAACTGTTTAGGTGCGTTTGATTTACAAAGTAATGTGGAGTTTAGGTTAGATAACGAAGTATTACATTTCTCTGTGTCGGGTGTGTGCTCGCCGATTGTGATCGAGCTGTTTGAAATGCTGAAAAGCAAAGGTCGATTGCATGAGTTCTCAAATCGGATTTTAGTAAACTATGAAATGATTAGTTTGCTTATCTTAAATATGCCTGGGCAAGACCCCGATAAGCATGGCCGAATTCGAGACCATATCTGTTTTTTAGTCAGTGTTACAGAGCAACAGCTAAAAGCGATTCTCACTAAAAAAGAGCTTCTTCAGCAACAGCAACAGTTAAATGATGCTGTAGGTAAGGTGCACAGCAAATTTACAGGTTTGATTGAGCTTTTAAATGAAAACCGTATCAATAACGAAGCTGTATTTAAGCGGCTTCAAGAAGACTTAGAAAGTCGCATACCGACCATGGGCTTAGATGAAGACCAAGAGGTGTTTATCTATCAAAAGGTCGACGAAACCATTCAGAACTCAGTGGCTCGAGAGGAGTCTGTAAAAGGGGTTAAAGCGGCCTTTAAAGAAATTGAGAATGACCTATCGCTATTATTAACGCGGTAGGGCAAAGCTTGAGCTAGTCATCAAGCATCTCTGGGTAGGCCTTTTTCAACAATGCGAATTAAGCGCGCAGTTTTACGAAGCTTTAACTGGCGCTTATTTTTTTGCTGATCAAGCGCCCACTCGATATGCTCAGCGACCAAAGCTGTAGCTGTTGTTAACCTTTGCTCTAAAGCTTCGATTATTTGCTTGTTGTAATCAGCGTTACCTAATCCGACAGCGAGGTTTCTTAACCAACGTTCGTGGCCAATGCGGCGTATAGGGCTGCCTTCGGTATTTTTAAGAAAGGTTGCTTCATCCCATGCAAATAAAGTCAGTAAGTCTTGATCTTTAAGCTGTTTTCTTGGGTGAAAGTCAGCTTCATCGGTGAGCTGACCATAGCGATTCCATGGACACACTAATTGACAGTCATCACAGCCATAGACGCGATTCCCTAACAGTGGACGATACTCTTCTGGAATAGCGCCTTGCAGTTCAATAGTAAGGTAAGAGATACATTTACGGGCATCGACTACATAAGGCTCGACAATCGCACCGGTTGGGCACAGCGTCATACAGGCAACGCATTTCCCACAGCCTTCAAAGCTATTTTCTTCATCAATAGGGAGCGGTATATCAACAAACAGCTCACCTAAGAAAAACCAAGAGCCCGCCTCTTTATTGATTAATAAGCTATGTTTTCCACGCCAGCCCAAGCCTGCCTTTTCGGCTAGTTGTCTTTCAAGCACGGGGGCTGAGTCAACAAAGGGGCGAAAACCGAGCTGGCCAACTTGCTGCTCTATTTTTTGGCCTAACTTTTTCAGACGGTTGCGAATTAACTTATGATAGTCACGACCCAATGCATAGCGACTAATGTACGCTTTATCAGTCTGTTTGAGGTTTTTAGCAAAGCTTGCATCAGGCGGCAGGTAGTTCATTTTTACTGAGATGACTCGCTGCGTGCCAGGTACCAGCTCTGCTGGGCGCGCTCGCTTCATACCATGGGCTGCCATGTATTCCATCTCACCGTGATAGCCTAAATCTAACCAGCGCTGTAGCTGCGCTTCATGCTTCGTTAGGTCAATATCAGTGATCCCCACTTCTGCAAAGCCAAGGTCTTTACCCCATTGCTTTATTTGCAGTGCGAGTTGTTCATAATCAATAGCGGGTGTTGTCACGGTCAATAAAAAAGTAGCCAAGAAGCGGCTACTTTAACATATTTTGACTCAGAGCAGCAGTTAAAAGCCGATCACACAAAGCGTTTTAACTGCTCTTGGGTTTGTTGGCTCAGTTTGTGTGATTGTTGGCAATCAGCGAGTGATTCATCAATTTGCTGCTTAGCTTGCTCACCCAAAGCAACTATTTGCTCAACCGTTTGATGGGTCTGAGTTTGGGTTTGCTCTAGTAAATGCACCGCGCTGACAATCTGTTGTAGTTGTTGTTGGTTTTGCTCAAATTCGCCAAGCATATTGCTAAAGCCTGTTGAGGTGTTGCTAATGGCAGTTTCCGCTTCACTCGAGTGGCTAATTAACTGCTCAGACTCTTTATTGGTTTCGCTAACAAGGCTATTCATTTGATTAATAAAGTCACTGATCTGGCGAGTTGCATCGTTAACTTTAACCGATAGCGATCTAACTTCATCGGCAACCACCGCAAAACCTCGGCCTGCTTCACCGGCACGTGCCGCTTCGATTGCAGCATTTAGAGCAAGTAAATTGGTTTGATCAGAAAACTCTTCAACCATTTTTAAAATGGCACGAATGTTCTCGCTGTTTTCTTTAAGGCCAGACACTGTTGCTGAGAAGTTACCCAAAATTTGGCTAATCATCGCGACCTTTTTAACTAATGCCGATAACTCAGTGGCTGAGTGCTTAACAAAGTTTAAGTGTTCACTATTAACATGGTGCACGCTGTCAGTATTTGCTGAGATATTCTCTAGGCTTGAAGTAATTTGGTTGCTTGAATCAGTAATGGTTTGACTGAATTTTATTTGCTGGTGGCTCATTTCTGCGGTTTGCTGCATCGAATGAGTCATCTTTGAACTACTATCTGCACTGGCTTGTGCACTTTGATAAGTAGTTGCTAATAGGTTTGCTAAATGAACTGTAAAGGTATTGTACTGCTCACTTAAATCACGAAATTCATCGTAGGTAAAATGCGGTAACTTGGCAGATAAATCGGCATCATGGCGGTTGATTTGCTCAAGTGTATCGCGCATTGCTTGCACTGGGCGCACAATTAAAAAGCGCATGTAGAAAATAGTAAAAATAAAGCTCGCGATGATAACAAAGGTCATTAACCAAAATAGTCCCATGCCAGCTTGTTGTTCTGAAAGGCTGCTATAAAGCCAGATCAAAGTAATGGCTTGAAACGCAAACACAAAACCTAAATTACCGACAATTTTACGTGTAAGAGTGTAAAAGAAAGTTTGTTCGATAAAATTGTAAATGCGCATATAGCTACTCATTAAGGTGTTGTGTTGATTCATTTTGGCGTAATTTTTTATTATTCAATGTCACATAATTCAACAGTATAGCTTAGTTTTGTTGAGTTACAGTGACTGCAGTGTCATTTGTGTATGACACGGAAAATTAGTAAAAATACCATCTACGCCATACTCTAGCATTAATTCGATATCTTCCACTTTATCGACCGTGTAAGCATAAACTTGAAGGCCGCGTTGTTTTGCGTCAGCAACAAACTCATGGTTTATAAAGTTTTTATCTACATGAATGCTATAGGCATGGAGTTTTTGCGCAAACTCGCTGTAATTAATTGGGATAGAAGCGGTTAGTGCACCAATCTTTACCCACGGCAATTTTTGCTTTAGCCACATCAGTTGATGGTGATCGAATGAAGAGACTAGCAGGTTATCCCGAGAAATTTTCCCTGCGCTAACGTTTGATTCTATAAGCTCTACAAATTTATCTAACGAAAAAGTATGTTTAAGCTCTAAATTAAGTAAAGTTTTATCAGCAACCCAATCGATTGCCTGTTGTAAAGTGGGCACGCACTCGCCATTGCCTGCATCGTATTGTTGAATTTGCTCTTTTGAGCAGGCGTTTACTTTACCGCGACCAGAGGTTGTACGATCAAGCCAAGTGTCGTGAATAATCATGTAATCATCAAGGCAGCTTTGCACATCAATTTCGATGCCATCTACTGCTAAATCAACAGCTGCGATAATGGCGCTTTGAGTATTTTCTGGGTAGGTACCACTGGCACCTCTGTGAGCGAATACTTTCATCATTGCTTATACCTACGAGTCACTGACCATGTTTCATAAAAAGCGGCACTAATCACCAGTGCGCCACCAATAAGAGTGCTAATTGAAGGTTGCTCATGCAAAATTAAAAAAGCGAAAAACGTACCGTATAAAGGCTGCAAACACGATATCAAACCAGCGGTTGAAGCTGATAAGTTTTTTAGGCTTGCTGCAAACAGTGAATGCGGTGCTGCTGTAAAAATAACTCCTACGGTAATTAATAGCAGCCAATTTATTGTATCAACTTGTAATGGCGGTACTTCGACAAAGGCGCATAGCATAATGCAGGCGATCCAAGTTTGATAAAGCATGGTTTGTGGGCCGCCATATTGGCTAAAGTAACGCTTGTGAACGATATTTCGAAAAGCAAAAAAGAACGCTGACAAAATACCAATAGCAATTCCGAGTGTGACATCATTGCCTAAGCTGGCATCAGGAATAAGTAAATAAATACCAAGCATCACCACCAAGGCGCTAAAAATATCTTTGAGCTGTGGTTTACTGCCATGAAATAAAGGCTCTAAAAATACCGTGATAACAGGGTAAGTAAAAAAGGCAATCATACCGACTGCAATACCTGCTAGTTGCATACCTGCGAAGTAGGTGAGCCAATGTATTCCAACAGTGATACCAAGTAACAAGGCTATAAGGTAGTCGCGACGCGAGTGAAGCTTAATCGCTTTGTGTTGAATTGTAAGTAAGATCAGTAAGGCACAGCCTGCAATTGCTGTTCGGTAAACGGTAATATCTAATGCACTTAAGCTGACTAGCTTGGCGAATAATGCAGTACCACCAAAGAGTAGCACTGCAATGTGTAAGTATATTAGGCTCTGTTTGTGCGCCTGCATTACAAACCTTGTTATTGTTGTTATTAACTCTCTTTGTAACGGTAATCCTTTACTTTGTAAACTCCCCAAATGGGCTAATCCATTCGTTTAGTTCCAATATTTCCATCCCTGCAAGTAATAGTGCAGCACATTAGGCTCATCAAGTGTCGATACTTTTTCATTGTTAGCGCTAATATCCGGCGTAAAAATAAACAATTGTGCGTCATTTTCTGGGCGGTAAAAGCGGGTTTTAACTGGCAATACTTGTTGGTTACTGCACATCAAGTTGCAAGCCATAATAAAGCCCCATTCGCCAAAAGAGGGCACATTTAAATGATATGGCAAGGTATGCGCAAAGCCTGCTGCACTGAGTGTGTTATTGATAGACCAAAATGCTTGCTTCGCAAAAAATGGGCTGGTGGCCTGGGTCACTACTATACCGTTATTTGGTAATCGTGTTTTTACTAGTTGATAAAACTGCTGACTGTAAAGCCGTGCTAAATTGATTGCTTTTGGATCCGGTAAATCAATAAAAATAATATCGAAAAGCTGTTCGTTTTGCTCAACAAACACATAAGCATCTTGATGAATAACCGTCACTTTAGGGTCACTGAGTGAGTGCTTGTTAAGAGTTGTCAGGTTGTGATTAGTTTGCGCAAGCCTAGCGACTGCCGGGTCTAAATCGACTAGGGTAATAGATTCTATTTGCGGGTATTTCAAAAGCTCTCTGGTTGCTAAGCCATCGCCACCGCCTAAAATTAGAATACGTTTGGCATTACCATGGCGCACCATAGCGGGATGAATAAGCGCTTCGTGATAGCGATACTCATCAATCGATGAAAACTGTAAGCCACCGTTTAAATAAAGCCGAATATCATCTTTATGACGAGTCAGTACAATTTGTTGGTAGGGCGTTTGCTCTGAGTGTACAACACGGTCATCGTAGATTTGGCTTTGCCAAAGATGGGTGAGCTGTTTACTAGCAAATAAGCAAAGCACTAATACTGAGCAGACTAAAACTAATGTGAGTCTAAGCACTTTTCGACGATTTGGGCTGATATGGTCGATAAAGTACCACAGCAATAACAGCGCAATACTTAGATTCATTAAGCCAAAGCTTAAGGCTGTTTTAAAAACCCCAAGCCAAGGTAAAAATAGAAAAGGAAACAGTAAAGTCGCAAGCAGGGCGCCAAAGTAGTCAATAGATAACACATTAGCGAGGTTTGCTTTTAGCGCATAATGTTTTTCCATTAGGCGACTTAACAGCGGAATTTCTAAGCCAATCAAAATCCCTATTAGCGTAGTGAGTAAAATACTAATTGCTTGCAGTGGTAAACCAAACGCATAGCAGAAATACAGCAATGGCACACTCAAACCGCCAAGTAGTGCAAGCGCAAGCTCAAAACCAATAAAATACACCAGCAATGGCTTATCAGGCACAAAGCGGGAAAAATAAGAGCCAACCCCCATTGCTGCCATATAGACGCCAATCGTCAGGGAAAATTGAGTGATGCTATCACCCAAAAAGTAGGCACCAGTGGTTGCGATCAGTAGCTCATAGATAATTGAGCAAAGGCCAGCAACAAAAATACTAAACAGTAAAATGTGGCTTTCGCGAATTGATTTATTTACCACCAGGGCCGCCTCGTGAACGGAAACCTGCACTACCAATACTTTGCTCACGTAATTGTTTATCAACGCTTATTGTGAGGTGGTGATAGGAGTAAACTTGCCAATCTTGCTCTTTGTCACCTTTGCTATATGCCAAGAAGGAAAAGAAGAGCACGGGTGCTAAAAACAGTAACACAATAGGCCAAACAGAGATGCGCGATTCCATTGCTTTTATAGCCTCAGGGTTTAACTTATTGATTGGTTTATAAGTAATATCGGAGCCTTCACGCTCAGCTTCTAAACGATGCAGCATTACAAATAGCGCTACACCGCCGATGAAGCCAGAAATCCATAACAGCGGTAGCATGAAATTACTGTTACCTTTGATTGGGATAATACGAAACGTATAACTAAAATGTTCGGCACGCTTATTTGGGCCAAACGTACTACTGACGTAGGCGCTATATTGCCCCTTCTTTGGGAAGTGGACATCGTGATGAGTATAATCACGGTACTCAGTCCATTTGCCATCTGAATCGTGTCCGGTTTCGGCCCAAAGTTCATCAGAGTAACTAAATAAGTAGTTACCATCAGGGTCAAAAATTTCGATATCAATAGCTTTCCAAGAGTTTAAAGGCAGTCTGCCTTTAATTTCTAAGCGCATCATTTGGCCATCTTCTGGCACTGTAAATAGGTAAGGTTTGTCTTGTCCGTCGTAGTCTTTAAAGTTGCCATATTGGCCACTAATAAGTGGCGCTTGTAGATCTGCACGTATCACTAAGCAAACAACAAATGTGATAGCGGCAATAATAAAAAGCTTATAGATGTTCATCCATTACTCCATAAATAAGCTTAAATAGCGATAGTGATGATAACAGCAACACAGATTGCAATGCTGCTTTCAATAACCGCAACGGCGGTGTTTTTGTCGTGCATTGCTTGGTCGAGTGAAATTTTGCTAAAGATAATTTTATCAACGAGGTAACGCACAATTGGTAAAATTAAAAAGCCAAATAATGCGTCAATAAAGAATAAGCTTAAGCTTTGTTGCCAAGTATGAAAGCCACCAATGAGCGCATGACACAAGATAATAGCTAACGCCAACATAGTGCCAGAAAAGCTAAGTGCAACGGCTTTGTTGCCTTTTTCGAGCTGTTCGTGAAGATTAAAAGCAGTGAGGTGATCATAGCCTTTGGCAAAAATGATCAGCATTAGTTGCCCTAAAAAATAAAACACAATGGCCGATAACCAGCTGCCTTCGCCGGTTAATGCGCCACCAATGATCAGTGCAGCAGCCATATAGTTTGCCGCTTGTACTAGGCCTACTGCCTCGTTTTGTTGGTTAATTAATTGCTCTTGGTTGCAGAACAAGCGCAGCAGTAATTTGTCATTTAAAATACGTGAGCAGGTTAGCAGCACCATACCTAATACACTGTACAGTGATACATTCATCAAATCTCTTAGTAAACCTTGGCTAGGTCCAGCTAAAACAAAGCCATAAATAATGGTAATTGCCCCTAAGTAGCCGCCAATAGATAAACCCAAGGCACTGTTGGCATTATCGGTTAATTGGCTGGTGGTGTTATAAGGGGTTGCTAAGTTATACGACAGTTTTGCAACGGCTATGATCGCAATGAACAGACCAATATAGGCGCTGTTGTAGGCCATCGTTGCGAGGTAGTGGGTTAAGTTAATATCC
Organism: Pseudoalteromonas sp. UCD-33C; assembly: GCF_001306895.1. Taxonomy (NCBI): domain Bacteria; kingdom Pseudomonadati; phylum Pseudomonadota; class Gammaproteobacteria; order Alteromonadales; family Pseudoalteromonadaceae; genus Pseudoalteromonas; species Pseudoalteromonas sp. UCD-33C. The sequence goes on along the minus strand of NZ_LJTB01000001.1, from coordinate 525,310 downwards.
ATATAATTATGTTAGCTTGTTGTTATTTTCCGAAAATATTAACACAGAGTGTTTGTTGCAAAGAATATCAACGCTTCATTTTTGGCAGAATTAATCAATTTCTTAAAAGTTTCATCGCTTTTTTATGACAATTGTCATGATGTATTGCTTACAAATGTCGTTAAACACTCATTCTTTTTTAAGTAACACTATATCTGTACCGATACATGTCGGTTTGTCATTCATTAATATAAAGGGTATAGCTATGAATCTAATTACTAAAAATTTTTACGCGTTATTCGCTGCGGCAATTACATTTAACACAAATTACGTATTTGCTGAACAAAGTACTATAGATAGTATTGAACTTGCATCTCAACAGCATAACTTGTCAGAACTTACCGAAATAGCAAAAAATGCAGCAGGGTATGATGCAGCGCTTGTGAATTATCGCCTTGCTATTACACATAATATCATGGGTGAAACTGAAAAAGCGCTTGCCTTACTTGATATTGCACAAACAGCGCTTTTAGACGATAAACTTGACGCAGATAAAAGTGAGGCAAACGCATTGCTTGCTCAAGTGTATGGTTATCGTATTTCGATTAAACCTATTACAGGTTTTTACTACGGCATAAAATCGAACAATGCGTTAAATAATGCGGTGCAAATTGACAAAAGTAATCCTCGTGCTCATCTAGTTAAAGGTATAATTGCTTTAAACACACCTAGCATGTTTGGTGGCAGTAAACAGCAAGCGCTTAGTTCATTGAATGAGTCTCTAATTCACTATCAAAATGATAATAATGATGGTTATAAATGGGGGCAGGCGGAAGCATATGTCTGGCGTGGGTTAACATATTTAGCACTAAATGATGTGCAAAAAGCAGTGCAAGATTGGCAAACATCACTTGACCTTGCACCAAACTATACATGGCCTAAAATTTTGATAAATAAAAATAAGCAGTAACTAATCGTGGGCAGCCATATGCTGCCCAAGTTTAGATAAGATTTAAAAAAGCCAAAAAATGGGATTGAGCATAAATGAAAAGTGATAGTTTTAGACAAAGCTTAGCAATTGAAAAAAAGCCTTACTGGGTCTGGGGGCCACTTGTTTTTTCAAGTTTTTATTTTTTACCGTTGATTCTAAGTTTTGAGCAATTCGCAGCTTTAGATATTTTTATTATAGTTATGATATATATAACTTTTATTTTTTACTATGTTAAAGCTGCTAACGCAAAAGGTGAAGATGCGCTCATTCCAGTGTCTATCATTGTTATTATCGCAACTTTTGGTACATATTTAACTCTTGGAACACAAACTTTATTTGGCTTTGCTTGCTATTTTTTTGGGTTCAACTTTAGACAACAAAAAGGCGTTTTAGGGCTAGTTGCTGTTGCTTTAAGTATTTTTTTCGCGGTGTATTTATTTGATTTGAATAATCCATATTTTATTGCGCCAGCACTCATCATCAGCATTGCACTTTATTTTATGGGACGTGCTGAGAGGCGTGAACGAATACACCAGTTAAGTGAACAAAAAAGTCAACATCAAATAGAACAGTTGGCAATGATTGCTGAACGTGAACGCATTGCACGAGACCTTCATGATTTAGCTGGTCACAGTCTATCGTCGATTGCTCTAAAAGCAGAACTAGCCGAAAAGTTAATTGTTAATGATAAGGTTGAGCAAGCACAGAGTGAAATAAAGCAAGTGGCGGCCATTAGCCGAGATTTACTCAGTGATATTCGTAAAGCAGTAACAAATATGAAACAGTTTAACCTCACTAAACAGTTAGAGTTTTTACAAGAAGAGCTAACACAAAATGGCTTTAATGTAATAGTAAACAATGAATTAACAAACTTATCGACAGCAACACAAAAAACCGTATCGCTTATTCTTACTGAGGCTTGCACTAATATTTTAAGGCATAGTAAAGGGAATGAAGTTTTAATTGATATTAGTAAGGAACTAATATCAATTAAGGATAACGGTATAGTAACCACATTTAAAAGTGGCAATGGCATTAATGGCATTAAGCAGCGTACTGAAGCACTTGGCGGAGAGCTTATTGTGGAAAATAAAAAAGGGTTTAACCTGACTATGAATTTTCAAGCGAATTTATCATGATTAATTTACTCATTGTTGAAGATCAGCAAATGGTTAGGGAAGCAATTAGTGCGCTTGTTGGACTTGATCCATTTATTAATGTCGTTGGGCAAGCAGAGGATGGCAAAGCTGCACTTAAATTTATTGAACAAAATAAGATTGATATGGTGTTATCAGATATTGAAATGCCCAATATGTCAGGCATCGAATTGGTAGAAATACTGAGTAAGCGCCATTCTGATATTAAAACCATGATAATAACTACATTTTCAAAGGCAGGTTACATAAAGCGTGCTATGAAAGCAGATGTTCGCGCCTTTATTTTAAAGGAAGCGCCATCAGAGCATTTAATTAATGCAATAAAATCAGTCAATCAAGGCCGAAGAGTCATTGATCCCGAACTTGCTTTACTTGCATTATCTGACACTGATCCATTGACTAATAAAGAACGCAAAGCATTAAAATTAGCCGGTGATGGCTTAAAAACTCAAGATATTGCAAAAACATTGTTTTTATCAGAAGGGACGGTTAGAAATTATCTTTCAGAAGCAATGAGTAAACTAAATGCGGTAAACCGAGTAGATGCTGCTCGCATAGCAAGACAAAAAGGGTGGTTATAAGGTCCTTAATTTTGCTATTAAATTATTGAACAATTTGAGTGCGAAAACTGGTTTAATCAATTTCTTAAAAGTTTCATAGCTTTTGCCTGTCTCATTGTTAGGTTATGGGTTAAAATAACAACATAACCAACTAACAAGATAGTGAATGTCAAAACAGGATCCCAATCTCAGTCGAGAACAAGAAAAGTACGAAAACCCCGTCCCTAGCCGTGAGTTTATACTTACTCACTTAGAATCTCGCGCCAAACCAGCAAACTTCACACAACTTTGTGACGAATTACATGTGAATGATACAGAGCGTCAAATTGCGTTCAAACGTCGTTTACGTGCTATGGAACGCGATGGTCAACTGTATTTCAATAAGTTTAAATGCTACGCATTGATTGATGAATCTGGGCTAGTTAAAGGCAAGGTCATTGGTCATCGTGACGGATTCGGCTTTTTAGAAGTTGAAGGTGAGAGTAAAGATTGGTTTATCGCAAAGCACCAAATGAATATGGTGTTGCACGGTGACATTGTGCTTGCTAAAGGCAATCGCAAAGGCTCAAGTGGCAAATGCGATGCACGCATCATTAAGGTATTAACCAATGAACGTGCACCGATTGTTGGCCGCTATTTTGTTGAGCATGGTATTGCAGTTGTTGTGGCTGAAGACCCACGCATAACGCAAGATATTATGATACTACCGGGTAGTGAAAATGGCGCGCGCCACAACCAAATGGTGCAAGTGCAAATTACCCAAAACCCAAGCCGACATATGAATGCGGTAGGCAAAGTCACTGAGGTACTGGGTGAGCACTTAGCACCGGGTATGGAAATTGAAGTTGCACTACGCAATCACGATATTCCCCACGTTTGGCCAGAAGCGGTTGAAAAGCAAATTGCTCATTTAGGTGAGTTTGTTGATGAACAAGCAAAGCAAGGTCGCGTTGATTTACGTGACTTACCGCTAGTTACAATCGACGGTGAAGATGCCCGTGACTTTGACGATGCAGTTTATTGTGAGCGCAAACCATCAGGTGGTTGGCGTTTATGGGTGGCCATTGCCGATGTGTCGCACTACGTAGGAATGAACACGCCTCTGAATAAAGAAGCGATTGAACGTGGTAACTCAGTATACTTCCCTGAGCAAGTTATTCCGATGCTGCCAAAAGTGCTATCGAATGGCTTGTGCTCATTGAACCCAGAAGTTGACCGTTTATGTATGGTTGCTGAGATGACGGTGTCAGAAGCGGGTAAGTTGTCTGGGTATAAATTTTACGAAGCGGTGATGAATTCACACGCTCGTTTTACTTACACCAAAGTGAATGCGATTTTACAAGGCGATGAAAAGCTACGTGAAGAGTACGCTAAAATGGTGCCACATTTAACTGACTTACAGCAAATGTACATGGCACTTAAAGCTGCTCGCCAAGAGCGTGGTGCGATTGAGTTTGAAACCTTAGAAACGCGCTTTGTGTTTAATGCACATCGTAAGATTGAATCAATTGTGCCTGTGGTTCGCAATGATGCGCACAAACTTATCGAAGAGTGCATGATTTTAGCGAACGTATCGGCAGCCCGATTATTAGAAAAGCACGAGGCGAGTGCGCTTTATCGTGTGCATGATGAGCCTGATGCTGAAAAGCTTGGTTTCTTCAGAAACTTTTTATCAGAGCTTGGTATCGAAACTGCGATTTCTGATGAGCCAACACCAAAAGAAATAACGCAAGTGTTAGCTAAATTAGGCGACCGCCCAGAAGCTGAGCTTATTCAAACCATGTTGCTCCGTTCAATGAAGCAAGCGGTTTATCAGCCAGATAACATTGGCCACTTTGGTTTAGCTTTACCAGCCTATGCCCACTTTACATCGCCAATTCGTCGTTACCCTGATTTAGTGGTGCACCGTGCAATTAAAGCGGTACTTAAAGCGCAAGGTCAGCAAACATCGGGTGAGTATGCCTACACTGATGACGAAGTTGATATTTTAGGTGAGCAGTGTTCAACCACTGAACGCCGTGCTGATGATGCGACTCGCGAAGTAGCAGATTGGCTGAAATGTGAATTTATGCAAGACCATGTTGGTGACGAATTTGGTGGGGTGATCTCATCGGTAACTAACTTTGGTTTATTTGTACGCTTAGACGATTTACAAATCGACGGCATGATCCATGTAACTAACCTGGGCAATGAGTACTTCCATTACGATGGTGCTAAGCATTGCTTAATTGGTGAACAAACTCACACCGTTTATCGTTTAGGCGATAAACTAACGGTTCAGGTGTCATCTGTCAGTCTTGACGAGCGACGCATAAACTTAGTGTTAGCAGGTGAAGCGCAACAAGACCGTTATGCGCGTCGTCGTGGCCGTAGTGCCCCTGCAAAACCAAGTGTTCGTGCCCAGCTTAAAGCAGGTAAAATTCCTGGTAAAAAAGCGCAGTCAGGCAGCTTTGAGGCAAAATCAGGCGACAAAGAGAATGAAAAACGTGGCATGTCTTCATCTTCTAAAGGGCGTAAAAAGCCTAATAGTAAACAAGCTGATGCTGTAAAAGCCGGCAAAAAGAAGAGTAAGAAAAAAGCCACCAAAAAGGCAAAAAGACCGGGTAAGAATGCCCGTAAACGTAATGGCCGAGGAGCAAATAATACGTGAGTAATGAATTAATTTTTGGTTTTCACTCAGTTGAAGCAATATTAGCAAAAGAGCCTGAGCGCTTTTTAGAAATATACGCTTTAAAAGGGCGTGAAGATAAACGTTTAAACCCGGTTATTGACCAAGCACGTAAATTCGGTATTTCTGTACAATTTATGCAGCGTAAAGCGCTTGATAATAAAGCAAATGGTGAGCAGCACCAAGGCATTATCGCTAATGTAAAAGCGGCGCGCATGTATAACGAAAAAGATCTAGATGAGATCATTGCCCGTGAAGAAACGCCTTTCTTACTGGTACTTGATGGTATTACTGATCCACATAACTTAGGTGCCTGTTTACGTAGTGCAGATGCTGCGGGCGTGCACGCGATAATCGTTCCTAAAGATAAGTCTGCAAAACTGAACGGCACAGCGCGCAAAGTAGCATGCGGTGCAGCAGAAACAGTGCCATTAGTTCAAGTAACCAATCTTGCGCGTACGTTACGTGAAATTAAAGATGCTGGCGTTTGGGTTGTCGGCACTGCCGGTGAAACAGATACTGAGTTATTTGATGCAAACCTAACAGGGCCAATGGCTGTTGTTATGGGGGCTGAAGGGGATGGTATGCGCCGCCTTACTCGTGAGCATTGTGATTTATTAGTTAAAATCCCAATGGCTGGTTCGGTATCTAGTTTAAATGTGTCAGTTGCGACCGGTATTTGTTTATTTGAAGTGTTACGTCAGCGTAATGCAACGCAAATCTAACTACCGCGAAAATTTCAGACACAAAAAAAGCCGATGTAACATCGGCTTTTTTGTATCTAACAGTTCTGATTAGATTTTTGCAAAAGCGTCTTGTAGTGGTGGTACAACTTGCTTCTTACGGCTTAATACGCCATCTAACCATACGCGACCGTCTTCTGATTTAACATCATAGGCAGCTTCGATTACTGATACGTCATCAGACGCAATTAGCATTTCAGAGCCTTCTTTCATGATATCGGTTAACAGGAGTAATACTGAGTGGCGACCGCCTTCTTCTTTAAGCTTTGCGATGTCAGCTTCAAGGTCTGGTTTGATCTCATCAAATACAGCAAGGTCGATAACTTCTAGCTGGCCAATACCTACTAGCTTACCGTTCATGTTGAAGTCTTTGAAATCACGCATTACTAAATCACGTGCAGGGGTGCCTTCAACTGCTGATTTAACCTTGAACATTTCCATGCCAAGTTCTTTGAAATCTTCTATGCCAGCGATTTCAGCAAGTGCTTCAACACATTTGATGTCAGCTGTTGTACACGTTGGTGATTTAAAGATTACAGTGTCGCTTAAGATTGCGCATAACATGATGCCTGCGATATCTTTTGGAATCTCTACGTTGTAGAAGTCATACATCATTTTGATGATAGTGTTTGAACAACCCACTGGGCGGATCCAACACTCAAGTGGTGTTGATGATGTTAAATCGCCTAATTTGTGGTGATCAACAACACCTACAACACGTGCTTCATCGATGTCATCAGGTGCTTGTGTTTTTTCTGTGTGGTCAACGATATAAACGTCTTCGCCTGCGTAGCTAAGTTTTAGCTCAGGTGCTTCGAAACCGAATTTATCTAGGATAAATTGTGTTTCAGGTGATACTTCACCTAAACGCGTCGGGATCGCAGGTTCATTGATCTGGTTTTTTAAGTAAGCAAGCGCAATTGCACCGCAAATTGAATCTGAATCAGGGATCTTATGACCCACTACATACATTGACATTGACGGAACTCCTTTAAATTTGGCGGATATTTTAGCAAAGTATCGACAGATTGATACATAACAGACATGAAATTTTGTTGATCAATTACAACTGCCAATTAATGTCCTTTTTGGTTACACTTTAAGATATTGAAAACTGAGGAAGATACTGATGCGCTTGAGCCGAAAAGCATGGAATAATGTGGTGATTATTTCGATGCTATTGATGATTTTTTTCTTCAATGGCCTACATAAAAAGCTCAATACACAGCCCGTTGAAGAAGGAATACAAGCATTACTCCCAGAGCAAAGCTTCATTTTAGCAATGGCATTTCCAGAATTAAAAATCGAGCGTATCGGCACCTCTTGGCGTAGCCAATCACTGCAAGAAACCACATGGCAAGGTGATGAGCAGCAGCTCGAACAACTCGTTGAACTTTGGCAACATCAAAAACTGACTATTGCCAGTCTCCCTGTTAGTAAAATTTCACAGACATCGGCTGATTATGTTGCCTCCGTGTGGCTAGCCGGGGAGCAGTTGCCAGCGGTGTATCAGTTGTACAACATAGATCAGCAATACTATTTATTAGATAAGCGGTTACAACGAGTATTTGAGCTTGAACAAGCTGATGCTGCTAAGTTATTTCCGTTATACCCGTTTTAAGAGAGTCACAGATGCCTGAATTACCAGAAGTTGAAGTTAGCCGTTTGGGAATAACGCCGCATGTGCTTAACCAAACAGTGACCAAAGTAAATATTCATAACGCCAGTATGCGTTGGCCTGTGCCTGATGATGTATATCAATTACAAGGACTTAAAGTTACTTCAGTGGAGCGTAGAGCAAAATATTTATTACTCGGTTGTGAGCTGGGTAGTGTTATTTTGCATTTAGGAATGTCGGGCAACTTACGAGTTGTGAGCGCAGATGAGCCATTAAAAAAGCACGACCATATCGAATTTATTTTAGCCACAGGTAAAGCGCTAAGACTCAACGACGCGCGTCGCTTTGGTGCCTGCTTATGGCAAGCACCAGGCGAATGTCATACCTTGCTAACCAAGCTTGGACCGGAGCCTCTTACCGATGAGTTTGCTGCAAAGCGTGTTTACGAACAGTCTAGAAATAAAAAAGTACCAATTAAACAGTTTATTATGGATAACGCTGTGGTAGTTGGTGTAGGTAATATCTATGCCAATGAGTCGTTATTTAAGGCCGGAATTCACCCGAAACGAGAAGCCGGCAAGGTGTCTTTAAAGCGTTATCAGCAATTAGTGCCTATTATTAAAGAAACACTTGCTGCGGCTATCACGCAAGGCGGCACAACATTAAAAGATTTTGCTCAAAGTGATGGTAAGCCCGGTTATTTTGCCCAGCAATTACTAGTTTATGGTCGCAAAGGTGAGCCATGTGTAACGTGTAAAGAGCCATTAAAAGAAATTAGATTAGGGCAAAGAAGCACTGTGTACTGCTCTAATTGTCAAAAATAACAAAGAATCCCTCATCTATGTAGTATTGCAACAGATAGCAAGATAGAGACAGGCTTAAGGAATGAGAAGGTTGTATGCTATTAAACAAATACGTCATAGGGTGCGTGTGCTTAGCGGCACTGGTGGGTTGTTCTAAAGAGCAACCTCAAGTTATCGTTGAGGAAGTGGTTACCGCTGAGGTTAAGCAGTTTGATGTGCCGCTGTATGGGAATTACGTGGCGCGTACAGACGCATCACTTGATGTTGAAGTACGCGCACGGATCACCGGCTTTGTACAAAGTGTTGAATTTGTTGAAGGTAGTTGGGTAAACGAAGGTGATTTACTCTACACCATTGATGATAGACCCTACCGAGCTAAGCTTAATCGCGTTAAAGCCGCACTACAAAAAGACCAAGCAGCGCTGGCAAAAGCAAAGCGCGATGTTACTCGTTTAAAACCCCTCTACGAGCAAGATGCAGCAAGTCAGCTCGACTACGACAATGCAATTTCTATCCAAGAGCAAGCGCAAGCGTCATTATCAGCAACCCAAGCAGAACTTGAAGAAACCAAGCTCGATTTAGAATATACCCGCATTACGGCGCCAATTAGTGGCATGGTTGGTAGCTCTGAAGCCGATCTCGGTGCTTTGGTTGGCAGTAATGGTATTTCACTCCTTACCACCATTCAGCAAATAGACCCTATTTTCGTTAATTTTAATATGTCGGCACTTGATTATTTGAATGCCAAGCGACGTATGACCAGCATGATGGAGAAGCTACAAGCCGAGCAACAAGGCAAGGCGCTAGAAGGCTTTGTACGTATTTCTTTGCCTGATGGCAGTGAGTATCGATATTGGGGTGATGTGAGTTTCACCGACCCTAAAATTAGCCCGAAAACGGGCACCTTTAAAGTAAGAGCAAAGCTGCCTAACCCTAATAGTGAGCTATTACCTGGGCAATATACAAAAGCACGGATTAAATTATCCGAATTGAAAGATGCCATTGTCGTCCCTGAAGAAGCTACACAAGTTGAGCAGGGCGGTATTTATGTAATGGTGGTACTTGATTCAGGTGAGATAGAGCGGCGCTTTATTGTTGTTGAGCATTACGGTGAACAAGGAATTGTTGCTAGCGGTGGCTTGTGTGCGGGTGAGCAAGTGGTGGTGAAAGGTTTGCATCGCATTCGTCATGGTCAGCAAGTAAAAGCGATTTCGTTAGCCGAGTTTGAAAAACGCCGATTAACGCCAAACACGGGCACTACTCCACTGGCGCCAGATAAACCAAGCAAACAAGATGATGAAAAAAATCAGCAGGGAGCTTAGCTATGTTTTCGCATTTTTTTATCAAGCGTCCAGTGTTTGCTATCGTTATTTCGTTAGTTATTTTACTCACAGGCTTGGTCTCGCTCTTTACCCTACCCATTGATCAATACCCAGATATTGCTCCGCCGTCGGTTAAAGTGTCTGCTTCATTCCCCGGCGCAACGGCAGAGACCGCATCTGAGTCGGTAGCCATTCCTCTTGAGCAAGAATTAAATGGCACACCGAATATGTTGTATATGGAGTCAAAGGCAACTAACTCTGGCAGTGTTGGGATCACACTCACCTTTGATGTTGGCACCGACCCAGATCTCGCCCTTGTTGATGTTCAAAACACCGCAAGCCAAGCAGGCAGTAATTTACCTGTTGATGTGCAAACTGAAGGGGTGAATGTCTCTAATGAAAGTTCCGTTGAGCTGTTGAAACTGGCACTGACCTCTGATGACCCACGCTATGACGAAATCTATTTGAGTAACTACGCTAGCATCAATGTAGAGGCGGCTTTAAAGCGTGTTCCGGGGGTTGGCAAAGTGCGAAACACCGGCTCGCGTTCATATGCTATGCGGGTCTGGTTAAAGCCTGATATTTTAGCGGGCTACGAGTTAACCGTGAATGATGTGACCGCAGCAATCAAAGCACAAAATAAAGAGGCCGCTGCTGGGGAGATTGGCGCTCAGCCAATGAGCGATGCAATTAAGCTTAACTTTCCGGTACGAGCACAAGGTCGGCTTAATAAGGTGGATGAGTTTAATAACATTATGCTGCGAGTGAATAGTGATGGCTCGATGATCCGTTTGCGAGATGTTGCAAGGGTTGAGTTGGCGTCGTCAGCGTACACTTTAAATTCAAAACTAAATGAACAGCCCGCCACTATTTTGCAGGTTTATATGTTACCAGGCTCTAATGCATTAGCGGTTACAGAGCGCGTTAAGGCTGAGATGGATCGCCTGAGCGCAGCTTTTCCGAAGGGTGTGAAATGGCAGTTATTTTATGATGCCTCTGAGTTCATCAAGCTGTCGATTAATGAGGTGATCAATACCCTTATTCAAGCGCTTATCTTAGTGATTTTAGTGGTGTATTTATTTTTGCAAAACTGGCGAACAACTTTAATACCCGCTTTGGCTGTGCCAGTGTCGATAGTGGGTACCTTTATCGCCTTGGCTGCATTTGGATTTACCATAAACAATGTCAGTTTATTGGCTATGGTATTGGCAATCGGCATCGTCGTTGATGATGCGATTGTTGTAGTCGAAAGTGTTGAGCGACTGATCAATGAGCAAAATATGGAGGTCGTTGCTGCTACTAAGCAAGCGATGACAGAGCTTTCTGGCGCCATAGTGGCAACCTCTTTAGTACTGGCAGCGGTGTTTGTGCCGGTGTCATTTTTAGCCGGTATTACGGGCATTATGTACCGAGAGTTTGCGATTGCAATTACCGTTGCGGTACTCATTTCGACCCTAGTTGCGCTAACCTTGAGCCCTGCTTTATGTGCGATTTTCTTAAAACCTAGCGCCCCATCAAAGATTAAGATTTTTAATAAATTTAATAACTGGCTTGAAAGTGTTGGCGAAAAATACACTTGGCTTGTAAAGGCATGCTCTGAAAAAGCAAAACGTAGTTATATTGGCTTTTTTATAATGATAGGTGGCTGTTACTTTGTGTTTAGCCAATTACCAAGTAGCTTTATGCCGCAAGAAGATCAAGGACGCTTTTTTGTTGATATTACCTTGCCAGATGCGGCAACGGTCTCACGTACCAATGAGGTGATAAGTAAAGCTAACCAATTTGTTATGAGCCATGCTGGGGTGGCTTATTCATTCACGCTAGCGGGTGAAAACCGCCGTGCTGGTAGTGCGCAATCACATGGTCAAATGGAGGTGATTTTAAAGCCTTGGCAAGTGCGTGCAGAGCAAGGTTTTACGGTCACAAGTGTGATGAATGATATACGTAAGCAGCTCTACGCCATTCCCGATGCTGAATTTAATGTGTTTCAGCCATCGGCTGTGGCGGGGCTTGGTTCGGGCTCTGGTGTTGAGTTTGCGCTGCAAGAAAAAACAGGGGGCAACTTAACGAGTCTGGTTGAATCGCTCGAGGTACTGCTGGCAAATTTAAATAACCGCCCTGAAGTTGCTAAAGCAAGTAGCTCACTGCGTGGCTCAGTACCCCAGCTGTTTTTGGAATTAGATAGAGAAAAAGCCATGGCATTAGAGGTGCCGATTGCTGATGTTTACAGCACAATGAAAGTGCTTACTGGCTCATCAACAATTAATGACTTTAATTTATTTGGTCGCGTTTATCGGGTTAAAGTTCAGGCTGAAGATGAATTTAGGGCACGCCCTGAAAACCTCAACGAATTTTATGTGCGTTCAAAAAATGGCGCAATGGTGCCATCAAATGTGCTTGCTAAGCTAAATTTAACAACCGGTCCGTCTGCAATAAATCGCTTTAATATGTTTACCAGTGCCATGGTGAATGTATCGCCAGCTGAAGGCTATGCATCGGGTGATGTAATTAACGTAATTAAAGAAGAAATGGCAAAACTACCGCCTAACCTTGGCTATGAATGGACAGGATTAACCTATCAAGAAATTCGCTCATCGGGTCAGCTAAGTATCGCTATCAGCCTTGCTATTGTGTTTGTATTTTTATTTTTAGCGGCGCTCTATGAAAGTTGGAGTTTGCCGTTTGCTGTACTACTAATAAGCCCGATTGCTATGTTGGGAGCCTCTGTATTGACCTTTGTGACGGGGCATGAAAACAATTTATTCTTTCAAGTCGCCTTTATTGCCTTGATTGGCCTTGCGGCAAAGAACTCAATTTTGATTGTTGAGGTGGCAAATCAGCTTTATCAGGAGGGGATGGATGCCGCTGATGCAGCAATAGAAGCCGCCCGTTCTCGCTTTCGGCCTATATTAATGACTGCAGCCTCTTTTGTGCTTGGTGTATTGCCGTTAGTACTTGCTTCTGGCCCCGGAGCGGTTGGTCGACAGTCAGTATCTATGCCTATTTTAGGGGGGATGTTACTGGCAAGCTCTATCGGCATAATATTAGTGCCGCTGTTTTTTATTACCGCTGCACGCTTTGTAAAAAAACAGCAAACACCGGCCTCTAAAGTAGTAGAGGAGCAAGTCGATGCATAAATTGTTACCAATGCTTTGTTTCTCCTGCATTCAAGGCTGTGCTGTAGGGCCTGATTTTGAAGCACCTGAGCATAGTGAAGTTGCTAATTTTATGGGCGCAACAGCAACGCCACAATCGGAGGCTTTAGCGGGCTGGAAGCAAATTTATAGCGACCCTCATTTGCAAAAGCTGATTAGCCAAGCGCTTCTTAACAACCAAGATATGTTAATTGCGCAATCGAAAATTATTGAAGCGCGAGCTCGGTATCGAATTACGGATGCCGCTTTATGGCCTGATGTGAATGTAGGGCTTACTTCAGAGCGAGAAGAAGAGCTTAATAGCAGCCCAGAAAATACCTTTGATTTAAAAGGTTACTTAAGTTGGGAGCTAGATTTATTTGGTAGTAACCGACGCGCAAGCGAAGCCGCACTGGCAAATTATTATAGCCAAGAGCAAGCAAGAAACGCGTTGCAGCTCGCCTTGATTGCTGATGTTGCTCAGCAGTTTTTTGCCCTCAAAGAAGTTGAAGAGCAATTAAAAATTAGCCTGAGTACGATTAAGCTTCGCGAGAAGGAGCTTGAAATTGCGCGTATTCGTAAAAAAGGCGGTATTATTTCAGGGCTAGAACAGCGCCAAGCCGAGGTTGAATTAGAGTCAGCGAAAGTGAAGATCCCTCCTTTACAGCACAGTGAAAGGCGGATTATTAATCAGTTAAAGTTTTTGATTGGTGATGCCAATGCTGATGTGCAAGGGGGGAATGAGTTATCTGTGCAAACCCTTCCTAAGCAATTACCCACAGGACTACCTAGTGAACTGTTAAAGCGTAGACCAGATGTGCAGCAAGCAATGTATCAATGGCAAGCGGCCATGGCTGAAATTGGGGTCGCAAAAGCGGCCTTATTCCCAAAACTTAAGTTGTATGCCGAATATGGCAGTGAAAGTACTGATTTTAGTGATTTGCTAGCCAGTAATTCGCAGGTTTGGTTGCTGGGCTCAGAGCTTTTAATGCCAATATTTAATATGGGGCGCAATCAGGCAAATTTAACGGTGGCGGAACAACGAGCTTATCAGGCAAGTATTCAATATCAGAAAATAGTGCTGGTGGCACTGCAAGAAGTGAGCAATCAGCTTTCGAACTATCAGTCGGCAGAAAAAAGCTATGATGCGCAAAGAAGCTTGGTGCTCAGTAGCCAAGATTACTATCGCTTAGCACGCCTAAGATATAGCAATGGTGTTGCCAGCTCCCTTGATTTAATGGATGCACAGCGCCAGTTATTTTCGGCAGAAATTGCGTTATCGCAGGCAAAAAATGATCGTCTGCAAAGCCTAGCAACGCTTTATAAAGCCCTTGGTGGCGGGTGGTATGAATTAAGCGAACAGGAACTAGAAAAAGAAAAAGTGGTGGATTAATTTAAAGAGCATGCAAAAACATGCTCTTTAAAACTTATAACTCAAATGGTGCTACACCGACGGCTTTCATTTTATAGCCGACTTGGGCAATTTCACCAGACCAGGTTTCGGTGCTGATAACGCCTGTCACGACAATCGCATCGTAGAGGCTTTCGATTGGTACGCCGTCTTTAATCGTGACATGCACAATTTGGTTTGGCGGCGGTGGTGGTACGTGAATACAGGCACCAAAATAAGGCACCAATAAGAACTCGGTGATCACTTCGCTGTCGCCTTCAAGGGGAACAACAAAACCAGGCAAACTTACTGATTGACCATTAAGTTCTTTTACCACGGGAGCATCAAGGTCTGGTTGCACCCAGTTTTGTTCAGAGCCTTCATGGTTTGCTTGCGCTTGGGTGTCGATTTGGACATGACCTTTTGGAATTAAATCTTCCCAGAAGATTTCTTTAGGTGCGCCAGCATTAGCTCCAGCACACACAACTAATGCGACTAAAGCGACGAATTTTCGAAAAAAAGGCATAACATTCCTTAAATTTTAATACTCATACCATCAGCAAGAGAGTAGAAATACGCGCGAGTTGCGGGAATTAACCCAACAATAAAGCCTGCAACCATTATCGCAGCTAAAAGCATGAGTTCATAGGATGACAATAAGGCTATATTTAGGCTTATTCCGGCATGGCTTTGCAAGTAATCTGCGCCGAGTAGCATTAAAGCATAGAATAATGCGATACCAACAATGCAGCCAAGCCCTGTAATGAGTAATGATTCGACACTGATCAAGGTGAAAATATGCCAAGGTCTTGCGCCAACAGAGCGCAAAATTGCAAGTTCTCTGCGGCGTTGATTGAGGCTTGAAAGCAGGCTCGTTAACATGCCAAGCAAACTGATCAGCACCACGACGATAGAAAATAATAGCAATATTTTTTCAACGATAGAGAGCATTTCCCATAGTTCACGCAAAGTAACCCCCGGCATGATGGCAAGCAGTGCCTCATCTTTGTATTGGTTGATATTACGACGTACTTGTAAGGTATAAAGAGGTGAATCGAAACCAAGTAAAAAAGCGGTTATTTGTTTTGGTGTGCCAACTAAATCAACATCATCATGCTGGTCGTGGTCGTGGTCGTGGTCGTGGTCATTTGCATCAGCCTGAGCGGCTTCATGCTGATGAGCATGACCACCATGAATCGCTTCAATTGCTGCAAGTGGAATATGCAGGGTTTTATCAACAGGCGTGCCCGTTGGATTTAAAATACCGACCACTTTAAATGGGTTATCGTCATGATTATGAAAGCTGGTATTGCCCATGCCGTGCGCAATCACTACTTCGTCACCAAGCTGATAGCCAAGGGTATTGGCAACCTCAGCACCTAATACAACCTCAAATAAGTGATTAAACTCATGACCTTGTGAAAAGCTCAACGACTGCTTTTTAGCAAAGCGATAGTGCTCAAAATAGTCTTTATTTGTACCAAGTACAGCTAAACCTTTATGGCTGTCGCCAAGTGACATAGGAATAGCCCATTTCACACCCCGTTGCCCTGAGATGTATTGGTAACTTTTCCAACTCACGCCATTATTAGCATGACCAATGCGAAATACCGAAGACAGCAGCAACTGGATATCACCGGTACGCGCACCGACAATTAAATCAGTGCCAGAAATTGTATTGCTAAAGCTACTTTTAGCATCAACTCGAACCCGCTCAATCGACATCAATAACATTACGCTGATAGCAATTGTAAATAGGGTGAGTAGGGCGCTGGCCTTTCGGTTTAATAAACTTTTTGTGGCGAGTTTAATGAGTAGCATCTGTGCCTCCTTGTAACTCAACAAGGCTGATACTGCGGGTAAATAGCGTTTGTAATGTTTCATCATGGCTAACAAAAATTAGCGTGCTATTTGCTGCGCTTGCCTGCTCAAATAACAATTTTACGAATGCTTGGCGATTTTGTGTGTCGAGTGCTGAGGTAGGTTCATCTGCAATAATAATTTCAGGGCTGCCAATAAAGGCTCGCGCTGCGGCAACTCTTTGTTGCTGGCCAATACTCAGCTGTGCAACTGCTTGATGCTGCAAGTTATCATTTAGCCCTAAAGCGCTCAGTAAGCGGCTTGCTTCAGCGGCTATTGTTGCACTATTTTTTAATGCGTTTTTTTGCCTTTGCTTTGAAAATTGGCAACCTAAAGTCACATTTTCAATAGGCGATAGATAAGGTAGTAAATTAAAGTTTTGAAAAATATAGCCAATATGGTCGGCACGAAAACGGTCCCGTTTACTATTACTAAGTTGGTTAATCGCTTTACCAAGCAGCTCGATATTGCCCTGTGTTGGCACTGTGACGCCAGCAAGCAATGATAATAACGTTGATTTACCACAACCACTCGGACCGTGAAGAAAAACATGTTCGCCTTGATCAATATCTAGCTTAGTAATATTGATCGTCGGCTCGGGTTGTTTTGCGTGCCATTTAAAAAGCACATTTTCAAGCGTGATCATAACGACCTATGAATTGTTACCATCGCCAGTAATTTAATTTTCTACGCATTTTAAAATTACGAATAAAATTACGTGGTTTCGGCTTAAGTGCAGGATTGCTCAATAGTAATTCATTGCTAGCAGCAAGTACACGTTGACTCGATAAGCCGTCTTGATATGGATGCAGTTGCTGGCAGAAGTGCTCAATTTTCGCCATTAATTCAGCAGGCTGTGTGAAGGCATAATCAATCGCTTCAGTTAGTTTATTGACATCTGTAATATCAATAAGATGTTCGCCAGGTGCTTGATTGCAGAAAGTTACGACAGGCTTTCTTTGTAAGATAAACATAAGCAAAATGGATGAGGTATCACACAGCATGACATCCGCTGCTTGCAACAGCGGTAATACATTATCTGTCTCGACAAAGGTTAGGTTTTCGTTTTGTAGAGCCTTGTATTGTTCAACAAGCTCGCTTGGCATTTTCGGGTGAAATTGCACCAAAATTCGCCACTTTCCTTGCTCACTGTATGCTTTTATTTGTTCGTATAATTTAGGTGCAAGAGACAGGCGTTTTGAAAAAGTCGAACAAATTAAGAGTGTTTTTCTGTTGTCGTCTGGGTTTTTATACGGATTGTTTTCAATCTCACTAAAAAAAGGATCGAGTGTTGGCCAGCCGGTTTCTTTTACTTGAAAAAAGCCATGCTTATTAGCTAAAGCTTGGAAAGGTGCAGTAGTATTTGGACCTTGCGTACAGTACAAATCAAAACAACCTCTAACTTTAAAATGGTCATTTTGGCCTTTGCTATTTAACTTCCCCGCATCAAAGCCATGGAATACACCAACTTTAACGCCAGGTATAAAAGTGGGAATACTATTAGAAGGTGCAAAAAGTACATCGGGTTGCCAATCGTGTATAGCATCAACGCTATCTAAGGTTTGCTCGCTTTCATCAAGAAAATCACGATTTACAGTTTTCCCATGTAAAAACCATTTAACTTCACCACCACGAGCTAAAATCTCCCGTTGCAATGGGCGTAAGATCGCGTACGAATAGTTCTGCGAAATAAACATTAAATATTTTTTTTCTGCGGTAGCTGCTAAGTAATCCAAGAAAACCTCCTATTTCGAGGGCACTAGTATAGCGAAATAATGTTTATGACAGCAAAATTACTGAAAGTTTAAATTTTTATGGTTTTTATTACATCCGCAGGCTGCTGATGATAGTGCAATGATTGAGCTTTCAAAGCGTCTAGATTATTATAGGCGGCCATAACCCCAATCCCATACATGTGCTCACAAGAGCATGCCAAATACTATCGGAGATAGCATGACTAGCTATAAAGTTTTAGACGTAAACGATGATTTACCGATCCGTACTAAAGGTGCGGTACACAGTGGTAAAGTGCGTTCAGTTTATTGGTTAACTGATGAAGACAGCGCTCGTTTAATTAATGACAAAGGTTATCAAGTTCCAAAAGGAACTGAGCTAGCTATTATGGTTATTTCTGACCGTATTTCTGCGTTTGATTGTATTTGGCAAGGTGAAAACGGTTTAAATGGTGTTCCTGGTAAAGGCATCGCGCTAAACTCTGTGGCATCTCATTGGTTTAAGTTATTTGATAAAGCAGGCCTTGCTGGTAACCATATTGTTGATATTCCACACCCTTATGTATGGATTGTGCGTAAAGCAAGTACTGTAAAAGTTGAAGCCATTGCTCGCCAATATATTACTGGCAGTATGTGGCGTGATTATGCGAAAGGCACGCGTAATTTCTGTGGTATTGACTTACCAGAGGGACTAGCTGCGAACCAAAAGCTAGATGAAGTTTTAATTACGCCATCAACGAAAGGCATTATCACAGGTGTTACTGACATTCCTGAAGTAGATGATGTGAACATTACTCGTGAAAACATCACTAATAACCTATCTGTTTTTAACTTCAAGTCTGAAGACGATGTGGCTAAATATGAGCAACTACTTGTTGAAGGCTTTAAGCTGATCAGTGATGAACTTGCGCAGCTTGACCAAATCTTTGTCGATACTAAATTTGAATTTGGTTATGTTGAAGACATTGATGGTTCAGATAAGCTTATCTACATTGATGAAGTAGGCACGCCTGATTCATCACGTATCTGGGATGGCCCAGCTTACCGTGACGGTAAAATCATTGAAAACTCAAAAGAGGGTTTCCGCCAGTTATTAATTAATAACGTGCCAGACAGCGATGTGTTATTAAATAAAGATCGCATGGACGAGCGTGAGCAGCTTGCTAAAGACTACACCTTGCCAGAATCAGTGATGCTTGAAGTGTCTGATACTTACGTTGGCATTGCGAGTAAAATCATTGGTCAAGAAATTACTATTCCAAGCGACCCTCGTAGTGAAGTAATCGCTATTTTAGATAAAGAATACGGCTTAATTAAGCACAATTAATTGCTATTTTTTTAACTTAGATATGCTCTAAGTCAATATTATTAAAGCCAAGTTGGTTTTCTACTAAAACTGCTTGGCTTTTTTCTTGCTTTTCATACCCTCTCTCATTAACTTAAGCTAAGATTAATCTATACTTATTAGCAAACTAGGCTAAGCAAGGTTCAATTATGACGTTTTTTGCGCACTGTGCTCGCACGGTATGTTCTTTTGTAGTTCTGTGCAGCGCAGCAACTGCATTCGCTGCTGATATTTCATTTACCGTTCGTGATCAATTTGGTAAGCCTTTGGCTGATGCTGTAATCGAATTAGAAAATAATGCGAACTTACCGAGCACGCAATTACCCGTTGCTGTGATGGATCAGGTAAATAAGCAGTTTTCACCTAATGTATTGGTGATACAGCAAGGGCAGTCTGTTGATTTTCCTAATAGCGATAATATTCGCCATCATGTTTATTCTTTTTCAAGTGCTAAACCTTTTAATATTAAGCTTTACGCTGACCGTCCAGAAAAGCCTGAGTTGTTTGATAACACCGGGGTTGTAGTCTTAGGCTGTAATATTCACGACTCTATGGTGGGTTATATCTATGTCGCAAATAGCGCTAATACACTAAAAACAGCAGAGGATGGTAAAGTACAATTAAAAGGTATTACTGTTCCAACTAGTATAACGATTTGGCACCCAAACCAAGCAAGTGAAATCAATAAAAAATTATCAGTCACTGTAACTGAGCAAGTCGCTGATATTACAATTAATACGAATGAACCTGCACCGCGTAATACGTTTGGTGAGATGTTTAAGGCAGATAATGATTCATAGTTTAAGAGGGCGGATCATAGCCTTATGCGTAAGCCTGGTTTTATTAACTAGTTTAGTCAGTTTAGCGAGCTCTTGGTGGTCGACAAATCGCTTTAATGATCAAAAGTTGCGTGAAGATATTAATGTCGCTGAAAATGTTTTTAAGCAATATTTAAGCGCAAAAGAGAGCCTGCTATTAACTGCTGCAAAGGTGCTGACCGCAGATTTTGGCTTTAAACAAGCGGTCGCAACTCAAGACGCCGATACCATTAGTAGTGTATTGAATAACCACAGTCGTCGAATAAATGCTGATTTGATGTTGCTTGTGGATTTATCAGGGCAATTGGTCTCAGCAAATACTGAATTTAATCATAGGCCAGATGAGTTTTCTGCATTGATGAATGAATTACTCATTGATGCTGAGCAATCAAATTTCATTGTACTTGATCAAACCCTTTACCAAGTTATTTTACTGCCGGTGCGCGCACCTCGAACTGTTGCCTACAGTTTAGTGGGGTTCGAGATTAACGACCTTGTTGCTGCAGAGCTTAAAAACCTCACCACAATGGATGTGAGTTTTATTGGTGAAGATGATGGTGTGGTAGAGACATCGCTGCCCAAGCAACCACAAAGCACCTCTGTATTAGCGCATTTTAATAACGAGACAACGCAGCGCATATTTGGTGAAAAGCCGGTCTATAGAAACCGCCTGGTTGAACTTCCATCTTTGCCCGGACACCTAGTTTCTGTGCTATTAAGTGCTGATTTAACCCAGAGTTATCGTGAGTTTGAACAGCTGTTTTTCACCATTATTGTGCTTGCTGCTATTACGGTTGTGATAGGCGTATTGACCAGTGGAATCTTAGCTAAAAATCTCACAACACCGCTTTCAAAGCTTACTTTACTTGCGCAGCAATTTGCCCGTGGCAACTATAAAGCTGAATTTGTAGGTAAAAAGCAAAGTAGTGAAATCACCACCTTAATTGATGCCTTTAACAACATGGGTAACGACATTAAAGAGCGTGAACAGCAAATAAGTTTTCAAGCTAGCCATGATTCATTAACTGGCTTTTATACCCGTTCTGCTATGTTAGAAAACATGGAAAACTTGTTTGCCGAAGGGGCTGAGTACACACTGGTTGCTATAGATATCCGCGGCCTTCGCCATATCAATGATAAATTAGGCCCGCGTATTGGCGATGATTGTCTTAAAGCGGTTGCTGAGCGGATTGGTGAATACTCAGCTCATCATAATGGTGTTAATGCTCGGATTGGCGGTGACGAATTTTTAACTTTATTGCCAGCCGATGAAGCGAAACAATTTAAAGATGCGGTAATGAAGTTAGTTGCTCAGTTACAGGCTGGCTACTTAATTCAAGGCTTAAACATTACGTTACGCTTTAGTGTTGGGGTGGTGCATTGCCTTTCGCAAAATGTCAGCCCTGAGGATTTAATGCGTCGCTCGTTAATTGCTGTTGATACCGCATCTTGCGAGCATAAAACTATTCATTATTATCAAGAAGGTGAAGACGAAGAACATCTTGAGCGCCTAGCAATAATTGATGAACTTAAGCAAGCCCTTGTTGATGATGACGGTCAGCTGTTCATGACCTATCAGCCAAAACTAAATATTAAAACTAATAGCATTGATAAAGTTGAGTCGTTAATCCGCTGGCAGCGCAAAGACGGTCAGTGGGTTTCACCAGAACTGTTTATTGATTTAGCAGAGCAATCGGGGGTGATTGTTGAGTTAACTTCTTGGGTTGTTAAAACCGTAGTGTCGCAAGTTGCAGCATGGCAACAGCAAGGTATTACTATGCAGGCTGCAATTAATGTTTCTGCGCAAGATATTGCATACCCAAGCTTTTACTCACACCTTGCTAAACAGCTAGAAAAACATGCTGTTAATGGGCGCTTGATCACAATTGAGCTTACAGAACGCGATATGATTGAGAACGAAGAGCAAGGTATTAAGGCGCTAGAAAACCTCAAAACCTTGGGGGTTAAAATCTCGTTGGATGACTATGGTGTAGGGCAAACATCGCTTGGGCGCTTAAAGTCATTACCGATTGATGAGCTAAAACTTGATAAGTGTTTTATTTTGCAATTAGATCAGTCTCGTCAAGATCAATACATAGTGCAATCTACGGTTACTCTAGGTCATCAGCTGGGCTTTTCGGTTGTTGCTGAAGGGGTTGAGAACAAAAATTCACTGGATATTTTAGTGCAAAATAAATGCGATTATGCACAAGGGTATTATTTAAGTAGGCCACTAAAATCAGAGCAGTTTTTGCAGTGGTTAGAGGTGTACAATGAAGCGTCTTAATTGGTTATTTGGGTTAACTTGCCTTGCTTTTGCAAGTTCAGGGTTAGCTGCATCGGGTAAATTATTAGCAACGCCCGGAGTCTCCCAAGTTGAAGGTAGTGCGGGTGGTGGTATTGTCCCTTGGGCGCAACTTGCAGGCTATGCAAGTGATGATGAAATAGCAATAAATGGTTTTTGCAGCCGTGCAGACGTGAGTGATTACCGCTTAGATGTTTGTGGCGCGCAGCTAAATATTTATGATCGCGTTGAATTTAGTTACGCAGAGCAACGCTTCGAAGTTCCGGCATTAAATACCGATATTGAGCAATCAATTACAGGAGCGAAAGTGCGCTTATACGGCGATATCGTTTACAGTAAATGGCCGCAGCTGAGCTTGGGTGTGCAACATAAATCACTGGATGACGGCAGTATCGCAAACCTACTCGGTGCCAAAGACACCAGCGGTACTGACGTATATCTTGCTGCTAGTAAACTACATTTGGGCGCGCTTGCTGGGTATAACTGGTTTTGGAACACCACCTTTCGTTATAGCGATGCTAATCAGCTTGGCTTGTTAGGCTTTGGCGGCCCTGATAGCGATAAAGAATTGTTATTTGAAGCATCGACAGCTGTGTTTTTAACCCACCAAATAGCCGTTGGTGTTGAGTATCGTGAAAAGTCCAATAACCTAGGCTTAGGGGAGCAAGATTGGCAGGATGTGTTTGTTGCTTGGTTTCCTAATAAGTATGTTAGCGTGACTGCTGCTTGGTTAGACTTAGGAAGTATTGCTGGGGCTAAGGATCAAACAGGTTGGTATCTTTCTGTAACAGGGTATTGGTAATGATGAAAACACTTTTTACATTTGTATTTGCCGTTATGTTAGTTGGTTGTGCAAGTAGCAACAATAGCACCTTGTATCAGCAAATTAATGGCGAACAAGGAGTTGAAAAACTGGTTGATAGTTTTATCAATCAAATAGGCCGTGACGAACAAATTTTAGCTTATTTTAAACAAACGAATGTCGCCCATTTTCGACAAGGCTTTATTACTCATTTGTGTAGCGTCACAGACGGTCCTTGTGAATATAAAGGCGATAATATGGTTGATATCCACACCGGAATGAATATCCCTGAAAAAGACTTTAACCGTGTGGTAGAGCTTTTGATTAATGCTATGGACGAACAACAGATCCCGCAAACGGTACAAAATCAAATCCTTAGCCGCCTAGCACCGCTGCGCCCTGAGGTAATTGATATTTAGCTAATATAAACTTTAATTGTGGGCTGAAACAAAAATGTAATTTATGTACAATAGCTATTGATTTAAGTTATTAAGTTGTAAATGATGCAGTTATATTTTGATGTTCAACATCTATATTATATTCCACAATACCTGCCTGTTTTAAAGGAGTTAAAAGAAAAAGGCCACAAAGTCTCAATGGTTTTTTATAAAGAACAAGATGAGCGCAGTCGTGCAGTATGCTGTGACTTTATAGATAAAAATGCAATAGTTGCAAAGTGGTTAACAAACACAAGTGAAACCTTTGACTTTTATCAGAACTCAGATGCAGATTGGGTCGTATTTGGCAATACATTCGCAGGTGCTGAGGATTTAAATAAAAAGACTGTACTGATGCAGCATGGGATAGGCCCAAAACAGTGTTATTACGACGTATCGAACAACAAGATGACAGTGCGGTTTGTTGAAGGTGAACACCGACTTCAACGTTTAAAAACACTCTATCCTGAAGGTAACTTTATTGATAGCGGCTACGCAAAATTAGACCCTATTTTTAATCAGACTCTTGGTACTATAAGCCTCAAAAATCTAGGCCTAGATCCAACAAAAAAAACTTTGCTGTATGCGCCTACTTTTTATCCGAGTTCTTTAGAATGTTTCAGCGATGATTTCCCTGAGCATTTTGATGAATTTAATATTATCGTTAAGCCTCATTTCTTTAGTTTGTTTAAGAAAAAATATAAAAAACAACGCCTAAAGCTTGAGAAGTGGGCTAGCGCTAAGAATGTTTACCTTGCTAATGAGTTCGATTTTGACCTTACTCCTTTTTTAGAACTTGCTGATATAATGATTTCTGATGCA
The DNA here is from genome assembly GCF_001306895.1 of Pseudoalteromonas sp. UCD-33C. Classification (NCBI taxonomy): domain Bacteria; kingdom Pseudomonadati; phylum Pseudomonadota; class Gammaproteobacteria; order Alteromonadales; family Pseudoalteromonadaceae; genus Pseudoalteromonas; species Pseudoalteromonas sp. UCD-33C. The sequence continues at coordinate 500,823 of NZ_LJTB01000001.1, read as the reverse complement.
TCGTCAGCCATATTTGAGTTTGCAGCATTAGAAAAGCCTGTTATCTGGTGTGATTTCTATAAGCTGCGCTGGTCTTACAGAGGTATTTTTTCTTATAGGTTAAAAGCTCGACTTGATGAAGATATCAAATACTTCAATGAGCTATGTACTCGTGCAGGAAGTTATAAAGATTTAAAGCAGTTATTAACTTCAAGTGTTAACGAAACAGCCGAATTTAAAGAAAAAAGAAAAGAAATAGTCTATAAACTGGCAGGTATTACGGATGGTCACTCTGCTAAGAGAATTGTATCTTATTTAGAGGAGCACCAATGAAACGGGTAATTACATTTGGTACGTTCGATATTTTTCATGTGGGACACATCAATATATTAGAACGAGCTAAAGCGTTAGGAGATTATTTAATAGTTGGTGTATCTTCCGATGAACTAAACTTCTCTAAGAAAGGTCGAAAGCCCGTATATAGTGAAGCTGATAGGCTGAAAATTATTAGTTCATTGAAGTGTGTCGACGAAGTATTTGTAGAGCATTCTCTAGAATTAAAAGGTGAGTATATAAAAGATCATCAAGCCCATTTGCTAGTTATGGGGGACGATTGGGCTGGTCGATTTGATCAATTTAGCCAACTTTGTGATGTAACTTATTTAGAGCGTACTCCCTCTATCTCTACAACAGAAATAATAGAAGTTGTGAGGCAACCTTCAAACTGTCATTTATAATTAATAAAATAGCTGTATGCGCTTACGTTCAATCAAAAATAAGATGTGTATATGGCTTTTTTATTTATCTCTCGCAACAATGTGCACGCCCGCTATTACAAAGAACTGACTAGGAAACTGCCTTTAAAGAGTAAAGTGCACTGCATGGGCTTACCTAGATTTACTGCTCTTAAATACTTTAGCAAGGCAATACAAATTGATTTTAGTAAAATAATCTCGGAGCAACTATTACGTAAACAAGCGCGTAATAGTTTATGGAATAACCCGCTAATAATTAAAAGTTACTCTGCTTTGATGCTGCTGGTGGAGCGGTGTAGGTTCGCTAAGTATTATGATTTATTGAAGTCAGAATCGCCACAAGCTTTAGTCATTTGGAATGGTAATAAATTACCGAATGTTACTGTTTGTATGGCTGCTAAGGCTTTAGGAGTGACCACCTATTACTATGAAAATGGGTTACTGCCCGGAACAACAAGCTTAGATCCAAAAGGTATTAATTTTGCGGCTTCTGTACCGCGAGATAGTCAATTCTATTTAAACTTTGATCCGCAGGGGAAGTTGCCATTTTCTGCGCCTGATTTAATTCCTAGAGCGAACCATAAAAAGCGTTGTAAGTTTGACGCAATCGAGTTACCCAAAAAATACTTATTTGTGCCATTTCAAGTTCCACACGATACTCAAATAGCTTGTTACTCTCCTTGGCTTAAGTCAATGGAAGAGTATTACGATGCTGTTGTTTCAGCTGTAAAACAGTTAAATGATCTAGAACTTAAAGTTGTTTTTAAAGAACATCCTTCATGGCATAAGCACTATGAGCACTTGTACGATAGAAATGATGTTGCCGTTTTTGCCAACGGAAATTGTACTCGAGAACTTATTAATGGTGCTGAAGCCGTTATAACTATTAACTCGACAGTTGGCTTAGAATCTTTATTACTTGATAAAAAAGTGATTACCTTGGGGCTTGCTTGTTACAACATTGATGAGCTCGTACTACACGCAAGTGATCAAACTGCCTTGATTAAAAGCTTGGAAAAACTACAAAATGGCTGGCAGACCAACAGTATTCTGAGAGATAAGTTTTTTACCTACTTAAAGCATGTGTATTGCTTGCCTGGTGTTTGGAAAGAATGTACAACTGAGCATGTTGAAGCGGTCGAAAAACGCTTAACTCAACAAGATACATTTGCACAGCTATCGCAAAAGGAAAGCTAATGAAGAACATCGTCTCGCCAGAATGGCTTAACGAGCATTTAAACCAGGATAACTTGGTTGTCTTTGATGCAGGAATGGTGCGCCCTGGTTTACCGGGTGAGTATGCACCTAAGGCTATGCTGCCTAATGCACAGCGTTTTGATTTCAAAAAGACGCTGGCAGATAACAGTAATCCTGTACCAAGTATGATGTGCAGTACCGGGCAGTTCACAGAACATATGCAGCTTGCTGGGGTTAACCAAGACTCTCTGGTTGTGATTTATGAAGACCAAGGCTTATTCAGTTCAGCGCGTGCGTGGTGGATGTTTAAAGCAATGGGCTTTGATAATGTAAAAGTGTTAAGTGGCGGTTTAGCTAAGTGGCAGGCACTTGGTTTTGCTACACAAGCAAGCTATTCAGCTGCTTATGGTCAAGGCAATTTTGTTGCCAGCCCGCGTGCTGATTACTTTATTAGTGCTGAGCAAGTACTTAACTCACTTGACGAACAAAGCACACTAACACTCGATGCTCGCCCTTATGAGCGCTTTACCGGTGAACACGCTGAGCCGCGCGAAGGTATGCGCAGTGGTCATATTCCAAATAGTCGCAGTTTATCTCTAGCAACAGTGCTAAATAACGGTGAGCTTAAACCGCTTAGCGAATTGCAGGCATTATTTGAACAACACATAGCGCCGCATCACACCCAGTTGCAGTTTAGCTGTGGTTCAGGTGTAACCGCTTGTGCAATTGCATTGTGTGCCGATGAATGCGGTTACGCTAACTTACGTGTTTACGATGGCTCATGGAGTGAGTGGGGCGCTCGTCACGACCTACCCATTGAAACAGGTCCGCACCAATAAACTCAGCGTAATTTTGCCAGCTGCCGATACTGTTTTTATTCAATGGCTGGCGAATTTGCTTTTTACTCGCCGTGGCTGATGCCGCATTGCTTTTATAAAAAGTGAGGCAGTTTTCCTGCCAGCTTAAATCACAAAACGCATAGAGCTTTTGCGTTTGTAGGGTCGGCTCAGCCACCAATTGCTCATAGCTTTGCAAAAAAACGTTCTCAGGATACTTGTTGGCAAAATGACTGACTAATGCCGAGTAATCTTGATGGAATGAGGCAATATCTTCAAGTGTAAAACTGTAGTGATGGAACACACTTTGCGGGCTATACATCTGCCTAAAATTGGCAATGCTGCAATCTTGCCAGCCCCGCTGCATACAAACGATTTTAGCATTAGGAAAAGCCGCTAAAATAAAATCAATATAGTAAAAGTTAAATGGCTGTTTATCACAACTTCTTAGGCCGTCACTTAGCAGCTCGGCTCTCTGTTGATAGCTAGCCAATGCTGTTTTTATTGCCTCAGATTCATATGCCTTATCGAGCATTTCGCTGTCAATCACACGAGCTGATTGCGTGGCGTCTTGTATGAGTTGCGCAATATCATTAAACTCCCCAACCCCTTGCAGTTGTGTACTTTGATTAAGGATTTTTTCAACTAAGGTTGTGCCAGAGCGGGGCAGGCCAACAACAAAAACGGGTGAGAACTCAGAGTCACTACTAGCTGGTGCTTGCTGTTTGCTTTGAGTAATGAGCTTTTGACAAAAGTGGTGGTGTTGGCTTGCTTGATAGTTAAGTTTACCGGCTATCGCTTGCTTACTTAGTGCAAAGTATTTAAATGCATTTTTGTAGTCATTAAGGTGCTCATAATTAAGGGCAAGACTATGAAAATACACTTGCTGTTCAACAATGCTTTTTTCTTTATCCGCCAAGGCTTGAAGTTTTTGGATATGTTGCCCTGCATCTATAACAGTATTAAGTTCAGCCTGCGAATAGTGGGCTTGATAAAAGCTAGGTTGCTTTGTGGTTAGTTGCTGCAATAAGCTTTTAGCTTCATCGAACAGTCCGTGAATTTTATAACACACCGCCAAATTATAGCTAATTTGTGGGTTATCTTTATTGCGCTGGTAGGCTGCTTGTTGGAAGCTAAGAGCGTCGTCATAATGCCCTAAACGGGTCGCAATGTTGGCTAATGTATCAAAGTCTGCGCCACTAAAACCAGCTGTTTGTAGTGCGCTTTGATAATGCACAGCTGCATTACTTACTTTGCCTAACAGTACGTATAACTTGGCAAGTGCTAAATGATAAACAGCAAAAGGGGCTAGGCTTAGCGCTTTTTCAAGGAGCTTAATAGCTTTGGTGATATCGCCAGCTGCGGTGTTGACTTCGCTGAGTAAAAAGTAACAAACGTGGTCTTCAGGATTTTGTTTTAGGCGCTGCACAAGTAGGTGATGTGCATCGTTTAGTTGTTTATTTGCTAACAACTGTTGGATGTGAGCGCGAAGCGCTTGTTGGGTATCATTTAGCATAAGCGCATATTATATCAATTCACCAGAAACTTAATTTTATACCAATCCGCAATAATACTTAATCATTTTGAGGGATTAAACCTGTCGCTAGCTGCGTTAAAAATTTCTGATTTACGACTGCATGGATGCAGAAGGTAGAGCAATGCAGGAGCAATTGCCGAGCACAACTAAATAACGAAATTTTTGCCTTGCTATCAACGAGGTTTTCTTGCCTCAAAATAGACCAATTAATTAAGCGAATTGGTATTAAAAAGCCCTGCCTGAAGGTGGCAAGGCTTTTATGGGTATGTTTAATTACAGCTCAAAGTTGTAGCTAAACTTCATACCGATAGTACGCGGCGCTGTGGTGTAGTGACCATAAACACGCTGTAGCTCAGGTAGCTCTTTGTTAAGCTCAGCATATTGCGACATACCTGCCCAAGACTTATCACGACGCACAGAAGTGAATGCGTACTTATCGAATAAGTTGTCTACGTAAAGCGTTGCAGACCACATATCACCAGTAATTTTGGCTGATAAGTTACTTAGTGCATAACCTGGTAATACTTCGCCGTCTGCTTTTAAGCCTACTTTGGTGATCACATCGCTTTGCGCTGTGATACCGTAGTTTACACTTAATAACTTATCGCCTAAGACATCTTGCTCGTAACGAAGACCAAACGAGAATTGATGCTCAGGAGCGCCCGGTAAACGGTCGCCTTTGGCACCATCATAGTAGCTTTGGTACTGTGCTAAGTCATCGCCTAACACACCAAATAAGTAAGGCGCATCTTCGGTCAATTCAGCCTTTGCATACGCGTATGTCGCATATGCAGCCCAATTATCACCAATCATTGCGCGAGTAGAGAGCTCAACACCTTTAGAATTAGCAGAGCCTGCATTTGAGGTAATTAGCTCTTGACCATTTACGGTGCTGCTACCCACTTGTGCATCTTTCCAATCAACATTAAATAGCGCCGCATTGAAATGTAGGCGGTTACGTAACCATGATGACTTAAAGCCTAGCTCGTAGTTGACCGTTGTATCTGGTTTGTAATCTTCTTCGTTTGGCAGGGCACAAACAATTTGTTGCTCAGGTAATACATCAGGGCAAGGAGCAATACCGTTACCACCACCAATACGGAAACCTTCACTCACGGTAAAGTAAGCAAGTACACCATTATCGAATGTATAGTTAGCATTAAACTTAAATAAGTTACCGTTATCGCTAGCGCTCACATTTTCCATAACAAGGTTATCTAGTGAATCAAAATCACCAGAATAAAGCGGTGTAGCAGAGCCTGATGTTGTTGATACATCGTATTCGTAAAAACGAGCACCTAAAGTTACATCAAACTGATCTGTGATGCTGTAGCCGATTTCACCAAAAAGTGCTTTTTCAGTGGTCTCGCTATCTGAAATTAGAATGTACTCAAGGTCTTGTTCAACATTTGGAATACCACCACCCCAGTACTCAGTCAGACCCGGCGTGTACTCACGATCATCAGAGTAACTTTCTACTTTGTTGTAGAAGCCGCCTACAATCCAGCTAAAAGCACTATTACTATTTGAAACTAAACGAAGCTCTTGCGTAAATGTATCGCGATCTGAGGTATCGTGCGTGTAGCCAACAAAAGAAGGGAAGTCGGCATAGCCTGACCAAATATCGTAAAGTAGATCAGTTTGATCGCGTTGACCAGACTGCTCATAGCTAGACCAACCAGATGCAGATACCAGCTCAGCAAAACCAAGATCTGCTTTTACTTCTAAGCTTAATAAATCGTTTTCTTCTTCACCAGGCTCAAGTACACGAGCTACGTTTTCGTACTTTCCTGGGACACCTTGTAGTGCACTGCTATCAGCAAGAGAGCCGTATTGCGATGTCGAGTTACCGCCATTTTCTTGCTTTTGATAGAAGTAGTTTAGCGTTGCATCAATATCTTCGGTTGCAAGCCAACGAAGTGATAAACGTGCAGTGGTGATTTGCTCATCGTTAACATCGCTTACGCTTTTTAAGTTGGCATTTACATCGCTGCTGTCTGAAAAATCAGGATTTGGGTTTGATACACCCGGTTCTTGAACCACGTGGGTGTAGTCAATGTAACCAGGGTTATCGTAATAATTTAAGCTAGCACGAAGCGCTAATTTTTCTTCAATTAGCGGGGTGTTGAATACCACACCAAACTCACCGCCAGTGCCGTCACTTTCGTTAATGCTAAATACATCGCCTGTAACCTTACCTTCAGTGATATCAAGCTCTGGTTGTTTTAGTAAGTAACGAATTGCACCACCTAAAGTACCTGCACCATACAGTGTACCTTGTGGGCCAATTAGCACTTCAACACGGTCAACGTCAGTTAAACGTAAGTCGATGCTAAGTGGAATTTCACCAACATAGGTTGCCACTGTGCCACTATCAGAAATACGGTCAGATGTATTTGTATTCAAACCACGAACGATAATCGGAGAACCTTCACGGCCACCTTGATCAGAAATTGTTAAGCCAGGTACCCAGCGTGCGACATCTTCTAGATCACCAATGTTTTGGTCGCTAATTACATCGCCATTGAGCGCTGTGATATTAAGCGGTGCATCTTGCACAGAGCCTGCACGTCGTGTTGCAGTAATTTGAATAGTTTCAATTGATTTATCAACTTCGATAGCATCTTCTGCAGCAAACGCCATATTGCTATTGATTAAAACTGCAGAAATTGCACTTGCAAGTAGAGCAGGCTTAAAAGTGTTCATGATTGATTCCGACTTAGTTACAGTAAATTTATGCTTAAAAAATAGACGTTACTAGTAATTTAAGCTTAAAAATTGATGATTTAGTGAATTTATATCCAATTATAATGTATTTTTATTCTTATCGTCCATGCGTTATTTGCAATTAAATGCAAAATATTTGAATAAATACTCTGTAAGAGGTTAGCTATCGGAATAAGGGCAATGAGTACAGCCATTACTACAGCAGTGGCCACGTTTTAAAAAGAACCAGCGGCTAAATACCATGTAGTTGTTTTGCATGGTGTAATCGAGATTTTCTATTAAATTACCTTGAGTAAAATAAGGCTTAGCAAAGGCAAGCTGCTGTCCAAGAGGCTGTTGATAAAGTTTAGATAAAAATGAATTGATCTTTTTTATAGTACAGTCTCGGCATAAACATTCTGTTGCAGCCTCATCGAGTGGTAAAATGTTGGGTAGCTCACTACACCAACAGGCATTAATATTGTCGGCTTGGCAGTTAAGCGTTGCTTTGCATTGTGAGCAAGTAAGGGTTGTCATTAAGTAAAAAGATGCTTTGAGATTGAAAAGGTAAGCATAGCAAATGGATAAATTAGACGCATTAGATGAGTTTGCCCGCTTTGGTGATAACCGATTTGAGGCAATCTCAGTAATTACCAGTACTCCAGACACACAAGGTGGTGTCCATACTCTGACGCAAGATGTTTTCTGTCAGGTTTTACAGCGTGTTATAGACGGCGAAATAGATATCGATGAATTAGAACTTTGGGCAAATGTAGTAGAGTCTAGGCAAGACATCGACGAAAGCGCCGTTGAAGGGGCTATTTATGCGCTAAGTAATAACGAGCAAATGGGTGAGTTGAGTACAAGTACGCTAAAGAAGTTATTAGCAGTGACTTTAGGCTGAAAGAATTTTATACCTTTCAGCCTAAGGCATTTACTGCTTGCTATTTATGGTAGCTTAAGCAGGTTTCCACTTCGTTCTTCGAACCTAAGATCACCGCCACACGTTGGTGAATAGCATCAGGTTGAATGTCCATGATGCGCTCAGTGCCTGTTGAGGCAATACCGCCAGCTTGTTCGATTAACATTGCCATTGGGTTTGCTTCGTATAATAAACGTAATTTGTTAGGTTTATTTGGATCTTTCGTGTCGGTTGGGTAAGTAAAAATACCACCACGGCATAATACACGGTGCACATCACCTACCATTGCAGCAATCCAGCGCATGTTAAAGTTACGACCACGCGGTCCAGTATCACCAGCAATTAAGTCATTGATGTAATTTTGCATTGCTGGTTGCCAATGGCGTTGGTTTGAAGCATTGATTGCAAATTCGCTAGTCTCTTCAGGTACGGTTGCAAAATCTTGCGTTAATAAGAAGGTACCGTGCGTTTTATCTAAGGTGAAAAAGCGTGTGCCTTTGCCAGTTGTTAACGCCAGCACGGTTGATGGGCCATATAATACATAACCCGCTGCAACTTGGTTTTTACCCGGTTGCATAAAAATACTAGGATCAGCCGGATCAGCCCCTTCAGGCGCCGCCATAATTGAGAAAATCGTACCAACGAGTGAGTTGATATCAGTATTTGATGAGCCATCAAGTGGGTCGAATGCAACAATGTAGTTGGCATCTGGATTACCCGCAACGGTGAAGTCTTCTTCTTCAGAGGCAATGGCTTTTACGTAGCCCGATTCTAATAAAATATCTTTTAAAAGTTGGTTAGTTAGAACATCGAGTTTTTTCTGAGTTTCACCCTGAATGTTTTCGTCTAGGGTTGAGCCTAATACGCCAGATAGGGCGCCTTGACCAACACGAAATGAAATTTCTTTACATGCCGCAAGCACCGTTCTGATCAATGAGATCAGTTCACGAGGGCAACCATCTTCTAACAATACCGGTGGGAGTCTACGCATTCTATTTTCCTGATAACGTTGTAGCCAGACATTTTTAGTGTGAGAGAGAATGTCTTAGCAAGCGCTGAATTTCGTCTTAAATAGCTGATTTTTCTTGGCGGTACTTTATACTGCTTAATACCTATACAGTATTTAAAACGCGAATAACAAAGATAAGATTATGCAAAAAATACCATTACTACGATATCTGCTCTTAGCTGTGCTACTTACTATGATAACTCAAGCACACGCAGCAATTAAGTCTATAAATGATTTTACTGAAAAAATGACTCATTTTTCAGGCTATTTTTCATTTTACTACGATACAGAAAACGGCAAATTGTATCTTGAGGTGGATAAACTCGAGCAACAATTTTTATTACAACAAAGCTTACCTTACGGTGTTGGTTCAAATGATATTGGCTTAGATCGTGGTCAGTTAGGCGATACTCACTTAGTTCAATTTGAGCGTTTTGGCGATAAGGTGATGCTAAGAGCTATTAATACTTATTACCGTGCTAATACTAATAACCTTGCGGAACAACAAAGTATTAAAGAGGCGTTCGCATCAAGTATTTTAGCGGGTTTTAGTGTTGTAGCTCAGTCAGATACTGCGGTACTTGTGGATTACACCCCTTATTTATTAAGCGATGTTCATGGTGTAAGCCGTCGTTTATCAGCAACCGGGCAGGGAAGTTTTAACTTAGATAGCAACCGCAGCGCGGTTTATTTAGCACGTTCAAAAGCATTTGAAAAAAATACTGAATTAGAAGCCGTGCTTACTTTTCAAGGTAATAACCCAGGTAAGTATGTACGCCAAGTGAGCGCAGACCCTTATGCACTGACAGTACATATGCATCACTCATTAATTGAGTTACCGGACGATAACTACACCCCTCGCAAATTCCACCCTCAAGCAGGTTTTTGGAGCATTGAGCACAAAGATTATGCGGCAGCGCTGGGTGAATCTATGTATGTGCGTTACATCCCGCGTCATCGTTTAGCGAAAAAAGATCCTAGCCTGCCAATCAGCGAGCCCGTTGAGCCGATTGTTTATTACTTAGATCCGGGTGTACCTGAGCCAGTTAAAACAGCGTTACTCGATGGTGCTAAATGGTGGAATGATGCCTTTAATGCAGCAGGTTATAAGAACGCATTTATCGTTAAAGTGCTCCCTGATGATGCAGACCCTATGGATATTCGCTACAACGTAATTCAATGGGTGCACCGTGCAACCCGTGGTTGGTCATACGGCAGCTCCGTAATTGACCCTCGAACAGGCGAAATTATCAAAGGTCATGTGACACTGGGTTCACTGCGTGTTCGTCAAGACATCCTAATTGCAGAAGCATTAGCAGCTCCCTATTTTAAAGGCAATGAAGTGGCTAAGCGCTTACAAGCCATGGCACTTGATCGTATTCGTCAATTAAGCGCCCATGAAGTCGGGCATACTTTAGGTATTTCGCATAACTTTGCAGCGTCAGTGGCAGACAGAGCCTCTGTAATGGATTATCCACACCCACTACTGAGCTTTAATGAGCAAGGTAAATTAGATGTAAGCCGAGGTTATGCTGCTGGCATGGGCGTGTGGGATACCCAAGTGGTTAAATACGGTTATAGCGACTTCACCAATCAAGATGAAGCACAGCAATTGGCCGCAATTTTAGCTGAAAACAAAAGCAAAGGGCTGGAATTTATTTCAGACAGTGATGCCCGCGCTCAAGGTGGTGCTCACCCAACAGGGCATTTATGGGATAACGGCAGTTCACCGAGTGATGAGTTAATGCGTGTACTTGATGTTCGTAAACAAGCGCTGACGAGCTTTGGCATTGAAAACATCAAAACAGGCACTGCTTTATCGCAATTAGAAGAAATGCTGGTGCCACTTTATTTGTTCCATCGCTATCAAGTTGAAGCTGCGGTTAAATTAATTGCCGGTGTAAATTACGAATACGAAGTACGCGATGGTTCACAACCAAAAGGGGCGCAGGTTGTGGCAAAGCAAACACAACAAGCGGCAGCCGATGCAGTACTTGCGACATTAAAAGCTGAGAACCTTGTTTTGCCTGAGTCGGTATTAGCGCTTATTCCACCAAAAGCGTATGGTGAATCAAAATCACGCGAGAGCATTGTTGGCCGCACAGGACTCACGCTTGATGCGATGGCGTTGCCTGAGGTTGCTGCAGCACATAGCTTGAGCCTACTTTTTAATAGCCAACGCATTAACCGTTTAGCACAGCAGCAAGCACGAAGCGATGCATTTTATGGTTTAGATGCGCTATTAGCACAAACTTATCAGCAAGTTTTTGAGCAAAAAATTGCTTCAGGGATGGCAGGTAAAATTAGCCAACGTGTACAGCTTTTAACTGCAAAACAGTTTGCTGACTTAGTGGCAAGCAATGAGGTAGCACCCGAAGTGCAAGCACAGCTTCGTTACTACTTAGCTAAACTTGCAAAGAGTTACCAGCAAGAATCCATGCTAGGCAGTGCATCCGTTGGTAACAGTGCATTTAAGCAATATTTAAGCGAGCAAATCAGTTACTTTTTAGAAAGTGGTGAATGGCCTACAAACTTTAAAGTGCTGCCAATGCCACCGGGCTCACCAATTTAATCCTCCTTTATTTTAAGACGCCTAGCATAGCTAGGCGTTTTACTTGCATAAAATTGGATATTTGCTAATCTAGCGGCCTTCCTTTTTTGTCTTTTTGAGGTGTATATGGCGTTCTTTTCTCGCTCGTTGTTAGCAGCGGCCATTACATTCTCTAGCTTTTCAAGCTACGCAACCCTAGAAAAAAAACAATGCGATGTAGAGCTAAGCCATGGCTTAATCATCACCGATGATGTCATTCGTATCGTTGATAAAGGTCAAACTCGCGTACAGATCAACAACGATAACCAATTATTTATACGAGGTTATTGGGTTGATTTAAGCCCTGATGAAAGCAAAGTTGTGGAGCAATTCAGTCGAGGCATTAGGCAAACCGTCCCTGAGCTTGTTGACTTGGCGACCGATGGTGTAAACCTTGGCTTAAGTGCTATCGAGCAAGTTGTTGAGGGCATGTCAGACAAAGAGCCAGAAGTGTTAAAAACTCAGCTGCAATATGTTGAGCGTGCACTGATGGATAAATTTAAGCGTGGTGATGACTTTTTCTTTATTGCTCCACAGTCGCTGTCGAAAATCGATGACTTTTTTACCAAAGAAATCAGTCAGAAAATTCACTCTGCAGTGCACGGATCACTTGGCGCTATTTTAGTCTCGTTAGGCGATGCTTTTAAATCCCGCGAAGGTAATATCGAAGACCGTATCAATGATATGGGGCAGCGTATGGATATCATCTCAAAAGAAATTGATAAATCACTGCAAAAGAAAGCAGAGCAATTAGAGATGAAAGCCTCAGAGTACTGTGAGTGTTTGAACTCATTGGATGTCACTGAATCGCGCTTACAACAAATGGTGCCGGGGATGGCCGATTTTGATTTGGTACAAATAAAGTCTTAATACAAATTTAAAACGAGAAAGCCCAGCAGTTGCTGGGCTTTTTCGTTTTTACTTGATTTAAATTAACTGAATTTAGCGGTTTCAGTTTCTAAATTGCTAGTAAGACCTTTGATCAAATCGGTTGCTGTATGGGCCTGATTTGATACATCAGCCGTTTGTGAAGCGGTGTCTGAGATAGTCACGATACGTTTGGCGGTGTCTTCACCGGCATCAAGCTGCTCTTTTGCAGCAATAGCTATCTGATGGCTCATTTGCGCGATTGCGCTGAGTGAACTGGCAACGCGTTTTAGTTCTTCATTGGCTTTAGTCGACTTTTCAACGGTTTGTTCACTGGTACTAATACTAAGCGAAACAGATGACTTGGCATCTTGGGTTGCAGCTTGTAGTTTGCCAATCATATTGCGAATTTCTTCAGTGCTGGTTTGTGTGCGCTGGGCAAGCCCTCGTACTTCATCAGCAACCACCGCAAAGCCACGTCCTTGTTCACCTGCACGGGCAGCTTCTATCGCCGCATTAAGCGCAAGTAAGTTCGTTTGTTCGGCAATACCTTGAATAACACTGAGCACATTAGCGATGTTATTTACTTCATCATCAAGCACTTGAATGTTATTACCAGCGCTGTCAATTTGCTGCTCTAAAAGCGCGATGGTATCAGCAGCCTCGCTGGTTAAGTGGCTGGCACTTTGACCTTGTTGCTCAGCTTCTTGCACTGAGTAAGCAGCTTGTTCAGCATGCTCCACAACGGTTTGTGCTGAGGCTGTTAACTCGGTAATAGCTGAAGCAACCATTTGAGTTTCTTCGTTTAGGCTACGAGTCAGTTTGTCGAGCTCAACAGAGCGAGACTCGTTATCAACACTTTGATTTTTTAAGCTATCAGTAACGCCTTTAATGCCGCCAACAACGCCACGTAAACCTTGCTGCATGTAATGCATGGCAGCAATAATGCTCTCAGGTGGAGCATCTTGGCGAATATGTGAGTTTAAGTTGCCGCGAGAGACGTTTTTTACAATACCAATTACTTCGTCAATTTCGCCGCCCAAGGCATTAGTGAGCGATGAACCAAAGCGGGCAATGGCAAAGGTCAGCGCAATGGCAATAAGCATAGATAAGCCGAGCAGCCACTTTGCAGTATTCCAATAACGTTCATCAACTTCTTTGGCGCTAATGCCTGTACCAACATACCAGCCAAACAGCGGTGTTTTTTGTACTACAGAGGTTAAATCAACGGTTTCACCATCTCGCACTGAATCCCAGTGATAGGTGATGATTTTATTGGTAGTGTTACCCACGAGATTTTCGACCATACGGCCGATACTGTTGCCGCTGGCATCTTTAAAATCGTTAAAGCTGGTACCGTGTAGTTCTGGGTCGTGCGGAGTAGCAACAAAATCTAAGTTGTTGTCGACGACGTAGACATATTCTGAGTCATGGTATTTATTTTCTCGAAGTACCTGAATAGCAAGCTTCTTTGCTTGTGCTTCTTCGAGTTGATTGCTTTTAACCATCAACTCAAATTGCTCAACAATATTGGTGGTGCTCTTCATGAGCTGATTGATACGCGCGATATTGTCGCTTTCGCTGGCATGGCGTAAAGATTGTAAGCCAAGTAACGCTATCGCAGATAACGCAATAAACATAGCGATAGCAAATAAGGTAATTTTTGTTTTTAAAGCTAATCCTGATAACACAGTCAGCCTCCTTTATTATTTCCCCTGTTAACTTTTACCACGTTTGTCTGGTTTTATTAAGGAAAAATGACAGCGTTATCATGACTTTTGCTCAAGTACCTATTTAGAGCTTCAGTTCGGCTTCTGTGAGGGCACGATATTCACCGCTTGCAAGGCTTTCGTCGAGGGTGATGTCAGCTATTTTTTCACGATGTAATTCAACAACTTTATTACCTACAGCAGCAAGCATTCGCTTAACTTGATGGTATTTACCTTCGCAAATTGAAAGGCGTAAGCTGTAGCTTGCAAGTTTTTCAACAATCGCAGGGCGAGTTAGCTCTTTTTCGTTGTGTAATTGCACCCCTTGCTCTAACGCTGTAATGGCTTCTTCATCGATAGGTTCTTGAGTTTCAACTAAATATGTTTTGAATTTGTTATGCTTTGGTGCAGTAATTTTGTGTGACCAGTCGCCATCATTGGTGATGATTACTAACCCTGTGGTATCGATATCTAAACGGCCTGCAACATGAAAGTCGCTCATATTTGGTTCATCAAGTAAATCAAATACAGTCGGGTGAAGGTCATCTTTATTGGCACATACATAGCCTGCTGGCTTATGGAGCATGAAGTAGCGCTTGCCTAAAAATACCAGTGGCTCGCCTTGCCAGCGCACATCGTCATCTTGGTTGATTGAATAATCAAATGAGGTGATCACCTCGCCATTAACAGTGGCGTATTTACGTTTGATACCTGCTTTGGTTTTGCTGCGAGGTAACTCGGCAATATGGCTAATAAATTTATCTAAACGGCATGGAAATTTCATTGGGATCACATTTTTAGTCGGCTACAATGGCGGCGAGTATAGCGGATACTAGTTACCTATGACAGTACAGCAAGGACAAATATTACAGCATTACCAAGCGCAAATAGCCAAAGGTGATTTGCAAGAAGACTGTGCCCAGCGCACAGCGATTAATGCTCTTGATAATCTAGCCACAGAATTAGTTGCACCAAGCCATTGGTGGCAAAGCGCAAAGCCAATAAAAGGAGTTTATTTATATGGCCCAGTAGGGCGTGGTAAATCCATGTTAATGGATGTGTTTTTCAAGCTTGTTAACATTGAAGCTAAGCAGCGTTTGCACTTTCATCATTTTATGAAGCAAGTGCATGAGCGCTTAACTCAGCTGCAAGGGCAGAAAAATCCGCTGACTGTGATTGCTAAAGAGTGGGCAGAGCACATTCGCTTGATTTGTTTTGATGAGTTTTTTGTTTCTGATATTGGTGATGCCATGATCTTGGGTGGCTTATTCAAAGCCTTGTTTGAGCAGCAAGTAGTGTTAGTGGCAACGTCGAACTGTAAACCTGAGCAGTTATATCGCAACGGTTTACAGCGAGCACGATTTTTACCCACTATCGATTTATTAAATGAGCATTGCCATGTTTTAAGTGTTGAAGGCGACACAGATCATCGCTTTCGCTTTGGCAAACAAACCGCACATTATTTTATTGGTAACAAAAAGGCGCTAACAGAGCGCTTTTTAAAGCAAGAGCAAGTAATACAAAGGCAAACAACGATAGAGGTTTGCCACCGCGAGCTTAGCTGTGTAATGCAAGCTCAAGACGCCATTATGTTTGATTTTATGACGCTTTGCTCAGGACCTAGAAGCACCGCGGATTATATTTATTTGGCAGAGCGTTTTCAGCGCGTTTATTTACTCAATGTGCCAGTAATGGGGCGCGGAGCAACAGGTAAACAAATTGTGCATGGCATTGAAGATAGTTATCAGCGAGAAAAGCAGGATTTACAAGAACACTTTTTAGATGATGAAGCACGGCGCTTTATTGCTTTGGTTGATGAGTTTTATGATCGCAGCCGATTACTGGTGATTTCGGCCGATGTGGGTATTAGCGATTTATATCAAGGCCAAAAACTGGCATTTGAATATGCGCGTACCGAGTCTCGATTAGTTGAGATGCAAAGCTGGAAAAGATAAAAGGCGCAATAAAAATGCGCCTTTGATGTCAGCCTAGCTGGGGATCTTCATATGAAACGGTTAAAAGCTATATTGAGCACCTACATACACGTAGCGACCAGCACCACCGCCGTATGCGCTGTAGTAGTTACCACGGCCATATGGATAAAAGTCACCTTTATTATCAAACACGTTATTCACACCACCGAATACGCGCAATTGGCTCTGTTCACCAAGTGACATGGTGTAAGACGCTGAAAGGCTGTGTTTTAAGAACGAGCCATAATCTTGGTAGGCAAGTTTTTCTGGATTACTGATACAAGTATCTTCACCAGCCTCACAGCGGGCATCGTTTTCGGCAATATACTCTTGATAATCTTCTTCAAGACTCTGGCTTGCTTTAAACGAGCCTAAGTAATTTGTACGCCAGCGAATACGTAAGTTATCGTTACGCCATGTCAGTGACATTGAGGCTTTATCTTTGCTGCTGCCGTAACCTGCGTAGTGACTGGTTACTAAGCTGCCATCAAGTCCTTCATAGGTTTGCGAGTTTTCGATTACATGGTTGTAATCTAGTTTAAATGACAACTGACCTAGGTTATCTAAGTCTAATTTGTACTGTGCAACCACATCATAACCACGTGCAGTTAGCTCATCGAGGTTATATTGACGCTGAAGAATTTTGATAATGTTACCTTCGCTATTACGGGTAATATCATTACAGAATACGTTGTCTTCACCCCATGCTGCTTCTGAGTCGTAACATTCACGCATGATGTTTTCATTGCTGATCTGCGAAATCGCATCAACAATCGCAATATCGTAGTAATCAACGGCAAGATTAAAGTTTTCTAAAAAGGCAGGAGCCACTGTCACACCAAAGGTATAAGTATCAGCGGTTTCTTCTTTTAGATTTTCGTTACCTGCCCCTGGAGAGTAACTGTTATTCTCATCGCTAAATTCAAAGTTAGGATCAGCAGCAAGTTGCGCAGCTAACGTCGGTTCTTTGCGGCAGTTATCGTGACCTGCTTTAGTTGATGTTGCCGTTAAACCGTCACAAATATCATCATAGCTGTCGTAATCGCCACGCGGTGGTGACATAAGCTCTGTGATTGTAGGAGCACGTTGAGCGCGAGCGTAGTTTGCTCTAAATGCATAGCCTTCGATTGGTTCCCAAAATACACCTAGCTTGTAGCTGGCAACAGTGTTGACGTTTTCCATGCTGTAGTTAGCTAAACGTAATGAAGTTTCTGCGCTTAAATTTTTTGCTAAAGGGGCATCTTTTAAAAGTGGGATCGCAAGCTCTGCAAAGGCTTCATAGACCTCAACTTCACCATAAAAATTTGGTACATAGTTAAAGGTAATACCGCCTGCTTTCATGTCGTCGCTGGTTGATAGGTCTTGGCTGTCTTTACGGTATTCGCCACCAAATACTGCGGATACTGAGCCTGCTGGTAATTCAAATAAATCACCCGCAACGTAGCCAACCACACCGTATTGTTTTATTTCGGTATCAATAATTGGGTTGGTACGGATCCAAGCAGCCATCTCATCGGTGATAGATCCCTCACCAAATAAGTTAATTGGCACACAGCCTTCAGCACGAGCTGCTTCATCAATACATTGAATGGTGCCATCCGCTAACTCTTCTGCTTGCAAAGCTTGATTAAGTTTTACAGTATTTAATTCATTGCTACGAATTTGGTGTTGGGTAAAACGACCATAACTTGCAGATAGATCCCAGTCCCACTCGTCATTAAATAATGTGCCTTGAAGACCTGCCCAACTACGAATCGTTTTACGGGTATTATCAGTGCTGATATTACCGACTTCACTGAAGCGGCGATCCCAATAAATACGATCTTTATATGGGTTGGCATCGAGGATTTCTTGCGGAACATATGGGTTGTCGATTGGGATGTAACCCGGTGCTACATCTGCAAGGGGCTCGCCCGTGGTCGGGTCATAACGCGGTACATAGGCACCTTCGTATTCATCTTCAGGCGACTTATTGTTAAAAGAGCCACTTTCACTGTATTGAACTTGCGCGTAGAACATCACATCGTCAGTTAAGTCGTAATCAATTTTAACTGCAGCAGATGCGTTATCGCTTGGTACATCAAGCATCACGTATTGCCTAGAATTCACACCGTAAATTTCTTCGTTGCCTTTCCAGTCATCACGTAGAGTTTGACCGTCATACCAAAATTGTGTGTCGTTACGGCTGTTTTCTAAGAACACACCGCCTGGAATACCATCACTTTTGCTAACCCAATCAGCTTGTGTGATGTCACGCATACATTGATAACCGTCTTTTGTGAGCATCTGATTACACATTTGGTCATCGTCGTAGCGGTAAGAATCTTCGATTTGTGCGCGTTTACGATCGTAAAAAGTCATACCGAAATCACGGTCCCAGTTGGCACTGAAATAGGCGTAACCGCGATCTTCAGCAAACGAGGTACCGTAGTTTAAATCAAGGGTAAATTCTTTACCGCCGCCATCGGTGGTTTCACCTGTGTTCGCTTTAAAATCAAAGCCTTCTTTTTTGGATTGGGTGATAATATTCACCACACCTGCTACAGCATCGGCACCATAGGTTGCAGATGCACCGCCACTGATTATTTCAACGCGCTCAACCATACCGCTCGGAATGGTATTTAAACTGACATAGTTGCCA
The DNA here is from genome assembly GCF_001306895.1 of Pseudoalteromonas sp. UCD-33C. Classification (NCBI taxonomy): domain Bacteria; kingdom Pseudomonadati; phylum Pseudomonadota; class Gammaproteobacteria; order Alteromonadales; family Pseudoalteromonadaceae; genus Pseudoalteromonas; species Pseudoalteromonas sp. UCD-33C. Next base: position 482,102 of record NZ_LJTB01000001.1, on the reverse strand, counting down.
CTGTAGCTGTTTGAAACAACACGACGACCATCAATCAATGTAAGGGTACGGTTAGCGCCTAAATCTCGAAGTTGTACTGTCGATAAACCGGTTGCTGATACACTTGATTGGCTGGTGGTGTTACCTATGCTCTCGCTAAGAGCTGGCATGTTATCAACCAGAATATCTGATAAGTTGGTTAAACCTGTATCGGCAATGGCTTCGCGGTCCATTGTGACCAGCGGTGTTGGAATTGAAAAACTATCGCGTTTAATACGTGAACCCGTTACAACGATTTTTTCAGGTTCTTCAGTTTGTTCATTAGCGGCTGGAGTGGTGTTGGCAGGGCGGGCAATCTCAGCCTCATTGGCAAATGCATGTTGGCTAAAACCACTGGCAACAGCAAGTGCAATAGCACAAGGTTTGGTTAGTAGATTTCTCACAGGCGTTCCTAGTTGTTTTATTTTTAGTTTTTAGAACCAGAGTGATGCTCTTTTTAAGGGCAGTTAAAATTTACAGTGAACAACACTCTGGCTGGTCGGTATTGACGTAAAAATTTTTATAGAAATGTGAACCTAACTACAATCTTAGGTGGCTCGTTTATGTCTCTATTTTATATCTATTGAATATCTATTTATTTAAAATCAGTGGGTTAAGAAATATTCATTGTTAACTGTTTTGCAACGTTAAAGCTGGTGAAAGGGCTGCTTTTACGATAAATTGATAGGGCTTTATACTGCTGTACTTCTAAAATGGGGTTTTATTTAGAGTAAATGGAAACATCTAATCGCGTTTATCAGCTGGGCTCATGTATTGTTAACCCTCTCGAAAATAAACTGATCTGCAATGGCAGTGAACAGCTTTTGCAGCCTAAGTTTATTGAGTTGTTAGCTTGCTTAGTGGCGCGTTACCCCGAACCAATCACCCGTGAAGAGCTCATCAATCATGTATGGGAAGGCAATTTTTATGTCGGTGAAAAAGCCTTAACAAATGCTATTTGGCATCTACGAAAAGCATTCAAAGAACTCGATCCAGAACAAACTTACATAGAGACATTACGTAAAACGGGTTATCGCGTTTTGTTAAAGCCCGAGCCAATAGATACAGCGGATAAAGAAAACCCTGTGGGTTTTAGTATCACTACTGCGCAAACCCGCCAGCTGTTTGTGGCTTTGTGTGTCATTAGCTTGGTGGTAATGTATTGGCTGTTCTCTTCGCCTGCAAAGCAAACTAACTCAAGCTTTGTGTTGCCGCTCAATAGCATCGAAAGCGTGACGGCAAGCCCTGGTCGTGAGATTTATCCTTCAATTTCTGATGATCAGCACTATTTGGTGTATTCATGGCGACAGCTTGGTAAACCAAATAACCTATATTTACGTGATTTACATTTTCCTGAGCACCCAGCAAAGCAATTAACGGACTCACCTTTTACAGAAGGGCGCTCTGTGTTTAGCCCAGATGCAAACACATTATATTATTACCGCATGGCCTCTGATGTTTGTGAAATTGTAAAACTCTCTTTGATAAATGCCACCAGTGTCGTGCTAGGTGAGTGCAGTAATAACTATGCGCCTGATCTTGATATCAGTAGTGATGGTAAAACCTTGGCCTACATTGCTGATCATACGAGCAAGTCAGGTGACTATGTCACTCGTATCAAACTGCTCGATTTACAGGCAAAACATACAAAAGAAACAGTTATTCCTTGTAATGATGACTGCGAAACTGTGTATGAGTCAGTGTCGTTTTCGCCGGATGCACAGCGAGTTGTGGTTACGCGTACTGTTAAAAACAACCAAAAAGCGCTGTTTTTAATTGATGTTAAAACAGGGCAAAGTCAACGCTTAACTCATGATTTTGTAGATATTCATGGTGTGGATTGGCATCCATCTAAAGAACAATTGGCGTTTAGTGCAGTTGAGGGCGGCAAACGGTATGGCTACTTCTATGATATTAATAATCAAGCATTAATCAACACGCAAATTGCGGGCATGAGTTCACCTAATTACAGTAGCGATGGCAGTGTTTATTACCATCAGTGGGATTTAGATAAGGTGATCACGCGTTTGAAAATAGACGAACAAGTGGCCAACTCGCCGTTTTCTATGTTGTCGACCAATTTTAGCTCGCTATTCCCTGAATATAATCAGCAGCAAAATAAACTGCTGTATGTGTCGAATGAATCGGGCAGTTCACAGCTTTGGATTGTTAACCCCGATAGTAGCTCGCGAAAGCAGCTTACTGACTTTGCACATAACACGGGGGAAGTTCGTGATCCAACCTGGTCAGCCGATGGACGCTATATTTTGTTTTCATTGTATGACAATGGCAGTACCCGCTTATATGTTTATGATTTCAAAGTAGAGCAAAGCCAGCAAATCAAGCTGCCATTTAGTCATGCAATTAAACCCAAGTTTAGCACTGATAGCCAGCATATTTTAGTTTCTGATGGTGACTACTTATATCGTTATGACTTAACAGGTAAAAGCCTAGGTAAAGCTGTTGACGTGCCTGCACAGTATGGCGTTGAAACACAATCAGGCGATATTTTATTTACCAACTCGCGCCATGCTATTTGGATTAAACATCATGATACCGGTGTTGAAGAAATGCTGGTGAACGATGTTAAGTTGGCGCGCAGTTATGCATGGTTGCTGGTGGCAAAGAACGCGTATCATGAGGGGCGTATTTATTATTATAAAGAACGCTTAGGTGATTACCGTATTAGCTACTATGATTTAGCAAGTAAGCAGCATCATGATTTAATTGCTTTACCGGAGCGAGCTTATAGTCGCTCATCGGGCTTGACCTACATACCCAATGAGCGTTGGCTGGTTTACACCGCGTACTTATCGCCTGAGATAGAAATCAAGCGCTTACCCGCAGCCTATTTACCAAAGTAACTAACACTTACGGTAGATGTCAGCATCCATATCGTAAATATTAACGCTTAAGCTATACGAGCGGCGGCAGTATGTTCTTAAGCAACTTAGTAATTGCTCACTGAGCATTTGCTTTTGCTCTATCGTTCTGCCTGCCATGATTGATGCGCCGATGTGAATAAAGCCATCTTTGCCTTCACCTAATTCGTAATGCTGATAAGCAATTGCACGAGTCTTTATGGTCGAAAGCTCAAATAAGCCTGAGTCAAAAACGGCTTGGTGAACTTTTTCAACTAACACTTGTGGCAGAATTGGCAAGTCTTCTGAGTGTTCTATAACAATGTGCGGCATGGGGTCTTCCTTAAAAGCGGTAACTAAAACCGATGTTTGTCTGAAATTGGTTTAACACATCACCATCAAAGTGCCATAGACATTGGTCGTCTTCTGATGTTGGCAATGTGCACGATACGTTACTTGCATTATTTACAATAGTTGCCAGCCAGCGAGTTTCAACATAAACCCGTGCTTGTTCAGTAAATAAATAATCTGCGCCAGCATAAAGGCCAGAGGTAAAATATGTATCAGAGTCGGCAAAGTCAGTGCTGACGTGGTTTGCGCCAATTTGGGCACCAACAAAACCAACTATACGGTCAGCTAATGGCACTTCTACGGCACTTTGAAATAGCAGGTATTGCATCTCGACTTGCTTGTTAGTTTGGTCTTTCATATCAAGCTCGGTTGCTGAATAAAAGAACCCATAACGAGCATTATCAATGGTTCTATCTAGGCTGACAGTAAAATGGCTGTCATCCTCAAGCTCAATTTTAAGGTTTTCTTCGGTTTGCACCGAGTTAGTAAAGTTTTTGCCGAAACCAGCGCTAATAGAGTAGTCAGCTTGAGCTGTACTACTTAAGAACATTAAACACAGTAAACCAAGCGATTTTTTCATTGTTTAGGTGCTCGTTGTTGAAGATATTTTGAGATAGTATTGAAACATAGCAAGCAAATCGTTGTAAACGGACAACTATCGCTTTTTAATAAGGAACACTAGGATGAAGTTACTAAAATTAGCTGCTCTTACTGCGCCACTGATTTTGTTGAGTGGTTGCTCGGATGATGCTGCTTCGGTGAGTTTAGGATTATTTACGACCAAAGATATTAAAGTGGTATCACAACAAGACCCACTGATCAGCGGTGTTACTTGTCACATTAGCCATATTGAAGCGAACCTTGATTTTGCTGATCCATCTGATATGTCTATTGCCTGTCGTCAAACAGGCCCCATTACCGCTGACCAATTAAAACAAATTGACCGCAGTAAATCAGGCGAAGTGGTATTTAAATCATCGAAAAGTATTTTGTTTAAATCGTTAAAAGTACGTCGTATTTATGATGCGCCAACACGCACTTTATTATATTTGTCTTATTCAACGAAAGAGTCGAGCGGCAGCCATCATCATGCTTTATCAACTGTGCCTCTTTACAATACGGATGCATGGCAATGGGCACAATCACAAGAGTAATTTATGTTAGCGTTATTTAAGTCGGCCCCACTTGTTGATGAGCAAGAGCAGCAGTGGTTAATCGATACCTTTTTATGGGCTGTTGAACACTTTGATAGTGAATATTTTTTAAAACACACACAAATCATTTTACCTAACGGGCAGTTCTTTCCGGATAGGGTGTCTAGCGTCAGTGAAATGGCTGAAAAAGTATTTAGCCGAGTTGTTGATTATGCGGGGATGCAGGCGTGGCCAATTAACTTAGTTGCGCCATCTGGGCTTACACCGCAGGTGTTTCCGCATTTTGAATTTCAAGACAATTTACGCGGTAGTGAGGCGAGTTTAATTGTGCCGGCAAATCATCCGGTGAATATCTCCTTTAACCCGAACCAAATCAATCAACCGCAAGATTTAGTGGCAAGTTTTGCTGGTACCTTAGCGACCATTTTGATTCACCATGTGGGTGTCTTACCTCCCGGCGGTAAAGAGTACTTACCGCAAGCAAGCGATGCGTTGGCATGCTATTTAGGCTTTGGGGTGATGATGAGTAATACGGTGTATCAATTTAAAGGTGGCTGCGGCTGCGGTTATAACCCTTATGCCAATCGCCAAGCAGCGCTGACTGAGCCACAAACGCTATTTATGCATGCGTTGGTTACGCATTTTAAAGGGGATAATCAGTCGAAGAAGTTTTTAAAACCCCATTTACGCAGCCAATATAAAAAAGCGCAAAAGCAAATTAAAGCATTGGTAAATGACAGTGCAAATCCGTTGTTATTAGCATTAGATGAACAAGCAGTAGGGTAATATTGAGTGCAGTATTTAGATGAGTTTTTATTGATAGCCATAGCTCACTTTTTTGCGGTAGCAAGCCCAGGTCCTGACTTTGCAATTGTACTAAAGCAAAGTATTCAACAAGGTCGTAAAAATGCGCTTTGGACCAGTGCTGGGGTTGGTGCGGCTATTTTGCTGCATATTGCTTATTGTGTATTAGGTGTGGCATTAATTTTATCCCAGTCACCTAGCTTATTCATGGCTTTAAAATACCTTGCAGGGGCTTATTTGGCATACTTGGGTGTGCAAGCTTTACGAAGCGCAAAACCTAGCGATAGTAAACAGCAAACCCTTGCCCCTGCCGAGCCTGAATCGGTGTATAAAGCATTTCGACGCGGTTTTTTTACCAATGCCCTTAATCCCAAAGCAACACTGTTTTTTATGTCGTTATTTACTCTTGTAATAAGCCCTGAAACACCTGTTGTAGTGCAGGCTGGTTATGGTGTGTATATGGCAATGGCGACTTGGCTGTGGTTTTCATTTTTATCATTGGTGTTATCAAAAGCATCAGTGCGAGCATTTTTCTTAAAAAGCGGATACTGGTTTGATAGAGGCATTGGCGTGATCTTAATTGCCTTAGCTATTCGCGTTGTTGTGTGAGGTAAGTATGACGCTATATAACTTTTCATTTGGTTCAAATATGTCATCGAGCAGATTGCTGGCAAGGCTGCCTGAAGCAAAGCGGGTAGGCACAGCTATTTTAAAGGGCTATGAGCTGACGTTTGATATGGTAAGTACCGACGGCTCTGCAAAGTGCAGCGTGCGCAAAACAGATCAGGCAGATGCCTTGGTATATGGTGTTGTGTATCAGTTAAACGAAGCTGAAAAGTCGATTCTTGATGATATCGAAGGGCCGCGTTATGACTGTGTAGATATCACCGTTGAACTCATTGATGGCGAGCAACTTGCTGCCCATTGTTATATTGCTAATACCTTAGATGAGTCTTTACTGCCATTCGACTGGTATCTTCAGCATGTTCATCGCGGAGCGCTTGAAGCAGGTGTACCAAATCATTACAGTGAAGCAATACTCGCAAGACCAAGTTGCGATGATCCAGATAAAACCCGAGCAGCGAAAGAGTTCGCTATTCACAACAATAAAAATCACCAAGGGATATTATGATATTTCGTAAATTAGCCGTTGCAGCGGCGCTGTTATCGAGCTGTTCGTTTTACAGTTATGCCGATATTGATACTAAAAAAATTGAAAAAGTAATCGAAACGTCAATGGCACGTTTTGACGTACCGGGTATGGCTGTAGCGATTGTTGAAAATGATCAGGTCGTGTTAGCAAAAGGTTTTGGTGTATCTCACCTTGATACCGGTAAAAAAGTAAATAAAGACACCTTATTCGGTATCGCGTCAAACACCAAAGCATTTACCGCAGCAGCGTTAGCTAAATTAATTGATGAAGGTAAGCTTAGCTGGGATGACAAAGTAATTGATCATCTTCCTGAGTTTCGTCTGTATGACCCTTATGTAACACGTGAAATGACCATTCGCGATTTATTAAGCCACCGTAGCGGTTTGGGTTTAGGGCAAGGCGATTTAATGATTTGGCCAGATACTGACAAATCGATTGATGAAATTATCGCAGGGCTAAAATACTTAAAACCGGCGAGTAGCTTTCGCAGTAAATACGCCTATAACAACTTAATGTTTGTGACAGCAGGTGAGGTGGTAGCCCGTGTGTCTGGCATGAGCTGGAATGATTACATCGAGAAAAATATTCTTCAGCCACTTGATATGAAAAACTCACGCGCAGGTTTTTCACGTATCCCTAGTAGCAATAAAAACTGGGCGACGGGTCATATTCCAATGGATGGCCAACTACACCCATTTTTTGTGAACTACCTTGAAGATTTCCGTGGCGCTGGTGCGATTGCATCAAGCGTAAGCGACATGAGCCAATGGCTTCGCACGCAGCTTGCTCATGGCAAAATGCCAAATGGCCAGCAGTTATTCACTGAAAAACAGCAGCAACAAATGTGGCATCCACACATTACGTCAATGGCATCAAAAAGTGCTTATGAAGCTTACCACCAACAATTTAGAGGTTATGGTTTAGGCTGGAGCATTGAAGATTTCCACGGCATTAAAAAGCTAGGCCATGGTGGTGGTATCTTAGGCATGGTGTCTCAAGTGACATTATTACCTGAGAAAAACCTCGGTATTGTTATTCTGAGTAACCAGCAAGCATTCAGCGCGCTCTCTGCGGTGACTTACGAAGTATTAGAAGATGCATTAGATCTTGAAGACAAAGACTGGGTTGAAGATCTTGCTAAAAAGCACTTTGAAGGTAAAAAAGAAGCTTACGCAAACGCAAAACCAGAAACACCTGCAGATTATCAAGCGAAACTACCAAACATCAACTACACAGGCACACTGCACGATAACTGGTATGGTGATGTGGTAATCGAGGAGTTAAATGGTCAGCTACGTATTGATTTTACTCATACAAAGCGTTTGAAAGGTCAGCTTGAGCATTACACCGGCAATACATTTATTGTTAAGTGGGATGAAAAGTTACTTGAGGCAGATGCTTACATTGAGTTTCAAATGAGCCCTGATAACCGAGTGAGTAGTGCAAAAATGCGCGCTGTCTCAACGGCGGTCACAGACTTTAGTTTTGACTTTAGGAATTTAGATTTACGCGCTAAAAAGTAAACCAAAGTCGCAAAGCCACCATTAGGTGGCTTTGTTATACTGGGGGAAAATAATTCAAGGAGCGTATTATGAGAACGGCAGTTATCTCACATCCATTTTGTCGTAAACATAAAATGATTGAGGATCACCCCGAATGCCCTGCGCGTTTAGATGTGATCACCGACCGCTTGCTAGCAAGTGGTGTTGATATAGCAATTACTCACTTACAAGCTCCTAAAGCCAGCCGCGACGACTTTTTACGTGCTCATGATGAACCTTTGGTAAGCCATGTAGAGCAAACAATTCCCGATGAAGGACTTGCTGAATTAGACGGCGATACATGGCTGTGCCCAGATTCAATGAAAGCAATTGAACGAGCCGTTGGTGCTGGATTACTCGCCGTTGATGAAATCCTTGCTGATAAACTGGATGCCGCATTTTGCTCGGTTAGACCGCCAGGGCATCATGCAAACCGTAGCACTTCTGCAGGTTTTTGCGTTTTTAATAACCTAGCCATTGCCGTGAAATACGCGCAAAGCAAAGGTGTTAAACGTATCGCTATTTTGGACTTTGATGTACACCACGGTAATGGCACGCAAGATATCTTTTTAGATGATGACAATGTGTTGTTTTGCTCTTTGTTTCAACACCCTTTTTACCCAAATACTGCGGTTGAAAATAACGCGACTTTAGTTAACTCACCGCTGCCAATTGCCAGTGATGGTAATGACTTAAAAGCTGTTTACCTTGAGCAGTGGCTGCCAAAACTCAATGAATTTAAACCTGAACTGTTGTTTATTAGTGCTGGCTTTGATGCTCACCTTGAAGATGACATGGCAAGCCTGAAATTTGTTGAAGACGATTACGCATGGCTAACCACGCAATTAGCTGAGTTTTGTCAGCAGCAAGATTGCAAAGGGATTATCTCTTATCTTGAAGGGGGCTATGCTTTATCAGCTCTAGGTCGTAGTGCCGTTGCGCACATTAAAGCGCTGGTGGATGCGCCTTAATCTGCCAGCATCGCAAAGGCTTGCGTTGGTGTAAGCCGAGTAACCTTACTTAAACAGCATACTCCCTCTTGTGCTAGGTGCTCAGTCACTCTATTAGCAAGCTCTATATCAGTTAATGCTTTCACGCTTTCTCCCTGCAAGTTGACATACTGCCCTGTTGCCAAAAGTAGCATCGCTTCATGTTGCTGCTCTTCACTTAAGCCATATAAAAAGCTTTCTATATCGGCTTCGTCTTCAACTAATGCTATTTCATGGTCTGAAAAAATAATCTTAGGAAATGATGAGTGCATTTATTGTCCTGTGTCAAAGTTGCATAGGTTGAAATGATTATAATTGCCAATTCATGTAAGAACTAGGAAAGTCGACTTATGAATCAACCAAGACGACATCAAAAGGTGAGTGATGTCTTTTCGCAAAAGTTGGTATCGTGTCCTGCGCATACGCCTTTGGTCGATGCGGTGAGGTTGATGCATGTTCACAATGTGACGGCGATTTTTATCAAGCATGAGCAGTCTGTTGTTGGGATTTGGACTGAGGCTGATTGTTTGAAAATTGACATCAGCAGCCCGCTCTATAAGAACCTTGCCATTCACGAGGTCATGTCGGCGCCTGTTATTACAGTACCAAATCAATGCTCTGTCAGTGATGCAACCCTACGTTTTCAACAGCATGGCATTCGTCATTTATTGGTGATGGATAGTGAGAATCAGCCTGCAGGTATGTTAAACCTTTCGGATATTGTGCATAACCAAGGTTTGGACCACTACCTACAATTTCGACCTATTCATGAGCAGTATCGCACTGACCTAGAGATAGTTGATGCGCAAACACCGATAGAAGAGGTTGTGCAACTGATGCGCGCAGGCCGCCTTGATAGTGTACTGGTTTATAACCGAGAGCTTGAACTGCACGGTATTATTACTCAGCGTGATATTGTTGAGCTGATCATTCAAACCGAGTGGCTAAATCCTTGTTGGCAATATGCTAGCTACCCGTTAATTGAAATTGATTGTGAAAGCAGTTTATTTGATGCGTATCGCACTATGACAGAGCGTAATGTGCGTCATTTGGTGGTCAGAGATGATGAAATTTGCGGGGTGATTTCATTTGCTGATTTGATCACAGAGATTGAGTCAGCTTATTGCTGCGAGCTTGAACGGGCCATAGAGCAGCGTGATATTGCTTTGCAAAAGTCACAACGTAACCTATTTTTAGCAAATAAAATTATTGATGCCTCACTCGATGGCATTATGTTAACCCGTAAAGACGGCACTATTATTCAAGTTAACCCTGCTTTTACTAAACTGACCGGCTTTGCTGAGCATGAAGTAATCGGTAAGCGTCCCAATATTTTAAGCTCTACAAAACATAGCCGTTCGTTTTATCAAAAAATGTGGCATGCCATTGAATACGAAGGGGTCTGGCAAGGGGAGATCTGTAATTGCAAAAAAGATGGTGAAGAGTTTGTAGAGTGGCTCACCATTATCCAGATTAAAGACCCTAACTTTGATGAAGTGCTTTATGCGGCAATTTTTAGCGACATTACAGAGCGCAAACGTGCAGAAGAAAAAATTGCCCAGCTCGCCTATTACGATGAGCTGACAGGCCTGCCTAATCGGCGCTTATTTCATGACAGACTCTCAATAGCTCTTAGCAGCGCCAAACGAAACCACGATCTATTAGCGGTGATGTTTATCGACTTAGACCGCTTCAAAGAGGTTAACGACAGCTTAGGGCATGACGCTGGTGATAACTTATTGCAGCAAGTGGCAGAGCGTATTTTATCAATTCTACCTGAAGGGGATACTCTTGCGCGCTTAGGTGGCGATGAGTTTGTTTTATTATGCGAAGTAAATCGGGTTGAAACACTGCTCAACTTTGCCGAACAAGTCTTGCAGCAGGTGAGTATGCCGCTTGCTATTAACGAGCATGTGGTTGCGATTACAGCCTCAATTGGCGCTGCGGTTTACCCTGATGATGGCGTAGATAGCGCTACACTGCTTAAGCATGCAGATATTGCTATGTACCGTGCTAAAGAAGTGGGGCGTAATTCATTTCAATTATTCAAACCTGCGATGAATGCACGTTCTTTAGAGCGATTGGCAATGATGAGCCGATTACAAAACGCCATAGAAAGCGATGAGTTTGAGCTTTATTTCCAACCTAAGCAGGAGTTAAATTCAGGCAAAATTTTAGGGGTAGAGGCTCTCTTACGTTGGCATGAGCCAAACCTTGGGGTGATATCACCCGCTAAATTTATTCCCCTTGCTGAAGAACTAGGCCTAATTGTGAAACTTGATTTATGGGTCATCGAGCAAGCTTGTAAAGAGTTAGAAAAATGGCAGCAACAAGGTATTGAGGCAGGGCGCTTAGCAATTAATATTTCGGCAAATCACTTACGTCAGGGGCAATTAGCGTCGAATGTTGAGCGCTTACTTGAGCGTTACGATGTAGACCCACACAAGCTTGAAGTAGAGCTCACTGAAAGCTGTTTTATCAGCCACTTTAGTGAGGCTAAGCAAGAGTTACTCGCGCTTAAAAAGCTAGGTGTGCATATTACGTTAGATGACTTTGGAACGGGCTATTCGGCTTTAAGCTACTTAACCAAACTGCCAATTGATACATTAAAAATAGATGCCAGCTTTATCGCAAAAGTGCCAGATGAATACGGTAATAGTGAAATTGTTACGGCGATTATTAGCCTTGCGAAAAGCTTGAGTATTCATGTTGTCGCGGAAGGGGTTGAGAAGGTAGAGCAGTTAAATTACTTACGTTCACTTAACTGCGATACCATTCAAGGCTATTACTTTTGCCGCCCAATAACGAAGCAGCAATGGTATGATTTTTATCTCAATAGTGAAAAAAGTGCCTAAGCTAGGCTAATTTCGTAAGAAGTGAACTTACGAATATTAATGACGCCAGTATCAAAAATTAAGTACTGGCCTTTAATGCCTTTTAAAATACCTGATACTTCTGGTGCTTTATCAAAATTGAAAGAGCTGATTTTGCTTGGGTATTCACTTACTGGGTAGTCTAGCTCAACTACATCTTCATCGAGCTTTTCAATGGCTGTTGCGCCAAATAGCTCTGCAAGTTCACTTAACTTAGCATCAATTTGTGGGATCAACTCTGCAGCAGCAGCTTTTAAATCAATCGCTTCAGATTGACCTTTTAGCATGTTTCGCCAATTGGTTTTATCAGCAATAAATTCGGCTAAGGCAACCTCAACTAAACCCGATTGAAGACGGGTTTGTACTTTGAAGATAGGTAAAGCTTGCGTCGCACCTTGGTCAATCCAGCGTGTAGGAATTTGAGTATGGCGGGTAATACCTACTTTTAGGCCTGAAGTGTTGGCTAAATATACGTAGTGCGGGATCATGCAGTTTTCTTCACCCCACTGTGGCTCACGACAGGTGCCTTTATCAAAGTGGCACGTTTCAGGTTTCATGATACACATGTCACAGCTAGCCAGTTTGCGCATACAGACAAAACAGTGGCCTTGAGAGTAGCTTTTCTTGGTTTTCTTACCACAGTTACAGCAAAAAATATTACCGGTGAATGTCAGCGTGAGCGGCTTACCAATATAGTCATTTAATGAAACTAGCTCATCACCGATAGGTAATTGATATTCGACAGGAGAGGTCAGTGTCGACTTTAATTTTCTGATCGTACCTTGCATCTTTACATGGCCCCTAAAGATGTTAAAAAGGGCAGTGTAACACGGCCTATTTAAATTGTGAGGCAATAAAGCTTAGATACTCATTAATCGGCACCGCTTTGCTGTAATAATAGCCTTGCCCTTGATCTGCGCCCATCTTGATCAGCATTTTTTCTGTTTCTTGGTCTTCAATGCCTTCGATGGTGATATTCATATCAAGGTTATGAGCCATATCAATAGCCGTTTTTACCACTACTTGGTTGGTGGTGTTATTCACTAAATCCAGAATAAAGCTCTTATCGACTTTAATCGTGCTAAATGAATAATTTACTAAGTAGTTCAACGACGAGTAACCAGTACCAAAATCATCGAGTACCACCTTGCTACCGAGTTTATTAAGTTCGCTGATAAAGCTGACCATTTCATCATGGTTTTTGATAAGCGCAAATTCAGTCAATTCAAATTTTAACTGATCCGCAGTAATGCCATGCTTTAAAATGGTGTTTTCGACTTTTTCGACAAGCTTTGGGATCGCTAGATTCTTGGCACTTAAATTAACGCTAATGGTATGCTCGCGATAGCCTTGTCGATTAAGCTGGGCAGCAGCTAGGCAAGCCTGATCAATCACCCATAAGCTCAACTCGTTAATTAAACCAGTACGTTCAGCCAATAAAATGAGTTGCTCAATGTCCAGGTATTTACCCGCTGTAGGCCAGCGTAACAATGCCTCTGCGCCACAGATAGCACCATTGCGTAAATTAATAATGGGCTGTAAGTAAATGGCTAAGGTATTGCTTCGCATTGCTTGTTGTAACTCAGCGGCAAGGCTTACATCCATATCGATATGCGGTGTATTAAAGTCGATGTTCTGTTGTTTTTGTGACAGACCTAAGTAGCCACGTTGTAGCCATATATCAAAGCCATCATCACTCACCGGTTCGGTAATGCTATAACGGTAGTAAAGCTGCAGGTCTAAGCCTGCCACTTTATACTGCTTAGGCAGCTGTTTGCATAAGTTGCTCAGTTCTTGGTGCAGCTCTGCTTGAGATTGAATTTTGGTAGAAATAAAAGCCAGTACACCATTGCCTAAGTCAGCCACTTTTGGACTGTTATCTAGCGCTGACTCTAAATTAATAAATTGCCTATTTTTATTTATTTGATGCTCTAGCGATTGGGCAACAGTAATAATTATTTGGCTGCTTTGGCTTGGCTTTAGAATGCTCATTAGGGCATTAAATTGCTCTATTTTCACTAAACAAAGATTAGCGAGTCTTTGCTCCGAGGTAATCGCCATATAGGCTTGTTTGAGCATTGCTTGGTTGAGTAGCTCAGTTTGTTGGGTATGGGTTGCATGATAAAGCGCTTTTTCACGTTGATAACGAACGCGATCTGCCAACGCCATTGCCATGAGCACAATCTCACAGAGAATGGCGACTAAAAATATGTGCCTAACTGCAAAGCTATAAGGAATAAAGCCCGTTAGTTCTAAAGGCTGAATGGCAGCGCCTACAATCAGTGGCACCCACGACATGACATAAAATTTTGCCCACCGAAAACCGCTCACCAACTTTTTGTAAATCATGCAAATACATAGAATGTATAACGGCACCATGATGGCAAAAAAGATTTTTGAAGAATGGTATTCCAGCATAAAAAAGCTGATAAGACTGAGGCTAAACAGCAAGGCTAAAAAGCTGATACTGAGTTTGTATAAGCGGCAATTGTCTTTGTGGTAGCGTAAGAACATGGTGCAAAACGCGACAGTGAAAAATGCAATCGCGTAGTTACTGAAGACCACTTGCTCATTAAAAAAGATTTGCCACGATAACGGCCATAAGTAAAAACCAAAGCCGAGCACTGAGCCCATAAGTAGCAGTGCTGAGATGATGTAGCCTATATAAATAAGGTAGACGCGGTCACGGATCCCTAAAAATAATACCAAGTTATACAAGGCTGCCATGATCAGTACACCAATGAAGATCCCCCAAATTCCTGATTGCGAACGTAGTAGATCTTGAAACTCTTTTTCACCATAAATATTGATAGGCGTTTTGCTAATCCCAACCGTATCAATTTTTATAACGAGTGATGTTTGCTCATAGCCCTGCATGGTGAGCATGCTGTGCGGTGTACTGTACTGAAACAAACTGAGGCCTGATACTTTATCACCCAATTCGGTTGTATCTATAAGCTGCCCCTTATCATCAACATGATAAACGCTAAGATAATCAACCATAGGGTTGTCAAAGTGAATCGCCAGCTCCACAGGCTTTGCTTGACGGTTTTCTAAATCAAGCTTTAACCAATAATCTTGCGCCGCTAAATCCCACTCTACATCTTTAAAAGGGCGCTGTTTAAGTTTGTCTGGTTCAGCTAAAAACTGCTCGAGAGTCAGCGCTTTACTACTATCTATTCGATAAGCTGTATTACTGTAGATGGGGGCTGTTTTATCTATAGTGTAGCGGGTAGGGCTGGCTAAATGTGCAGCTAGGGTAGCAATGATAAAAAACAAAATTGTCAGAATAAGAAATGAAACAAAGTTATATTTCAGTGCTTTATTATTCAAAATTAGTTCTTTATCTAGGCAAATGTTCTTAACAGTGTAGCATTAAAAAAGCGCAGATAAACTGCGCTTTTTTCAGAATTAGACTGGTTTGACCTTAATTCTGTTCGCGAGCAATTGCACGGTAAGCGATATCAGTACGATATTCCATGCCTTCCCAGCTGATTTGTTCAACCAGTTTATAAGCACGTTGTTGCGCTTCGGTTACTGTGTTGCCAAGTGCTGTAGCACAAAGTACACGACCGCCAGCTGTTACTACGTTGTCGCTGTCTTGCTTAGTCCCTGCGTGGAATACTTTCTCACCTTCAGGGTAAGTAACTTGCAAGCCGCTGATTACATCACCTTTCGGGTAGCTATCTGGGTAGCCTTTTGCTGCTAATACAACACCGACTGCTGCACGCGGGTCGAACTCGATTGCTGTTTTATCTAGTTCTTCACGGTTAGCCGCTTCGATAAGCTCAACAAGGTCAGACTTAAGACGAAGCATCATAGGTTGTGTTTCAGGGTCGCCAAAACGACAGTTGTATTCGATTACTTTTGGCGTACCATCAGCGGTGATCATTAAACCTGCGTATAAGAAACCAGTGTATGGGTGGCCTTCTTTTGCCATACCTTCAACCGTTGGGTTGATCACTTCGTTCATAATGCGTTGGTGAATTTCATCAGTCACCACTGGAGCCGGTGAGTATGCACCCATGCCGCCAGTGTTCGGACCTTGGTCACCGTTGTAAGCGCGTTTGTGATCTTGGCTAGTTGCGAATGGCAGTACGTTTTTGCCATCAACCATCACGATGAAAGAGGCTTCTTCGCCTTCTAAGAACTCTTCGATAACTACACGGCTACCCGCTTCACCAAAGCTGTTGCCTGCAAGCATATCGCGGATAGCTTCTTCAGCTTCAAGCTCAGTCATTGCAACGATAACGCCTTTACCTGCTGCTAAGCCATCAGCTTTAATAACAATAGGCGCACCTTTTTCTTTTAGGTAAGCAAGTGCAGGATCGATTTGTTCAAACGTTTGGTAGTCAGCAGTTGGAATGTCGTGACGTGCTAAGAAGTCTTTAGTGAATGACTTAGAGCCTTCTAGCTGTGCAGCACCTGCTGTTGGGCCGAAGATAGCTAAACCGTTTTCACGGAATGTATCAACGACACCTAAAACAAGCGGTACTTCTGGACCAACAATAGTTAACTCAACGTTGTTTTCTTTAGCAAAAGTAACTAAACCTGCTAGGTCTTCAACGTTGATAGCTACGTTTTCAAGTTTTGGCTCTAGTGCAGTACCTGCGTTACCAGGAGCAACGAAAACGGTGTTTACTTTAGTATTTTGTGCAGCCTTAAACGCAAGAGCGTGTTCGCGGCCGCCACTGCCGATGACAAGTACATTCATGGCGTATAATCCTATTTATAGCGGTTTTTTAAACTTCAGCGTCATACGATCACTCTCACCAATCGCTTTATATTTAGCAGCATCTTTTTCGTCAAGTGCTAAACGTGGTGGTAGTGTCCACACCCCTTTAGGGTGATCCGCTGTATCAAGAGGGTTTGCATTAATGTCACTGCTTGCCACTAGTTCAAAGCCAGCTTGCTTTGCAATTTCAATTACATAGCTTTGCTTCATATAACCTGATGATTTCTGATCTTCGTCGCTGCGCGCTTCAGGTAGGCGGTGTTCAACCACACCTAAAGTGCCGCCTGGTTTAAGTGCTTTATAAAATGCTTTAAACGCACTTAACGCGCCTTCTTTATCTTTACCCATGTACCAGTTGTGTACATTTCTAAATGTTAAGACAAGATCTGCGCTACCCGCTGGTGCAATATCAAGATGTGTTATTGGCGCAAATTCAGTTAGTTTAACTTCACTGAAGCGTGCGTCATCGCTCATCTTTTTCTTAAAACCAGCTAATGAACGTTGGTAATAACCCACGTCAGAATCAGCAGGGAAATGTGCCGCGTAGTAAACACCATGGCCTTTTACAGCTGGCGCAAGAATTTCGCTATACCAGCCACCGCCCGGTGCAATTTCAACAACTGTCATGTTTGGCTTAAAGCCAAAGAACTCAAGTGTCTCAACTGGATGGCGATATTTATCACGTGCGCTATTTTTAGCATCACGTTCGCTTGATTGCACAGCTTGTGTAAGCGCTGATTCATGAGAATGGCTTAAAGCCTGTGCTGATGTCAGTGCAAGGCTGGCAACAAGTAACGATTTTACGGCAAATTTCATCATCTGTTCCTTCATTATATGGGTAATTATTATTATTAATCAGAATACGTGAATTTGTGGCAAACAAAAAGGGTTAAGCTATGTGCTTAACCCTTTATGTGATTAGTGGCGGAAATGGCGCATACCTGTAAATACCATTGCCATACCAGCTTCGTCAGCTGCAGCGATAACTTCTTCATCGCGCATTGAACCACCTGGTTGAATAACAGCGGTGATGCCAGCCTCTGCTGCTGCATCAATACCGTCACGGAATGGGAAGAATGCATCCGATGCCATAACTGAACCTTTTACTTCAAGGTTTTCATCAGCGGCTTTGATACCAGCAATTTTCGCTGAATAAACACGGCTCATTTGACCTGCGCCTACACCGATAGTCATACCGTCACGTGCGTAAACGATTGCGTTAGACTTAACGAATTTAGCTACTTTCCAGCAGAATAATAAATCTTTTAATTCTTGCTCAGTTGGTTGACGCTTAGATACAACTTTAAGGTCGCCTTGCGTTACCATGCCTAGGTCGCGGTCTTGAACTAGAATACCGCCATTAACACGCTTGATGTCGTGACCTGTTGCATTACCAGACCATTCACCACATTCTAATAAACGTACGTTTTGCTTAGCAGATACGATTTGGGCTGCAGCTTCAGATACTTTAGGTGCAATGATAACTTCAACGAATTGACGAGCAACAATAGCTTCAGCTGTGTCTGCATCAAGTTCTTTATTGAATGCGATGATGCCACCAAATGCTGATGTAGGGTCAGTTTTGAATGCGCGATCATAAGCTTCAAGAATGTTGTCACCAATTGACACACCACAAGGGTTCGCATGTTTTACGATAACACACGCTGGTACGTCGAATTCTTTTACACACTCTAATGCTGCGTCAGTGTCAGCAATGTTGTTGTAAGAAAGTGCTTTACCTTGCAGTTGAACTGCAGTCGCAACAGATGCTTCAGTTAGGTCGTTTTCAACATAAAAAGCAGCGTCTTGGTGTGAGTTCTCACCGTAGCGCATATCTTGCTTTTTAGTGAACTGCATGTTGATAGTACGTGGGAATTTAGTCTCTTCAGCAGCTTCCTCTGTGTAGTCAGGAACCATTTTTCCGAAGTAGTTTGCAATCATGCCATCGTACTGAGCTGTGTGCTCGTAAGCAGCAATAGCTAGATCAAAACGTGTTTTATACGTTGTTGAACCGTTGTTGCTTTGCATTTCGCTGATTACGCGGTCGTAATCTTTTGCATTAACTACGATAGTTACGTCTTTATGGTTTTTCGCCGCAGCGCGAACCATAGTTGGACCACCGATATCAATGTTTTCAATCGCATCTTCTAGGCTGCAGTCTTCTTTCGCAACAGTGTTTGCGAAGGGGTATAAGTTAACTACAACGATATCGATAGCAGAGATGTTGTGATCCTCCATTACGTCTTCATCTTGACCGCGACGCGCTAAGATGCCGCCGTGAATTTTTGGATGAAGTGTTTTTACGCGACCATCCATGATCTCAGGGTGACCAGTATGGTCAGATACTTCAGTGACTTTGATGCCGTTATCAGCAAGTAATTTGCAAGTACCGCCAGTTGATAAAATATCCACGCCTTGTGCTTCAAGAGCGCGAGCAAATTCAACGATACCGGTTTTATCTGACACACTTAATAGTGCGCGACGAATTGGACGATGTGTATCCATTGTAGTTTTGATTACCTCAATGTTTGAGCTAGCTTAGAAAGGCGGTATTTTAACTGAATCTGCTTTAAAAAACGACGTTTAAAGCGTGAGGATTTTGCATAGTTTTTAACAGCTATAAAAAAAGCACCCTAAGGTGCTTTTTATTAAAAACTTTTATATCAGTTGTATTGGATTAGTAAGCGTTTATTAGCAAAAAAATATGCTGGCTTACTACGAGTCCAATATAACCAGTATTAGTTCATGCCGTATTTTTTAAGCTTCTTACGTAAAGTACCACGGTTGATACCTAGTAAGATTGCAGCACGAGTTTGGTTACCACGCGTGTACGTCATTACTTCTTCAAGTAATGGTGCTTCTAGCTCAGAAAGAACAAGGTCGTATACGTCTTGTACGTCTTGACCATTAAGTTGCTTTAAGTAGTGATGAACAGCTTTTTTCACTGCATCACGCAACGGCTGTGGTTTCTCGTGTGACTGTACATGAGGGTTTGTGATAAATGGAGAAGTCACGTTTTGTTCGAACATCGTTATATGTCTCTTTCTTTCTTAGTTAGCTGCTAGTGTTTTAAAGTATTCTTCTAATGCGTCGACTTGTGCCTGTGGGTTATCTAACGCATTAAATACTCGCCTAAACTGACCGTCACTGTCATGGGTTTGCAAATACCAAGATACATGCTTTCGAGCGATACGCGCTCCCATTGGCTCCCCGTAAAACTGATGAAGATTGTCTAAATGCTCCATCAAAATGCTGCGCACTTCTGAAATTTCAGGTGCTGGCAAATGTTCTCCAGTTCGCAAATAGTGGTCTATCTCCCTAAAAATCCAAGGGCGACCTTGGGCGGCTCGACCAATCATAATGGCATCTGCACCCGTATAATCCAAAACCTGCTTTGCTTTTTCTGGTGAAGTAATATCACCATTGGCAACGACAGGGATAGACACTGAACGTTTAATATCCCTAATTGTGGCGTACTCTGCTTCACCTTTATACATACATGCGCGCGTTCGCCCGTGTACTGCCAGTGAGGCAATGCCATAACGTTCAGCTATTCTCGCAATCTCGACACCATTACGGTTATCCTGATCCCATCCGGTACGGATTTTTAAAGTGACAGGGACATCGACAGCATTAACAACGGCATCGAGTATCTCTTGTACTAATTCAGGAAACTGTAATAAGGCTGAGCCTGCGAGTTTCTTATTCACTTTTTTAGCTGGGCACCCCATATTGATATCTATGATCTGTGCACCATTGCTGACATTGAATTGTGCTGCCTGTGCCATAAGCTCAGGATCGGCTCCGGCGATTTGCACCGAACGAATTCCCGATTCACCGCTGTGATCCATACGGTTCATCGATTTTTCGGTTTTCCATACTTTCGGGTTTGACGAGAGCATTTCAGAAACAGCAAGGCCCGCACCTAAGCGACGGCAAAGTTGTCTAAATGGTCTGTCTGTAATGCCTGCCATTGGCGCGACAATTACATTGTTCTCAAGTTGGTATGAACCGATACGCACTGTTATTCAATTGGCCTCTTTTCAAGGGGCGCTAAGTTTACGGCTTTTTTAGCAAAAATCAAAGGCTATAAATTGAACAAAAGTGACTTTTTTTTGCCCTTTTCGTATTGACTTTTGATAACAGTTTGACGGGTAGGTTGATTTGTTTGTTATTTGAACAGAAAAATTTTTACTCACAAAAAAGTGAGAAACTACTAACTGTAAAAATAAGGTAAAGCCTGTTAAATACTGGCTTTACCTATTATGTTTGAGTAAATACTCTAGTGCTATTTAGGCTTTCTTGATGCCGCTTACTCGGGTCCATTCACCCTCAACAGCCACGTCATCAAGTGCTAAAAACGGGGCGTAAACATCGGCTACAGACTGAGCTTGTTCTTCTAAAATACCTGACATAGCAATTTTACCATTCGGTTTTAAAAGGCCTAAAATCACTTCATGTAGTTCGCGAAGTGGTTGAGCTAAGATGTTTGCAACCACAATATCGGCTGTAAATTCTGGCTGATCTTCAGGTAAATACACTTCAAGTTTATCTGCAACGCCATTACGTTTTGCATTATCGCGGCTTGCTTCAATAGCTTGAGGATCTATATCGATACCGATCATACGTTCAGCGCCGAGTTTGATCGCAGCAATTCCTAAAATACCTGAGCCACAACCAAAGTCGACCACAGTTTTACCTGTTAAATCTTGGCTTTCTAGCCATTTTAAACAAAGCGCAGTCGTTGCATGGGTACCTGTACCAAACGCAAGGCCTGGGTCGAGTAATACATTAACCGCATCAGGATCTGGAATATCGCGCCAGCTTGGGCAGATCCATAAGCGCTCACCGAATTGAATAGGGTGGAAGTTATCCATCCATTCACGTTCCCAATCTTTATCTTCAAGCTGTTCAATTTTATAAACGAGCTTATCGGCGAGTGTTGCTTCAGCATTTAATGTTGCTACTACGCTGTCCATATCATGGTTAGCGTCATACAGGCCAATCACAGTGGTATCAGCCCATAACTGCACAGTACCAAGTTTTGGCTCATAAATAGGGGTATCTTTGGCATCAACATAGGTGACTGACGCACTGCCAGTGTCCATGAGTAAGTCGCTGATTAATTCTGCGTTGTCTGCATTTGCGTTGATGCGAATTTGGATCCAAGCCATGAATATCTCTCGAATAGAAAAAAGGCCGCAACAGCGGCCTTTTAGTTAATAACGCGATACTAAATTACTTAGCATCTAAGAAGCTTTTCAGTAAGTCAGAGCGAGAAGGGTGACGTAATTTACGTAACGCTTTCGCTTCGATTTGACGAATACGCTCACGTGTTACGTCAAATTGTTTACCTACTTCTTCTAATGTATGGTCAGTGTTCATGTCGATACCGAAACGCATACGTAGTACTTTAGCTTCACGTGCTGTTAAGCCCGCTAGTACATCGTTTGTTGCGCCACGTAGTGATTCCATGGTTGCAGAATCAATAGGTGAGTCGATAGTGGTATCTTCAATGAAGTCACCTAAGTGCGAATCTTCATCATCACCGATTGGTGTTTCCATTGAAATTGGCTCTTTAGCGATTTTAAGTACCTTACGGATCTTGTCTTCAGGCATTAACATACGCTCAGCTAATTCTTCTGGGCTCGGCTCACGACCCATCTCTTGTAGCATTTGACGAGAGATACGGTTTAATTTGTTGATCGTCTCAATCATGTGCACAGGAATACGGATGGTACGTGCTTGGTCAGCAATCGAACGCGTGATTGCTTGACGGATCCACCATGTTGCATAAGTAGAAAACTTATAACCACGGCGGTATTCGAACTTATCAACCGCTTTCATTAGACCAATATTACCTTCTTGGATAAGGTCTAAGAACTGTAAACCACGGTTGGTGTATTTTTTCGCAATTGAAATTACAAGACGTAAGTTCGCTTCAACCATTTCTTTCTTCGCACGGCGAGCTTTCGCTTCACCAATACTCATGCGGCGGTTGATATCTTTAATTCGTTCGATGCTAAGGCCTGTGCTTTCTTCAATTGCACTTAGTTTGCTGATGCAACGAATGATTTCTGGTTTAACTGTTTCAAGTGCTACTGAGTATTTCTCGTTTGCAGCAATCTCAAGGTCAATCCAGCTTGTGTCTGTTTCGTTGTTAGCAAAGTGCTTGATAAAGCTCTTTTTCGGTAACTTAGCAATTTGTACAGCTTGTTTCATGATGATACGTTCTTGTACACGAACGCGGTCCATCATTTCACGCATGTTGTTAACCATGCGGTCAAACTGTTTTGGCACTAATTTAAAGGTTTTAAATAGTTCGCCTATTTCTGCAATAGCTTCAAGTGAATCCGGGTGCGAGCGACCTTTTTCTTCGAACGTTTCGCGTGCTTTGTTATAAAGCTCACGTAAGTTTTCGAAGTGAATACGAGCTTCTTCAGGATCTGGACCTGTGTCGCCATCGCTATCATCATCGTCATCACTGTCGTCATCTTCATCATCGTCTTCGTCGTCTTCTTCGTCGAGTTGCTCTTCGTTTAACTCAGAACCGATGTGTGTTGCAGAGATTTGTGATTCTTCTTCATTATTAGGATCAAAGAAACCAGAGATAATGTCGCTTAAGCGCATTTCTTCTGCTTCGAACTTGTCCCATTGCTCTAGTAGATAAGTAATTGCTTCAGGGTATTCAGCAACTGAAATCTGTACCTGGTTAATACCTTCCTCAATACGCTTAGCGATAACGATTTCGCCTTCACGCGTAAGAAGTTCAACAGTACCCATTTCACGCATATACATACGTACAGGGTCAGTTGTTCGACCGATCTCTTTTTCTACAGTCGCAAGTGCAGCTGCCGCGGCTTCTGCTGCGTCTTCGTCTGTCGTTGTTTCTTGCATCATTAATTCATCGGCATCAGGTGCGTTTTCACTTACCTTGATACCCATATCATTAATCATGCTAATGATATCTTCTACCTGATCTGAGTCGATAATGTCTTGTGGAAGGTGATCATTAACTTCTGCAAAAGTTAAATAACCTTGCTCTTTACCTTTTTGAATCAGAAGCTTTAATTGTGACTGAGGAGTTGGATCCATAGAGATTTATTCTTCCACTCTGAAAGTTGATACAACAGGCGCCAGCTCGCTTACTAATTAAGCGACACGAAAACTAACTAGACGCAGTGAATAGCACAGTATAACAGCATTATTCAATTCTGACTAGCTGTTGCTGCCTTTTAACGCTTGCGTCAGTAAGTGGCATTCTAGCCTTTCTTCGCTGCTTAAGCCTTGGGTCTTGTCTTTTATTAATAGGGTCTCTAGTCGATAATTTAAACACTGGTCTTCAATAAATTTAAAAGTATTTTTAAAAACCGTCTCTAAACGATCGTCATTTATTTGGTGCTGCCAAGTTGCTAGTTTCACTAACGCGTCATATTCAGCGCCATCCCTAAATGACTCTAAAATTTGCGCCGTCGTGATACCTTCACGTTCTAGTGCTAAGTGCTGAATGCGTAAAAATAACTCAATACCGGCTATTTTCATCTCAGCTAATTCTGGCATATAAGCAATGCTGGTCGCCAAATTTGGGTGTTGCAATAAAATACCAATCGCTTGACGCATTGGTGTTATTTTAAATTTACGCTCAATCGCATGCTGTTGCTTTGGCGACTTAACGCGATTATTTAACTGCTCTCTTGTTCGACCAATTAAACGGCCAAGATGTTCCAAAATATTTTCTTGGTAAAAATCACTAGGGATTTTTTCAATTAGTGGCAGGGCATCACTAAGGAGCTTTGCTTTACCTGCGTCTTGAGTAAGGTCTATCTCTTGGCTGAGCTTATTAAACAGCACCTTAGTAAAATCATCCGCTTCGCTTAACCTAGCTTCAAAAGCGTCTTTACCTTCTTTTTGTACCAGTGAATCAGGGTCTTCACCATCTGGTAAAAACACAAACTTTAACGACTTACCATCACCAAGATAAGGCAGTGCATTTTCTAGTGCACGCCAAGCTGCATCGCGACCTGCACGGTCACCGTCGTAGCAGCAAATCACTTTATCTGTGGTTCTAAATAAAGTGTGCATATGTTCTGCGGTCGTTGCTGTGCCAAGGGCGGCAACGGCATATTCGATGCCTTGCTCAGCTAAAGCAACAACATCCATATACCCTTCAACAATTAAAATATGTTCAAGTTTTTTATGTGCTTGCTTGGCTTCGTATAAACCATAAAGCTCAAAGCCTTTATGGAAAATACGGGTTTCTGGTGAGTTAAGGTATTTAGGACCTTGATCCGCTTGCATAACACGGCCACCAAAGGCAATCACCCGACCGCGTTTATCGCGAATAGGGAACATGAGTCGATCACGGAAGAAGTCAAATTGGCGACCAGGCGACTTTTCAGAGGCTAGTTTTAGTTCTACAAGCTGCTCTTTTTGCTCTTTGTTGCGGCCAAGTTGCTGGCATAGCGCTTCCCATTCACTTGGCGCATAACCAATCATGAATTTTTTCGCTGTTTCACCGCTTAAACCACGACCTTTGATATAGTCGATAACCGTTTTTGAGTTGGCATGATGCTTTAACTGATGCTGATAAAAGCGAGCAGCATGTAACATTAAATCGTAATCGGAGCGCTTTTGTTCTGCAGTGCGTTGCGGGCCGGAACTTGTGCCTTGTTCGCGAGGTACGTCTAAATTGAGCATACTCGCTAATTCTTCAATAGCATCAACGAACTCTAATTTGTCATATTCCATGACAAACGAAATTGCATTGCCATTGGCACCACAACCAAAGCAGTGGTAAAACTGTTTATCTTGAGAAACGGTAAATGAAGGTGATTTTTCGTTATGGAATGGGCAACAAGCTTGGTAGTCTTTACCTGCTTTTTTAAGGCCAACTCTCGAATCAATTAACTCAACAATATCTGTGCGAGCGAGTAAATCATCAATAAACTGTCGAGGGATCTTTCCGGCCATAGCTGTTGTATTTTCCTGCGCTATCTATGCGTTGTAAAATAAGATTTGAACACAATTACTGTGTTTATGAAAGACTAAAAGCAAGAAACCGAGCACTAGGCTCGGTTTGCTTGAATCATACATCTGTATGTGGGGGTTAGGCAGTTAATCGTTGCTTGATTAAGCCAGAAATCTTACCTAAATCGGCACGACCTTCAGCTTTGCTTTTGATAACTCCCATTACCTTACCCATGTCTTGCATACCCGCTGCATTTGTATCAGCTATAGCCGAGTCAATAAGAGCAATGATTTCTTCTTCACTCAATTGTTGAGGTAAGAATTCTTCAAGTGCTTTAATCTCACTGGCTTCAATTTCAGCTAAATCTTCACGACCCGCATCAATGTACTGGGTGTAAGAATCGCGACGTTGCTTAACAAGCTTTACTAAAACAGCGGTAATACCGTCGTCGTCAAGCGTAATTTGCTCATCAATTTCACGTTGCTTGATTGCAGCAAGTACCATGCGGATAGGTTTAAGACGTTCTTTGTCTTTTGCCTTCATCGCATCTTTTTGCGCATCTTTTAGCGTTAATAAAAGGCTCATTTATACAAGACCAAATACTGATTAGTATAATTTAACGCGACGTGCGTTATCGCGAGAAAGCTTCTTCATGTGACGCTTTACTGCAGCAGCTTTTTTACGCTTACGCTCAGCTGTTGGTTTTTCATAGTGCTCGCGACGACGAACTTCTGAAAGGATACCTGCTTTTTCACATGAACGCTTGAAGCGACGAAGTGCTACGTCAAACGGTTCGTTCTCTCTTACTTTAATTACTGGCATTAAAAATTCACCTACCTAAATAATGAGCGTTGCTCAAGTTGATCGAATAACGACCAAGTGGTTCAAAAATGGTGCGGTATTGTAATCCGAAGCAACACCACATGTAAAGAATAATATTAACAGAAACTAGGTTTGCAAAACAGAGTTAATTTGTCTCGCGTTGATATAGCCGACAAATCACTTGTCCGGCAGTTTTTTCTTTTAAAAGCATCCAGTTATCTGGGGTGTCTAAGTCGCTTAGTTCGCTTTCGACCTCAACATATATAAGTGCTTGGGCAGATAACCAGCTATTTTTTTCGAGTAAAAAACAACTTTTTTCAGCCAAGTTTTGTCGAAATGGCGGGTCAACAAAAATTAGATCAAATTGCTCGTTTTGCATGTTTTGTTCTAATAATGAAAGGCTATTGCCTTGTTTTACGACGGCATTATCCAATTTAAGGGTGCTAATGTTTTCTTTTAGTTGGCTAGCGGCACCTTTATCTAGTTCGAAAAACACAGCATGATCAGCAAAGCGCGATAACGCCTCAAAACCTAAACCGCCGGAACCGGCAAAGCAATCGAGTACCGCTGCGCCTCGGGTATCTTGCATTAGCCAGTTAAATACAGTTTCTTTTATTCGGTCTGTGGTTGGGCGCAAGCCTTGCACATCTTTTACGGGTAATTTTCTACCGCGAAATTGCCCACTAATAATACGAATAAATCCATTTGCTGATTTATTGTTCGCTGCTTTTGCTTGGCGGTTAGCTGTTGATTTTTTTCTCATTTAACTCACTAATCATTGGTAACTGACCACTAGCTCAGATAATATTGTATGCAATAGCTAGCGTGTCATTTTTCTACTGCGCTAAAAGTGATAGTATTGCGACCTTAGCGATAGATGGTACCTGTTTATGTTTGGCTAAAAAGCTGAACTGTCACCAAACTATTATTCATGTAAGTTTATCAGATTTTTATAAGTGGTTATTAGCAAGTATGGCAAAAAAAAGTAAATTCCTGTCTTGGTTTGGTTTTGGCAAATCAGATAAGCAACAAGCAGAGCAAGCAGCAAAAGAGGCTGATAACCAGAAGCAAATAGAAGAACAACAGCGAATTGAAGCCGAAAAGGCTGAAGCTGAACGTTTAGAACAAGAGCGTATCGCTGCTGAAAAAGCAGAAGCGGAGCGTTTAGAGCAAGAGCGAATCGCTGCAGAAAAGGCAGAGGCTGAACGTTTAGAGCAAGAGCGTATCGCTGCTGAAAAAGCAGAAGCTGAACGTTTAGAACAAGAGCGTATCGCTGCTGAAAAGGCTGAGGCGGAGCGTTTAGAACAAGAGCGTGTTGCTGCAGAGAAGGCAGAAGCGGAACGTTTAGAGCAAGAACGCATTGCGGCAGAAAAAGCAGAAGCTGAGCGTTTAGAGCAAGAACGTGTTGCTGCAGAAAAGGCAGAAGCAGAACGTTTAGAGCAAGAACGCATTGCGGCAGAACAAGCAGAAGCTGAACGTTTAGAGCAAGAACGCATTGCGGCAGAACAAGCAGAAGCTGAACGTTTAGCTCAAGAACAGCAGGCGGCAGAACAACAACGTCAAGAACAACAAGCTCGTCTTGCTGAGCAAGAAGCAGCAATGAAATTAGAGCAAGAGCGTGCTGCAGCAGAACTGGCACAGCGTGAAGCCGAGCAAGTTGCTGCGCAGAAGGCCGAGGCAGAACGTCTAGAGCAAGAACGCATTGCTGCAGAAAAGGCAGAATCGGAACGTTTAGAGCAAGAACGCATTGCTGCAGAGAAGGCAGAAGCGGAGCGCTTAGAACAAGAACGCATTGCTGCAGAAAAAGCAGAAGCGGATCGTCTAGAGCAAGAACGTATTGCTGCAGAGAAAGCAGAGGCGGATCGTTTAGAACAAGAACGTATTGCTGCAGAAAAAGCAGAAGCGGATCGTCTAGAGCAAGAACGTATTGCTGCAGAGAAAGCAGAGGCGGATCGTTTAGAGCAAGAACGCATTGCTGCAGAAAAGGCAGAAGCGGAGCGTTTAGAACAAGAACGCATTGCTGCAGAGAAGGCAGAAGCGGAGCGCTTAGAGCAAGAACGCATTGCTGAAGAACAAGCAGAAGCTGAGCGTTTAGAGCAAGAGAAAGCTGCTCAAGCCGCTGCTGAAAAACCAAAGAAAGAAGGTTTCTTCGCACGCCTTAAAAAAGGTCTATTAAAAACTCGCGTTAATATTGGTTCAGGCTTTGCGTCTATTTTTAGTGGTAAGAAAATTGACGATGAGTTATTTGAAGAACTAGAAACACAATTACTAACAGCCGATTTAGGTGTTGATACAACAATGAAGTTGATTGATAACCTAACCGATGCCGCTGATCGTAAGCAATTAAAAGATGGCGATGCTTTATATGAGTTAATGAAGCAAGAAATGGCTAGTATGCTTAAAACCGCCGAGCAGCCGCTGGTTGTAAGTGGTGACAAAAAGCCATTTGTTATCTTAATGGTGGGTGTAAATGGTGTAGGTAAAACCACCACGATTGGTAAATTAGCTAAGCAGTTCCAAAGCGAAGGTAAGTCAGTGATGCTTGCTGCCGGAGATACGTTCCGCGCTGCAGCGGTTGAGCAGCTGCAAGTATGGGGTGAGCGTAATAGCATCCCAGTGATTGCTCAGCATACAGGTGCAGACAGTGCGTCAGTGGTATTTGATGCATTTCAGGCTGCAAAGGCTCGTAATGCTGATGTGTTAATCGCTGATACAGCAGGTCGCTTGCAAAATAAAGATAACCTAATGCAAGAGCTTGAAAAAATTGCCCGTGTAATGAAGAAAATTGACCCAGATGCGCCGCATGAAGTTATGCTAACTATTGATGCAGGTACAGGTCAAAATGCAATTAGCCAAGTTAAATTATTTAATGAATGTGTTGGTTTAACGGGCATTACTTTATCTAAACTAGATGGTACCGCTAAAGGTGGTGTGATTTTCGCCGTTGCAGATAAATTTAATATCCCAATTCGTTACATTGGTGTTGGTGAAGGTATTGATGATTTACGTACCTTTAATAGTGGTGACTTTATTGATGCACTATTTAGCCAAGACGAGGATGACGCATAATTAACTAAAGGGAGCTTGCTCCCTTTTTCGCTGCAAGATGATTGATAACTAAAATGATAAATTTTCAGCAAGTCAGTAAAACATATCCAGGTGGCCATCGTGCCCTTGAAAAAGTCAGCTTTCATATTAAGCCTGGTGAACTGGCCTTTTTAACCGGGCACAGTGGGGCAGGTAAAAGTACATTATTGAAGCTTATCAGCTTGATGGAGCGTCCATCAGCCGGGCAGGTGCTTATTAATGGTGTTGATTTAAATGCTGTTAAATCGCGCCAGATCCCTTATGTGCGCCGCGATATTGGTATCATCTTTCAGAATCACCGCTTACTAGAACGTTACTCAGTGTTTGATAATGTTGCCTTACCTTTAATCATTGAAGGTACGCACCATAAGCAAATAGCTAAACGTGTTCACGGTGCGCTTGATAAAGTCGGGTTACTTGATAAAGCTAAGTGTAATCCAGCAACCTTATCAGGTGGTGAGCAGCAGCGTGTTGGTATTGCTCGCGCTATCGTTAATTCACCGCCAATCCTATTAGCCGATGAACCAACTGGTAACTTAGACCCTGAACTTTCGATGGACATTTTACGTTTATTCGAAGACTTTAATAATCATGGTACAACCGTGCTGATTGCAACCCATGATATTGGCTTAATTGCGCGTATGCGTTATCGCAGTCTAACACTTAAAGATGGCCGTATGATTGACGATCCGTTAGCTGAGGGGGCACTATGAGTTTATTGTTTAAAAGCCGCAACAGCCAAAACGAACGTCAGAAGAAGTCATTTTTAGCAGCGCCTTATTTCTTCTTTATTAATCTTATTCGCCAAGGTGTGCACAGCCTCGGTGAAATGTGGCGAACGCCTTTAGCCTCATTGATGACCATTGCGGTATTGGGGTTAAGCTTAACACTGCCAGCGACGCTTTATTTAGTGGTTAAAAATGTCTCGCAAGTGAGCAGTGGCTTTGAAGATGCCGCAGAGATCTCGTTGTTCGTAAAAGAAACTATGAGCGAACAGCAAACGCAAACCCTTGTTAAGCGTTTAGCACTCTACCCTGAAGTAGATAAAGTGGAGTTTATATCAAAAGGCGATGCCCTCACTGAATTTAAACAAGTATCAGGATTTGGCCAAGCACTTGAATATTTAGATGCGAACCCGTTACCTGATGTTGTTATTGTTACGCCGACAGCACGATACCGTCAGCCAAATACGGCAAAACAATTACTGCAAAAGCTTGAAGGCGAAAGAGAAGTTGATTTTGGTAAACTCGATATTGCTTGGCTTGAGCGATTAAATGCACTTTTAAGTTTATTAAAAGAAAGCGTGATCACCATTGCTCTACTATTATTAACCTCCGTCACCCTGATCATTGGTAATACTATCCGCTTATCAATCATGGATAAGAAAGATGAAATTCAAGTGATGAAGTTAGTTGGGGCGACAAATACCTTTATTCATGCACCATTTTTATGGACAGGTATTTGGTATGGTATTATTGGCGGTTTATTCTCTTTTATTTGTGTAGCATTAATGATGTGGTGGCTTGGTGCTGCTGTAAGTGATGTGGCGGGTGTTTATGAAACCAGCTTTGACTTAATTGGTTTAACTCTCACAGAGTTTGGCATTTTAGTCGCTCTTGCAACAGGCTTAGGATTTGTTGGTTCTTACCTATCAGTTAACCGCTACATAAAAGAAATTGAACCCGATAAAGTGTAACAATTCGTTGTTACACTGCTCTTTTAGCTATAAAAAGTAGTCGCTGTTAATTTATCAAAATATCACTCCAAGCTAGAATTCATCGCTTATTCAGCGTGTTAGCGTAGACTAAAAATAGATACAAAAACCACTTGATTTGAACTTTAAAAAAGTTTTTAATTGAAGTTAGCACTCTCGCTTAAAGAGTGCTAAGATGGTTTCAAATGTTTATCACTGAGGTGAAAAATGAGTAAAGATTTATACGCAATGGCACTTACTGCAGGTCAACAGAGCGCAAGTATGGACGGCTACCTTCAAGCGGTTAGCACTATTCCTATGCTTGATGCAGAGAAAGAAAAGCAGTTGGCGACACGTCTTCAGGAAGAAGGTGATCTTGAAGCTGCGAAGCAACTCATTATGTCGCATCTACGCTTTGTTGCTCATATTGCGAAAAGCTATTCAGGTTACGGCTTACCGCAAGCTGATTTAATTCAGGAAGGTAACATCGGTCTGATGAAAGCGGTAAAACGTTTCGACCCAAGTGTAGGTGTTCGCTTAGTTTCATTCGCAGTACACTGGATCAAAGCTGAAATTCATGAATACGTACTTAAAAACTGGCGTATCGTGAAAGTTGCAACTACAAAAGCGCAACGTAAATTATTCTTCAACCTACGTAAAAACAAAAAGCGTTTAGGTTGGTTTAACCAAGCTGAGGTTAGCACAGTTGCTAATGAGCTAGGTGTAAGTGAAAAAGAAGTACGTGAGATGGAATCACGTATGAGTGGCCAAGATATGGGCTTTGACTTAACGGGCGACGACAATGACGACGCACCGACAAGCACATACTCGCCAGTACAGTATTTAACAGATGGCAGTGCTGACCTTGCTGATGATATCGAAGAGCAGCAATGGCAAGAACAGTCTCATGCACGTTTATTCAGCGCCTTAAAAACCCTTGATGAACGTTCTCAAGACATCGTAAGTGCACGTTGGTTAGCTGACGATAAAGCGACATTACAAGAGCTTGCTGAGAAATATAACGTTTCAGCAGAGCGTGTTCGCCAGCTAGAAAAAACAGCAATGAAAAAACTGCAATCAGCGATGAGCTAATAGCAATCGCTATAGCAAACCATCTTTAGTAGACTACAAAGCCTCGCAAATGCGGGGCTTTTTGTTTTAAAGGACGCGGTATGTCACAGATTGATTATCAACATGTATTAGATGAAATCACAAAAGAAGTTCAACCATTACTGAGCCAAGGTAAGGTTGCTGATTATATTCCTGCGCTTGCAGAGGTTGAGCCAAACCAGTTTGCCATTGCTATTCATACAGTAGATGGGCAAACCTATTGCGCGGGTGATTGTAGTGCACGTTTTACAATTCAATCTGTTTCGAAAGTAATGACCTTAACTTTAGCACTTCAGCGTTATGGTGATGAGCTGTGGCAACGAGTCGGTAAAGAGCCTTCAGGCACCGCTTTTAACTCACTTACACAGCTTGAGTTTGAACAGGGCATACCACGCAACCCATTTATTAATGCCGGCGCGATTGTCACCTGTGACGCGTTATATAGTCGTTTATCTGCGCCGATGCACTCTATGCTTGAGTCGTTTCGCCAGTTATCAGGAAATGCTCAGGTTGTTATTGATAAGAAAGTGGCAAATTCTGAATATGAGTTTCGTCATCGCAACGCCGCGATGGGGCATCTAATGAAGTCATTCGGCAACTTTAATAATGAAGTTGATGATGTGTTATGGGCTTACTTCAACTTTTGTGCCATAGAGTTAAACTGCGTAGAATTAGCAAAAGCCTACAATTACTTAGCAAACCAAGGTAAAGATGCCAATGGCCAAGAAGTGCTCAGTGCAAGGCAAAATAAGCAGTTAAACTCGTTACTGTTTACCAGTGGTTTATACGATGCTGCTGGGGATTTTGGCTACCGTGTTGGTATGCCGGGTAAGTCAGGGGTATCTGGTACTATATTAGCTGTGTTACCGAATCAATTTACTGTGGCTGTGTGGGCGCCAAGACTTAACTCGTATGGTAACTCAGTAGCTGGGATAGCGGCTCTTGAGCGTTTATCCCAGAAACTGGATATTTCGATTTTTTAGTTGCTGTTACTGATCCCAGTAAACTTGCTCTAAACAATCTTCACGTTCAGGTAAGCCACGAGATAAACGTGGCGAGTGCTGAACAAGTACTTCATAACTTGCACGGTTAGCGTATTTACTAATTTGTGCAAGCGATGAGTAGGTCATAGCAGGTTGCTGATGCTTCGCTGAGTTTGCCACATTAAGTTTGTGGTAAACGTTTGCTGATAAGTCATGCAGTACCGCAGCTAGCGCACAGTCGCCCGCACCATTGGTATTTTTAATACTATCTGGGCCGCCCATAAACGGTGCTGTATGGCTGTACGCACGAATAGGGTTTTGGCAGTCGTCTTTACGCATTGCGCGCGAAAATTCATAACGGTTAAAGTCAGCAATCGCGCCTGGTAATAGCGGGTATTCTGTTTCACGCTTGAATGAGTCGTCTACGTAACCGGCCATAAATAAGCCTTTTTCGCCAGCCGTACAAATAACTAAATCAGTCCAATCTAGCGCTTTGTCGGCAGCTAGAAGCGGATCTTCAAAGCCAGTAATCGCAAGGCCTTCTTCTTCATTCATAGCAAGAATATCAACATGCTCTTTTACAAAGTCAGCCCACCAAGCAGGGTCTTGTTCAATTAGGAACTTAGTGCCAAGGGTTAAAACCACAGGGACACCTGCATCATTGGCATATTTTACTGCCTGCATGGTGGCTTCTGTCATGGTTTCATCACCTTGAGTACGCATTAGGTATGCGCTGATAACCAGTGCTGATGAATTCTCAATAAGTGCTTGATCGATTGATTCAGGGCGCAGGTGGTTCATAAGCCCCGCGCTGATTGCGAAGGTACGCTCACCGGTCTCGTCAATTAAGGTAAAACAACGACCAATTGGGCCATCTACAGGCTGAAGGTAGTCAAGGTCAACGCGGCTAGAGGTGTTACATAAAAAACGGTATGCATAGCTGCCGATTTTGATATTTTCACTCATTACCCCTAACAGTACTGATCGGTCGTCAGCTAGGGTAGAGTAGTTGTGCATGGTGTTACCTACCGTACCACCGGCAAACTCATAATCGATCATATTGTCGAGTTTTAGTCTGTCGTATAGCGCGTTGGTAATATCGTTATCGATCACTTGCGACATGCCACGGCGCAATTGAAATTCATCTAGGAAAGCTTGATCAACTTTCGCTTCAATATCTACCACAATTTGGTCGATACCCGTAATATAACTACGTTGTAGTCGGTCGGTTGAGTTAAGTTGATTCGTCAGTGGATCTTTGGCTTCCACCGGAAAATAATGTTTATGCCTGCGGCGTCCAGGAAATTTCATTTGCTACCCGTGTTGTAAGCTAAATAAAAAAAGCGCGAGATTATAGCGCAATATGGGTCCATTGAGCCATGAAAAAGCCACTAAATTTTGCGTTAATTTTTAAGTGTAGCAGTATTTATTGCCGACATTTTTCACTAACTAGGTATAATTACTCACAGTTTTACAAGATTTGTGTGATATATGAGCGAACAATTTAGCGACCAATATTGGATGGAAAAAGCATTAAACTACGCTAATGAAGCGGCTGCGATTAATGAAATTCCGGTTGGTGCTGTGCTGGTAAAAGACAATCAACTGATCTCCTATGGTTATAACCGCTCAATTATCGATAACGACCCATCCGCTCATGCTGAAATGATGGCAATCCGCGAAGCAGGTAAAGTACTTAATAACTACCGATTAATCGATTGCACCCTGTATGTAACGTTAGAACCTTGTTCTATGTGCGCAGGCCTGTTGGTACATAGCCGCATTAAGCGATTGGTATTTGGTGCTAAAGATGCCAAAACGGGATCGGCAGGATCAATTATGAATCTGCTGCAAGAGCCTAGGCTTAATCATCAAGTTGAAGTAACCGGCGATGTTATGAGTGAGCAGTGTGGGGCGGTGATATCTGCGTTTTTTAAGCGTCGTAGAGAAGAGAAAAAGGCGGCAAAGCAGGCTGCTCGCAACGCCTAGTTATACAACCGGCGTTGCAGGAACTTGTGCTTCCATTAACTGCATCGCAAATAAGCGGCGACGCCAAATAACTTTTTTGTGTGTATTACGTAGCATGATACGACGGCGGGTCGCCGTTGAGTAAATAACATTACGCTTGAACTTATGTGACGTACGTCTTCTTTTTAACATGAGTGCTCCTTAAGTGAGAGTAAAGCATGGCATGGTCCATTCCATTTCTAATAAAAGATAATGATCATTTGATGACAAGTAAACAGATTTCGGTGCTTGAGGTTAGTTGTTTTCTAATTCTTGCTGCTCTGAGTTGGTTTGTTGCGTGTTGTCATTTGGCTTTGGCTCGCTTGCTTGCGCTTCAGGTTGAGCTTCTTCAGTGCTTTGTTCTTTTTCGCTTGGGTTAGCAATCGCATCATTTTCATCAAGCCAAACCAGTGCGTCGTAATAGCGACGGATATTATCAACGTACTTTACTGCAACATCGCCACGGGCATAACCATATTTGGTTTTTCGATAGTAGCGCTTTTTAATTAAAAGCGGTAAGCGCTTTTTAACATCAGCCCATTTATCTGGGCTTGCACCTTCTTGCTCGGTAATAATGCGTGCGTCGTTGACGTGTCCCCAGCCAACATTGTAAGAGGCTAAGGCAAACCAGGTTCTGTCGGGCTGCGGAATGCGTTCAGGGATCCAAGAAATCACTTTGGCAAGATACTGCGCACCGCCTTTAATATTTTGCTCAGGCTCTAGTCGATTTGTTACGCCGACCTGTTTTGCTGTTGCTTGGGTTAGCATCATTATGCCACGTACACCGGTTGGTGACTTAGCCCTTGGGTTCCACATTGATTCTTGATAACTCAAAGCTGCCAGTAATCGCCAGTCTATGTTACCTGCGTATTGCTCAAACCAAGGTTGGTATTTAGGTAAGGTGTCTTTTATTGCTTCGATATAAGCAAGCGTGTTCACATAGTTAAACTGACGAACATGGCCGAAGTATTTTTCTTCTAACACATAAAGCTGGTTGCTTTTCTTAACGTCGCCAAAAAATGGCACCATCAAGGCATATAAAGAGTCGTCACCATCTTTTCTTAGTAACCAAGCGATAGGGTCGTTACGGGTAACCGAAAAGCCGATACTCAAATTTGGGTGATAGCGGCGAAACAGCGATAAGGTGTGTGAATCTGCTAGGGTGTAATCAATTTCACCGTCGATAACTGCTTGCAGAAGCTCTTCTTCATCCATGTCTTCTGTTTCGTTCCAGCTAAGTTCAGGATGCAATTGTTTTAATTGCTGTAGTGCCAACGAGTGGCTGCTTTTGGCTAAAACAGTGAGATTACCGGTTAAATCCTCAAACTCTCGAGGGCGAGTACGGCCTTGTTTATAAACTAATTTTTGGCTAATTGTTCGGTAGGTTGGGCCAAATCGATAATGCTCTGCCCGAATCGTATTATAGGTAAGACCTGAAGCTATAATATCTAAATCGCCACTTTCTAAGCGTGCGAACATATCGGATAGATTAAAAAAGGGCACCATCTCGAGCTCTACACCAACATAGTCAGCAAACTCTTGGGCAAGCTCATATTCAAAGCCTTGCACACCTTGTGGAGCCTGATAGTAGTTACTCGCGCCAGCTAATGTGCCTACTCTAATTTTGTTCTGTGCCTTGATATGAGCAAGTTGCGACGGTTGCTGTTGCATATCACACGCACATAACATGAGCACTAAACTAAAAATAGCGAGTAACTTTTGCATAGATTATAAATGCCCCTTAAACCATTACCTTAGTGTTATAACAAAACTTCTAAGCCACGTCACTTGGCGAATAGTTTTAGTTATCTATTTAAAAATTAATAACTATAACAAGGCTGCTAGCAGATAAGTCATACAGAACAAGAACCTGCGAAGAAATAAGGACGACTAAGATAGTTAATTGCTGCAACCATAAAAGCGGTTATGAAGATTATTTAAATAAAAGCGTAATTTTGAGTTAAATCTAGACGTTATTTGCACTATAATATGCGCCTAAAATATCGTTCAATCCCTAACCCCGGATGAAAATACCTATGTTGATCCTTCGTGGTGCACCAGCACTTTCCGATTTTAGAGTTCAGAAAATTTTAGCGCGTTGCCAACAGGCACAACTTCCAGTCACTGACGTTTATGCTGAGTTCATGCATTTTGCTGATCTTACAGCCGAGCTTTCAGCTGATGAGCAAACCAAGCTGGAAAAACTGCTTACTTATGGTCCAACAATTGCTGAGCATACCCCTGCTGGCACGTTAATTCTTGTAACGCCGCGTCCAGGTACTATCTCGCCTTGGGCATCAAAAGCAACTGACATCGCACATAACTGTGGCTTAAGCCAAGTTCACCGTGTTGAGCGTGGTATTGCATACTACGTAGAAGGTAATTTATCAGTTGAGCAAACAGCTGAAGTTGCAGCGTTATTACATGACCGTATGACTGAAGCAACGCACGCGGATATGGCTGATGCAGCTAAATTATTCCGTCACGATGAGCCGCGTCCAATGTCATCAGTTGACATTTTAGGTGGTGGCCGTGAAGCGCTTGCTAAAGCAAACGTTGAGCAAGGTTTTGCGCTTGCAGATGACGAAATTGATTACTTGGTAGAAAACTTCCAAAAGTTAGGGCGTAACCCGAACGACATCGAAT
The DNA here is from genome assembly GCF_001306895.1 of Pseudoalteromonas sp. UCD-33C. Taxonomy (NCBI): domain Bacteria; kingdom Pseudomonadati; phylum Pseudomonadota; class Gammaproteobacteria; order Alteromonadales; family Pseudoalteromonadaceae; genus Pseudoalteromonas; species Pseudoalteromonas sp. UCD-33C. Next base: position 444,307 of record NZ_LJTB01000001.1, on the reverse strand, counting down.
TATTCATGTTTGCGCAAGCAAACTCTGAGCATTGTCGTCACAAAATCTTTAACGCCGATTGGACAATTGATGGCATCGAACAGCCAAAATCATTGTTCAAAATGATCAAAAACACTTACGAGCAAAACCCTGAAAACGTACTATCTGCATATAAAGATAACGCAGCGGTAATGAAGGGGTCGTTAGCAGGTCGTTTCTTCCCTAATGTTGAAGGTGAGTACGCGTACCATCAAGAAAACATCGAAATCTTGATGAAAGTTGAAACTCACAACCACCCAACAGCGATTGCGCCATTCTCAGGTGCATCAACAGGTTCTGGTGGTGAGATCCGTGATGAAGGTGCAACAGGCCGCGGCTCTAAACCTAAAGCTGGTTTAGTTGGCTTCACTGTATCTAACCTACGTATTCCTGGTTACGAGCAGCCATGGGAAACAGACTTCGGTAAGCCTGGTCGTATCGTTAATGCACTTGATATCATGACTGAAGGTCCATTAGGTGGCGCGGCATTCAATAACGAGTTTGGTCGCCCTAACTTACTTGGTTACTTCCGTACATACGAAGAGAAAGTATCAAGCCATAACGGTGAAGAAGTACGTGGTTACCACAAGCCAATCATGCTTGCCGGTGGTTTAGGTAACATTCGTTCTGAACATGTTCAAAAAGGTGAAATCCCTGTAGGTGCTAAGCTAATTGCACTAGGTGGTCCGGCAATGAACATCGGTCTTGGTGGTGGTGCTGCGTCTAGTATGACTTCAGGTCAATCAAACGAAGACTTAGACTTTGCATCGGTACAGCGTGAAAACCCAGAAATGGAACGTCGTTGTCAGGAAGTTATCGATAAATGTTGGCAGCTAGGTGATGCAAACCCAATCGCTTTCATCCACGATGTGGGTGCAGGTGGTCTTTCAAACGCATTCCCTGAGCTTGTAGACGACGGTGGTCGTGGTGGTAAATTCCAACTTCGTGACATTCCAAACGATGAGCCGGGTATGGCACCACACGAAATTTGGTGTAACGAATCTCAAGAGCGTTACGTATTAGCTGTTGCAGCAGAAGACTTCGCGCGCTTCGAAGCAATCTGTAAACGTGAGCGTGCAGAATACGCTGTTATTGGTGAAGCAACAGAAGAGCGTCACTTAACGGTTGAAGATAGCCACTTCGGTAACAACCCAGTTGATCTTCCGCTTGATGTTTTACTTGGTAAAGCACCAAAAATGCATCGTGAAGTTGAATCGAAAAAAGCGCAATCTCAACCATTAGACGTTGCTAACATTGATGCTGCAGACGCTGCACAGCGTTTATTACGCTTACCAACGATTGCTGAGAAAACATTCTTAATCACCATTGGTGACCGTACGGTAACGGGTTTAGTTGCGCGTGACCAAATGGTAGGTCCTTGGCAGGTGCCAGTAGCAAACTGTGCGGTAACAGCCGCTGCGTTTGATACTTACCACGGTGAAGCAATGTCATTAGGTGAACGTACACCAGCTGCACTTTTAAACTACGGTGCTTCTGCTCGTTTAGCTGTGGCTGAGTCACTAACGAACATCGCGTGTGCGAACATTGGTGGCCTTGAAAATATCAAGCTATCTGCAAACTGGATGGCTGCAGCAGGCCACCCAGGCGAAGATGCGGGTCTTTACGAAGCTGTAAAAGCGGTAGGTGAAGAGCTTTGTCCGGCGCTCGGTTTAACTATTCCTGTGGGTAAAGACTCAATGTCGATGAAAACTCAATGGGATGAAAACGGCGAGCAAAAATCGGTTACTGCACCATTATCATTGATCATTACTGCCTTTGGTCGTGTTGAAGATGTGCGTAAAACCGTAACGCCACAGCTACGTACTGATAAAGGTGAGTCATCACTATTATTAGTTGATTTAGGTGCGGGTCAAAACCGTATGGGCGCATCAAGCCTTGCACAGGTTTATAAGCAACTAGGGGATGTAACGCCTGACGTTGATAACCCTGTATTATTAAAAGGCTTCTACGAAGCAATGCAAGCGCTTGTTGCTGATAACAAGCTACTTGCTTACCATGACCGTTCAGACGGTGGTTTATTCACTACGGTTGCTGAAATGGCATTTGCTGGTCACACGGGTGTTACTGTTGACCTTGCTGGCTTAACAGGTTCAGACATCGAAGCGCTTTACAATGAAGAGCTAGGTGCGGTTATCCAAGTGGCAAACGCTGACTTAGACGCAGTTAAAGCCGTTCTTGCAGACCATGGCTTAGCAGCTATCAGCCATGAAATTGGCGCACTAAACGCTGATGATCGTGTGGTATTCACTCGTGGTGATGATGTGGTTCTTAACCACACGCGTACTGAGCTTCGTACTATGTGGGCAGAAACAACTTACCAAATGCAAGCACGTCGCGATAACCCTGAGTGTGCTAAGCAAGAGTTTGACGCTAAGTTTGACGCAAAAGACCCTGGTCTTAATGTAAAACTAAACTTTGACTTAAACGAAGATGTTGCAGCGCCTTACATTGCAACAGGTGCGAAGCCGAAAATGGCGATTCTACGTGAGCAAGGCGTTAACTCTCACTTAGAAATGGCTGCGGCATTTAACCGTGCAGGTTTTGCTGCGGTTGACGTGCACATGAGCGACATTCTTGAAGGTCGTTTAACACTTGAGCAATTTAAAGGCTTAGTGGCATGTGGTGGTTTCTCTTACGGTGACGTATTAGGTGCAGGTGAAGGCTGGGCTAAGTCAATCTTATTTAATGAGATGGCGCGTGAGCAGTTCCAAAGCTTCTTCCACCGCGAAGATACATTCAGCTTAGGTGTGTGTAATGGCTGTCAAATGCTTTCAACATTGAAAGAATTGATCCCGGGCACTGAGCACTGGCCTCGTTTCGTAACGAATAAGTCAGAGCGTTTTGAAGCTCGCTTTAGCCTTGTAGAAGTACAAGAAAACCCATCGGTATTCTTTAACGGTATGGCAGGTTCACGTATGCCTATCGCTGTTTCTCACGGTGAAGGTCATGCTGAGTTCGCAAACGGTGATGCAGTTAAAGCAGCGCTTGAATCAGGTACTGTGGCAGTGAAGTTTGTTGATAACTACGGTAACCCAACAACGCAATACCCAGCTAACCCGAATGGCTCGCCAGAAGGTATCACAGGTATTACCTCAACTGATGGCCGTGCAACGGTTATGATGCCGCACCCAGAGCGTGTATTCCGTACTGTTGCTAACTCATGGCACCCAGATGAGTGGACTGAGGATAGCCCATGGATGCGTATGTTCCGCAACGCTCGTAAAAACGTTGGCTAGAACTTAATTATGTGCCTAGCTATACAAGCTAGGTTCATACAAACCGTTTAAACTAAAAAGGCTGCACTATCATGTGTGGCCTTTTTGTTTATAATGATCTGAGAAGCGAGAAGCGAGAAGCGAGAAGCGAGAAGCGAGAAGCAAGGAGAGTTTTTTGAGTTTTAAGCGTGCGTGTGTTGGGTTGCTAGGTATCGTGCTAAGCATGGTGTTGTTGGCGTATCTTTTCAGATTACCACTGACATCGTGGTATTTAACGCCTATGCTCAGTAAAAATGGCGCCGAGCTTCACTGCATTGATTGGTCATTAACTCGCCAGCTTGATTTGAATATTGAGAAATTATGCTTAACTTATCAAGGGCAGCAAATAGAGTTAGCTGACATCCTTGCTAACAAGCAACAGGTTAGTGTTTCTCGAGCCAATCTTATAATTAGCAATCAGACTAATAATCAACAACCTGACGCTTCAAAAACTGAATTTAAAAAGCTTGCCTTGGTATTACCCGAGCAAAGGCCGCTAATTCGAATTGAGCAACTTGATGTAGTCTCACCGTTTACCGACACCCCTGTTAGGCTGGAGATACAAGAAAAGCGCCTAAATCATTTTACGATTTCGCGGGATCTCAATGCTGACGTTGTAATATCTAATTATGAAGTCAAAGCCAACATCACGTTTGATGAGCAAGTGGCTGAGCGGTTCGTAACATTGCCAACAAGCAGCCATTTTACCACTCAGTCACAGATTAAGTTTGATGGAATTACAGTTGCAATTGAAAGCTCAATTAATGCAAGTTATCAGCATGCAATAAAGGAGTGCGAATTAGGTTTTGCCAGTGAAGGGCAAATGAGTGCTAAGTATCAATTAAATCAACAGCACTTATACGCGGATTTATCAGCTTTACAAAATCAGCTTAGCGCAAACCGAGATTGCTTAAACACCATAGCAGATCAACAGCATCAATCATTTATTGAAGCGCAGTTACCGCTTACTTGGCAGTTACACATTGAAAAACCAGTCAGTGTAGAAGGTGAGCTGCTATCAATCCCAACTGTAAAGCTGCAAGCTACAGAAGGGCAAAGTGAGGTGACAGTCAGTAATACGAGCCTTTCTTTGCTGGAGCCGCTCGCATCACTTAATAGCCAAGTTAGCATTGATTTTAATAGTAAAGATATAGATGAGCTTAAACTCAATGCGCATTTGCATGAAAGCAGCGTTAGCGCTGATTTTCAACTGTCGGTGGAGTCATTACCAGCATTTTTAGATTTTCAGGCTGACGGTGCTCTGGTTGAGGGTATTGGGGCTAAAGGAAAGCTAGATATCGATGAGTTATTTACTAGTCCTACAGCTAAACTGAATACCAATATCAGTGCTAAAAATGCGCTAATATCAGGTGCACAGTTAGCTGATTTTAGCAGCGCGATTGACGCTGAGTATAATGCCCAGCAGCACCTCGTTGTTAAAGCCAATAGCAAGGTTAAATCATTAAATTATGATGATATGAATGCAGTAAAAATAAGTAATGAGCTAACCCTTAGTACAGACCTCAGTGTGGGGGAATTATTTGCTGATATTGATGCCAAAACCACTGCCGCCAAATTATCAACAGCAGAGCTTAGCTTAAATAAGTTGTCTGTTGTGTCAAAGGCTCTTCAAAGCCGCGCCTTGCAGGCAACGCATCATGTATTTGCAGATGGCTTTGAAGCGCTTGTCAGTCATCATATGTCTGAGGTTGCGCATCCATTTGAGTTGGTGATACCAGAGCAAGCAGTATCCAAACTTAACCCAATAATTGCTCAGTTTGAGCCGCTTGCTACAGTCACCGACGGAGTCGTTTCGGGCAATATAAAAGGGGATGTAAATCTTCAACAAGCACAGGGCAATTTGCAGATAGATAAACTTAGTGCGCTTTATAATGATTATCTAGCGAATGATTTTGCAGTGAATTTGAACGGCACGTTTAATTCAGGCCAGCTTAATATTGCAGCGACTAAATTTACACTCAATGAACTGCGCGCTGGTGCCGTGGTCAAAAATATACAAGGTCAGTTGCAGGTAACGGCTAATCAGCCTTGCGCAGCTAATTTAACTGGTCAGGTTATGGGCGGCGCATTTGTGGTAAATAAGTACTGCCCACTCAGTGATAACCAAACCGCGACTGTTAAGTTTGAAAATATTGATGCCAGCAAATTGGTCACCCTTGATGCTGAGTCTGGCATTAGCTTAAGCGGGCGCTTAGCAGGCACCTTACCTGTTGTTATAAGCAAACAGGGCATAGAGGTAAAGCAAGGGCAGCTAGTTAATCAAGGTGATGGTAAATTACTGATTACTAATAATGCAGGTTTTGAAGCTGTAAAAGCGCAGCAACAGGAGCTGAGCACAACGCTGAGTTTACTTGAGAATTTAGATATTAAAAAACTACGTAGCAGTGTTAACCTCAAACCAGATGGTTGGTTACATTTAGGTGTTAATTTAGAGGGTTATAATGAAGCGCAGCAGCAAGCAGTGAACTTTAATTATAACCATGAAGAGAATGTATTTACCTTGCTTAGAGCGCTGCGTTTAAGTGATGAAATTACTCAAAAAGTTGAGAAAGAGTATGCAAAAAAAGGAAGCAATGATGGCTAAGTGGTTAGTAATGCTGACGGCGGTAGGCATGCTGAGTGCCTGTACTCACCGTGTTGAGGTGGCAGCAAAAGAGCCGATTACAATCAACTTAAATGTAAAAGTTGACCATGAGATCCGCGTAAAAGTGGATAAAGAACTTGATACCTTATTCAGTGATGACAGCGAATTATTCTAAGGAGCACACATGCGTAAATTACAACTTAAAAAACTAAATGTGATCACCTTGATCAGTGCTGTTTGTTTATCTTTCTCTGCTTGGGCTATCAGCCTTGATGATGCAAAGAGCCAAGGTTTAGTGGGTGAAGACAGCTCAGGCTATTTAGGTTTAGTGGTTAATAACAGCGAAGCAAAAGCGGTCGTTGACGAAATTAATGCAAAGCGTAAAGAGCAATATTTAAAACTTGCGAAAAAGAACAACCTTTCGTTAGCACAAGTTGAAGCCCTTGCTGCGGCTAAAACTATCGAAAAAACTAAGCCGGGTCACTACATTGAAGTGAACGGTGAGTGGGTAAAAAAATAACTCACTAAATTTAATAGCTATAAAAAATAAAAAGCCAGCATTGCTGGCTTTTTATCTATTAAACGCCGGTAGGTGTTAGCGCTTATCGATGCAGTTTTGCAGCAGCTGCTGCCAAAAGTCGATGCCTTTGCGTCTTGCTAGTTTAATGTTGTGCTCTGGGATCGATTCGGGTTCATCGTAGCTGTCTAACGCTTCGCTCATGCTGGCTTCACGGATCAAATGCAGTGTTGGGTAAGGTGCACGATTCGTATAGTTTGCAGCGTCGCTGTCATCGCTATCAGCAAACACATAGTCAGGATGAAAGTTGGCTATTTGATACTTACCTTCATAGCCTTGCGCAGCTAAAAGCGCATTGGCTAAATCGACTAAATCTAAGAACTCTTCAAAATCCTTAAAGCCTTGCTCAAACATTAATAAAGTGGTTTCGCGCTCTGCTTGTTGGTCTAACGCGCTACATTGCTCAAGCATATCCATTACTGCATCATCAAGCGTAATAGACTGACTGATTTGATAATGAATGCAATTGCTTTCAACTTCTTTACGGGCAAACGGGCAGAAATTGTATTTTACGATTACGCTTGATACCCATTCGCGCATTTGTATTTCTGGGCGATTCATCGCTTGCTTTGAAGTCACATTATTTCTCTATTCTATTTTACTTTTCTATCTTACTTTTCTAAGTAAAGCTCAATTAAATTAACCGTTTTACTGATAGCGCCTTGATTGTTAGCAACGCATTTCGCAGCTTGTTGACCGAGCTTAATCGTCTTTTGTACATCAGTACTCAAAGCGATAAGTGTGTCAGCAAGGTGATTTTCATCGGTAACGGTTTTAGCTCCTTGAGCACTAATCAGCTCAGGATAAATATGGTCAAAGTTATAGGTATGAGGACCTGCTAATACGCCAACAGAAAACGCTGCTGACTCTAACGGATTATGGCCGCCTCGCTCGATTAAACTACCACCAACATAGCTGATGTTTGCCACACCATATAAGCATTTTAACTCACCTAACGTGTCAGCTAACACAACTTGTTGGTTGTTATAGTTATCTTCACTGCGACGGCTAAAGCTCAAATTTGAGCTTTTTAAAACTTCAGCGACTTTATCAAATTGCTCTGGGTGACGTGGAGCAATAATCAAAAGTGCGTGGGGTAACGCTTTTAACAGCTTTTCATGAGCAGTTAAAATAAGCTCATGTTCAACAGGGTGAGTGGAGCCTGCAACCCAGATAAAGCGCTCGTTGTTATACTGTTTTTTTAGTACTGAAACTTTATTTAATTGCTCTTCTGTAGGCGTGATATCAAATTTAATTGAGCCAAATACGCGTGCCTTTTCAGGTTTTAAACCAAGTTCAATAAAACGTTTGGCATCATCTTGATTATGACTGGCCAAGTCGCTAATTGACCGCATTATCACCTTAGTTAAAGGCATTACCTTTTGGTAGCCTTGCTGTGATTTAGCTGAAAGTCGGGCATTTAAAACAAGTACTTTTGTGCCGTAATTGTTGCTTTGCGCCATAAGGTTTGGCCAAAGCTCAGTTTCTAAAATACACAGTACCTTTGGCTTGATACGTTTTAAAAATCGATTGGTAGCGAAGAAAAAATCAATCGGTAAATAACTACAGCTAACCGCATCTTTAAAGTTATTTTTTATTTGCTCGCGACCTGTTGGGGTATTACAGGTTACTAAAATAGTAAGCGCTGGATTTTCTGATTGAACAGCCTTAATAAGCGGGGTTGCCGCTAACACTTCCCCTACAGAGGCACAATGAAAAACAACATCGTGATGAGATAAGTTCGAAAAGCCAAAGCGCTCAGCAAAATGCTCACGGTAACCCTTATTCTTTTTGCCACGTAAAACATACAGGTAAAAAACAACCAGTGGACTTAGTAGGTATAAAAGTAAAGAGTATAAAATGCGCGCCATTGCTTAGCCTAAATGGGTAAAACGTTATGATAGCGTGGAACATACGCGATCTAAATATAAAATGTTAAAAACGGTTATCTTAAAGAGTTTTAAGTGTTTCGCTCTGGGTTATTTGGTAATATTTCGGTTACTTAAGAAATCAACGAAGCAGTTATGAAATTTAAAATGATAAAAGCCTCGGTAATTGGTGCTTTTTTTTGTTGCTCAATGCCTTTATTTGCAACACCAACCCCCTACTTACCTATTGGCATGGATGCACAGCTAGATCATCAATTAGATACTTTGTTTGCACTAACCTTTGGCACACCTATGACTAAACCCTATCGTTTAGCAGAAGTTGAGAAAGCGCTTTTGGTGCTTGAAAAGGAAAAGCCTGAGTTAGCAGCCGCTATTCGCTTTAAAATCAAACCCTATCAAAGTAATGATGCAGTGACTCGTGTCGGTGTAAAATTACAAGTGGATACAGATAATTCAAAGAAAATTGCTAATCAACGCGGACTCAGCTCTGATGAGTGGGGACAAGGCTTTTTCGAAGGTATTTGGCGTGCCAATGATTATACGCTAGTACAAGTTGGTGTTGATTATCGAGCTAAAGAAAATAAGTTTGTAAATTACAATTCGTTTATCAGTTTTGCCGGTGAAGATTTGCAGTTAAATCTTGGTTATAAAGAACACTGGTTCTCGCCCTTTAAGCACTCTGCGCAAATCATTTCTACCAACGCTAAAACTGCACCCTCTATTTCGATTGGCATGGTAAAGCCTGCCCATAACTGGTGGAATTTTGATTTTGAATTGTATTATTCAGAGTTAGAACATGTTGATAATGGTATTCTTTATCAAGGTGAACTTCATAGTGGTACACCAAAGCTTGCAGGAACGCATTTTAGTATTGAGCCTCTTGAAGGTTGGAAAATTGGTATCAATCGTATGATGCAATTTGGCGGTGGGCCTCGTAAAGTAGATGCTGGTGATGTATTTGATGCATTTTTTGATCCCGCCGGAAATGATAATGGAGATTTAGCTGGTGGGGCAGATAATGAGCTTGGTGACCAAATAGCATCGGTTACAAGTACATTAAAATTTGATTGGGGTTTACCAACTGAGCTCTATTTTGAGTATGGTGGAGAAGATACAAAAGAGCACCAGAATTACCAGTTTGGGAATATTGCATATAGTTTAGGTCTTTTCCTTCCTAGGTTAACAAATAATGTATCATTGCGTTTTGAGCATACTAGTATGCATAGTTTCTGGTATAAAAATTACATTTACCCGACCTTTGGTAATACTGTGAATGGTTATGTTATTGGCCACTTTGCTGCAGATCAGCGTTTATTCGGCGATAGTACACCATCGGAAGTAAATGTATTAGAGTTTACTTTCTCTGAGTCTCTAAGCTCCTTTTGGAAAGCCAAATTAACAAGTATTAGCAATGAAAGTAACTTTAGCGCCGGTTTTAACTACGAATATGATGATGCTATTGAACTTCAATTAAGTAACACTTGTCAATTAGACGAGCATACATTAGAGACAACTCTTACCTATGGTGAAGATGTATTTGGCGATAACTATACTTGGTTATCTGTTGCCTATTTTTGGTAAGCAAGCCGTTAATACTTTTAAGGAATATTTATGTCTAATCTTGATTCTGTAGCGGCAAGCTACCTCGAAAGTTTAAATCGTCATCAAATGTTGTTTGAAACGATGGAAACCTACCATCCTGAAGTAATGCAACTACTTGAAGCTTGCCACAGTGCTTTGCAAGCAGGTGGTAAGGTTATTTGGTTTGGTAATGGTGGTAGCGCGGCTGATGCGCAGCATTTAGCTGCAGAGTTTGTTGTGCGTTATAAATTGGAGCGCGGCCCACTTGCTTCTATCGCATTAACAACAGACACCTCAATTTTAACCGCTCACAGTAACGACTATCATTTTGATACTGTATTTGAGCGACAAGTGCAGGCGTTATGTAAACCTGAAGATTTGGTGATTGGTTTAACCACCTCAGGTACTAGCCCTAACATCAACCTAGCACTGGCAGCGGCAAATGAAATCGGCGCCTTTACTGTGGCATTAACAGGTCGAGATGGTGGTAAGGTAAAAGATATCGCTAAGCTACCTATTATTATTAAAAATGATGAAACCGCGCGTATCCAAGAGGCGCACATGTTTATCGGGCATTGGTTATGCGAAGCCATCGATATGGTTGTAGCGGAGCAAAAGTAATGGATTTAGCGTTACTAAAAAACCTTTCAAAGGCGCGTATTTTAGTCGTTGGTGATGTCATGCTAGATAGATACTGGCATGGCGACTCAGGTCGTATTTCGCCTGAAGCCCCTGTACCTGTTGTAAAAGTCAGTAAGTTTGAAGACAAAGCCGGTGGTGCAGCAAACGTTGCAAAAAATATTGCCCGTTTAGATGGTAAAGTGGGCCTACTAGGCTTAGTTGGTGAAGATGAAAGTGGGCAAATCCTCGAAACAATTTTAAGTTCAGAAAAAATTGATTCGCAATTAGTGAGTGTTTGCGATTTACCGACTATTTCTAAAATGCGAGTAATCAGCCGCCATCAACAAGTTGTGCGTCTTGATCTTGAAGAGGCCTTTACTGAGCAACACAGTCAACTGTTATTAAACCGTTTAGAGCTGGTTTTAAATGACTACGATTTTGTGTTGTTTTCTGACTATAACAAAGGCTCACTGAGCTTAATTCAACAAATGGTTCAGGTTGCAAAGAAAGCGGGTAAAACGGTTCTTATTGATCCTAAATCATCTGATTTAAGCTTATACCGAGGTGCCGATTATATAACACCTAATTTAAACGAATTTAAACTTGCTGGTGGTAAAACTGATTCTGAGCATAGCTTAACCCAAAGCGCTCGTGATCTAATCAATGAGGCTGGTATTGCAGCGATGCTATTAACGCGCTCAGAGCAGGGCATGTCGTTAATTAGCCAAGCAGAAAAGCATGATTTTGCAGCCCAACAACTTGAAGTCAGCGATGTTACTGGCGCCGGCGATACCGTAATCGCGACGCTTGCAGTGATGCTTGGTGCGGGTATGGCTGCAAAAGATGCAGTTGAAATTGCCAACCTTGCTGCCGGAATTGCGGTGAGTAAACTGGGGGCCGCAACAGTGTCGCCAGAAGAGTTGAGCCGTAAGCTTGGTCAATATTTACAGCAAACCGGCGAGCATTACCAAACGCCTTTTGAAGATGTGCTTCAGCACATTGAGTTTGCTAAGCAAAATGGTGAAAAAATAGTGTTCACTAATGGCTGTTTTGACATTCTTCACGCAGGCCATGTGCGCTACCTAGCACAGGCTAAAGCACGAGGTGACAGGCTGGTTGTTGGCTTAAATAATGATGAATCAATCACTCGCTTAAAAGGTCCAGAAAGACCAATTAATCCACTGGATGAACGTGCCATGGTATTAAGTGCCCTTGCGTCAGTTGATTGGGTTATTCCATTTGGCAGCATTGAAGAAAATGACACGCCAGCTAAGCTTATTGAGCAAATTAGCCCTGATGTACTGGTTAAAGGCGGTGATTACACCGTTGACCAAATTGCTGGTGCCGATCATGTTCTACGCCATGGCGGAAAAGTCGAAGTACTTGAGTTTCTTAATGGTTGCTCAACTTCTAACGTAATTAGCAAAATTAAGTCTTAAGCAATGCTTGGTAGTCACACACCAGTGACTGCCAATCACTTTGTTGCCAATGCATCACTTCGTTACGGCCTTGCTCTTTCGCAAACGAACGGGCAAGGCGCTTAATGTTCTCTGTTTGCCAGCTAGCATGTGGCTGTTTGATTTCACCGCGGTCAAAGTCGATGATAAACACCTTCCCTGAATCATCGAACAAGATATTGTTGATGTTTAAATCTGCGTGATAGACGCCGTGATTGTGAAACTCGCTGAGAGTGACAGCTATCGCTTTTAGCTCAGATTGGCTAAGTGGGCGCGTGATTAAAATATCTAACACACTTTTTGCGCCTGTCACTGCCTCAGTAATGATATCGCCGCGATAGATTAAGCCTCGGGTGGTCACTTTTGCCGCAATAGGTGTAGGTACATTCAGGCCAAGCTCAAGCAAACGCATCATCAGTGTAAACTCTTTATAGACACGAGTTTGTTTTAAACCAACATATAGGTACTGATCGCTCAGTAACTTACCTACTAACCCACCGCGCCAATAGTGACGCAGAACGCCTGTAAGCTGTTGATGTTTAAAAAACCATGCTGTTGCGCGACCTTTTTTTGCGCCAACTATTTTATCTTGTTGTTGCCAATAATTGGCATCGAACCACTGTTGCGTGAGCTCATCTTTATAAGCTGGGTGACACAAAAGGGTGGTGTTTTGTAGATGCTGAGTTTCAAACATAACAACTTCAAGATTAAATAAAATTAGCGTTATCTTACCGTATTTTTAGCTTTTCGCATAAGTGCTTGCATTAGCATCAAGTTAATTTAAGATCGCATATTATTTGCTGTAGCTAAGGGCGCACGTGACTCAATCAACCTCCTATTCAGATATTTGTATTTTAAGGCTTTCGGCTATTGGTGATGTATGTCATGCCGTATCAGCAGTGCAAGCAATTCAAAAGGCACATCCGAAGGCAAAAATTACCTGGGTGATTGGTAAAGTTGAGGCCATGTTACTGGCTGATTTACCTGGCGTTGAGTTTGTTGTGTTCGATAAAAAGCAGGGAAAACAGGCTTATCAGCAACTAAAAGATACGTTCAAGGGGCGTAAATTTGATGTGTTATTACATATGCAAGTAGCACTCAGAGCGAATCTAGCAGCCCGTTGTATTCCGGCAAAAGTCAAAGTGGGGTTTGATTGGGCGCGCTCAAAAGAGTTACATAGCTTGTTTATTAATAAGCGTATTGCCCCGCAATCAGAGGCGCATGTATTAGAAGGCTTTAAAGGTTTTGCTCAAGCAATAGGGTCGCCTGATTACAAACCTCAATGGCAAATGCCAATTACTGAGCAGCACCAACAAGCAGCCGATGCGCTATTAGGTGAAGAGCGTTTAGCCGGGCGTATTTTTGTTATCTCGCCTGCGGCAAGTAAAAAAGAGCGTAATTGGTTACCTGAGCGTTATGCTGCACTTGCTGAACATGCTCATCAACAAGGCTTTTCGGTGGTTATTACTGGCGGCCCAACCCCTTTAGAGATTGAACTTGCCGAGCAAATTATCGCGCAGAGTTCGGCACCTGTGCTTAACTTAGTAGGGAAAACTCAACTAAAAGAACTGTTATGTGTTTTGAAACGTGCGGCGTTAGTGTTAGCTCCTGATACTGGGCCTGCACATATGGCGGTAACGGTAGAAACGCCTGTTATTGGTTTGTATGCCCACTCAAACCCAAAACGCACAGGGCCTTATTTATACCAAGATTATGTTGTTGAGGTTTATCACCAAAATTTACGTGAGCAAACAGGCAAAACAGCGCAAGAGCTACCTTGGGGAACACGCGTTAAAGGGGCTGATTTAATGGCGCAAATAAGTGTTGAAAAGGTGATTTCGATGTTTGACCACGTGGTAGATAAAGAGCAATTGTAATGAGCAAAGTTTTATTTTTAGACCGTGATGGTGTGGTCAATATTGATCATGGCTATGTATACAAACCAGAAGAGTTTGAATTTGTACCTGGTGTATTTGAGGCGTGCAAAGCCTTCTCTGATGCCGGTTATAAAATTGTGGTGGTAACTAACCAGTCAGGTATTGGCCGTGGTTATTATTCAGAGCAAGATTTTTACAACCTCACTGAGTGGATGAAGGGCGAGTTTTTAAGTAACGGCGTTACTATTCTTGATGTCTATTTTTGTCCGCATCATCCAAGCAAAGCAGAGCCTGCCTATTTGCAAGAATGTAATTGTCGCAAGCCTGCCCCAGGTATGCTTTTACAAGCCATTGATGAGCATCAAATCGATCCATCACACAGCATTATGGTTGGCGATAAACTTGGCGACCTTATTGCCGCTGAAAGAGCTAATATCGCGACCCGTGTTTTAGTTCGCTCAGGGCAAAGTTATGCCGAGTCAACAGAACAACACGCCGATGTAGTCTGCGAGTCTTTAGCTGAGTTACCTGCTTTAATTTTACAGTCTTAGCAGGTAAGACCAGTTTATTTCGCAACCCTTACGGTCTGCGACGAACTGCAAACAGTGCAATTGTTCGGCTAAGCTTTTACAATAGGCGCAAAATTTAATGTCATGCTAATCATTTCTGGTTAGATACAAGAATATGTGGAGATTACAGATGAGAGCATCTGCGTTTTTTAATCAGTTGCAGCAGCAAATTGATGAAGTGAAAGCTGAAGGCTTATACAAAAGCGAGCGTGTTATCACGTCACAGCAACAGGCTCAAATTGAAGTTGCCTCTGGTGATAAGGTCATTAACTTTTGTGCTAATAACTACCTTGGCTTAGCAAATAGCCCAGAGTTAATTAAAGCAGCTCAACAAGGCCTTGACGATCATGGTTTTGGTGTTGCGTCTGTACGCTTTATTTGTGGTACTCAAGATATTCATAAAACTTTAGAGCAAAAGATCTCTGAGTTCTTAGAAACCGAAGACACTATTCTTTACTCATCATGTTTTGATGCAAACGCAGGTTTATTTGAAACAATCTTAGGCCCAGATGATGCAATCATCTCAGACGCCCTAAACCATGCTTCGATCATTGATGGTGTGCGTCTTTGTAAAGCAAAGCGTTTCCGCTATGCAAATAACGACATGAGCGACCTTGAAAAGCAACTTATTGCTGCTGATGAAGCGGGTGCTAAAACTAAGCTAATCGCTACTGACGGTGTTTTCTCAATGGACGGCGTCATTTGTAACCTTGAAGCGGTTTGTGACCTAGCTGATAAATATGATGCATTAGTGATGGTTGATGACTCTCATGCGGTTGGTTTTGTTGGTGAAAATGGTAAAGGTACGCCAGAGTATTGTGGTGTACTTGACCGTGTTGATATCATCACAGGTACCCTTGGTAAAGCACTTGGTGGCGCATCAGGCGGTTACACTTCAGGTAAAAAAGAAATTGTTGAGTGGTTACGTCAACGCTCTCGTCCATACCTTTTCTCAAACTCACTTGCACCATCAATTGTTACTGCATCAATTAAAGTACTTGAGATGCTAAGCAATGGCGGCGAATTACGCGCTAAGCTTTGGGATAACGCAAAGTATTTCCGTGAACAAATGGAAGCAGCAGGATTTACCTGTGCAGGCAAAGACCACGCTATTATCCCTGTTATGTTAGGCGATGCTAAAGTTGCCTCAGCCATGGCTGACAAATTACTTGCTGAAGGTATTTACGTAACAGGTTTCTCATTCCCTGTAGTACCAAAAGGCCAAGCACGTATTCGTACGCAAATTTCTGCGGCGCATACAAAAGAGCAATTAGATACCGCTATTGCTGCCTTTACCCGTATTGGTAAAGAAATGGGTGTTATCTAATTTTATTTCCTAAACCGAAGCTTTTGCTTCGGTTTTGTTTAATTGAGTGTAAATCATGAAAGCATTATCTAAATTAAAAGCAGAACCAGGGATCTGGATGACTGATGCGCCAAAACCTGAAGTTGGCCATAACGATCTGCTTATTAAAATCCGCAAAACAGCAATTTGTGGAACAGATGTCCATATTTATAAATGGGATGAGTGGGCACAAAATACAATTCCTACGCCAATGGTTGTTGGTCACGAGTATGTAGGTGAAGTGGTTGATATGGGTCAGGAAGTACGTGGTTTCCAAGTGGGTGACCGTGTTTCTGGCGAAGGCCATATTACCTGTGGTCACTGTCGTAACTGTCGCGCTGGTCGTGTTCATTTATGTCGTAATACAACAGGCGTAGGTGTTAACCGCGAAGGTGCATTTGCTGAATACCTTGTGATCCCAGCTTTCAACGCATTTAAAATTCCAGATAACATTCCTGATGAACTAGCATCAATCTTTGACCCATTCGGTAATGCAGTACACACAGCGTTGTCGTTTGACTTAGTAGGTGAAGACGTATTAATCACAGGTGCTGGTCCTATTGGTATCATGGCTGCTGCTGTTGCCAAACATGTTGGTGCACGTCATGTGGTTATCACCGATGTAAACGAATACCGCTTAGATTTAGCACGTAAAATGGGCGCGACTCGTGCTGTAAACGTAGCAACTGAAAAGCTTGAAGATGTAATGAAAGAGCTTGGCATGACCGAAGGCTTTGATATTGGTCTTGAAATGTCAGGTGTGCCAGTTGCATTTAACAGCATGCTAAACAACATGAATCACGGCGGTAAAATTGCCATGTTAGGTATTCCACCTTCAGATATGGCGGTTGATTGGAACCAGGTTATTTTCAAAGGTCTAATTATTAAAGGTATTTACGGCCGTGAAATGTTTGAAACTTGGTATAAGATGGCGAGTCTAATTCAGTCAGGTCTTGATCTGAAACCAATTATCACTCACCAGTTCTCCGTGGATGACTTCCAAGCAGGCTTTGATACAATGATTTCAGGCCAATCAGGTAAAGTAATCCTCAACTGGGATTAATACCGAGTAATTTGATAAGGCGGCTTTGGCCGCCTTTTTAGTTTAGAGAGTACTATGTCGTATAAACATATTTCAGTGAGCGAAACATTTGCGCTGTTAGATAAAGAAGAGGTTGTGATTGCCGATATTCGCGATCCTAACTCATTTCAAACTGGGCATATCCCAGGCGCTGAGCATTTATCAAATGCTAATATCAGCGAATTTATGATGCATAAAGAGTTTGATCAGCCAATCATCATCGTTTGCTATCATGGTGTGAGTTCTCAAGGTGCTGCGAGCTATTTAGTAGAGCAGGGGTTTGAAGACGTATACAGCATGGATGGTGGCTTTACAGCTTGGCAAACGCAACTTCCGGAGCACATTGAACGATGATTGAGTTGGGTAGCATAAATAATCCTCGCGCCGCACAAGGCTTTATAGATTACATAAAAAGTAAGGGCTTACATGGAGAGCTGCGCTCGCAAGATGGACAAACTGTGATTATTTGTGTTGCACCAGAGCACTTTCATCAAGCTCAACCACTTTGGCAGGAGTTTGCTGCTAACCCTCATGACGAAAAATACCAACAAGCTTCATGGCAGGTAGGCAGTACACAATCGCCTCTGTCATATCAGGGGCAATCCCTCAATTTAAAAGCCCGCTTTAAGGCATTAAGCTGGCTAAACCGTACGGTTACTTTAGTCTCGATAGCTATATTTATTGCCTTCTTATTAGGTGGTTTTGAAACTATTTACAGTATGTTGCAGTTCAACCCTGCACAGCCACTAACTTGGTTTACACCTGCCATTGTGCATTTTAGCGCTATTCATCTTATTTTTAATTTGATCTGGTGGATGACGCTGGGTAACGATATAGAAAAACGCAGCGGTAAATTAACCTTATTGGGTTTATTTTTAGTGACGGCATTCATTAGTAACTGGGCACAGTTTTTAGTTGTTGGGCCTAACTTTGGTGGTTTAAGCGGTGTTGTGTATGGCTTACTGGGTTTTTGTTGGATTTACAGCGTAATGAGGCCAACAGAGCCGCCACTAGTAAGTAATAGCATTGTTGGTTTTATGCTGGTATGGCTTATTCTAGGCTTTGTAGATATGTTGCCTGTGAGTATGGCGAACTGGGCGCATTTAGCGGGGTTATTGGCTGGTATGGCTTATGCCGTGTCAGACAAGCTGCTTTCACGCAAATAATCGCGTAAATAAAAATGGCGGCTTATGCCGCCATCTTACAATTAATGATATAAATACTTAGTAAATAACACTTCTCGGACAATCTCTTGTCCTGTTTCTTGTTTTAGTAGTGCTTTTAGCTTTTCGGTGCAGCGCTTTCTGATTTCTTCGCGGCCGGTAAGCGATTTAATGTTTTCTTCAGGCTCTTTTGAGAGTATTTCAACAATCGCATCACGCAATAGTGGAGTGTGATGTTCTACGATTGCGATATCAGATAGATCATTGAGCATGAGATCCACCGTAATACGAACATAGCCCAGTTTTTTATTACCTTGACCTATGTAGTTAGTGATGATGTCAGGCTCAAAACCAAAGTAGCCAACATTTGATTCAGCGCGTACAGACCAACTTGTTGCAGTAACAAGTAGCATGCTTATCAAGTAAATTGATAACAATGATTTTTTCATAGTTAAGAATATTCCACCCTTTCAATGATTTTTAGTCTATACCCAAATTCACTTAAGATACAGGCTGTTCTGCGTTTTTTAACCCTGCTTGAGATTAAATCATGACTTTTTCGAAACGTGCAGCAGTGATATCATTTGCACGGTATTTAAAAATAATGAGTCGTTGTGATCACATTCCCAGTTTCATTAGCTGCAAATTGGCAGCCTGCTTCAGCATTTCCAGATTTGACGCAACAACAGCAAGGTTGGTTGCTTGAAGCTGGGTCATTAACAGCCAAGCTTAAAAGTCACTGTCAGGCTTTTTCAGTTGAAGTTTTAAACGAGGCGCCATTTGACCTAACCGCCGAGCAACAAGCGTTACTCAATACCTCTCTAAGTCAGGCATTAAATCGCGAAGTGTTACTTCTATGCGATGGTAAACCGATGGTTTATGCACAAAGCTGGTTGCCGGCAGATGATACATTAAAAAAGCAGCAGTTACTAAGTATGGGAACAAGGCCGCTTGGTGATGTTATTTTTCAAGACCCAAGCTTATCGCGCACAGAAATAGAAGTTGCTGAATTTTCACAGCAGCACGCTATCCAAGCTTTAACATCTGAAATTGGCTTCTCTTCACAACCATTGTGGGGAAGACGCAGTGTTTTTAGCTTATCTAATGCTCATTTTCTCGTGGCTGAAGTATTCTTACCTGGAGCGTATATTTACCTATGAAGCTAGCTGCACTTAAGGTCGCACATATACCTTACTATAAACAGTTAATGCGTACCGATAAGCCAATTGGCACCTTGTTGCTATTGTGGCCAACTTATTGGGCGCTGTGGCTTGCTGAGCTTGGCACACCGAGCTTATTAAATTTTGTGGTTTTTAGTTTAGGCGTCTTTGTGATGCGCAGTGCTGGGTGTGTAATTAATGACTTTGCCGATCGTAAAATAGATGGCTCTGTTAAGCGCACAGCCCAGCGACCGCTGGCTGCTGGTTTGGTATTAAGTGGTGAAGCTCTGAGCTTATTTGTATTGCTTATTGTGGTGGCGTTTGGTTTAGTATTAACACTAGGGTGGTCAACGATATTATTGTCGTTTGGTGCCTTAGCACTGGCGTTTTGTTATCCCTTTATGAAGCGCTACACGCAACTACCGCAAGTTGTGCTTGGTGCTGCATTCAGCTGGGCTATTCCAATGGCCTATATGGCATCGATTGGCTCAGTGCCATTAGAAGCCTGGCTACTATTTACCGCGAATCTTGTTTGGACTGTGGCTTATGACACCATGTATGCCATGGTTGATCGAGATGATGATTTAAAGATTGGCGTTAAATCAACAGCAATCTTGTTTGCCAGCTATGACAGACACATCATCTTTTTACTCAATGCCTTGTTTATTACGATCCTTGCTTACATAGGTACGAGTAATCACCTTGGCTTGCCTTATTGGCTGGGCTTAGCTGCAGCGGTTGGTTTTTTACTTTATCAACAAACGCTTATTCATAAACGAGAACGAGATCCTTGCTTCAAAGCGTTTTTGAATAACCATTATGTAGGGTTAGTGATTTTTATCGGTATAGCAGCATCCTTGCCACTGCCGTTTTAATTACCTTGGTGGGTCGATAATACCGCTGATTGAGGTATTTTTTCTGAACCAGCCCGCAATAGAGTAGCGTACATCGTTTGCGGGTAATACTTCATGCATAAAGCGTTCGCTTTCAAACATCACCAATAAGCCCGCTTGAGGTTTAATGACTATTTCAATGTCTTTACTTTTTGGTTTGTAGATCACCAATTCACCGCCAGACTCTGGCGTATTTAAGTAACAAACCGTTGTAAAAATGCGATTCGAACGGCCTTTGAAGGCATCATAGTGCTTTTTATAAAAGTCACCTTGTTGATACTTTGCATAATGGCATTCATAATCAAATAAGCCTAAATAGAAGCCACGATTTAACTGTGTCTTTATCGCTTCCATGGTCGCAAGATAAGTAATTTGTGCTTGGCTTGAGCTATCAAACCAAAAGGTTTTATCTTTACGCACGGTTTTATCTATTTGTTGGTCGTTTAATCGGCCAATACCTGCGGTATGGAAATGCGGGTTAATGCGATAGCAATCTGCAATTAAATCGGCAATTAAGCTTTCATCAATCGCGTTTTCAACAACAGCATATCCTGTACGTTCAATAGCATCTAAGTATGTGTCGGTAATAAGCGGTGCGGTCATTCATGTGCACAATCAAAAAAAGGTGCGTAAGTGTATATGAAAAATTGTGTGATGCACGCTTTTTATGCAGTAAAAAAATGAAGAAATAAAGGGGATTGGCTAGCCTGATTAATTACAGGCTAGCAGCATATAAAATAGCTTTTAGCTTTGGCTTGATAACGCCGTTTTTTCAATGAGGTCAAGTAAATGACTAACATGAGAATTCTCATTGATTTGTTGATTTGTTTGGATCACAAGCTGCTCGTGTGCGATACCTTTATTGGTTTTCAATAACAGTAAATCTGGGTCTGAAGAGACAATATTTGTGTGTTCAATACTGGCTATTGCGATGTGGTTTGACTTTTTAAGGCCATCCATTACTTGCTCAATACTACCTACTTTGATGCTTGATGTTTTATCAAAAGACTCGATAGCATCGTTTAGCATAGCTTGCACTTGTTTAGACTGTGAAAAACAGCTGTACATTGGGTAGTCTGCAAAGTCGCGTTTACTAATGTCGCTCTTATGCGCAAGTGGGTGGTTTTTAGCTACAAAAATAATCAGTTGATCAGGTAAATGTATATCACTACCAATGCTGTTCATTGCCTGAGAGCATACGCTAATATCAATTTCACCTAATTGCAGTTTACGTACAAGTTCACTTTGCTCTTGTAGTTGCATCTCTATTTTTACATGCGGATACTGCGCTAAAAATTGGCCGCAAGAAACAGGCACGACCGTGCTTGCTTTGTTGGTATAACCAATAACTAATTTTTCGTTAGTGCAACCGTTTAAAGATTCGAATAAACGCTTTTTGGTTTCTTCTAGATTGTCGAGGGTTTGTTTAGCGTACTCAAGAAAAAGTTCACCTTCTTTGGTTAACTTAACTGAGCGTGTAGAGCGGGTAACGAGCTCATAGCCAATTTCATCTTCGAGCGTCTGAATACTGCGAGTTAACGCTGAAGTGCTGATTTGGGTTTTTTCTGCAGCTTGTCGGAAATGCCTCAGCACCCCGAGCGCCACAAATTGTTCAAGTTGTTCAAATCTCACTTTAATAGTCCCTTGTTATAAGTAAGCCTTTTACGTCCAGGCAATATTATTATACTTCACGGTAGGCATAGTAAATTATTGTACCTATTTTGGGAAGTGTTTTACAGAAAAGTTACATCTAATCAGGATAACGGTCCTTAATCTCTAAGAAAAGTGGTAAATTTTCAAGTAATAAGTCGACTAGAATTGGATCAAAATGTTTCGCGCGCTGATCTTTTATGAGAGTTAACGCCTCTTCTAATGGCCATGCCTTCTTATAACAACGGTCGCTGCAAAGGGCGTCAAACACATCGGCGAGGGCGGTTATGCGGCCAACTATATTAATATCGTCTGCCATTAAACCTTGCGGATACCCTGAACCATCCCACTTTTCATGATGCTGGTAAGAAATTAAAGCACCGCATGTCAATATCTCGTTACTTGAGTTTTTTAATATTTCATAGCCGATTTCTGCATGGGTTTTCATTATTTCCCACTCATCATCAGTGAGTTTACCCGGTTTATTCAATATGCTGTCTGGAATGCTGATTTTACCAATGTCATGTAGTGGTGAAGCAAGCTTAATTATTTCACATTGAAATGGATTAAGCTCTGAAAGTTGAGCAAGTAACTCACTATATAAAGCAACACGTTTAACGTGAGAGCCGGTTTCTTTAGAGCGTTTTTCTACTGCTTCTCCAAGAATGTACGACAGCTCTTTTTGCGACTCTTTTACCATTTCTCTGAGTTTTAAATTATCGTAAGCAAGCGCGATATTGTTGGCATAAAACTCTAACAGTTGATGTTCTGTGGCCTGTAACTTACTGCCTTTATGAACATAAAGCATGGTTTCAAGGCCGGCTTTGGTAGGGAAGTAACCAATATAATCATTACTTGTTTTTAGTGATGATTTTCGCTCATGTGCATCTATAAATAAGTTTTTTACTTCATCAGGAATGGTGTTTTGCTGTGGTGTGGGGCCTACACCTGAGGCTGCAAGCAATTGAAAATCTTTTGCTGGTGACGATTGTAGATTAACGGCTGCAGCACAATAAATTTGCGTGTCATTAATGCCCATCACGTTAGTGACATGGCTTAAAATTGTTGAAGCAAATTCATGAACACTGTCACATTTTAAAAAGTTAGCGGACGCGTTGATGATCTGCTCAAGACCATGCTTGTGCCGGTCTATAATTTGAATATCTCGGTGTGCTCTTAACGCGGAGTAAAGCAAGGTTTTAATTTTAATCGCGGTGAGCTCAGTTTTGTTTTTATAATCGTTAATGTCGTAGTCGCGGATAATCGCTTCTTCTGGGGCTTCACCTGGCTGACCTGTGCGAAGAATTAAACGAATATCGTGGTTTTCTATTTCATCGCGAATGTATTGAATAAGCTCAAGACCAGCATGGTTGGTTTCCATAACCACATCAACTAGAGCAACAGAAAAGGGAATATCTTTTTTTAAAAACTCTTTTGCTTCGGCCGCAGAGTAGGCGTCATAAAAGCGCAGACCTTTATTTTCGAAAGTGAAGCCAGCTAATACTAGTTTCGTAACTTGATGGATATCTTCTTCATCATCAACAACAAGAATATGCCAGTATTCAGGCTCTTCAGTTTCTAAATTATTTTCTTCTAACTGTTCTTCAGAAAATAAGAAATCATCCACAAAAACACCACTTATTGTTGTATCTCATACAATAAGTATAGAGGCAGAAATTTACTCTGCCTTATCTGAAACTGGTTTTTTTTCGATATTCTTTAATTCGATTTCAATAGCATCACAAGAAATGTGGATCTCATACAAAGAGGTGAGAAGTGACAAGGCTAAGCAAGCGAGGCTGATACCAAATAAAATGATTCCTGTAGTATTAAACTCTATAAATAATGCAAACATTGATAAGGTACACATCAGAAAAGAGGCAACACCATAAACCTGCATCACCCGAATGAGTTTAATGCGTTTTCTTAAATTGGTAATTTGTGCAACAACTAATGGGCGGATACTTTCCCCTTCACGTGCATTGAGTTCTCTAATAAGTTGAGCAAGCACCAAAAAACGGTTGGTGTAAGCAAGTAACAGTAAAGAAATTGCTGGGAATAACAATCCCGGTGTTGTTAAAGTCATGTGGCTACCTTGAAATAAGCATTGCAGCGAAGTTAGTTGCTAGCGTAGTTTAGGATTTAAAGATAGAAAAGTAAAAGGGAAGTGATTTGCAAAACAATAATTTAAATCAACCTGCTAAGCAGGACCCATTCGCTTGGGTGAAAGTGTTTCAGGCTGAAAATGGCTTAGAAGCCAACATTATTAAAGGGCTTTTAAAAAGTAAAGGGATCGAATCGCAACTGCAAGGTGAGCTTTTACAAGGGGCGCTTGGGGAGATCCCATTTGAACAAACAGGGGTCGATATACTCGTTTACGCATTAAAAGAGCGCCAGGCGCAAGAAATATTGCTAAACTACCGGCAATTAAAACAATCGGCTCCTGACTGGGTATGCCCTAAGTGTCATGAGCTTAACGGAGCAACATTTGAAATATGTTGGTCTTGTGGGACTGTAAAGAATGACGAAAGCGAATAATTTTCAACGTATTAGAGAATTAAACTATTTGCAAAAAGCGGTATTAGGTGGCGCATTACTTGAGCGTATGCTGCCTAATTACAGCTTATTTAGTGAAGCAACAGGGTTTGGTGACGCTGCGGTTTTTCGTAGCGCATTAAGTGTCTGCTGGGAAAAAATCTTACTACCAAAAAGTAAAATCAGCCTTGAAAAGCAAATTGAAAAAATAGAGCCGAATGTGCCTGAGTTAACTGACTTTGACATGTTCGGGACTTATCCCGCAATCGATACAGCAACCGCTTTGCTTGGCATGTTGCACGGTTTGATAGCTAAAGATGAACAAGAGTTTTTAAATATTAGTAAAATTTCACAAGCTTCAGTGGCTCGTTTCATTGAATATCAACTAACAGTGGATGGTGAAATTGCTGATAACAAAGCTGTTCGTGAACACCCTTTAATGCAGTATGAAATTGATGTGCTTGCAGAGCTTATTGATTTTGTAGAGCAAATGGGCCGAATTACCTCAGAGAACGTAAAAGAGCTTAAGCAACTTGCTGTATCTGACGGCCAAACCAACATCGGTATTGCAATTTAATATTCAGTAATGCGTATTTTCACTGTAAAATACGCGTTTGTTTTTTCTTGGCGGAGTAATTGATGCGAATTTTAGGTATTGAATCATCATGTGATGAAACGGGTATTGCCATTTATGAT
Source organism: Pseudoalteromonas sp. UCD-33C (assembly GCF_001306895.1). Taxonomy (NCBI): domain Bacteria; kingdom Pseudomonadati; phylum Pseudomonadota; class Gammaproteobacteria; order Alteromonadales; family Pseudoalteromonadaceae; genus Pseudoalteromonas; species Pseudoalteromonas sp. UCD-33C. The sequence goes on along the minus strand of NZ_LJTB01000001.1, from coordinate 419,315 downwards.
GATGAACAAGGCTTATTAGCACATCAACTGTATAGCCAAGTAAAAGTGCATGCCGATTACGGCGGTGTGGTACCTGAGCTTGCGTCACGCGATCACGTACGTAAAACCTTACCTTTAATTGATGCCGCATTTGCACAGGCTGGCTGTGGCCCAGAAGACTTAGATGGTATTGCTTACACCGCAGGTCCTGGACTTGTTGGTGCACTCCTTGTGGGAACTTCTATTGGTCGCTCATTGGCCTATGGTTGGAATATTCCAGCCGTTGCTGTACATCATATGGAAGGTCACCTTCTTGCGCCAATGCTTGAAGAGGACAAACCGGAATTTCCGTTTATCGCACTACTGGTGTCTGGCGGTCATACTATGATGGTTAAAGTATCTGGCATTGGTGAATACGAAGTGCTGGGAGAGTCAGTTGATGACGCTGCTGGTGAAGCATTCGATAAAACCGCGAAGTTATTAGGTCTTGATTACCCTGGTGGTCCACGTTTAGCAAAACTTGCGGAGCAAGGTACGCCTGAGCGTTTTGTATTTCCACGTCCGATGACTGATAAACCAGGCTTAGATTTTAGCTTTAGTGGCTTAAAAACAGCGGCATCGCTTGCGATTCGTGATAGCGATGATGACGAGCAAACCAAAGCTGATATTGCTCATGCATTCCAAACAGCGGTAATAGATACCCTAATCATTAAATGTAAGCGTGCATTAAAGCAAACAGGTATCAAACGTTTAGTGATTGCCGGTGGTGTAAGTGCAAACGTGCAATTGCGTGCTCAACTTGAGCGAGTAATGCAAGGCATGAAAGGGCGCGTGTATTACCCGCGCACAGAGTTTTGTACAGATAACGGCGCTATGATTGCTTATGCTGGTATGCAGCGTTTGAAAGCAGGTCAGTTTGCTAGCCTCGATATGAAAACTAAGCCGCGCTGGCCTATTGATTCACTCGAAGCACTTTAATTTATAGCACTATTCCTGCTCTGGGGCTTTTTTCTTAGCCCCTACTTTAGGTTCTTCCCCCGCCATCAAACGAGTAATATTTGCTCTGTGACGGAAAATTATTAACACGGTCAAAAAGGTAACTGGCAAGGTATACAAAGGTTTTATCCACCATGTATAAAGAGGCGCTAAAGAAACCGTAACCAGTGCCGCAAGCGATGAATAACGTGTGATAGCAACAATTAAGATCCAAGTTGCAATCAACATCCCACCTAGCGATAAACCAATGGGTAATAACGTGCCAAAAGCGGTCGCGACGGCCTTACCACCTTTAAAGCTAAAAAACAGCGGATACATATGCCCTAAACAGGCTGCCACACCAATTAAACCTAGCATTAGTGGGTCTATTTTTAAAAAGTAGGCACCCCAAACAGGGATGGTTCCTTTTAAAATATCAAAGACAAGAACTAAAACAGCGGGGACTTTACCACCTAGGCGATAAACATTTGTAGCACCCGGGTTATTCGATCCATGACTGCGTGGGTCTGGTAGTTTAAACAGCCGTGATACAAGGATAGCGGAAGAGACCGATCCCAGTATGTAAGCTAAAACTAACATTAAAACTTCTAACACGCGCTTCCTTATTTTTTAATCTGCACTTTTGGGCTATCATTGGCGGCAAAACCATCTGCCGCTCTCATCGAGTAGAATGTAAGCACCTTATTGCAATGCATCTATCCGTTATTGTAGGGGTAATTTTTATATATTAAAACAGTATGACAGCTTATATAGCGCATTATTGTTATCAATAAGCGTTTAGTATGAGGAGTTGTTTTAATATTCATGTCACTTGGAGTATCAATGGACAAGGTATATATATCACAACTACATGTAGACACCATTATTGGCGTGTATGATTTTGAAAAAGAAAGTAAACAAAGCCTGTATTTTGATATCGAAATGTTATGTGATATTTCTGCCGCAGCGGCAACTGATGATATAAATTTAGCACTTGATTACGCCAAAGTGAGTGAACGAGTGATTGAGCATACAACGGCAAAACCAGTCGAGTTACTTGAAACTTTAGTTGAGCAATTAGCTGCCATTATTTTAGCTGAGTTTGCGACTAACCAAGTCACTATACGTGTTAGTAAACCAGCCGCAGTACCACAAGCGCAAACGGTGGGAGTTGAGATCACCCGTTGTAAGGCAAACTAACCATGGCGCAAATTTTTATAAGCTTAGGCTCTAATGTCAATAAAGAGCATTATCTTCGACAAGCGCTTATTGCCTTAAAGCCTCACTTTCCAGACTTTATACATTCGTCTGTTTATGAAAGTGAAGCAGTGGGGTTTGCAGGTAGTAATTTTTATAATTCAGTGGTCGCAGCAAAAACAGATATGCCATTAGCTGAACTATGTAAACTACTGAAAAAAATTGAGCTTGATAATGGCCGCACTCGTGAGGATAAAAAGTTTAGTCCTCGCACATTAGACCTTGATTTATTGTTTTATGATGACATTATCTGTGATTCGCCTGCGCAATTACCGCGGGATGAAATAACCAAAAATGCGTTTGTATTGCAGCCTCTCGCTGAAATTGCTCCCGATTTTTATCACCCCGTAGCTAAGCTAACTTTGGCTGAGTTATGGAATAATTATAACAACCCACAACAAAAACTATGGAAGGTGGAGTTTTCTAACCCATGAGTATTATTGAGATAATTGTTTTAGCCTTAATTCAAGGATTGACTGAGTTTTTACCTATTTCGAGCTCAGCACATTTAATTTTACCCTCACAAGTTTTAGGTTGGCACGACCAAGGCTTGGCATTTGATGTTGCGGTACACGTAGGTACGCTAGGTGCTGTGGTACTGTATTTTCGTAAAGAAGTGGTGGATATTCTCGGTGCGTGGTTTAAATCGTTTGGTTCACAAGGCGCAACCGATGATAGTCGTTTAGGCTGGTGGATTATTGTTGCGACCATTCCAGCATTATTAATTGGTTATTTATTTAAAGATTTTGTGGAAAGCTACTCGCGTAATGCCTGGGTTATTGCTACTTCAACCATCGTATTTGGTTTGTTACTTTGGTATGCCGATGTAAAAGCAAAGCAAGTCAAGAATATTTACCAAGTAAACTTTTTCAGTGCGCTTTTATTAGGCTTCTCGCAAGTGCTCGCTATGGTATTTCCTGGCACATCCCGTTCAGGTATTACCATTACTGTGGGCTTAATGTTGGGTCTAAACAAGCAAAGCGCCGCACGTTTTTCGTTTTTAATGTCAATTCCAGTTATTGCTGCAGCTGGTTCATATTATGTATATCAATTGGCTACAGCGGGCGAGGCGATTGATTGGCATGCAATTCTATTAGGCGCAGGTTTATCATTTGTATCGGCTTATGCATGTATTTTCTTTTTCTTAAAAGTGATTGAGCGCATGGGCATGATGCCATTTGTTATCTATCGCTTACTATTAGGTGTCGGTTTGTTTGCATTCTTAATGCTGTAAAATAGGCTTTAAACTTAATTAAAAAACACCTCAAGTTGAGGTGTTTTTTTATGTTGGCTATTTGGCAATACTCTAATGCCGTGTAGTAATGGTAAGTAAAGCTTATATTTGGCATTATAACGCCTTACTTATCTCTTATTCATTTTGCTCAGGACAGTAGATGCATATTCACATTCTTGGAATTTGTGGCACCTTTATGGGTGGTATTGCCGCAATCGCTAAATCGTTAGGTCACACAGTGACAGGCTCTGATCAAAATGTGTACCCGCCGATGAGCACGCAATTAGAAGAGCTAGGAATTACACTCACCCAAGGTTATGACGTTGCCCAACTAGAACCCGCGCCAGATATGGTGGTGATTGGTAATGCTATGAGCCGAGGCAACCCTTGCGTTGAATACGTTCTTGATAAAGGCTTGCCTTATACTTCTGGTCCAGAATGGTTAAAGCATAATTTACTGCAAAACTCTTGGGTGTTGGCTGTGGCCGGAACACACGGCAAAACGACTACAGCCAGTATGCTGGCATGGTTACTAGAATACGCAGGAATGAAACCGGGCTTTTTAATTGGTGGTATCGTACAAAACTTTGGTGTGTCTGCCCGTGTAGGCGAAACGCCATTTTTTGTTATTGAAGCCGACGAATACGACACGGCGTTTTTCGATAAACGCAGTAAATTTGTTCATTACTTACCGCGCACCTTAATTCTAAATAATCTTGAATTTGATCATGCTGATATTTTTGAAGATTTAAACGCGATAAAGAAACAATTTCACCACTTGATGCGTACATTACCCTGTAGTGGCAAAGTGATTTGGCCAAGCCAAGACGAAGCACTACAAGATGTGATTGAGCGTGGCCTTTGGAGCGAAAGTGAAACACTGGAGGGTGATTGGGATTACCGTTTACTAAAAGCTGATGGTAGTGAATTTGAAGTACTACTAAATTCACAAGTGCAAGGTGTTGTCAGCTGGCAAGCCATGGGTGAGCACAATGTCAAAAATGCCATTATGGCTATTGCAGCAGCCAGACATGTAGGCATCGCGGTATCAGTCAGTATTGCTGGATTAGCTGAGTTTATCTCACCTAAGCGCCGTATGGAGCTTAAGGCCGACGTTAATTCAATAAAAGTGTATGACGACTTTGCCCATCATCCAACGGCAATTAAAACGACCTTAGCAGGGCTACGTGCAAAAGTAGGCACTGATAAGATAATTGCTATTTTAGAGCCTCGTTCAAACACCATGAAAATGGGCGTGCATCAACAAACCCTGATTGATTCACTCGATGCAGCAGATGATGTGTATTTATTTGAGCCAGAAAATTTAAGCTGGTCGCTTAAAGAATATGCAGACAAAGCAGGTATGCATTGCATGAAAAGCACTGAGGAAATCATTACTCAGGTTGTTGGCAACAGTGCGCCGTCACAGCATATTTTAATTATGAGTAATGGTGGTTTTGAAGGTATTCATCAGCGTTTAATCACAGCCCTTGAGCAAAACTAACCAGTATACGGAGCTTAACTGTATGCAATTTAAAGATAAAATAACGTTAGCTTTTAGCGGTGCTTCAGGTGCTCCCTATGGCTTACGGTTACTAGAGGTATTACTTGAACAGCAGTTTCAGGTGTATGTATTGATCTCAAGTGCGGCAAGAGTGGTCTTTGATACAGAATCGAATATCAAACTTTCGGGTAATGAATACAAAGCGACAGAGCAGCTTAGTACACTTTTTAATGCCGCTCCTGAGCAACTAAAAGTATTTGGTAAAGACAACTGGTTTAGTCCTGTTGCATCTGGTTCAGCCGCGCCGAAAAAAATGGTGGTGTGCCCTTGTAGTGCAGGTTCAGTATCTGCAATTGCGGTCGGCGCATCAGATAACTTACTCGAACGCGCTGCTGACGTGGTTATTAAAGAGCGTGGGCAACTGATTTTAGTCCCGCGTGAAACGCCATTTAGCGAAATCCACCTTGAAAACATGCTGAAGCTAGCACGACTAGGCGTAACTATTATGCCTGCGGCACCGGGGTTTTATCATCAACCAGAGCAGATTTCCGATTTGGTTGATTTTATGGTGGCGCGAATTTTAGATCATTTAAACATTGAACATACTTTGACGAAACGTTGGGGTTATGGAGAGGGCAAACAGTGAGCGAAAAAACGATCGCATTAAATATTGAAGGCCTAAAAAAGGTTTATAAAAATGGTGTTGAAGCCGTAAAAGGCATTGATTTACAAGTTCAGCAAGGCGACTTCTTTGCCTTACTTGGACCAAACGGGGCAGGTAAATCAACCACTATTGGTGTTATCTCATCGTTAGTGAATAAAAGCGCCGGCCGTGTCCAGGTATTTGGTCACGATATTGATACAGACCTTGAAGCTGCTAAGTCTGAACTAGGCTTAGTACCGCAAGAATTTAATTTCAGTCAGTTTGAAACACTAAATCAAATTTTGGTTAACCAAGCAGGCTATTACGGTGTACCAAGAAAGCTGGCGCATGAGCGTGCCGAAAAATACTTAAAGCAGCTAGGCTTATTTGAGAAAAAAGATAAACAAGCGCGCACCCTTTCAGGTGGTATGAAACGCCGTTTAATGATTGCTCGTGCACTGATGCATGAACCTAAATTACTCATTTTAGATGAACCAACAGCGGGTGTTGATATTGAGCTACGTCGCTCTATGTGGGATTTTCTTCGCGAGATTAATAAGCAAGGTGTGACCATCATCTTGACCACCCATTATCTAGAAGAAGCTGAGCTGTTATGTAAAAACATCGCGATTATCGACAGTGGTGTGATTGTTGAAAACACCACCATTAAAGCGTTACTTGCCAAGCTTGATAAAGAAACTTTCGTACTTGATTTAAAGCAGCCAGTACAGCCAATTAGCATTGAAGGTTATAAATACACACTGACCGATGATCACACTTTAGAAGTTGAAGTGGCGAAGTCTCAGGGCTTAAACCAGGTTTTTAGTGCGCTGACTGAACAAGGTAATACTGTGCTGAGTATGCGAAATAAAGCAAACCGTTTAGAAGAGCTGTTTGTAGGGTTATTAGAACAAGGGCGAGGCGAATAATGTTTAGATATGGAGTAGCGCTAAAAAGTATTTGGATCAAAGAGTGTATTCGCTTTTTACGTATTTGGGTGCAAACCTTAGTTCCACCTGCAATCACGATGAGCCTGTACTTTGTGATTTTTGGTAATCTGATAGGTTCTCGTATCGGTGATATGGGTGGCTTTAGTTATATGGAGTTTATTGTCCCGGGTCTGATTATGATGTCGGTGATCACCAACTCTTACTCGAATGTTGCCTCGAGCTTTTATTCCACTAAATTTCAAAAAAGCATTGAAGAGCTCTTAGTTGCACCAGTGCCAAACTACATCATTGTACTTGGCTACATGGGCGGTGGTATGACACGAGGTATGCTGGTTGGTTTAATTGTTACCTGTGTCTCTTTGCTATTTGTTGATATTCAAATTCATAATATTTTTGTGATTATGGCTACGGTTATTTTAACGTCGGCTGTATTTGCGTTAGGCGGACTTATCAATGCAATTTATGCTAATAGCTTTGATGATATTAGTATCATCCCGACCTTTATTTTAACGCCGCTGACTTATCTCGGTGGGGTGTTTTACTCTATCACCTTGTTGCCAGAATTTTGGCAAGGCGTATCACAAGTAAACCCAATTATTTATATGGTAAATGCATTTAGATATGGTTTCTTAGGTGTGTCTGATGTCGACTTATCGGTAGCATTTGGTGTACTTGGTTTATTTATTGTGGGTTTATTTACGTTAGCATTAACCCTTATTAAACGTGGTGTGGGGCTTAGACACTAATGACGGATGCAAATTCGAGAAGTATTGTATCGAATCAACCTAGCTTACATGAAAAGCTAGACGAAATTGTTTTAAAGCACCTAAGTGCTGAATTTAAAAAGCCGATTGCAGAGCATACGCAAGCGGCTTTTGATCAGGTAAACGAAAAGGTGCAGGCATTTAACGGGCCTATTATTCTTGATTCGTGTTGTGGTGTGGGTGAAAGCACCGCTAACTTAGCTAAACGTCACCCTGATGCATTGGTGATTGGCATTGATAAGTCATCACATCGTTTAGATAAGCATGATATCGAGTACAAGCAAACGGATGCAGGGCAGTACATTTTAGTACAAGCTGATTTAAATGATTTTTGGCGCTTAGCGGTGGCTGCAAACTGGCAACCGAGTCATCATTACTTGTTGTATCCAAACCCTTGGCCAAAAGCAAAGCACTTGCAAAGACGCTGGCACGGCGCTGCAATTTTTCCGTATATCGTAAAATTAGGCGGCCGCTTAGAGCTGAGAAGCAACTGGGATATATACGTAAAAGAGTTTGCCCGCTCATTAGAGCTTGCAGGGCATAAGTGCGATGTTGAGCTGTATGAAAGCGATACTGCAATTACCCCATTCGAACGTAAATATTGGGCCAGTGGTCAACAAAGTCACCGTTTGGTGATCAACCTTTAATGAATATAGGGAGTCGGCGGTGCAAAATGACTCCCTTGCATTAAAGTAACACCTGCTCGAGCAAGCGCGTCAGCTATTTGTTCGTTCTCAACTTGCTCAGCAATTACATCTAATTTTAATTGCTGAGCATATTTCACCAAGTTTTCAATAAATAGATAGTTATCAGTATTGGTATGAATTTGGCTCACCAACCCTTTATCTAGCTTCAAGCCATCAATTTCTAGCTTCCTAATGTGGGGTAAGTTTGAAAAGCCCGCGCCGAATTCATTGATAATAACCTGAGCACCTTTATTTTTTAGGGTGTTAATAAAGGTTTTTACTTCACTAAAGTAAGCAATGGCATCACGCTCATAAAACTGAAAAATAATATTATGAGGCTGCGGATAGCGCCTAAGTTGTAACTCTAAAAACTCGCTTAAGCTTGGGTCGAGAATATCTTGTGCGGTAATGTTGATACTCCATCGCACATTGGTTTTTCTAAACTGCTCAATGCAGCGAGTAAACATGGTGCGCCTTAAAAGACCGTCCATACGTGAGCGCTTTAGCACCATCATAAAGTAATCTGGCGCATGAATACGACCCGTGGCACTGGCCATTCTGGCTAGGCATTGATAATGGTCAATGTGTTTGCTTTGGTTATTATAGACCGCTTGAAAGTAAGGTACGATACGGTTGTTATCGAAGGCTTCTTTTACTTCTTTGGCAAGCGTAACATTGCTTCTAAACTTCTCTTCAACCTGCTTAAACACATTTTCATAACGTACAATACGCTGATTATTTAGCTTTGCTTGTTGCAGCGCAACATGGGCATTTTCAATCAGCATTAATTTATTACCTGTAGCAATACCTGCATACAAGCTCACGTAGATATAAGGCTCTTTTAACGCAGGAATAGCATAGTTAAAAGCATTAATAACATCATCGATATTACGCTCATCACTATGCGTTCGTAATAGCGCAATTTTATTCGTTGCTAATCGATAGACAAATCCTTCGCTAGGCATCCTTGATTGAAAATAGCTAAGCAAGTTAGCCATTACTTTGTCGCTCACTTCAGTGCCATAAAAACTGCTAATATCTTCTAACTCATTAATGGCAATAACTGCTAGCTCCATACGGTGTTTGGTGGTTTTTTTTATGTAGTATTCAAGGGCAACATGGTTAGCAAAGCCGGTGCGGGCATCTGTTGAGAGGGAGCGTTTTAGTTGTAAAAAATACAGCCCAGCAATTAGCGCTGCAATAAAGAAAAAGAAACAGCCTGTGATCATTGCACGGGTCACACTGTGCTGCAGTTGCTGATTTAAGTCACTAATGGTTATGTCGGCACCAGTTATATAGGTGTGACCATTATCATCAACAAAAGTGACAAAGATGCTTTTAAAATAGCCCCATTGATCTTTTGATACCTCAAATACCGGCTCTGTTGAAAAAAAAGCTTCTTTGTTAAGTTCTGTCGCTTCGGGGTAGGCATCTAGAAACTGTGTTACGCGGCCATTGTTTTGATCTTTTTGCGTGTAACTCGACGCACTAAAGTAGACTTTGCCGTCGCGCAATACCATTGCGTACACATAGGCAAGCTGCATTTGTTTTGCATACTCAGATAGGGCTCGGCTTTTGTCTTTATATATTGCCGAAGAGATTGGTAAGCCCGCATTAACTATATTGTGATAGTCATCACCTAGGATATGTTTGACACTGACCGCAGCATTAAGCAGTTTGGTATCGATATTCTCCATGATCTCACTACGCGTGGTTTCATAGGTGTAATAGATATAGCCAAATAAGCTAATAAAAAATGCGGCGAAGCCATATAGCAGCCAGCTGGTTTTTTGCATTCCTTTGGGCATAGAGATTCCCTTTGCAGTTATCGTTTGATTATACTCAAAAAAAGCGTATCTGATAGTATAAAATGACTGCAAATTTCATTAACTGATCACTTTTTTGTCATCGAAATTAGCGCTTTTTTGCTTTATGCGAGACATTTTCGTGATATTCCAGTAAAGTTAGCCAATTTCGTAGAAACAGTGCCGCAAAAGTGCTTACCTAGATGTCCCATCATCGGGTGCATTTTTAGCTGCTAATTATGGGTATTAGGATGGATCAAAAGCGTTGTGCCGTCGCCTCTAAAGAAAGCTTGATTCGTATTTTTACGGTGCCAGAAGCACCAGACTCGACATTAAGTAAAATCGAATCTGAAATTTCTAGCAACTTAGCTGGGTTCTTAAATGAGAACATAGCTGCTATCGAAAAGCCTTTGCACGAAATTGAAAAAGACTTTCAAACGGCTACTATTCCAGAAGAGCCGACCTTTGTATCTGACTATGCTCAAGACATTATGGAGCAGTTGGTTGCTCATTCTGTTCATACCGCTGCGCCGAGCTTTATTGGCCATATGACCTCAGCATTACCGCATTTTGTGTTACCGCTGTCTAAGTTAATGGTCGGTCTTAACCAAAACCTAGTAAAAATTGAAACTTCAAAGGCATTTACGCCTCTTGAAAGACAAGTTTTGGGCATGATGCATCACCTTGCATATGGAGAAGACGACAGCTTTTATAGTAAATGGATGCACAGTGCGAAAACGTCATTAGGCGCATTTTGTTCAGGTGGCACTGTTGCTAACATTACTGCACTATGGATTGCCCGCAACCGTTTATTAAAAGCGGATGGTGACTATAAAGGTATTGCTGCACAGGGGTTAATCGCTGGAATGCTGCATTATGGCTATAAAGGCTTAGCTGTGCTTGTTTCTGAGCGAGGTCATTACTCATTAGGCAAAACCGTTGATTTACTGGGTATTGGTCGCGATAACATTGTCGCAATTGCAACCGGCGAAAATAATAAAGTCGATGTTGATGCGATGCGTAAAAAGGCTCATGAGCTTGAAGCCTCTGGCATTAAGGTAATGGCACTCGTGGGTGTTGCTGGGACGACTGAAACAGGCAGCATAGATCCACTAAATGAAATGGCTGATTTGAGCGAAGAACTTGGCTGTCATTTTCATGTCGATGCTGCATGGGGTGGTTCAACCTTATTATCTTCAAATTACCGCCATCTATTGAGCGGTATCGAACGCGCTGATTCAATAACCATTGATGCACACAAACAAATGTATGTACCAATGGGGGCTGGTCTGGTGTTATTTAAAGACCCAGCTGCGACGGATGCTATTGAGCATCATGCGGAATATATTCTTCGTAAAGGCTCAAAAGATTTAGGCAGTCATACCCTTGAGGGCAGCCGCCCTGGTATGGCAATGTTAGTGCATGCTTGCTTACGTGTTATTGGCCGTAAAGGCTACGAGATGCTAATTGATCGCAGTATCGTGAAAGCACGCACTTTTGCCGACATGATCAAGCAGGATGAAGACTTTGAGTTAATCTCAGAGCCTGAGCTTTGCTTATTAACCTATCGTTACGTACCAAAAGAAATCCAAGCGAAGCTTAAAGATGCTGACGAAGAAACGAAATTAGATATTTACGCTTCGTTGAATCGCTTTACTGCAAGCATGCAAAAACGTCAGCGTGAAGCGGGTCGTTCTTTTGTATCGCGTACTCGTTTAACTCCTGCAAAATATGACCATCAACCTACCGTGGTATTTCGTGTTGTATTAGCCAACCCGTTAACCTCTAAAGCAATTCTAAAAGATATTTTAGCGGAGCAAAAAGAACTAGCGAAAACTGATCCGGTATTTAAAAAGTACTTGAGTAAGTACATGGATTAGAAAAGGGAGCGTGATGCTCCCTTTTATTATACCCAAGCCACCTCAAGATGCAGAATTCAGCGTTTCACAGGTGCTTAATATCAAGGCGTTACTTTGCAAGAATGGTAGTCCCTTTTAAGAAGTAACAACGATGAGAGTAAGTGCCTGTGAAGCGCCCGAAGGGTTGGTTTAAAAGCGATTTATACTGCGTTATTGATTTTAAAAATAGAACCACTATTACTTGCAATCAATGCCTTGTCTAAATCGCTTTTAATTCCAACTGAAACTCGCATCTTGAGGTGGTTTGGGTATATTACTAAAGCAGCTTGCTTTAATCATGTTACTGATAATCGCTTGTGATGGTTTAATTTTTTCCATCGCCAAAAACTCATCTGGCTGGTGGGCTTGGTTAATTGAGCCGGGCCCCATGACGATGGTTTCGCAGCCAAGCTGTTGAATAAAAGGGGCTTCTGTACAATAGTTTACAGCGACAGCTGGTTGACCTGAGACTTTTTCGGCCAGTTTTACTAATGCTGTATCAGTGCTACCACTAAATGCTGGGATAGGTTCATGCATGTCGATAACACTCACTGCATTTGGGTATTGGGCATTAATTTCTTCTGCAGCAGTTAACAAAATGGCTTGTAGTTCTTGCACACTTAAACCAGGTAAAGGCCGCATATCAATGTGCATTTCACAGCAGCCACAAATGCGGTTGGCATTATCACCACCATGAATATGGCCAAGGTTTAAAGTAGGGTACGGAATTTCAAAGTGCTCAACTGAATATTTATTCTTTAACTCTTCTTTGATGATTAACAACTTTGTAATCATTTTATGCATGACTTCGATGGCGTTTAAACCACGTTCAGGATCAGAGCTATGGCCTGAGCGACCAATTACTCGAATGGCTGTACTCATATGACCTTTATGAGTAAATACCGGTGTCATATCAGTTGGCTCACCAATGATGCAGCGCGCTGGTTTTAAGTCTGGGTGGCGGCAAATTTGTTGTGCACCCGCCATTGTGGTTTCTTCATCGGCTGTGGCTAAAATTAAAAGTGGCTCTGTTTGCTTCGTAGCATCAAGCTCACTAATTGCTTGCAATACAAAGGCAAAAAAGCCCTTCATATCAATACTACCTAAACCATAAAGTTTATTGTCATGCTCGCTGAGTTTAAACGGATCGTAGTTCCAGCGGCTATCATCAAATGGCACAGTATCAGTATGACCTGCAAGCATTAAACCGCCATCTCCTTCACCGCGTTTCGCTAATAAGTTGTAACGGCCTTTACCGTTTTCAAGCTCTGTGATTTCACATGTAAAACCCAGGCTTTCACACCAGTCTGCGAGCAAGGTAATAACCCCTTTATTGCTCATGCACAAAGAATCTTCAATCGCACTAATTGAAGGGGCAGCAATCAGCTGCTGATACATAGATATAAAAGAGGGTAGCGACATAAAAAAATCCAAAAATAATTATTCAATCTAATTGCATAACAATATAAAAGTATTTATGATGAATATCAATTCACTTTTTAAGCATAAATATTAGTAAAGCTGTACGATGAACACGAAACGACGATAACCTGATTTCATTACTTTAGACAGTGTTTTTATTCGCAATTGAGCGAGTAATTTTAGGCGTATCGATAAATAGATTTAATAGGTAAAAGTAAGCAATGAATGTAGTGATTATTGGCGCAAGTGGTTATAGCGGCGCAGAGCTAGCAAGTTTAGTTGCTAAGCACCCAAAACTGACCCTACAAGCATGTTATGTGTCTGAAGGGAGTTTAGATAAAGGTAAATTATTAAGCGATTTATACCCTGAGCACCTTGGATTGTTAGAGTACCCACTACAACCTCTAACTTCTGAAGCGTACAAAGATATCGAAAGCAATGCTGACTATGTATGCCTGTGTACAGATCACAAGGTCAGTGTTGATCTTGCGCCGCAATTTTTAGCCATGGGTAAAAAAGTATTCGACCTATCTGGTGGTTTCCGTTTAGCTGGGAATGAGGATTACCTGACTTATTACGGTTTCGCACATGAACACCCAGATCTTTTAGAGCAAGCAGCATATGGTTTAGCTGAATGGAATGGCGATGCGATTAGTAAAGCGAACCTTGTAGCTGTAGCGGGTTGTTACCCTACAGCAGCACTTAATTCTTTAAAACCACTTAAAGAAGCAGGGCTATTAGCTGATCAAGCCATTATTGTTAATGCGGTGTCAGGTGTTACAGGCGCTGGCAGAAAAGCCAGTGTTAACACGCACTTTTGCGAAGTGTCACTTGCTCCTTATGGCTTGTTTAACCACAGACACACACCTGAGATTGAGCAGCACCTTGGTCACCCTGTGCTATTCACGCCACATTTGGGTAACTTCCCCCGTGGAATTTTAGAAACTATTTATGTGCAATTAAAACCAGGCGTAACTGCAGAGCAAGTGAATGCGGCTTATCAAGTATTAGCTAACGAGCCGTTAATTCGTTTACTTGGCAATAAAATTCCAAGCATTAAAGGCGTGGCTAAGCAACCATTTGTTGATATTGCATGGCAACAAAAAGGTGAGCAACTCATCGTTATGTCAGCGATTGATAACCTTCTAAAAGGTGCAGCTGGGCAAGCATTACAGTGCATTAATTTAGCCATGGGTGAACCTCACCATACTGGCTTAGTAGGAGCGCTGTAATGAAAACTTGGATCATTAAAGTCGGTGGTGCTGTGTTAAATAGCGCAGATGCCGCAAAAGCGCTTTTTGATGTTTTAGCCTCTGAGCAACAAGATAACTTTGTGATTGTTCATGGTGGTGGAGCCTTGGTTGATGCTTGGCTTAAAGACGCCGGCTTTGTAACTGCAAAACATCAAGGCTTACGTATTAGCCCAAATGAGCAAATGCCATATATTGTTGGTGCTCTTGCCGGTTGTGCCAATAAACAATTGATGAGCCAAGCAATCAGCGCTGGCCACAAACCTGTGGGTTTAAGCCTTTATGAAGCGGGTGTACTGGTATCTGAAAAACTTAAAGTATTGGCGCAAGTAGGTCAGTGCTCAGGTAGTTGTGACAGCGTGCTACCTAGCATGCTTGAACAAGGTCGTTTACCCCTAGTGAGCTCTATTGGCTTTGGAGAAGATGGCCAATGGTACAACGTCAATGCAGATGAAGCTGCAGCGGCTATCGCTAAAGAGCTTAATGCAGAACTTATTTTTATGACAGACGTAGAAGCTGTGCTTGATGCCAATAAGCAGCCTCTACATCAACTTAATACGCAGCAAATCGAAACACTTATCCTTGAAGGAGTCATTCAGGGCGGGATGGAGGTCAAAGTAAAGACCAGCCTTCTTGCTGCCCAACATTTACGACGTGGTGTGTATATCTCAAGCTGGCTGAAGCCAGAGAACTTAGTCGCTTTATTAAAAGGCGAACATGTAGGAACGAAAATTACACCATAGGTATTTCATGTTAAAGAATTTCTTAAATGGTCTTGAATTAGACCAAAAGGGCGCACTTAAATTACTAAACTTAGCGCAAAAAATTAAAGCAAACCCAACAGACTTCAGCCAAGCATTAGCGGGCAAATCAGTGGTTACATTGTTTGAAAAGCCAAGCTTACGTACTCGTTTATCATTTGATATTGGTATTAATAAACTGGGTGGTCACGCAGTTTATTTAGATTCACAAAATGGTGCTATGGGCGCTCGTGAATCAGTTAAAGACTTTGCTCTTAATATCTCAACTTGGGCAGATGGCATTGTTGCTCGCGTGAATGCACACAAAACACTGACCACGCTTGCTGAATATTCATCGGTGCCTGTTGTTAATAGCTTATGTGACTTATATCACCCGTGCCAAGCGCTTGCTGACTTTTTAACGCTGCAAGAAGTCCATGGTGATGTTAGCAAACTAAAGCTTGCTTACTTAGGTGAAGGTAACAACGTCACACACTCTCTAATGCTATTAGCTGCCACTTTAGGTACTGATTTTGTTGCAGTTTGTCCTAAAGGCAGTTCGCCAGATTCGCAAATTCTTAAGCAAGCAGAGCAAATTGCAGCAATGAATGGTGCGTCTGTTATGGTGAGTGACAGAATTGAGGCGGCAGTTGGCGCAAATGCAGTCTATGCTGATACCTGGGTTTCAATGGGTGATAAAACACCGCTTGAGCAGGTTAAAGCTAAATATATGCCATATCAGCTTAACCAAGCCCTACTAGAGAAAACCGGTGCGCAAACGGTACTGCATTGTCAGCCAGCGCATCGTGAGTTTGAAATTACCTCTGAGGTAATGGATGGCCCAGCATCAAAAATTATTCAACAAGCAGAGAATCGTATGCACGCGCAAAATGCTCTACTTGTCACATTATTAAATCCAAATTTTGTTTAAGGAACACCAATGAGTTCAATTAAAAAAGTCGTATTAGCCTATTCTGGTGGTCTTGATACATCGGCAATCGTGCCATGGTTAAAAGAAAACTACGGCTGTGAAGTAATCGCGTTTGTTGCTGATGTTGGCCAAGGCGCAGAAGAGCTTGAAGGCGTTGAAGAAAAAGCCATTGCTTCAGGTGCGTCGGAATGTCATATCGTTGACTTAAAAGACGAAATGGTCAGTGACTATATTTACCCAACTTTAAAAACGGGTTCTATTTACGAAGGCACTTATTTACTAGGTACATCTATGGCGCGTCCAATCATTGCTAAAGCGCAGGTTGAAATTGCCCGTAAAGTAGGTGCCGATGCGCTTTCGCATGGTTGTACTGGTAAAGGTAACGATCAGGTGCGTTTTGAGTCATGTTTCGCAGCCCTTGCACCTGATCTAAAAGTGATTGCCCCTTGGCGTGAGTGGGACTTATCAAGCCGTGAGTCATTACTTGATTACTTAGCTGAGCGTAATATTCCGTGTTCTGCGTCAGCAACAAAAATTTATAGCCGTGATGCTAATGCTTGGCACATTTCTCACGAAGGTGGTGAGCTTGAAGATCCATGGTGCCAACCAAGTGATCAAGTATGGACATGGACTAACTCGCCAGAGCAAGCACCCAATGAAGCAGAATATGTAACATTAAACGTTGTTGAAGGTGAAGTGGTTGCTGTAAATGGTGAATCACTTAAACCATATGACTGCCTAGTTAAATTAAATGACATTGCTGCGCCGCATGGTGTAGGTCGTGTTGATATCGTAGAAAACCGTTTAGTGGGTATGAAGTCGCGTGGCTGTTATGAAACACCAGGGGGCACTGTGATCATGGCTGCTCTTCAAGCGATTGACGAGCTAGTGCTAGATAAATCAAGCCGAAAATGGAAAGAAGTACTTGGTGGCGAGTTCTCTCACTTAGTCTATGACGGTCGTTGGTTTACGCCATTAAAAGACTCGATTCTAGCTGGTGCTGAATCACTGTCTAAGTTAGCAACGGGTGAAGTAGTGCTTAAGCTTTATAAAGGCCAAGTCACTGCGGTACAGAAAAAATCACCGAATAGCTTATACAGCGAAGATTTCGCAACCTTCGGCGAAGATGATGTATATGACCAATCACATGCAGAAGGCTTCATTCGTTTATTCTCGCTATCTAGCAGAATCTCAGCACTAACGAAAAAGTAATTTAATTATTGCCCTGCATTGCAGGGCAATAGCCGAATTTGGAGACAGTTCAATGGCACTATGGGGCGGACGTTTTTCTACGGGTCCAGATGAAGCGTTTAAACAATTCAACGATTCACTTCCTTTTGATTATCAACTTGCAGAGCAAGACATTATTGGTTCAGTTGCTTGGGCTGGGGCGTTAAAACAAGTCAATGTTCTAAACCAGCAAGAATACGATGACTTAGTTGCAGCACTTAATAAGCTGTTAGATGAAGTTAAAGCAAACCCACAAGCAGTGGCTGTAGCTGGGCATGAAGACATTCATTCTTATGTTGAATCAGCACTGATTGATAAAGTGGGTGACCTTGCTAAAAAGTTACACACCGGTCGCAGCCGTAATGACCAAGTTGCAACAGATTTCCGCTTGTGGTGTCGTGATACAGCTGAGCATATTCTTGAAGCAATTGCAGAGCTTAAAGGTGAGTTTATTGCTTTAGCTGAGCGTGAGCTTGGCACTATTTTACCTGGTTACACACACTTACAGCGCGCACAACCTGTGCTATTTAGTCATTGGTGTATGGCCTATGTTGAAATGCTTGAGCGTGATGAAAGCCGCTTAACCGATGCCAAAAATCGTATGAATTATTGCCCACTTGGTAGCGGTGCATTAGCCGGGACTGCGTACCCAATTGATAGGCAAACTCTTGCCGAAGGGTTAGGTTTTACCGGTGCCACACGCAATAGCCTTGATGCTGTATCAGATCGTGATTTTGTAGTTGAGCTATTAAGCTGTGCATCGATTTCGATGATCCACTTGTCGCGCATGGCTGAAGATTTAATTTTCTATAACTCGGGTGAAGCGGGCTTTATTGAGCTTTCTGATGGGGTAACATCAGGCTCTTCACTAATGCCGCAAAAGAAAAACCCAGATGCACTTGAATTAATCCGTGGTAAAACAGGCCGTGTTTTTGGCGCATTCAGTGCCATGATGATGACACTTAAAGCGCTACCACTTGCTTACAATAAAGATATGCAAGAGGACAAAGAGGGCTTATTTGATGCAATGCCAACTTGGCTGGCATGTATTCATATGGCGCAAGCGTGTATCAAAGGCATTAAAGTTAATGCAGATAAAACATTAGCAGCTGCAAAAGGTGGTCACTCAAATGCGACTGAACTTGCTGACTATTTAGTGGCTAAAGGTATTCCATTTAGAGAAGGTCACCACATTGTTGGTACGCTCGTGCAAATGGCTATTGCACAAGGGAATAACTTAGAAGATTTAAGTTTAGAGCAATTTAAGTCAGTGCATAGCATTTTCGAATCAGATGTATATCCTGTATTAGAAATAGATGCCTGTATTAAAGCAAGACAAGCGCAGGGTGGTACCTCTCTTGAGCAAGTAACAAGTGCCATCAAATACGCAAAAAAAAACAGCAAATAGCGGTACGTGACGCAACCTTAAATGATGTTGAGTCCATCGCTAAGCTTATTCAGCATTGGGCTACGGTAGGTGAAAACCTACCACGCGCTAAGAGCGACATGATTCACTCAATTAATGAGTTTGCTGTCACAGAAGTTGAAAACCAAGTTGCTGGCTGTGCTTCGCTGTATATTTACGACACTGGCCTTGCTGAAATTCGCTCGCTTGGGGTGGACCCCGAATCACGAATTGCCGGGCAGGGGCGTCAACTTGTTGAACATTTGCTAAAAAAAGCCAAAAGCTTGGCGCTTAGTCGGGTAATTGTCCTGACAAGAGTGCCAGAGTTTTTTGCAAGCCAAGGTTTCAGCTTTTGTAGCAAAGACAGTTTGCCAGAAAAAGTGATCAAAGATTGTGAGCTTTGCCTTCGCAAAGAGAACTGCGATGAAGTGGCAATGGAATATATTTTAAAGCCAAGTAATAGCGCGGTGATCCCGTGTAAACACGTGGCTTAAATTCCCTGGATGAGAAAAACGCACGGTTACCCCTGTGCGTTTTTTTATACCTGAAATTTAGATTTGCTGATTTTTATGATCAAAAAGATCAAAACTTATAAAAGTTGGATCGTTAATTGCTTTATTATCAGCGCGGTGGCAACGTCGCGATGAAGTATAAAAAAGCGTCAAAAAAATGAGAACGCTTAACTCAGCTTGCAAGCTATTGTAAGCTGTACTGAAAAAACAATTAACTTAAAGGAATTAACTTATGCAAGTTTCAAACAATAGCCAATTGCAAATGCAAGCTTACAGCCAAATGCAACAAACAAAGCCTGCTTTGGAACAAACTACTAGTAATAAAACCCTGCAATCTGATACAGTAACTTTATCAAGTGAAGCCTTGGCTTTATCTGGTGGTGCTGAAATCCAACGCGGTGGCGGTGGTCTAGTTTTCCCAGATAAAAAAGAGACATAATTTTTGGAAAAAATAAGTTAGATGTATTTTGATTTAAGCTCGCTCGGTTTACATTTCGACACGATTATAGTTTTAGGAATGCTGATGGCGTTCTTACTTAATTTGTTTTTTTATGTAAGTGAGCTTAATCAAGATAAGTCTTTGGTAATCACTTCCTTCTTCATGGCTGTTTCGTATTTTAGTAGCAACCACTTCATTGAACTAGAAAGCTCCAATACAAACCTATATATAGAATGGTTCGTATATGATCTTGTAACACTTATCTTTATTCTTATTTCACACCGCTTTTTGTCTAAAACTTCTACCGCAGCTAAGTATATATACGCTGGATTAATAATTAATAGTGTTCTGTACGCACTTATTCATATTGATTTAATTGTACTATGGAATCGAGAGGTTTGGTGGTTCTGGACCTTTTACTCAATTGGTGTCAACGTTGTTGATTTTCTAATGATTGTTGCCTTAATAACGAATAAAGACTTTTTATTTGTTAGTAAAATTAAGAACTACTTGTTTAAAAAGCATAAAAAAAGCAATCTTGGCTACTAGATAGCAGAAAGCAATCCATAAAAACTCCACGTTTTAACTATTCATTACCATTCATTTATTTACTAATTGTGGTCCTAATCTAATTATGAATATTAGTAATTTAATAATAACCATTCAGCAAACACTGGGCACATATCTAGCCACATTAATTATGTGGGGCTTTTTGATGACCTTTTTATTCAATATGGTTAGTCGCTCCTCAATTGTAAGTAAAGATAAAACTTTGATGTGGATATCTTTATCGATTTTTCTCTCTTACTTACTGACCGACCCATTAGTATCTATGGCTTTTGAAATAGAGTCGTTGAGATATGCTTCTATTTTTATTATTTGGTGCATTCTTGATTTGACATGTTTGGGTATTATTCTGCTTATTAGTCGAAATAGTTCGATAGAAAAATTCCCAGCCAAGTTGTATGTGATTATTGGCTTGCTAACGAATAGCAGCTTGTTTTTTGGCTTATATCTAGATGTTAGTGTCTACGGGAATGAAGAAAGATGGTGGCTTTGGGATGTATATACAGTCACTGTCAATATAATGGATATATCGATGTTAATTGCCTTGTTAACGAATAAAGACTTTTTCAAGTTAGTAGCATTAGTTAATTTTTTTAGAAGTAAACAAAGCATTGAGAAAGCGATAAATGCTTAAACTAATCCAAGACAATTTTGGAGTATACCTCGCAGCATTTATCATGTGGGGTTTCTTGATGTCGTTTCTTTATAACATGGTAAAGAAATCATCAGCGCCAAATGGTGACAAAACAGTAATGTGGATCTCACTTGCACTGTTTATCTCCTACATGATGAGCGATCCATTACTTAATGTGGCGCTTGGCTACGATATCTTAGATTCAAGCTTTGCTTATGTTATTTGGGCGCTATCTGATTTAACAATACTACTCATTGTGTGGTTAATTGCTCGAAAGCGAAGTCTTACTCAGGCTCCTGCTAAACTTTATATATACACAGGGCTTTTAGTTAACTCATCACTGTTTTTAGGCATGTATTTCGATATTAACTACGCCTATACAGGAAGCTGGTGGTTTTGGGATGTCTACAGTATCACAGTGAACCTGATGGATATCATGATGCTCATCGCACTTTTCAGTAATAAAGACTTTTTAGGGCTTGTAAAGCTTTATAGGCGAATTCGAGGTCAAGCTAAACCAACTTAACCTCAATTAGTTAAAAGCGGTATTCCCAACTGGTTCTAAGTGCTGTGTTTGTTTCTGACTCATCACCAATTTCATCCTTTGAAATAAGCCCTGTCACTTTCCACAGGCCGTTAAACACAGATTGCTGATAACCGAGTTCTAACTGCAACTGACTCATCTCTGATGCGAGCTCAGCGTGTGTGGTTTCGCTTTCAATCCAACGAAGCTTAGCATGGCCACCATAACCATTCAGAGTGTGGTAATAGGCGCCAAGGATAGCCGATTTACTTTGTAGTGGTGTTGAGCTGCCAATTAAGCGCGAGCGTTGTGTATAGCTGCCAGAGCCATATACGCAATCGCTAATTTGCTCACAAGTTTGCTCTGTATTTGAATATTCAAAGTAACTTTTTAGTAGGCTCTCTTTCGAGCCAAAATAGCTTTCAACACCCAACGTATAAAATGGCTCGCTTGGTGCTAAGCCACTTTCATTTCGACCCATTACTTCAGCATAAAATGCCACTGGTTGAGCTGCTAAAGTGGTTGAGTACTTAACATCTAAACTCGTTAAACGGTGTGTTGATTCATTGCTTTCGAGTGTAACAGGGTCAATTTCTAGGTTAGTTAAATAATCAGAGCCTGCACTGTTAATTGCTATTTCAAGGCCTGTTAATGGGGTACTTGCAAATCGGAGCGCCCAAAAGTCACCGTCATCTGAGCTATTTAGATATGGCTTTTGTTTGGCGTAAATACCCGTTAACTGCCAGTTACCGATAAATGATAACCAACTTGGGCCTACATATTGGGTATTTGCTCTGGTAAAGCGCACGCCTTTCATTGGCGCCGCATTATTTGATAGTAGTAGGGCGTTATCGTTACTTGGCCCCCACCAATGACTAACTTGCTCCGCACTAAGTGACCAATTACCCAGGAGTACGGCTAAATAGCTATCTTGGTAAGTAACATGCTGCTTATCAAGGGCGTCATCGGCATAATTTACACTGACTTTAGCGCTAACACGCTTTCCTGTGATTGAACCATAACTATTTATACCGCTTTCTTGCTGGTGGCGTTTACCAAACCCTTGCTGAGAGTGTGGTTCGCTATTGTAGTTTAGGCGAATACCTGAGTTGGTTTTTTGTTTTGCATTATCAAGAGCATGTTTTACATGCTGATAAGCAAATAAGCTTTGCTCATCTAGTTGGCTTGTATTGGCAACGTCTAGGTCGCGTGCGATACCTTGCCACATTAATGGGTAGCTATTAATAGGCTGTTTAATAATGCCTTGGTTAAATAGCATTTCGATTGAAGCGCGAAGTAACGGGTCGTCACTTTCTATCCATGGCCCAGCAACACTTGGTGCAGAGATCATTAGTAATGCAGTTAAGCTAATGAACTTTTTTAATTTCATCCGTGAATTTTATCCTGTAAGGCTTTAGCTACAATAGGGTCAACAAACTCGCTCACATCGCCATTGTGGCGTGCGACTTCTTTGACGAGAGTCGATGAAATAAATGAATTTTTTTCTGCCGGTGTTAAAAATACACTTTCTAGATCTGGATTCAGGCGACGATTCATATTCGCTAACTGAAATTCATAGTCGAAGTCAGACACCGCACGAATACCACGAATAAGCACTTCGGCTTTATGGTCCCGAGCTAAATCAGCTAATAAGCCTGAAAAACCAATTACACTCACATTATCAAGATGCGCCAAAATTTTATTAGCAAGCTCAACGCGCTCATCAAGAGTAAAGCATGGTTGCTTACTTGGGTTATGCGCAATGGCAACAATTACTTTATCGAACATTTTTGCCGCGCGATGAATTAAGTCTGTATGGCCATTTGTAAGTGGGTCGAAAGTGCCCGGATAGATTGCAGTAACGTTCATAACTATCAGCGATTTATAAATTTGCCTGCTATATTAACAGTGTTTTCTCGACTATGCAGCTTAGAAAATACGCGTATCGGATTAGGAACCTTCACCTATATAAGGTACTAAGCCGATTGAGGTTAATATTTTTCAAGGTAGTATTTAATTGTCGCGCATTTGTTTATACTGCTCGGCTGGGGACCGTAATAATCATAAAAAAACAGAGTAAATAGGCTATGAGCACAAAGGACAAAATCATACACACCAGCATCGAATTATTTAATCGCCACGGTGAGCGTGCCATAACAACCAACCATATCGCTTCGCATATGGGGATAAGTCCAGGTAACTTGTATTATCACTTTAAAAATAAAGAAGATATTATTCGTCACATTTTTGCTTTGTATAGCGACCATCTACACACTCACTTTAAGCCACTGACTCCAGACGATGATGCGCTAGAAAACCTGGCGGGCTACCTAGATTCACTGTTTGAATTAATGTGGCGTTTTCAGTTTTTCTACGACAACTTAGGCGATATTTTATCTCGTGATGAAGAGCTGAAAAAAGGCTACATTGCGTTTCAAGCTGAGCTTTTAGAGCAAGTCAAAGATGTGCTGTTTGCATTACGTGAAGGTGGTGTTATTTGCATTGAAGACGAAGATGTTACAGAACTTGCGCATATGCTTAAAATGACCGTGAGCTTTTGGACGCCTTACATCAAAGCTCGCCGCTTAAGTGGTGAACTTGCCAGAGCTGATATTTATAACGGTATTTTAAAAGTATTACTGCTATTAAAAGCTCATTGCACCGAGCAACATCTAGAGCAAGTTAACCAATTAAGAGCCAAGTATTTGGCCCTTGCTGAAACAGAGCAAAGCGAACAATAATCCCGCAAAGCAGTTTATTTCCTAGACGCTATAATTTTTGTTATAATCGCGCGCCCTTGAGGTTGCTATACCTTAGGGCGTGTGAAATCCACAGTCTAAGAGTGAACTATGCTTAAATTTATCGTCAAATTACACCCTGAAATCGCGATCAAGAGTAAATCTGTTCGTAAGCGTTTTACCAAGTTATTAGAAAATAACATTAAGATCGTTTTGCGTCGTGTTGACGAAAAAGTTCAGGTAAGAAACAACTGGGACAATATCTCTGTTGTTAGCTTGCTAGAATCTGAGCAAGTTCGCTTAGATATTATCGATGGCTTAAAACGCATTCCAGGTATCGTACAGTTTATTGAAGTAACAGAAACAGACTTCGACTCAATCGACGATATTTACCAAAAAGCACTTGAACTAATCGGCCATACGATTGCGGGCAAAACCTTCTGTGTGCGTTGTAAACGTTCTGGTAAGCATGATTTCACATCGAGCGATGTAGAGCGCTACGTAGGTGGTGGTTTAAACCAGCATGTTGAAGGTGCGCGCGTTAAGTTATCTCACCCTGAAGTGACTGTTCGCTTAGAAGTACGTGATGATAAAGCATACATTGTTACTCAAACTCACTTAGGTATGGCGGGCTTCCCGCTGCCAACACAAGAAGATGTATTGTCGCTTATGTCGGGTGGTTTTGACTCTGGTGTTGCCAGCTATCAAATGATCCGTAAAGGTGCACGTACTCACTTCTTGTTCTTTAACTTAGGTGGTGCTGCGCACGAAATCGGTGTTAAGCAGGCGAGTTATTATATCTGGAAACAGTTCAGCTCTACTCATAAAGTGAAGTTTGTTACTGTTGATTTTGAACCTGTTGTAGCAGAAATCTTAGAGAACGTTGAAAACAGCCAAATGGGTGTTGTGCTTAAGCGAATGATGATGCGTGCCGGTAGCCAAGTTGCAGAAAAACTAGGTGTACAAGCACTAGTAACTGGCGAAAGTATTGGTCAGGTATCAAGCCAAACATTGGCTAATTTGAGTGTGATTGACCGTGTGACGGAAACTTTAATCATTCGCCCGTTAATCCAACACGACAAGCAAGATATAATCAATATTGCGCGTCAAATCGGCACGGCTGAGATGGCAGAAAGCATGCCTGAATACTGTGGTGTGATTTCTAAAAAGCCAACAGTTAAAGCTAAAATCAAAACTATTCTTGCTGAAGAAGCTAAGTTTGACTTCGACGTGCTAAATACAGTTGTTGAAAATGCGCGTGTGATGGATATTCGCGATATCGACACCGAAGCAAAAGAAGAAGTGAAAGAAGCTGAGTCTGTATCTGATTTACCTGAAGGGGCGGTTGTTGTTGATATTCGCTCACCTGATGAAGAAGATGCAAACCCACTAGAGCTTGAAGGTATTGAAGTTGTGCATTTACCTTTCTTCCGCTTAGCGACTAAATTTGGTGACTTACCAAAAGATAAAGAATATTACTTATACTGCGCTAAAGGTGTGATGAGTCAGCTTCAAGCGCTGATCTTGCACGAAGAAGGCTTTAGCAATGTAAAAGTGTATCGCCCGTAAGGGATGCTAATAAAAGCGCGACATGTTCGCGCTTTTTTAATGTCTGAAATAATTAATCAGAAACGAGAAACGAGAAGCTAGTAACTTTACTCTTTCTCCTTTCCCCTTGTAGCTTAACTTTTTACTCTTTCCCCTAGTAACTAGCAGCTAATTAACTTTTTATTTTTATCATACTCAGCATGGCTTGGTTATACGGTGTTTTTACACCTAGCTTAGCGCCTTGTTCACACACATAACCACAAATTGCATCAATTTCAGATTCTCGATTATGGCTGATGTCTTGCTGCATAGAAGAAAAGTTTTCAGCGGTGGCTGTCATCACAGAATAGGCTTGATCCAGCGCCTCGCTGAGTTTTACTTTAACCCCTTGTTTATTGGCGACTAGGCACGCTTCATTAAGTAAATTAATAATGCGCGTGCTAAATTGCGGTGCACGTAGCTGGCCATTTTTTACGTTATGAATCGCTGTTAACGGGTTAATAGCAATATTCACTAACAATTTTTGCCATCGCAATGAGTGAATATCATCGCTCACAGAAAAGTGTGGTAAGTAACTAAACTGCTGCTTAAGTTCACCGAGGTTTTCGCTTGCAGCTGCATTACATGCACCTAACACGCTTTCACCATTACCTGTATGGCTCACACTATAAGGCGTTGTTTTAAAACCAGCTAAACGCGTTGTTAAAAACGCTAAACCTTGCGTTTTTAAAAGCTGAGCATTCAGTTCATCAACATTCCCCATGCCATTGTGAGAAAGAACGATTTGGCATGTTTTACTGAGGTAAGGTTTTACTTGTTCAAAGGCAGTTTGCACCTGAAATGCTTTTACTGTTATTAACACCAAGTCAAAGGGGTCCGATTGACTTAGCTCTTTGTGGTGAATAAGGCGAGCTTTAATTGGGTGTGATTTACCATTACTCGTTTGATAAAAACGCGTGGTCAGGGTTGGCTTACGGGTCAGCAATGTAATGTCATGTTGTGCTGATAAAAAATGACTAAACAATAGGCCAATTGCACCGTCGCCAACAATTAAAATGTTAGCCATTACGTTGCTTACTACCTAAATGAAAACCAAGTTTGATGATAAAGTAGCTAACTGCACCGATAAAATCAGCGATAAAGTCACCAACCGAGGCTTGACGATAAGGCAGCATATCTTGCATAAACTCTATGGCTGCACCATATCCGGCTAACAGTAAAATTTGCACCATAAGTGGCAATTTAAAGGCTTTATCCATCACCATGGCCAGTACAAAGAAAATACCAAAATGCGCTACCTTATCAACGTGTGGAAAGAGGTTGCTCACCCCTTTAATTTCTTTGGCAAATAAAATTGTAAAGCCAATAATACTGGCTAAAAAGATAACTTGGTAAACACGCCTTGTCACAATAAACCCTAAAAAATGCCGAAATTGAATGGCCAGTATATCAAACAATTTTTGCATCGCACCTGAACAAGTCGGATAAAAATAGAAAGAATCGACAAATAAGCGTTATAATTGCCAACCATAAATGAATTTAAAAAAGACTATGTTAGGAGAACCCCATGCCTTCATTTGATATTGTTTCTGAAGTAGAAATGAACGAAGCGCAGAATGCAGTAGATAATGCAAAGCGTGAACTAGAGACGCGTTTTGATTTTCGTGGTGTTGATGCATCAATCGAACTAAGTGACAAAGTAATCAAGTTAAAAGCAGAAGCACCACAACAAGTTATGCAACTTTTTGACATTCTTGCTGCGAAAATTTCAAAGCGTGGCTTAGATGTATCTAGCCTTGAGCTTAAAGATGAGTCGCGTAGCGGTAAATACGTAATGCGTGATGTTGCTCTTAAGCAAGGTATCGAAAAAGACGTAGCGAAGAAAATCGTTAAGTTAATCAAAGATTCAAAGATCAAAGTACAAGCTGCCATTCAAGGTGAAGAATTACGTGTAACTGGTAAAAAGCGTGATGATTTACAAGAAGCAATGCAAGTTGTTCGTACTGCTGATTTAGGTCAACCATTCCAGTTCAAAAACTTCCGCGATTAATACTCTATGTTTTTAGCTTTAAGCTGTAAGTTTTAAGCTATAAGCCTACAAGTTTCTGAACTTTACAAGGAGCGTATTTTGAGACAAATATTAGGTTACAGAGAAAAAGATATCTTCTAGCTATTTTCAGCTAGAGGATATTTATGTCAGTAAAAAACAAAGCAATAGATCGTAATAAACACGGTAAAATAAACAGAAAATACACAGGCCCACACAGTACTTATTTTTACCAACAAACACCAAGTTGGTGGGTGAAAATGACGATGACCAAGCCAAGAAGACGTTTAAATAAAGCTCTTTGTAAGCTTGTGCTGAATGGTGCTGACCCAGAAGGAATTGTTTTTCCGTTAGGAAACTCGAAACCTCATGAGTATTTCTGGTAATCATTGTTTTAAAAAGCCAATCAGCCATGCTGATTGGCTTTTTTACTTTCGGCTTACAGCTTAAAGCTTAAAATTTCATTTTAGCAGTATAGCCGTCCATTGACTTTCTTCCCCAAAATCATCACAATAACGGCCTATTTTCGAGGTGCTTGCTGTATCTTCAGATACGTTTTATTTCAAAGGGTGAAATAGTCGCAAGATAATCGGGAAGTCGGTGCGTTTTCAGGGAGAAAACAATGCCAACACTGCCCCCGCAACGGTAATGTATATGCCATGCATTTACAGAGTCCGGAGACCGGCCTTGAAGTAACTTACTATTCGCGTGTGCGGTGGGCACAGGCTAGGGGATATCATGCTAAATAAATCTGCGTTAGGCGTAGCGGTTGCTGCTGCGTTGTCTTTTTCTGTATCTGCTGACGAGCAATCGATCGAGCACATCACAGTTACTGCCAATAAATTCGAACAATCAATTAATGATGTATTAGCCAGCGTTACTGTTATAGACCGTGCTGATATTGAAGTAAGCTATGTTCGTGACTTACCAAGCTTACTGGCCACTCAGGCAGGCTTTCAAATTAATGCCAATGGTGGTTTTGGGCAAAGCTCAGGTGTTTCATTACGTGGTGCAAGTTCTCGTCACACGCTTATTTTAATTGATGGTGTGCGTACAGGTTCTGCAACACTTGGCTATAAAAGTATTAGCAATATTCCTTTAAACAGTATTGAGCGTGTTGAAGTAATTAAAGGCTCACGTGCTGCTGTATATGGTTCTGATGCGCTAGCTGGTGTGATAAATATCATTACCCGTAAAGCACAAAACACGACCTTAGATGTTACTTTTGGCTCAGATTCTTACCAAGAATACCAAGTAGCGACAGGTGGTCAGGTTGCGGGTGTTGATGTTGCCGTTAATGCCGGTTATGAAAAAACAGATGGGTTTGATGTCCTTCAAGGCTTAGCGCCAGATGAAGACGGCTACGAGAACAAAAACCTTGGCTTTAATCTAGGTTATCAAAATGAGCAGTTAGGTGAGTTTTTAGCGCAAGCACAATACTCAGAAGGCGAAGCAAAATACGATAGCGCTTATAGCCCTGCAGACAGCACCGTAGAAAAAGGCGAGTTCGAAAATTATCAAGCTTCACTAGGTTGGAAAAAAGCTTTCGAAAAACACAGCCATGCCATTGATATTGCCATATCAAGTGACAGTTCAGATGACTCACGCATTGATTACACGGGCGCAACGGTGGTTGATAAGTTTGAAACTGAGCGTGAGCAAATTGATTACAATGGCCAATACTTTTTCAATCAAGCGCTGACTCTTAGTGGC
The DNA here is from genome assembly GCF_001306895.1 of Pseudoalteromonas sp. UCD-33C. Classification (NCBI taxonomy): domain Bacteria; kingdom Pseudomonadati; phylum Pseudomonadota; class Gammaproteobacteria; order Alteromonadales; family Pseudoalteromonadaceae; genus Pseudoalteromonas; species Pseudoalteromonas sp. UCD-33C. The sequence goes on along the minus strand of NZ_LJTB01000001.1, from coordinate 389,921 downwards.
GGTTTGAATTGGTATAAAGATGAAGTGAACACTAACTCAGGTACTTACTTAAAAGATAGCCGTGAAGTATTCGCTGCGTTTGTTGGCGCTTATTATGACGACGAACACGTGCTGGCAAACCTAACCGTTCGCCAAGATGATGATCAGCAGTTTGGTGATGAAACAACTTACACCGCAGCTGTTGGTTATCACTTAAATGACATCGCGACATTCCGCGTAAGTCAAAGTACGGGTTTTAAATCTCCAACATTTAATGACCTATATTACCCTGGCTCAGGTAACCCAGAGTTAAATCCTGAAACATCAGATAACCAAGAGCTTGGTTTATCACTCAATGTGAATGATATCAGCTTAGATATTGCGATTTTCCGCAGCGAAATCGACAACAAAATCGCTTGGGCACCAAATGCATCAGGGCAGTGGATCCCAACCAATATAAACGAAGCTCGCCACGAAGGTGTTGAGTTTAGCTTTAAAAACCAAGTGTTTGGCTTTGATCACAGCTTTAACTTTACCTATCTTTCAGCGGAAGATACACAGACAGGTCAGTCACTAACCTATGTGTCAAATCACAGTGTGAATTGGTCATTAAACAAAGCATGGGGGGATTTTGATGCCGGTATCGATATGCAATACCGTGGTGACCGTGATGGCAAGTTAACGCACTTACCTTCGTATACGTTATGGAATTTAGTAGGTCACTACCAAGCAACTGACAACTTAACTGTGTCACTACGTGTAGAAAACCTATTCGATAAAGAGTACAACGCCGTTGATGCCTATGGTACAGACCTAGATGGTGATTACATCAACGACGAATTTTATTACTACAACACGGCCGAGCGTCGCCTGTTTGTAGGTGCCCGCTATCAGTTCTAATAACTCTTAAAGTCAGCTGAGTTGTTTACTTATAGCTAGTAATTGACATTAATTTGCCCGTTGATGTCATTAGTCTTAAGTTAAAACACGCTCAGCGTTATTATTAGTTCTGCGTCTAAAAGCTCGCTACCTACTTAGCGGGCTTTTTTCATTTTAGTTTATCTGCGTAATACTGTTCGAACTTTGCAAGCTTAGGGGCAATCAGAATACTGCAATAACCTTGATTTGGGTTTTCATTGTAATAGTCTTGATGGTACTGCTCTGCAGGGTAAAAGTTTGTAAGCGGGCTAAGCTCGGTGACAATCGGCTCACGAATTTGCTTTTGTAAGGCATCAATCATGGCTTGAGATTCTGCTTTTTGCTTTTCATCATGATAGTAAATAACACTTCGATACTGGGTGCCGACATCATTACCTTGGCGGTTTAACTGTGTGGCATCGTGTAAAGTGAAGAACATTTCAAGTAGGGTGTTATAGCTTACAATACTGCTGTCAAAATCGAGCTGAACCACTTCAGCGTGACCCGTTAAGCCAGTACAAATTTGCTGATAACTTGGGTTTTCAATCTCACCGCCGGCATAGCCAGAGCTGACATTAAGCACGCCTTTTACACGTCTAAATGCAGCATCAATACACCAAAAGCAGCCGCCGCCAAAAGTGGCGATTTGTATGTTGTTATCCATATTTCACTCCCTTACCGTTTTGCTGACTATAGCCGAAAAAACAAAACGCCGTAAAGACGGCGTTTTGTTAAAGCTTAAGCTCGTTTAAATTTCTTCTAACGGCTTGTCTTTTGCTTGTTGTTCTAACTTGCTCTGCAAGTACTCAGGCGACTGGGTATTTCGAGCAAGTGCGCTGTATGCTGCAGGTACTACGAATAAGGTCAGTAAGGTTGCAACAATAACACCTGTAAATACCACCACACCAATTACCATGCGACTTTCTGCACCTGGGCCACTTGCAAGTACTAGCGGTACCGAGCTCATCACTGTGGTCAGTGACGTCATAATAATTGGGCGTAAACGCTGCGTTGCCGCTTGGCTAATCGCTTCGTTAAACTCAACGCCTTTATCGCGCAGCTGGTTTGCAAACTCAACAATCAAGATACCGTTTTTCGCACTCAAGCCTATCAGCATTACGATACCAATTTGGCTGTAAATATTTAGAGTAAGTCCGGTGTACCACAAGCCAAATAACGCACCCACTAAACCAAGTGGCACAGTAAGCATGATCACAAATGGGTGAATAAAGCTTTCAAACTGGGCTGCAAGTACTAAGAAGGTAACTGTCAGTGCCAGTATGAATACATAGGTCATCGCCGATGCACCTTCATAGAACAGCTGCGATTCACCCTTGTAGTCAATTGCACCGTCGATATCGTTTTCCTCTGCTGCAACTTGATTTAAGAAGTTAAGCGCTTCTTCTAGGGTATAACCATCTGCTAAGTTCGCACTTAACGTAATTGCGCGCATACGGTTATAACGGTTTAAACGCGATGCAGTGGCTTCTTCTTTTAAGCTAATTAAGCTATCAAGCGGCACTAATTCACCACTGCGTGATTTTAAATAGATATTTGAGATATCAGTTGGGTTAGCAAAGTCTTCTTTGGTGCCTTTTAAAATCACATCGTATTCTTCACCTCGGTCGATAAAGGTCGTTACGCGGCGTTGCCCTAACATGGTTTCTAGCGTGCGGCCTACATCAGATACAGAAACCCCTAAATCAGCGGCTTTGTTTTTATCAATGTTGATTAAAAACTGCGGGAATGTTTCTTTGTAATCGTGGTCAATTCTTACCAAGCCTGGGTTTTTCTCAGCACGCTTAATAATACGGTCTCGCCAATCGGCTAGCTGGTCGTAATCGTTACCTTGCAGTACAAATTCAATCGGACGAGATGAACCGCCGCCACCAATACCACGGCGCATAATGGCAAACGCACGCACATCAGTCACTTCAGTCATTTTACCGCTGATTTCGTCCATTACTTCCCACGTCGAGCGCTTACGCTTATCCCAGTCAGCCATACCAATGATAGCAACACCACCTTGGCCGCCCCAGCCCGGCACACGAACAAGCACTCGGCTCAATTCACCAGACTCAGAGTAAGGCATTAAACGTTCTTCAATTTTAGCCATGTTTGCAGCGTTATTTTCATAACTTGCGCCCTCTGGGCCACTCATCATGATAAAGAAAGTACCGCGGTCTTCTTTTGGCGTAAGCTCTGAAGGCACTTTCTGAAACAGCATAAAGCTGGCAACACCGGCCAAAATCATAGTCAGTAGTAAGCTCCACTTACGGCCCATATTTGAAGCCAGCGAGTTACGATAGGCGTTTTCGATTTTGGCGAAGGTTCTATCCATCCACTGGCTAAATTTACTCTCTTTTTCTGAAGCTTTTAACACTTTAGAGCAAAGCGCTGGAGAAAGGGTTAATGCCGTAATACTAGAAAAGAACACCGCGGCACTTACTGCCATCGCAAATTCTGTGAATAGGGCACCAATACGGCCATCCATAAACACCAGCGGTACGAACACCGCAATCAATACGAGGGTAGTGGCAATAATTGCAAAGCCAACTTCACGGGCACCACGGAACGCAGCAAGCAGTGGCGGCTCACCCAACTCTATACGACGATGAATATTCTCAAGCATTACAATCGCATCATCTACCACTAAACCGATAGCAAGCACGAGTGCCAGAAGAGTTAACAAGTTGATTGAGTAACCCATAGCGAGCAAGAACATAAAGCTGCCTACTAACGCCACTGGTACGGTTACAGCAGGTACTAGGGTTGCGCGGATATTGCCTAAAAATAGGTAAATAACCAAGACAACTAGCGCCATTGAAATCCCAAGGGTTCTATACACTTCATCAATAGACTCTTTGATGAAAATTGATGAGTCATAGCTGTCTTGAATGGTGGTGCCTTCTGGCAGGTTACGCTTAATTTTTTCAAGCTCTGCGCGGGCATTATCAACCACGGTTAGGGTATTGGCTTTGGCTTGTTTTACAATACCCAAACCAATCATATTACGGCCATTGCCACGGAATAAGCTTTCGTCGTCAGCAGCTTCTAAGTGAACATCAGCCACTTCACCTAAACGTACTAAATAGCCATCATCGCCACGTTTGATTACTAGGTTTCGAAAGTCTCGCTGATCTTTATAACTACGCGCGGTACGTACTGTAAAATCACGGTCGATAGATTCGATTTCACCGGCAGGTAATTCAACGTTTTCAGTGCGTAAGGTGTTTTCAATATCGCTACTGGTAATACCGCGTGCTGCCATCGCTTTACGGTTTAACCAGATTTTCATTGCGTATTTACGCTCGCCACCAACGCGTACGTTAGAGACACCATCAACAACGGCTAATCGGTCAACAATAAAGCGCTGTGCATAATCAGATAACTGCAATGAATCCATAGTGGTACTGTTTAGTACAAACCAGGCAATTGGGCTTTCATCACTATTTGACTTAGAGACCTCTGGTGGGCGAACTTGCTCTGGTAAGCTATCAAGGGCACGGGCTACACGTTCGCGTACATCGTTTGATGCGGCATCGATATCGCGGCTGATATTAAACTCAATGGTGATATTTGAGCGACCATTTCGGCTTGATGAGTTAATACTTTTAATGCCTTCGATACCCGAAATGCGGTTTTCGAGTACTTGGGTAATTTTCGTTTCAATAATCTCTGCGCTGGCACCTGTGTAATTAGTGCTAACGCTGACAATCGGTGTTTCAATATCTGGGTATTCGCGCAGTGGTAGCATAGAAAATGCCACCAAACCAAAGGTAAGTAACAACAGGTTTATTACGATCGCAAAGACCGGGCGTTTAACGCTAGTATCAGTAATTTTCATGTTTAGCCCTTGATACTTACTTTGCTGCCAGTACGGATCTTAATGATGCCTTCAGTCACGACTTGCTGACCATTTTCAAGGCCTTTATCAATAGCTACCCAGCCATTGTGACGACCCGCCACATGTACTTCGACTTTGTTAGCAACGCCATCTTCAATTTGGAACACGTAGTGTTTGTCTTGCTGAGGAATGACGGCTTTTTCTGGCACCATTAGAGCTTGGTTTGAGCTTAACTCTAGTGCGGTGTTTAATAGCATACCTGGGCGTAAAAGGCCTTTTTCATTGATAAAGCTTGCTGTCACTTCAACGCTACGAGTGACTGAATCGATACGCGAGCTAATATGCGTCACTTTACCGTTAAAGGTTTTATCTGGGTAAGCATCGTTTTGTGTCATCACTTTCATTCCTAGCTGTAACTGCGCTAGGTATTTTTCTGGTACTTTAAAGTCGACTTTAATGATGCTGATATCATCAAGGGTGGTGATGTTTGTAGTATTGCTAACATAAGTACCAATTGAAATTTCACGCTTACCAAGTAAGCCAGAAAAGGGTGCTTTAATCGTCATTTCGGCAAGTTTTGTTTTAGCGCTTTCAAGTTGTGCTTCGGTTGCGTCTACGCGTGATAGCTGCTCTTCTAGTAACGATTTAGCCGTAGCCTGTGAGCGAGATAGCTCAGTAAGGCGTTCAAGTTGACGGCGTTCTTCACGTAAGTTAATGCTTAGCTCTTTCACTGCTAATTCTTCTTCTTGAGATTGCAATTGAACCAGTTTTTGACCTTTACTTACTAAGTCGCCATCATTGAAAAAGATATCGGTAACATAATCGCTTTGTGCACTGCGAATATAAATAGCTTGGTTAGCACGAGCACTACCAATTGCTTCTATTAGCACAGCATTTTCTTCGGCTGTAACAGTGTGCGCTGTCACTTGAGTTGCACGGTCGCCAAAGTTGCTTTGTTCACCTTGGCTTGAAGGTAAATACAAATAAATACATAACCCTAGTAAAAGGGTAATAATAAAAGGAAAAAGTGCTTTACCAGATTGTGTAGAATACATCATCGTGTTACCAGAAAATTAGTTGAGTGTAGTGTACAAAATTAGTACGTGCCCCGTATGTCAGGTATCTCATAAATTTGTGCATTTGGCGTAAAAGTTAAAAGTTCGGCTAGTTTGTTCCTTTATTGTGACTAAAAGAGAGGTTTTAGTATGGGTAAAGAGCCAAAATGTAACTATTGTTTAACGCTTAGAAAGATAGTTTTGGTCACAATTGTGATGTTTATTTTTTACTTTTCTGTTTATGGATAAGAAACCTCCTGCACTTAGAGTGCGCGCACAAGCATCCCGCCATGGCAGTGAGTTTTTAATTGTTGGTGGTATTGGGTTAATCATTATTATGCTAGTTAACCTATTGAGGCCCGGTGAAATTAGCATTGTTGAGATTTTTTTAGCCACAACCTGCATAGCGGCAATTTTTGTTGGCTTTTTAAAAACTCAAGAACCATACTTTAGCCTAACATTTACTCAGAATTTACTTATTTATCATCACAAAGTTGGGAATTGGCAGCTAAATCATGCTAATTTTCATCATAGTGGTATACCAAAAGTGGAACAGGGCTTAGAATACCTTGAGTTAAATGCAGTTGGTATTAAACTCAATAACATAGATGAATTTTTAACACAGATTCACCCAAGAATTGCCGGACGATTACTAATAGAGCAGCGTCATCTATTTATGCAAGTTATTCAAAAACATTGCAAAAATGGTGATTGCCCATCAAAATGGTTAATAGAAGAGACGGACTACACTGCCCCAAGTGGTCAGCTTTACAAAGGATTGATTGCCATGTTTGCCAATCGTACGCAGCATTTAAGGCAGTTGACAGGATACGATTTATTATTGCCTGCCAATGTACTTGATGTTGATATTTGGCAATTTAGTGCTGATTTGAATCGTTGGAAACTGAATCCTAGTGAGTTTATAGAGACTCGCTTACTGAAAAAGTAAGCTATAGGTGGCAGTAAGTAGTAGGAAAAGGCTATGAGTCAAGAACGTTCTTTTATTAAAAGCGGTCGAAACACAATTATACATAAAGATAAAAAACTCGACTTAGTGGTTGTGAATGGTGAGAACCATCCACGAATTAAAGTTACTCAAAACGGTTTAGAGCCGTTTAAAGAAGATCTGCCAAAAAACCGTCGTGAAGCCAAAGAACGCTACTTAGAGATGGTGTATGTATCAAGCCCAGATGTATTTGCAGAAGAAAAACGTTTGTTGTTTATTCAAGCCCTTGATGGCAGAGAGTACAAAGTTGATTACAGTAAAATAGGCACTAAGCTCTTCGTACGTATTCACCAAGATAGTTATTTATAATTCCTAGTCTGGCACTTTAATTGCTTGTTATTAGCTTATTTGGCAGTCGGCCATGACCGACTTTGCATTTTAAGGTGGTAAACATGAGATTAGTGCCTCTTACCCTAGTTGCATTAACGACATTAACAGCCTGTGGCGGCGGTGGTGGTTCGAGTGATTCGAACCCAGTCGCAGCAACAGTTAATGCAGGCTCAGATCAGCAAATTATTGAAAAAAGTGAATTTACTGTCTCTGCCCAAGGCTCCCCAGCTGATGGCACCTTTACTTGGGAGCGAGTCAGTGGCCCCGCACTAGAAGGTTTTCCTGCAGAGGGCGCAGAACAAACCATTACCGCGCCTGATATTAAACTCGACTCTGAACTTGTTTTAAAAGTGAATTATCAAACCGATGGGCAACTTGTTTCCGATCAGGTCAGTATTTTTATTACATCAAATAATCAACTGCCTGTTGCAGTGATCACGCAAACAGCTCCAGAAGAATTGCCATCACAATATAATGATGTGATCACATTAAGTGGCGAGGAGTCTGCTGATATTGATGAAAATGGCTCAGTTGACAGTTACTTGTGGACTCAACTTGATGGCCCAGATTTAACGGCTGACAGTTACAACAATCAAACCATTAGCTTTACTCACCCACTACTTGAATCAAATACAGCGATGACATGGCGTTTAACTGTAACGGATGATGAAGGTGGCTCAGCAAGCACTGAAGCATCGTTTACCTTAAACAAAACCGTTGAGGTAATTATTGCGGATGCAGGTGAAGATCAGCAGGTTATTGAGTTTGATACCGTAACCCTTGATGCCAGCAATAGTGAAATTGTGACGGCAACAAAGTCATGTTTTTGGGAGCAATTAACAGGCGAAACTGTGACCTTGGCAAACCAGAACCAGTGTATCACGACGTTTGTAGCCCCAGATGTTGATACCGATTCAGAGCTGAGTTTTGAAGTTACCGTGACTGACAGTAAATCGCGAAGCGACACAGATACTGTGATAATTGATATTAGCCCAAAACCACTTGGTTTAATTAACGATACAGGCATGAGTGATTGCTATAACAACTCACAAAAAATTAATTGTGACAGCGAAGACTTCCCAAGCCAAGACGCCGATGTAGGTCGTGATAGTGTCGCAAACCAACTAGATAAAGTAGGTCAGGGCGACTTAGCGTTTGATTTTACTAAAATGAATGAATTTGCCGACGAACTCCCTGATGATGCTACCAGCTTTAGTTGTGTTCGAGATAATGTGACGGGCCTTATTTGGGAAGTAAAAGAAGCCAGTTCAACATTACCACCGTCGACAGCTGATCGTGCAGCAACAAACCATTATAGCTGGTATTTAAATGGTTCAAGTGGTGTGCAAACGGGTAGTGTGCAAGGGGCTGCCGGCTCTACTTGCCCAAGCACCAGTGACTGTGGCCTGCAAACTTACATTAATGATGTGAACAGCAGCGATTTTTGCGGTGGTACAAATTGGCGTGTGCCAACTTACACCGAATTATTAGGGTTATTAGATTATGCCAAGCAAGGTGAGCCTACATTGCTTAATAGTGATTTCTTCCCTAATCAACCAAGTGATACTCAGCTAAGCAGTGATAGTAGCTCATTCATGCCTTATTGGACTTCACAAACAGCGGCAGATGGTACGAGTTTATCGCAAGCTTATATTATCGATATGAGTAGTGCTAATGACTTAGCATATCCAAAAAGTAATACCGCCTTTGTGCGCTTAGTTAGAACGCCGGGAGAGTAATATGCGAAAGTTACCTTTAATCACAGTAATTACCGGTATTGCTCTGCAATCGGGTTTTGCTGCTGCGCAAGTATGTTACAGTGCCGTCAATGAGACGACCCCTGACAGCCGTTTTGTAATTAACGAAGATGGCACTGTGAGTGATAGCGAAACGGGTCTTATGTGGCAACGTTGTACGTTTGGTCAAAGTTATGATAGTGACACGGATACTTGCGAGGGCACGAGCCAGCAGCTTACATGGGGCGAAGCTTTACGCGGGGCTGAAAATGCAACCTTTGCTGATTACAGTGATTGGCATGTGCCAAATGTTAAAGAATTAGCAAGTATTTTAGAGCATAGTTGTGTGCAGCCTAGTATTAACGAAAACGCATTTTTATCGACTAAGCTGCAAAACTACTGGAGTAGCACTTCAGGGATCAGTCGCACTGATCTAGCTTGGGTGTATCAATTTGATAAAGGCATCAACAGCCTTCACGCAAAAACGTCCGATGTTTATTTGCGTTTAGTGCGCTACGAAAAGTAGCCTTTAATAATCTCTAACCGCGCTTGCTCAAGCGCGGTTTTTATTTCTGCGCCTTTAATACCTTGTGCAATAAACTGTTGCGGGTTGACAGCTCGTGCTTGCGTGGCTGCATTTACTAAAGAGTCATAGCTGGCTACTGGCTGTTGCTGGCTTATCTCTAACACCTTTAATACTTGCTCAAAACGTTCAGGACGACGCCATAAATCAAGTTGGTTAAAGCAAGCAAAAACGGCCTCGCTAGATGGTTTTTCTGCACTTAACGTTGTTTGATGTGTTTGGCTAAATAGCGCTAAATCGCGCACTTCATTAGGTATGCGTATCTTGCTAGCCATCGCTTTTATCTCGTCGCTTGAAAGCGCTAAGGTAACTTGGCTAAATAATAACGCAGTGTCACTAACTTGCAGTTTATTCGCATAGGCAAAGCGAGATTGTAAAGTATGGTAAAGCTCATCACACCATTTACTTTTAAGCTCAGAGCTAATTACATGCAGGCCGCCAATGCTGGCAAGTACATTTAAAAACTCGCAAAATGCGCCATCACTTAGAGATTTTTCGCATTCTAACCAAACGCGTTCAGCTGTTAGTGTGTTTAGCTCTTTGGCTTTGACCATATCAATTAAAAGCGCCTTGGTTTCTGGCGCAATAGTAAAGCCGAGGTAATGGTAACGAGCAGCAAAACGGGCTACGCGTAATATGCGTAGAGGGTCTTCACTAAAGGCATCGGAGACATGACGTAACACACGATTCTCAAGGTCTTGTTGGCCAGAAAAAGGGTCAACTAAGCTGCCATCTTGAGCTTGAGCAATGGCATTTACGGTGAGATCTCGACGAATTAAGTCTTGCTCTAATGTGACATCTGGCGTGAAATCACAAATGAAGCCGGTGTAACCTTGGCCCTGTTTTCGCTCGGTGCGCGCTAGCGCATATTCTTCTTTACTTTGTGGGTGTAAAAATACCGGAAAATCTTTACCAACTTGTTGATAGCCTTGGCTGATCAGTTGCTCAGGCGTTGCACCAACCACCACATAGTCGCGCTCTTTAACGTCACGACCAAGTAGGGCGTCTCTGACTGCGCCACCGACTAAATAAACCTGCATAAAACACCTATAATTTTGCCTTTTCGCTATTTTACGTTATTTAGCCAATAAAATGTAAACAAGGTTTTAAGTAGCGATGTTTTTTGCCATTATAGACCGTGATTTTAAACGCAAGGAATAACACGGTGTATTTAAGCTATTTTGGCTTGTCAGAAAAACCCTTTTCGATTGCCCCAAATCCTGAGTATTTATTTCTTAGTGAGCGCCATAAAGAGGCGTTAGCGCACCTTACCTATGGATTAGGTGAAGCGGGTGGCTTCGTTTTGTTAACAGGCGAAGTGGGTACAGGTAAAACAACACTAACAAGAAGTCTGCAAGAGCAGTTACCTGAAAACACCCAAGTGGCACAAATTCATAATCCGGCTTTGTCACAGCTTGAACTGCTTGCCAGTATTTGTGATGAATTAAAGATTGAGTACGACGGTACTAATGCGACTTTGAAGACCCTAACTGATGTGATTAAAAAGCACCTTGAGGCAAACAATCAAGCGGGCGGTCACACCATCTTAATTATTGATGAAGCACAATTACTCGCACCTGATGTGCTAGAGCAGCTGCGCTTGTTAACCAATATCGAAACAGATCATAAAAAGCTGCTGCAAATTGTATTAGTAGGGCAACCTGAGCTTCAAGAACTACTAAAACGCACTGAATTAAGACAACTTGCCCAGCGTATTACTGCGCGTTATCACTTATTACCACTCACTGAAGGACAAGTGTTTGCCTATGTTAAGCACCGTTTATTTAAAGCGGGCACAGAGCAAGCATTGTTCTCAGGGGATGCGTTAAAAGCGATTTATCAGGTTACTCAAGGCGTACCAAGATTGATCAATTTATTATGTGAGCGCTGTTTAGTGGGAGCTTTTTCACAGCAAAAATTGAGTATCGACAGCGAGCTTGTGATGCGCTCAGCCGCAGAAGCACTGCCGCCAACCAGCACTCCTGTTGCTGTAGCAAATAAAGAGCCGAGTTATGTTTGGCTTTACCCAGTTTCATTTTTAGCCGTATTAGGAATGGGTATTGGTTTATCCTACCTAATATAACGAGTGTTCATTTATGTCATTATTACTAGATGCAATTAAACAATCTGATCAGCACGCACAAACTGCCGTTGATCATGACCAAGCCGCACTTGCGCTCAAACAACAGCAAGAATTAACACGGTATCGACGCTTAGCTTTTTCATTTGGGCTATTACTGGCGGCAATATTGACGCTTATGGCAGGATTTTCGATTGGTAAATGGTTACAACAAACTAAACCTGCTGCTGAGCAGCCAAAGCTTGTTAATAACAGCAATGAAACCACAGAAAGCGTTGCCACTGAGGCTCAGGCAAGTCCTGAAACACAGCAACCCGCTAAGCAACAGCAAGTAGCGCAAAGCCAAAACCCGCAAGCGACCAATAACCCAGCCCAAGTAACAACGATGCAACAAGGGCAAGTGCAACAATCTGTACCGCAACAAATGATGCAGCAGGTGCCAGTGCAAGGTCAGCAATATCAGTGGGTACAAGTTCCGGTAAATTCAGCCCCTATGTATGCAAATCAAGGTTATCAAGTACAACCTCAGTACCAGCAACAAGCTGTGTATCAAAATCAGCCAGTGTATCAATCACAGCCACAGTTTTCGCAGCCAATGCAACAAATCAACCCGCAGCAAATGAGCAGTAATGGCATTGATTTAAGTAAATACAAGGTGCTAGGCAAGCCACTTAATGGTCAGCCAACTCAACCAGCTTCTCAATCATCAACAAATGATGAGCTCAAAGATGTACCAGATACATTGAAAGATGCTTTTGCTAAAGCGGTTGAAGATGTTGATAACAAACATAGTGTTGATATTACCCGTAGCACTAAAAATACGTCTTATGCAGAGCCAATTGAGCTCTTGCCTGATGCATTACAAAGTCTCATTCCTACCATTAAATACCAAGCGCATATTTATGCTTCAGAAACATCGAAGCGTTGGATAAAGTTAAATGGTCGTGAGTTATACGAAGGCGATAACATAGGTGTGTTATCAGTCATTGAAATCACTCCAGAGCAGAGCTTATTAAGCTACGATGGGTATGAGTTTACTTTAAAAGCATTACAAGACTGGCCTGAGTAGCCAGTCTTTAGTTTAAGGGCTAAGGTAGAATAGCACTTTTAAAAAAGCGGATCAGGTCGATGTTAAAGTCTCTCGGCCTGACTGCTGATTCTAAGCTATCGTGACAACGGCTGTTAGCCAAATCAATATCTTGCACTTCGGTATAGCGTGCATGTTTAGCGTTATAAAACACTTTCACTTGAGGTTTTAAAGGACTTGTAGGGTTACTGTGTGTGACCAAACCTAATTTTTGGCTTTCAAGTTTAACTAAGGTACCAACCGGGTGAACACCGATGCACTGAATAAACTTAGTGACTAGATCTCCGTCAAAGCTATCTGGGCAGCCATCTTTGAGTATTTTAAATGCTTTAATTGGCTCCATTCCTGCTTTGTAGACCCGCTCAGCGGTCAATGCATCATACACATCAACAATTGAAGCCATGCGTACGTACAAGCTTATCTCGTCACCACTTTTACCAAACGGGTAGCCACTGCCATCTAAACGTTCGTGATGGAACCCTGCTATATCTACAGCAATCCCGCTCAAGCCTGCTTGCTCTAAAATTTCTTTACTGAAACGAGCATGATCTTGAATAGCTTTGTACTCTTCATCTGTTAACTTGCCAGGCTTATTGAGTATCTCATCGGGAATATTTATTTTTCCAATATCGTGAAGTAAAGCACCGGTCGCAAGCTCTTCAATAATGGCTTTTTCAATACCTAAGTGCTTAGCAAAAATACTCATCAAAATTGATACATTGATAGAATGCTCAAGTAGGTAAGCATCTTTTTCACGCATTCGAGTGATACAGGCAAGCGCATCTTGATTACGAAAAACTGAATCAATAAAGCCACTTGCGAGTTCTTTAAAAGGGGCAATATCAATTTTGTTGCCATCGCGGATATCGTCAAAGGCTTTGCTTTGCAATGATCTTGCTTCGTTATATAAGCTGTTTGCTTTGCCCATTTCTGCAGACACACTGTGAGTAGTGTGCCAAGGGTCAAAAGCGCTAGTCTCGCCAACAGGTTGCGGATTATGTTGCTGCTCAACCACTTTATTCTCACTGTCTAAGGTCAGTGTTTTGTCTGGGTCTATCGCTATTTCTAATATGCCAGCCTTGATCAGCTTGTCTATGCTTCCCTGTGTTTTTACCCAACCTTGGTTTTTTATACGGATCTTGCCTTTTTGTTTTGTCACACTTTGGACAAACATGCCGGGCTTAAGTTGATTGATAGGGAGTGTTTTCAAAGCCTTTACTTCTAGTCGAATACATTACTATAAAACTAGCAGAAAATTTGTAGCTCGGTAAATAAGAATAGTAAAAAGGTATCTGTAAAAATCAAAAGCCCCCGCAAATGCGAGGGCTTTTAAGTAGCTCAGGAAAGTTTAATTTCCTTTAACTAATACGATTACTCGTCGTCTTCAACTAAGGTCATTAGTGATGTGTTACCACCTGAAGCGGTTGTATCAACACTGATTGTTTTCTCAGTGAGTAAGCGCTTGATTAGCGTGTCATAGTACTCAGAGCTGATCACTGGCAGGATTGCACCTTTACGTTGTGCTAGCTGCTGGCTAAAGTAGCCTAAGCGTGATGAACGAGCTGCAACAACCGCACCTGCAAGGTGAGGGTGCGCCAAGATAGCTTGTAACTGATTAGGTTTAGCTACTTGGAATACACCTTCAGCGATACCTGTTGAGATAAACTTGTCTCTGAATGCAACTGCTTCGTCAAAGAATAACTCAGAAGCAACCGTGATTACCGTGTTACCAGCAGCAAGTGCTGTGATAATCGAAATTGCCCAGAAGTTAAATGACGTACTCTTATCTGCATAACAAACTACACAACCACGAGGCTCTAGGTGTAGTGTATTTGACTCACCCGTTGGTCCAGGCAACACAGTGTGCTTACGCATGTGTTTTTCAAGACGGTTAAGTTGCGCACGAGCATCAGCTAGCGTTAATGCTAAATCATCGGCAAGTTCGTCGATAATTTCTACAGTCGCTACTTTTGCAAGTAATTGACGTACAGCAGAAACTCGGTCGTTCAGTGGTGTTGCACGCCAGATTTTCTCGTCGCGTAATGAGTTATCCATTAGCGTAGCAACCTGCTCAGCTGCACCTGAATAGTGGTGAGTATCTAACTCATCAGGTGTTAGGTTTGTCATTTGCACGTTATCTGGTGATGCTTTTTCTTTCACTAGACGTTGTAGGTAGTTAGGGCCACCCGCTTTTGGACCAGTACCTGATAAACCACGGCCACCGAAAGGTTGTACGCCAACAATCGCACCGATCATATTACGGTTGATGTAAACGTTACCTGCACGTGACATTTTCGCTAGGTATTCACAGCGCTCTTCGATACGCGAATGCACACCCATTGTTAAGCCAAAGCCTGTGCCATTGATTTGGTCAATCACGTTATCAAGCTCTGTGCCTTTAAAGCGGATGATATGTACACATGGGCCAAATACTTCGCGCTTAAGTACAGATAAATCTTTGATTTCGTATAAACGAGGCGCAAAGAAGTAAGCACCATTTTCATTGTTATCAGGAATAGCACACTCATAGTGAAGTGTTGCATTACCTTTTAAGTATTCAACATGGTCATTTAAATTTTTCAGTGCTTTTTCGTCGATAACAGGACCGATATCAGTTGAAAGCAATGACGGGTCGCCAACGTGAAGCTCTTTTAAAGCACCTTTGATCATCTCAATGATGCCATCAGCAACGTCTTCTTGTAAGAATAATACACGCAGTGCAGAACAGCGTTGACCAGCACTTTGGAAACCTGAACTGATCACATCGTCAACAACTTGCTCTGGTAGAGCGGTTGAGTCAACGATCATACAGTTTTGACCGCCTGTTTCAGCGATAAGCGGTACTTGAATATCATTACGCGCAGCAAGTGTTTGCGAAATAACAGTACCTGTTTCTGTAGAACCTGTGAACATAACAGCTTGAATGCGCTCATCAGGAACGATAGTTTTACCTACTTCGCTACCACGAGCAATAACAGGTTGTACAACGTGCTCTGGTAAACCTACAGATAGCATCAGTTCAATGGTACGAAGTGCGATTAAGCTTGTTTGCTCAGCAGGTTTAGCAATAACTGTGTTACCAGTCACGATTGCTGCAGCTACTTGACCTAAGAAGATTGCAAGTGGGAAGTTCCATGGGCTGATACATAAGATCACCCCACGTGCTTCAAAGCGCTCATCTTCAGAAAGTTCTTCAGCGCGTGCCGCGTAGTAGCGGCAGAAATCCACTGCTTCACGAACTTCATCGATACCATCTTGGGTAATTTTACCAGCTTCTTTAATACAGATAGCAACAAGCTCATCGTGGTGACGTTCTAAGATGTCAGCAACACGACGTAATAAGTTTGCGCGCTCTTTTACAGGCGTTTGTGACCATGACTCAAATGCTTTTTCTGCATTTTCTAAAAGAGCAGTCATTTCGTCAGAAGATTGTAGTTTCACATGACCAATAATCTCTTTGTGATTTGCAGGGTTCTTCACAGGAAGAGAGCCTTCTGGCACATCGCTTAATTCAATGCGGTGCTCATCAAACCAGGTATCAAGGTTTTCTTTAAATGGTGTGATGACGTTGATATCAGTTAAGTCCATACCTTTTGAGTTAGCACGTTCTTCACCGTATAAATCAATTGGCATCTTGATTTGCGTGTTGTACTTGTTACGTAAACCTTGCAGTGTTTCTACAGGGTCAGGTAATAGTGATTCAACAGGCTTAGTCGTATCAACAATCGCATTAACGAATGACGAGTTAGCACCGTTTTCTAATAAACGACGTACTAAGTATGCAAGTAAGTCTTCGTGTTGACCCACTGGTGCGTAAACACGACATTGAATTTTCTCTTGGGTTACGATTTGGTCGAATAACGACTCACCCATACCGTGCAGGCGTTGGAATTCAAAACCTTCGTTGTCGCCTTTTGCAACTTCTAAGATTGTTGCTGCAGTGTATGCGTTGTGTGTAGCAAATTGCGGATACAATACATCGCGTGCTTCTAGAAGCTTAATAGCACAAGCTTTGTAAGAAACATCAGTGGTCGCCTTACGTGTAAATACCGGGTAATGATCTAAACCATCTTGTTGAGTGGTTTTGATTTCTGTATCCCAGTATGCACCTTTTACAAGGCGAACCATTAGTTTACGACCAACGCGACGAGCAAGTTCTGCAACCCACTCAACGACAAAAATAGCGCGCTTTTGGTATGCTTGAACTGCTAAACCAAAGCCGTTCCAGTTACCTAAATCGTCATCACTGAATACCGCTTCAATAACATCTAAAGAGATATCTAAACGGTCAGCTTCTTCAGCATCAACAGTAAAACCGATATCGTAGCTTTTCGCTGCAAGCGCAAGCTCTTTTAACTTAGGTACAACTTCAGCAATAACACGTTCGCGGTGAGTGAATTCATAGCGAGGGTGAATCGCAGAAATTTTAACTGAGATACCAGGGCTCTTGATTGGTCCACGGCCATTTGCTGCTTTACCAATCGCGTGGATAGCTGTCATGTAGCTGTTGAAGTAACGCTCTGCATCTTTCATTGTGCGTGCGCCTTCACCTAGCATATCGTATGAGTAAACGTAGCCTTTTTGCTCTTTTTCTGCTGCACGTTCAATCGCTTCGTCGATAGTACGACCCATAACGAATTGCTTACCCATGATCTTCATCGCGAAGTTCACAGATTTACGAATAACAGGCTCACCTAAACGACCAATTGTTTTCTTAAGTACACCGAATTGCTGCTCTTTTGACTTGTCGCTGTAGTTAACCATTTTACCGGTTACTAACAGACCCCAAGAAGAGGCGTTTACAAACAAAGAATCGCTGCTACCTAAATGCGAGCTCCAGTCACCTTTAGCAAGTTTGTCACGAATTAGTGACTCTTGCGTTGCTTTATCTGGAACACGTAATAGTGCTTCTGCAAGACACATTAATACAACGCCTTCTTCACTTGAAAGTGAGAATTCATTTAATAGTGCATCTACACCGCTTTGACCATCCTGATCGCGACGGATATTTAAAACCATTTGACGAGCACGTTCCCACGCTCGGCTACGCGCTTTCACGCCTACTTCAGCCAAAGGCAAAATATGATCAATAACCGCATTTTCGTCAATACGGTAGAAATCACGGATCTTTTGTCTAATTGGACATTCAGTTGTCAAATCGCCATTAAATAGCATATGTAACCCTCTGGTATGTGGAGTCTAAAAAATGAACTAATTGCATTTCTTACCATTGATATAATTCGTGCATTCTAATTAAAATCCAGCAGAATATGCTGGTTAAATTTTTCGATTTACGATAATTTACAGGGCATACCGTTAACTTAGCCGCATAAAATTCTGTTATGACCAGTCCGAATAGATTACGCATGTTAGATCGCATCGATTTAGCAATTTTAGACGCTCTGCAAAAAAATGGCAGAATATCGAACGTAAACCTCGCAAAACAGGTAAATCTGAGCCCAAGCCCGTGTCTAGATCGTGTAAAACGTTTAGAGCAAGAAGGCTACATCGAAGGCTATTACGCAAAGCTTAGCGAAGCAAAGCTTAACCAGAGCTTGTTAGCACATGTACAGGTCTCGTTGGTGACTTCGAATACATCGGTATTTAAAGTCTTTCGTGAATATATTTTAAATATTCCACAAGTAGTTGAATGCGACATGGTTGCTGGTGGCTATGACTACTTATTAAAAGTACGTGTGTCTGATATGGACGAATACCGTCAGGTGCTGGGGGATTTAGTTGATATACCAGGGGTAGGTACGCATCACACCTATATGGTGATCGAAAAAATTAAACAAGATACCGGACTAAGGTTCGATATATAGATACAAAAAAAGCACCATCAGGTGCTTTTTTATTGACTATTTAGTGGCTTATGCCCAGCCGTCGTAACGTTTACGGCGAGATAACACCACGGTTAAGATAATACCTAACAGTAAGCCGATAAATGCAATTGCGCCGCCATATGTAAGTAGCTGACGCTTCTCTTTAGCACTGGCTGTTTGCTTTGCATTGCGCTCAGACTCAATAGTGTTCTTAAGTGTTTCGATTTGCTTGCTAAGAGCTAGGTTTTGCTCTGTTAGTGATTTGTTCTGCTCTTGTAGTTGTGGCAACTCAATTTCAGCTTGGCGAAGCTGCTCTTGCATTACCGTCATGTCGTTATTCAGCGCTTGAAACTGTTGTTGAATACCCGCGTTTTCAGTAACAAATTTTGACTCAACCCAACCTTCACGATCTTTATCATCACGAATTTTAAAGTAGCCATTATCTTCACCTGACAACAACACAACTTGCGTACCTGCATCAACTGAACCCAAAATGCGGTAGTTTTTGCTTGGGCCTGAGTGCATAAAGGTATACAGGTTATCGACTATGTAGGCGGTGTTTTGGCTGTCGCTGCTTGGTGCTTCTTCTGCGTAGCTAATAAAAGAGGTGGCCGCAAGGAGCAACCCAAAAATACACTGTTTTAACATCAATCTACCTTGTTAATGTGATCTTGCCTAGAAGTGGCTAAATTTATAATTTCTTTATGTATAGAGATAGTAGGGATTTCAACTATTAATAGCAAGGCTGATATTGTAATCCGTGCGTGGGCTTAACCGTAAAAAACAGGAAAAAATTTGCATTAACAGTCTGCTTTGTTTATTTTGATCACTTATTTATTTTAAATGTACTCCGCAAAGCGAATGGATACTGAGATAGAACTGAAGTTTTTGGTGTCAGATGCCGTTGTTCCACTGATCCCCGCATTAATTACCCAATTTGCAAAAACCGTTACTAACAAACCGTCACGCAATTTACAAAATGCTTATTACGATACGCCAAGCCGAGAATTACGCGCTTTAGATATTGGCCTTCGTACTCGCTGTTGTGATGGTGAGTGTGAACAAACTATCAAGCTTGCTGGCGAAGTGGTTGGCGGCTTACATCAGCGCCCAGAATACAACTTACCACTGTCAGGTAACCGCCCTGATTTACTCGCATTTGATGCTGCTATTTGGCCGCATGGCATGCAAGTGTCTGGTATTGCAGAAAACCTATACCCAATTTTTAGCACTAACTTTATACGCCGTACTTGGTTACTCGAAACCGAAAATGGCGCAAAAATTGAAGTGGTATTAGATAAAGGTGAAGTTGCTGCCTCGGGTCAGGTTGAGCCAATCTCTGAACTTGAAATCGAACTGATTGAAGGTAGTCGTAATGAGTTGTTTGCTTTGGCAGATAAACTGGTTAGTGAAAGCCATGTTCGCTTAGGGCTTTATTCTAAAGCTGCTCGAGGTTATCGTCTTGCAGATGACAAACCATTAAAAGCAAGCAAATCAATTGGCTTTGTGCCACTAAAACGTGGTGCAACCCAAGAACAAGCTTTAGTAGAAAGCATTAACTACGCGATTCGCTTTGTACAAAAACATGAAGCCTGCTATTTCATAAAACCAAGCTTAAAAACCCTTAAGCGTGTCACAGACGGTATTCGTTTAATTCGCCATACATTTTGGCTGTTTGACGATATTGTTAGTAAAGACGATACCGACTCATTGCGTACAGAGTTAAAGTGGTTATTGAGCGAATTAGCGTGGGTTGAAAATGCTATTCAGCTAAAAACCTACACATCTAAGCGCCACGCATACTACAAAAAAATCAACAGTGCGCCTGAGCTCACACAAGTTATTAATGACCTAAAAGAGTTACAGCCAAGCATTGATGATATTGAAACTCTTTTTCATAGCACCCGATACAACCGCTTATTATTACAATTAACAACCTGGTTAATTGAAAAACAGTGGCGCAAATCATGGGGGCAGGCTGAGTTTCAGGCTGCAGAAAAACCAGTTGCCGATATTGCTAAGCGTTTATTTGCTAAAGATTGGCACGACATGCACGAGCTTATTCCTGAGCAGCAAGTGTTTACAGATAAAGACTATTTGGCACTACGCACCCGCCTTGAAAATTCATTACTCAGCGGCAACTGCTTAGGCGCTTTGTTCGATAAAGAAGATAGAAATGAGTTCCGTATGCCGTGGGTTGATATCTCCCATGGTATTTATGAGTTAAGCACCCTTGAGTACTTAAAGCAGTTATGTGCAGGACAAGATGACTTAGAGCTGACAAAAATTCAATCATGGCTTGATCAAAAGTCAGAGTTTTTGGTTAGTGCGATGGAGCAAAGTCGCCACGCGTCATTTAATACAGACCCATATTGGTTTTAAATAAATGCGCTTGTGCCTATGGATAGGGTTAGCATGTTTGAGTCTCTCGGCAGTAGCTAACCCTATTGAATGGCAAACCTACAAACAGCAAGACGGCATAAAGGTTAGCTATAAAAAGCACGAAACTGGTATTATAGAAATTAATGCTTCTGTGCTGGTAAAAAATGCCAAGGCCAGTGATTTTATGGCATTGCTCAGTGATACCGACAACGCCGCAAACTGGCTCGAAAATGTCAAAAGCGTGACGCTAATGGAGCGCTTAAGCCCTTCAGAAACCCTTGTTTATACCCACTTTAACTCGCCTTGGCCGGTGTCAGATAGAGATTTAGTCAGTTACTCTTGTTATCACGCTTTAGATGAGCACAAAACCGAGTTACAAATCAAAAGCCAACCTTATGCAAAAGCCGAAGTCTCTGGCGTTGTGCGTATTAAAGACCTCACCGCCTATTGGCGTTTAGAGCAGCAACAAAGTAATTTGTTGGTCAGCCATCAAGCCTATGCTGATCCAAGTGGTTCAATTCCGCATTGGTTAAGTAACAAGGTATCGCTAAAAAGCGTTTATAAAACGCTACAAGCACTGAGAGAACAATTAACTAATAATCAGTTCTCCCGCGCAAACACCAGCAGTATTCCAGGTGATTGCTAGCGTTTAATCAAGCGTATTTGGGTGACAGAGTAAGAATTTATTATTATGATCAGGCTAATTCTGAGCGGGTAGGTAAAAAATGAAAGAACCAAAAATTCCCCTAGTTAATAAGCCAAATGGTATTGGCTTTGGGCGTATTTTAAAAGCAACCAAGTGTTCTATTAAAGGCTTTAAAGCGGCATTTAAAGAAGAGTCGGCATTTCGTTCTGAAATCTATTTAGGGGTGTGTTTATTACCCTTGTCAGTGGTTCTTGCGCAGTCATTAAATCATTGGTTAGTGTTGTTTATTCCTTACTTGTTATTATTAATTGTTGAGTTACTGAACTCGTCGATAGAAGCGCTCACTGACCGGGTAGGGATTGAGTATCATGTATTATCGGGACGAGCTAAAGATATGGCTTCTGCGGCAGTGACATTGAGCTTGCTAATTCTAGCCTTAGTTTGGGGTGTCGCAGTTTACGAAAAGATAGTTACCTACCTTTAAAACAGACATAAAAAAAGCGCCAAAAGGCGCTTTTTTCATTTTATCAAACCTATTACAGGCCAGCAGCTGAACGAAGTGCGTCTGCTTTGTCTGTACGCTCCCAAGGGAACTCATCACGACCGAAGTGGCCGTATGCCGCAGTCGGTTGATAGATAGGACGCTCAAGATCAAGCATTTGGATTAAGCCGTAAGGGCGTAGGTCGAAGTGCTCACGTACTAATTCAATTAGACGCGCTTCTTCTAATTTACCTGTACCAAATGTTTCGATGCTGATAGATGTTGGCTCTGCAACACCGATAGCGTAAGAAACTTGTAGCTCACATTTGTCAGCAAGGCCAGCAGCAACCACGTTTTTAGCAACGTAACGAGCAGCATATGCAGCTGAACGGTCAACTTTTGATGGATCTTTACCAGAGAAAGCACCACCACCGTGACGAGCCATACCACCGTATGTATCAACGATTATTTTACGACCTGTAAGACCACAGTCACCCATTGGGCCACCGATTACGAAACGGCCAGTTGGGTTGATGAAGAACTTAGTTGCGCTTGAGATTAGCTCAGCAGGAAGAACCGGCTTAATGATAGTTTCCATTACCGCTTCAACTAAGTCGTTTTGTGAGATTGAATCACAGTGTTGAGTTGAAAGAACAACTGCATCAATACCAACAGGCTTGCCATTTTCGTATGCAAACGTTACTTGAGATTTTGCATCTGGGCGTAACCAGTTAAGCTCACCGCTTTTACGAACTTCAGCTTGGCGCTGAACTAGACGGTGCGAATAAGTGATAGGTGCAGGCATTAAAACATCAGTTTCATTACATGCGTAACCGAACATTAGACCTTGGTCACCAGCGCCTTGCTCTTCAGGGCGAGCACGGTCAACACCTTGGTTGATGTCTGGAGATTGTTTACCGATAGTGTTTAGGATTGCACAAGAGTCAGCATCGAAACCCATGTCTGAGTGCGTGTAACCGATTTCACGTACTGTTTTACGTGTGATTTCTTCGATATCAACCCAAGCGCTAGTTGTGATTTCACCACCAACCATCACCATACCGGTCTTAACGTAAGTCTCACATGCAACACGGGCATGAGAATCTTGTTCAAGGATAGCATCTAGAACCGCGTCAGAGATTTGGTCCGCGATTTTATCCGGATGACCTTCAGAAACAGATTCAGAAGTAAATAAATGTTTTGCCATTGTATTTCTGCTCACAAATATTGCGCTTCACAAACGTCGGTAATAGCGCTAAAAAATTAAGGGGCGTATTTTATCTAAAACAAATATGTTTGCATAGTAATTTTACGCCTAGACGTCTATTTAAAATTACTAATAACGTATTGTTCTTAACAAACGCCCATAATTGGTGCATTTAATGCGGATTTTTAATTGCACTGTACCCTTACAATAAGTAAGAATGGGGCTTCATAAACAACCAGCGCAAATACATAAAGGTAGGAGAATTCATGCCATCACGCAAAGAACTTGCAAATGCTATTCGCGTCTTATCAATGGACGCAGTACAACAGGCCAAATCTGGTCACCCTGGCGCCCCTATGGGCATGGCAGATATCGCAGAAGTACTATGGCGCGATTATCTAAAGCACAATCCAACGAATCCAGAGTGGGCAGACCGAGATCGATTTATTCTTTCGAATGGCCACGGTTCAATGCTGATCTATTCTCTACTGCACTTAAGTGGCTATGACTTACCACTAGAGGAAATTAAAAACTTCCGTCAAATGCACTCAAAAACACCAGGTCACCCAGAGTATGGGTATGCACCAGGTATTGAGACTACTACGGGTCCATTAGGTCAAGGGATCACAAATGCAGTGGGTATGGCAATTGCCGAAAAAGCGCTAGCTGCACAGTTTAACCGTGAAGGTCACGATATTGTTGATCACTTCACGTATGCATTCATGGGCGATGGCTGTTTAATGGAAGGTATTTCACACGAAGCCTGTTCATTAGCCGGTACATTAGGCCTAGGTAAACTAGTTGCGTTTTGGGATGACAACGGCATCTCAATTGATGGTGAAGTAGAAGGTTGGTTCAGCGATGACACACCAGCGCGCTTCAAAGCATACGGCTGGCACGTAGTAAGCGATGTTGATGGTCATAACCCTGATGCAATTCGCGCCGCTATCGAAGAAGCGCGTAGCATCACTGATAAGCCATCATTAATCTGTTGTAAAACAGTGATTGGCTACGGTTCACCTAACAAATCAGGTAGCCATGATTGTCACGGTGCACCACTAGGTGAAGACGAAATTAAAGCATCTCGTGAATTCCTAGGTTGGACTGGCGATGCATTTGAAATCCCAGCTGATATCTACAGCGAGTGGGATGGCAAAGAAAAAGGTAAGCAACTAGAAGCCAGCTGGGACGAAAAGTTTGCAGCATACGCAAGTGCACACCCTGAACTTGCTGCTGAGTTTAAACGCCGTACAAATGGTGAGTTACCAGCTGATTGGGCTGAAAAGTCACAAGCTTACATTGAAGAGCTACAAGCAAACCCAGCAAACCCAGCAACACGTAAAGCATCACAAAATGCATTAAATGCGTTTGGCCCGTTACTACCAGAATTCATGGGTGGCTCTGCTGACCTTGCAGGTTCTAACTTAACACTTTGGGATGGCTCAAAAGGCCTAGAAGCAAACGATGCTAGCGGTAACTACATTTTCTACGGTGTACGTGAATTTGGTATGTCAGCGATTATGAATGGTATTGCATTGCACAAAGGCTTTATTCCATACGGTGCAACATTCCTAATGTTCATGGAATACGCACGTAACGCAGTACGTATGGCGGCATTAATGAAGCAGCCAAGCATCTTCGTTTACACACACGATTCAATTGGTTTAGGTGAGGATGGCCCAACGCACCAACCGGTAGAGCAAATTGCAAGCATGCGTTTAACGCCTAATCTAGTGAACTGGCGCCCATGTGACCAAGTTGAGTCAGCGATTGCATGGCAACAAGCAATTGAGCGTAAAGATGGCCCAACATCACTGATTTTCACTCGCCAAGGCCTTGAGCAACAAACGCGTACTGCACAGCAGTTAGCTGATGTGAAAAAAGGTGGTTACGTACTTAGCTGTGACGGTGAGCCAGAGCTTATCCTTATTGCAACAGGTTCTGAAGTACAGCTTGCACAAGATGCCGCAGCAGAACTGCGTTCACAAGGTAAAAAAGTACGTGTGGTATCTATGCCTTCAACTGATTTATTTGATGAGCAAGACGCTGCGTATAAAGAAAGCGTATTACCAGCAAGCGTAACACGCCGCGTAGCAATCGAAGCGGGCATCGCAGACTACTGGTACAAATATGTAGGCCTAAACGGCGCAGTAGTTGGTATGACGACATTCGGTGAGTCAGCACCTGCAGGCGAGCTATTCAAGCACTTTGGTTTCACTGTTGAAAACATCGTAAACAAAGCAAACGCCTTGTTCTAAGCTTTAGCCGCTAAAACTTAAAAGCCCGCCCTGTATAACCACAGCGCGGGCTTTTTTATTCCCCCGTAGGTTGAGTAGAACGGAGTGAAACCCAACGCACTAAGAGCTGGTAGCTTTCAGCCATCAGCTGTCAGTTTTAAATACCTCACTGTAAGCGTGAAATTTATTTCGCGTGAAAGTTATGCTTTTTGATTGAATACCAGAAGCCAAATTTAAGTTTTTAAGATGAGGGTTATGCGCCAAAAATTGGATTCACATCCATACTTTTGTGGAGGATACGAATGATCTCGATATTTTGACTGCCGATTTGACGATAAAAGATTACGTGGCTTCCTTGTGGGAATTTCCTATAGCCATCGTGAATCTCGTCACAGGCTTTACCAATGTCAGGGTTTTCGGCTAACAGCCAGAATGAGTCATCAAATTGTTTTAGATAAATGTTTCGCTGTTCACGACCCCAGCGTCGAGAGGTAAACAAGGCTACATCTTTTAAATCAGATTTTGCCTTGTTAGTTAATTGAAAGGGCTTCATTTTCTTTCTTCGTTGTCTAACTCATTGATAAACGAATCAAGGTCATAATCCGCAACTCCACTATTTTCACCTTCAACAAGTAATTGGCGTAAAGTGTTCATTTTCGTCTCCTGGCTTTCAAGTAAACGTAAAGCGGAGCGTATGACTTCACTCGCCGAGCCATAGCGACCACTTTGAATTTGATTTGCTATAAAACTGTCAAAATGGTCACCCAAAGTAATACTAGTGTTTTTAGCCATGATTTAGCCCTTAATACCAATAGATACCTAATTATGGTATCAGTTGAGCTTGGATGCAAGGTATGTAACAAAGCGTTCAAGCCATATTTTTGAACTCAAACTAAAGTAAGAAGGATGTGCTTATCATGCTGATACTCGTGCTAAAGCACGACCTACCACAATTGCACCTTCGGCTTAAAACTGACAGCTTACAGCTAGCCCGACTTGATTATTTCTCACCCAGCTCCCCTTGAATGCTAAACCGACAACTGGCACTGTCTGTAACTTAATAATAAAACAACAGGAGTGAGGATGTCTCAGTTTGATAATGTAAGTGTGCTGAAAAAAGCCAATGTGTATTTTGACGGTAAAGTGTCTAGCCGAACAGTGGTATTTGCTGATGGCAGCACGAAGACGTTAGGCTTTATGCAACCAGGTGAGTTTGAGTTTGCTACGAGCAAAAAAGAATTGATGGAGCTTAACGGTGGCAGTTGGCAAGTGCTATTACCCGGTGAGAGCGAATGGCAAACAATGCAAGCTGGAGAGTCATTTACCGTTGATGCAAATGTTACCTTTCTAGTAAAGGTCAGCGAATTTGCTGATTACTGTTGTTCGTATAGTTAATGAGCAGTTGTTAACCTCTCTGAAAAGCCCGTGTGATGCGGGCTTTTGCATATTTTATCCGCAACGCATGATCTAAATCATCTGTGGTTACAATCAATTACTAATTATCTGCAATTTTGGCTTGTGTTAATTCAATTCGCCCCCAATACTAACTGTGAGGTAACAAGAAAAAAGGATACCCTATGAAGATTAATATTTCTGGTCATCATGTTGACGTTACTGAGGCTGTTAGAGCTCATATCAACGAGAAGTTCTCGAAAATTGCTAGCCATTTTCCATCATTAATATCACTCGATATTATTCTTTCAAAAGAACACAATAAATATCAGGCTGAGATTAGTACAACCTATGAAGGCGCACGTTTATCAGTAAAAGCTGAAGATGATGTGATGTACCCAGCTATCGCAGGTGCTGCAAAAAAACTTGATGCATCACTAAAACATCGTAAAGGGCAAATGAAAGCCAAACTACACGAAAAGCCGGTCAGTACTACACCGGAAATTGCCCACGAAATCATCCAGGAAATGAACCTGAACTAATTACAGAACGCTAGCCTAAGCGGCTAGCCTTAAAACTAAATCTGAAAAAGCCAACCGTTGCGAAACGCTTGGCTTTTTTGGTTTTAATATTTAACTATTAGCCGTCAGCCGTCAGCCGTCAGCCGTCAGCCGTCAGCCGTCAGCCGTCAGCCGTCAGCCGTCAGCCGTCAGCCGTCAGATTGAAGTTCTAAAAGTTAGTGAGTTAGAAAGAGTAAAGGGGAAAGTTTGCGATATACGAGACGTTTTAACGCTGAACAAAAATGGAGATATTAGATATCAGTCGTTAGAAGTCAGATTAAAAAAACCAACGAGTAGCGAGTTACTTGACACAAGTGGTAGGTAGTCTAGTGTTGCTAACTTGCTAACTTGCTAACTTGCTAACTTGCTAACTTGCTAACTTGCTAACTTGCTAACTTGCTAACTTGCTAACTTGCTAACTTGCTAACTTGCTAACTTGCTAACTTGCTAACTTGCTAACTTGCTAACTTGCTAACTTGCTAACTTGCTAACTTGCTAACTTGCTAACTTGCTCTGCTTCCAATCTCACACAAAACGCTGTAAGTTGCTTGTTACTAAGAATAAAACACACAAAGCATATGCAAGCAGCAGTATCAAATTGGCAGTCTAAATTAAATGCTTTAGGGCCGGGGATTTTAATGGCTACAGCCGCCATTGGTGGCTCACATCTAGTAGCATCAACACAAGCAGGATCGTTATTCGGCTGGCAGCTATTTTGGCTAATCATTGTAGTAAACGTATTGAAGTATCCGTTCTTTCGATTTGGCATGGAGTACACGCTCGCGACTAAACAAAGTTTAGTTGAGGGCTACAAGCAAAAAGGGCCGGGGTATTTCTATAGCTTTATTGCGCTTAATATAGTCGCCGCCGTAGTGAATACTGCGGGGGTTTTATTATTAACGGCCAGCCTACTGCACTATGCATTACCTGTCACAATTTCTGTGACCTTATTATGCTGGCTGATTTTAGCTGTGTGTTTGCTTATTTTGTTGTTAGGGCATTTTAAAGCGCTCGATAATGTCTCAAAGCTCATTATGGGGCTGTTAACGGTTACAACTGTGGCAGCGTTGGTAGTGGCAATTAATAATGGTGCTATGGCGCCAGTTGACTATGTGGGTCCGTCGCCGTATGAGCTTGCTATGCTCGGCTTTATGGTCGCGCTTATGGGCTGGATGCCTGCGCCTATCGAAATATCAGCAATTAGCTCATTGTGGCTAAAAGAAAAGCAGCACCAACAACCAGTGACAAAACAACAAGGCTTGTTTGACTTTAATTTGGGCTACTGGCTTACCGCAGCACTTGCGCTCGTGTTTTTCTCGTTAGGTGTGTTAGTACAATATGGCCAAGCACAAGCTGTGCAATTAGGTGGAGTCGCTTTTGCAAAGCAGCTAATTGATATGTATGCCCTTACCATGGGCGAGTGGGCAAGACCGCTGGTTTCAGGTATTGCTTTTTTATGCATGTTTGGCACCACGCTAACTGTGCTTGATGGCTACGCTAGAACATTAAATGAGTCACATAAACTGCTACCGATTAAACAATCTAAACACAGTTTAAATATGTGGTTATTACTACAAGCATTTGCAGGTATGGCAGTGATTTTATTCTTTAAATCAGCCCTTGGCCCAATGCTTACTTTTGCTATGACCCTCGCTTTTGTAACCACTCCCGTATTTGCATGGCTGAACTTTAGTTTAGTACGCTCAGAACCCAGCATTCATCACTCACCTTTATTACGCACCCTCAGCTGGCTAGGTTTGGTTTATTTAGTGGGCTTTGCGCTGGTGTTTTTAGTTTGGAAACTCGCTTAGTTAGCGAGTTACAAGGGGAAAGAGTAAAGTTAGAGCTGTCAGATTGACAGTTAGCGAGTTACTAGGGGTAAGAGTAAAGTTTTCGAGCTGCTTGACTTAGATAGTGGCCAGTTCAGACTTTCTAACTTTCTAACTTTCTAACTTTCTAACTTTCTAACTTTCTAACTTTCTAACTCAACTCCCTAATCGCATTACTAATTCCATCTAGCGTGAGTGGGTACATGCGGTTGTCCATTAACTGCTTTATAAAATCAATTGATTGATAATAGCGCCAGTGTTCAACGGGTTGTGGGTTGAGCCAAGCGACTTTATCAAAGTGATTGGTTATGCGGTTTAGCCAAGCGCTGCCGGGCTCTTCATTCCAATGCTCAACGCTACCACCAGGGTAGGCTATTTCGTAAGGGCCCATGGTGGCGTCACCAACAAAGATCACCTTGTAGTCGCTGGTGAACTTGTTAATCAAGGTCATGGTATCAATGACGTTAGAGTGACGACGTTCGTTGTCTTGCCAAACATGCTCATACAAACAGTTATGAAAATAGTAAAACTCAAGGTGTTTAAACTCGCTGTGGGCGGCACTAAATAACTCTTCGCAGGTATGAATGTAATCATCCATTGAACCGCCGATATCAAACAGCATCAATACTTTTACCGCATTATGGCGCTCTGGTGCCATTTTTACATCGAGCATGCCGCCTTGTTTTGCAGTAGCGCGAATTGTTTCGGTTAAATCGAGAGTATCGCTGGCGCCAGTACGGGCAAATTTACGCAGTTTTTTTAGAGCAAGTTTAATGGTGCGCGAGCCGATTTCACGGTCACTATCAAGGTTTCGGTAGCTGCGTTTATCCCATACTTTTACCGCACGGCGATGTCGGTTACCGTCTTGGCCTATGCGAACACCTTCAGGGTTATAGCCATAGGCACCAAATGGTGAAGTGCCACCGGTACCCACCCACTTATTACCTCCAGCATGGCGCTTTTGCTGCTCTTCAAGGCGTTGCTTGAGGGTTTCCATGAGTTTATCAAGGCCGCCCATGGCTTGTAATTGCGCTTTTTCTTCTTCGCTTAGGTGCTTTTCAAACTCTTTGCGTAGCCAATCATTAGGCAAGTCGTGTTGCTGTTTTAAACTTTCGAGCAGATCAAGGTCGGCCACGCCACTAAAGTAATCTGCAAAGGCTTTATCAAAACGATCAAAGTGGGTTTCGTCTTTTACCATGATGGTACGCGCCAAATAATAAAACGCGTCAACGTCGGCAAAAATAACCCCTTGCTTGAGCGCATTGATCAAATCAAGTAGCTCTCGCAAACTAACAGGTAAGCGGTATTCGCGAAGCTTAAAGAAAAACGCAATCAACATCTTAACGGCGGCTCATAAACGCAAGTTTTTCGACTAAGCTAATGTCTTGCTCGTTCTTTAATAACGCGCCAAACATAGGCATTAGGCCACCTTTTTGGCTTTTATCATGCAGTGTTTTAGCGTCAATATCTTCGGCCATAAGTAGCTTTAACCAATCGAGTAATTCGCTGGTTGATGGCTTTTTCTTAATGCCGTTTACATCACGTAGATTAAAGAACACCTCAAGTGCTTGGCGTACTAAATCTTGTTTAACATGCGGGTGATGCACATCAATTATTTGCGCCATTTCTTCACTACTTGGAAAATCAATGTAATGGAAAAAACAACGACGTAAAAAGGCATCTGGCAGTTCTTTTTCGTTATTTGACGTAATGATCACAATCGGACGTTGCTTAGCAATAACTCGCTCGCCGGTTTCATAAACATGAAACTCCATTTTGTCGAGTTCTAATAGCAAGTCGTTGGGAAATTCAATATCGGCTTTGTCTATTTCATCAATCAATAGTACAGGGCGTTTGTTATGTTGTTCACCATAAGTAAAGGCTTGCCATAATTTCCCTTTTACAATGTAGTTGCTGATATCGTGCACACGCTCATCACCTAACTGGCTGTCGCGAAGGCGCGATACTGCATCATATTCATACAGACCTTGCTGCGCCTTAGTGGTTGATTTGATGTGCCATTGAATTAGCGTGGTGTCTAAGCTTTTCGCAAGCTCTTCGGCCAGCATGGTTTTACCTGTGCCGGGTTCGCCTTTTATAAGCAGCGGCTTTTCGAGCAAGATCGCTGCGTTAACCGCTTGTTTTAATGAGTTACTGGCAATGTAGTTATCGGTTGAATTAAAAAGCACGATGTCACCTTATCTGGTCTGAGCAGTGATTAATAACGTCATGATGCCATAGTTAGTCGGCGTCTGAAAGGTATGCAAAACGCGGTATCGTTTTACCCTCTACAGTGACGGTTTCTGTAAACATACTAAGCGGGCGTGCCCACATGCCAAATTCGCCGTATAGGGCTTGGTAAATTACCAGCGGCTCATTCGTTTCGCTGTGGGTAGCAACATATTCAACTTTGTATTTTGGACCTTTGTAATGTAGGTAAATACCGGGTTTGATTGTCATGTGTTTATCTCGCATCTTGGAGTCATTTGGGTATAATTGCAGTTTGCACATTTTACGCTGAAACAAACTGCATAAACTATGAATTATATTTCGTTAGATGAATACAAAAAAGCCTGGGTTTTTCGTCATAAAGATATGCCGATAAGCAGCGAAGACGCAGCGCAAATTAAACCAATGAGCGCTGAACGCGCTGCGGTTTTATGGACTACTATGGTGAGCCGCGAGCATGATCACCCTGACTTTTTTGATAAAACAGATTGGTGCGGCAAAGACGACAGCTTTTCAGAGACCATTAACTGGGAAAGTGCATGGGAAGCGGGCGATGAGCAGTTACCAGAAGAAATCCTTAACCACTTAGAGTGGGAAGCAAACACCACTGTTTATTTTTGCATGGCTCGCGACAACATCATTGAAACCAGCTTTGCTGTTTTTAAACGTTGTTGGCAAAACTTTATGTTTTTAGCTGATGGTAGTTTGCTACTAGGTAAAAAGCGTGATGCAATGGTGCAGTTTTTAGAAACTGGTAATGCAAAATTGGGTAAAAAAGGCGCAGTAAAGTAGCGCTCAATAAACGCTCTATGCTATAAAACAGTCAAGCAATTGTTTTATAAGAGCGCGCATTGTCTAAACCAACTTCACAGAGCGAACACTCGCAACAAGCCGAAATTTGGCAAACTGATGCCGAGCGAGCTTTGTATGCGCAGTTATGTAATGCATTCTATGCTCGTGAGATCCCGCGTTTAGTTGATGAACCTGATACAGCAAGGCTAAAACGTTTATTAGCAAGCCTGCCTTACTATATTGAGCGTTTAGCTATGCGTATTGTCAGTGGTGATGCGCCACTACAGCTCGATTCACAAAATGGCAGTTGGCTTGAAAAACAAAAAACAACGCCGCCTGTTTATAATAAAAAAGACTCAAAAGACTTTTATAGTCAACATGCTAAGCGCGGGTTAATTGTTCCCGTGCTAATTAATGACGAGCAATGTACAACCGTGCGCATAGACAGCTTAGATCAAGTAAGCGACAATAAGGTACATTGCAACGAGCTTGGTTGGTTTGATACTTCCGGTGAATCGCTAGAAAACACGCATATTCAATTGCTTAAGCCTGCAAAGGCGGTGATGGCTGCGGCGTGTTGCGGTCATCAATGGCAATTTAATAAACGCATCACACCTAAGCGTTTGTCATTAAGAGAAATGCTGTTAGCAAGCAATATAAATTGGCGTAATTTAAAACGCCCTTTGACTTAATTTAACCGCGAAGGAGTGTTCAATGCGGGTTTTTCAATTCGCCTTGTTGTGTTTGGCTTTATTTATTCAGTACCGCTTATGGTTTGGCCATAATGGGGTGCAAGACTACACTCGTTTAAAACAAGCGGTTACCTCTCATCAAGACACCAATGCGAAATTATTAAAGCGCAATAAAGTGCTCAAAGCCGATATTGAAGACTTAAAGCTCGGTCAAGAGGGCATTGAAGAACGGGCGCGTAATGAATTAGGAATGATTAAACCTGGCGAAACATTTATTCGCGTATTACCAGGTCAACAGCAAAATGAACACTAAGCAAACTATCACCGCCATTGTTCCCGCTGCGGGAGTAGGGAGTCGAATGCAACATTCGGCGCCAAAGCAGTATATTGAACTTGCGGGTAAAACTATTTTAGAACATACCCTAAGTAAACTTGCAGAACTTAACGAATTAAACACCATCAAAGTAGCAATTAGCGATGATGACGGCTACTTTGCTGATTTACCACACATAGATAAGCGCATTGAGCGTGTGAGTGGTGGTAAAGAGCGCGCTGATTCAGTGCTTAACGCCTTGCTATCACTTGCTGACAACCCACCTGATTGGGTACTTGTTCACGATGCGGCAAGGCCGTTAGTGTGTCTGGCAGATATTCAGCGTTTAATAACTGAATGTATCGCTGCCAATGAAGGCGGTATTTTAGCGTCAAAAGTAAAAGACACCATTAAGCGCGGTCATACACACAGTGAGCAAACGGTTCCACGTGATGATTTATGGCAGGCACTCACCCCTCAGCTTTTCCCTTATCAGGCGCTGACTAATGCGCTATCAAGTGCCCTTAAAAATGGTGTGACTATCACCGATGAAGCATCGGCAATTGAATGGGCTAAGCAGCCTGTTAAGCTGGTTGCAGGTCGCAGTGACAATATTAAAATTACCACCCCAGAAGATTTAGATTTAGCAGCATTTTTACTGCAAAAACAACAAAACGAGAGTACCTCATGATTCGAATTGGCCATGGCTTTGATGTACACAAATTTGGCGGCGAAGGCCCGTTGGTAATTTGTGGTGAAAAAATAGATTACCCACAAGGCTTTTTAGCACATTCAGATGGTGACGTTGCCATTCACGCATTGTGTGATGCCATTTTAGGCGCATTGGCAATGGGTGATATTGGCAAGCATTTCCCTGATACTGCGAGCGAATACGAAAATATTGATAGCCGAATTTTACTACGTCACGTGGTTGGGCTTGCTAAAGAGCAAGGTTATATACTTGGCAATGCAGATGTGACGATTGTTGCGCAAGCACCAAAAATGTTGCCACATATTCAAGCAATGCGTGAAAACTTATGCCAAGACCTTGAAGCTGATATTTCACAAGTTAATGTGAAAGCAACAACCACTGAGAAGCTTGGGTTTGAAGGCCGCAAAGAAGGTATCTCAAGCCACGCTGTGGTGATTATGAGCAAACAAAGCGCATGAGCGAGTTAAACTACCTATACGGTAAACCTCTTTCTAAGGCTGACTTTAAAACTCACGCTGAAGACTTCATGGTTGATGAAGATTTAGGTATTGAGTTTACCGGTTCTGGTGAACATGTTTGCTTGCAGGTTGTAAAAAAAGGCGAAAATACTCAGTTTATTGCGAAACGCATTGCCGAAAAAGCAGGGGTATCTCCACGAGATGTGAGTTATGCAGGCTTAAAAGACCGTCATGGCGTGTGTACCCAATGGTTTAGCGTGCCAGTTCCAATTAAGAAGCACATAGAATTTAGCGAACTGAATAACGATCAGTTTTTTGTAATATCGCAACAGCGCCATAACCGTAAGCTCAGAACCGGTTGTCATAAAGGCAATCGCTTTACCATTACATTACGTAATGTAACTGAGCCGCTGGATATTTTGTGCCGTATCAACGCGGTGCGTTCTGGTGTGCCTAATTACTTTGGTGAGCAGCGCTTTGGCCATGGTGGTCACAACCTTGAAATGGCAAAGCGCATGTTTGCTGGAGAGCGTATCCGCGATAAAAAATTGCGTGGCTTAGTTATTTCAGCTGCGCGCTCTTATGTATTTAATGAAATCGTGAGTATGCGGGTTGCCGAGCATGGCCTTGCGAAAACAATGCACCGCGAAGTGTTTATGCTCAGCGGCAGTAATGCTTTTTTTGAAGACAACATTAGTGATGACAATATTGCGCGCTTAGCGTCTGGCGATATTGTGATGTCGGCACCTATGGTTGGTAAAGGCGAAAAAGGCCTGACCGAAACCGAAAAAGTGTGGCTCGAACCTTATCAGTCTTGGATAGATGGCCTTAGCGAACTTGGCCTTAAGAATGAGCGTAGAATGTTACGACTTATTCCTGATTCATTAGCTGTTGAAACGATTGATGAAACTACTTTAAAGTTAAGTTTTGGTTTACCAAAAGGCTGTTTTGCTACCGCCCTGCTGCGTGAGCTGGTGGACTATCAAGATGCAAGCCCCAGAGAACAAAAACAAAAGGATGCGTAAATGAAAATCTTATTGAGCAATGATGATGGCGTACATGCTAAAGGGATTGCGGTTTTGTATCATGCATTGACGCAAATAGCAGATGTGACCTTAGTAGCGCCAGATCGTAATTGTAGTGGCGCAAGTAATTCATTAACGCTCATGAATCCACTTCGTGCAACCACCCTTGATAATGGCTTTATTTCGATTAATGGCACGCCGACTGACTGTGTGCATTTGGGAGTTAATGAATTAGTCGAGCAGCAGCCAGATCTAGTGGTTGCAGGAATAAACCACGGCGCCAACCTAGGTGATGATACCTTGTATTCAGGTACAGTAGCAGCGGCCACTGAAGGGCGCCACTTAGGACTGCCGGCGATTGCTGTGTCGTTATGCTCTAAAGAAGGAAATCACTTTGAAACTGCTGCAGCGGTTGCGGTGAGTATTATCAAAGAGTTGGCATCGCACCCGTTACCGAAAGATCAAATCATCAACTTAAACGTGCCAGATATTCCGCTTACTGAGCTAAAAGGAGTTAAGGTAACCCGTTTAGGTTCGCGTCATAAAGCTGAAACCATGACGAAACAACAAGACCCATGGGGCCGTGACATTTATTGGTATGGTACCCTTGGTGCTGAAAGTGATGCAGGTGAAGGCACTGATTTTTATGCCATTAATAATGGTTATGCATCAGTGACCCCGCTTAGTGTTGATATGACGGCGAAAGAGAGCTTACAAGCCGTCGATAGCTGGTTAGCAAATATGGAGATTAATAGTGCTGACTAATTATAATCGCAGCGCACTGGCATTAGCAGAGTTATTGAAACGCGAAGGTGTAGAAGACAGTACTGTGCTTGAAGCGATAGCCTCAACACCCAGACACATTTTTATTGATGATGTTTTGCAGCACAAAGCTTATCAAAATACTGCACTGCCAATCGGTCAAGGGCAAACGATTTCGCAGCCATATATTGTCGCACGCATGACTGAGCTGCTCCGCTTAGCGGGTGTACGTGATAAAGTGCTCGAAATTGGCACAGGCTCTGGCTACCAAACAGCAATACTGGCAAAAACCTTCACTAAAGTGTGCTCGGTAGAGCGTATTAAAGCATTGCAATGGCAAGCAAAACGTCGTTTGCATAAGCTTGATTTATATAATGTCACCATGAAACACGGTGACGGTTGGCAAGGCTGGCAGTCGCAAGCTCCGTTTGAGGGGATTATTGTCACAGCAGCTGCGGCTACTATGCCAAAAGGACTTCTGGCACAACTTGCTGATGGGGGCGTTATGATTGCACCTATCGGTGAGCAAGATCAGCAATTAATGATGGTCGTTAGAAATGGCGACACTTTTACAGAACATAAAGTTGCACCAGTACGATTTGTACCTTTGGTACCTGGTGATATTGAATAGGACGTTATACTTTGAAGTTGTTTACTAAGTTATATGATATGGCGCTGGTATGGGCTAAACACCGTCATGCGGAGCGTTATTTAGCAGGGATGAGTTTTGCTGAATCTGTTTTTTTTCCGGTGCCACCGGATGTCATGCTAGCCCCTATGTCGCTTGCTCAGCCAGATAAAGCATGGCGCTTTGCCAGCTTTACTACTATTGCTTCAGTGATTGGTGGTATTTTAGGTTATTTACTTGGCTTTTGGTTATTCGAACCGGTAGTTGAACCGCTGATTGCGCAAATGGGTTGGCAAGCTAAATTTGACACAGCGCTAAGTTGGTTTGAAAACTATGGTGTATGGGTGGTGTTTTTAGCGGGCTTCTCTCCTATACCTTATAAGGTTTTCACCATAGGTGCAGGTTTGATGCAAATGGCATTCTTGCCATTTTTAATTGCCTCGGCAATAGGTCGTGGCGCGCGTTTCTTCTTAGTGTCGGCTTTAATGAAGTGGGGCGGCGTTAAAATGGAGCAAAAATTACGTCAATATGTTGAAGCGCTTGGCTGGGGATTAGTTGTTTTAGTTGTGGTTGCGTACTTTTTACTACGATAACCCGTAAAACCATTAAACTAGTACGATAAGGAGCATTTTACGATGAGCAGGCAGTTAACAGTCTATGTTACTTTGTTTCTTAGTATTTTGCTCTTTGGTTGTACTTCTCGCGAAGCACCGGCACCGGTTAGTAGTTTAGATAATAAAGTTAAACCCGCCACACGCAAAGTAAATATCTCGGGCTCAAAATATGTAGTCAAAAAGGGCGATACTTTGTATTCAATTGCTTTTAGCGCTCAGCAAGATTTTCGAACCCTCGCAAAAATAAACGATATTCCAGCACCTTATACCATCTTCCCTGGGCAGAGTATTTCGCTCACAAAATCGGCACAAAAATCAAAAAAGACGAAAAAATATACGAATTCGAGTAAAAAGTCTACTGTTTCTATACAAAAAAATAACAAAAAATTAAAGAAAGGGCTTGATCAGCCAAAACAACGAGAGTATGTTCAGAAACAAGCCAACAAAATAATTAGTGAAAAAAAGCGTGATTCTAATGCTAAAGTTGTATGGGGCTGGCCTGCAAAAGGTAAAGTCACAAAACGCTTCTCTAACAAAGAGAATGGCTTTAAAGGATTACAGATCACTAATAAACAAGGGGCTTCTGTTTTAGCTGCTGCACATGGAACTGTGGTATACGCGGGCAACGCATTGAGGGGGTACGGTAATTTAATCATATTGAAACACAATGATGATTACCTAAGCGCTTACGCGCACAATTCAAAGTTGCTTGTAAAGGAAAAACAGGAAGTAAAGGCGGGGCAGAAAATAGCAGAAATGGGCAGTTCAGACTCTACGGTTACGGCTTTGAGATTTGAAATTCGTTATCGGGGTCAAGCAGTCAATCCTGCTAAGTATCTACCTTAGCCATTTAGGGTATTGATAAAGTGATTTAGCTCAATCACATATTTGCTCGGGAGGACGCTTATGGGTCACACAGCAAAACTAGAGAAAAAAACTGACGCGATTGACGATAAATTTG
The DNA here is from genome assembly GCF_001306895.1 of Pseudoalteromonas sp. UCD-33C. Taxonomy (NCBI): domain Bacteria; kingdom Pseudomonadati; phylum Pseudomonadota; class Gammaproteobacteria; order Alteromonadales; family Pseudoalteromonadaceae; genus Pseudoalteromonas; species Pseudoalteromonas sp. UCD-33C. The sequence continues at coordinate 351,555 of NZ_LJTB01000001.1, read as the reverse complement.
ATGACACGGTAGTCGAAGAAGAGTCTTCTGAATTACTTGAAGAAGTCGACAACGAAGATGAAATTTTTGCAAAAGAAGAAGTTGCCAAGAATTTAGATGCTACGCAGCTGTATCTTGGTGAGATTGGTTTTTCTCCGCTGCTAAGCGCAGAAGAAGAAGTTTATTTTGCTCGAAAAGCACTGAAAGGCTGCGAAGCCTCTCGCAAGCGAATGATTGAAAGTAATTTACGTTTAGTGGTGAAAATTGCCCGCCGCTACAACAACCGTGGCCTTGCGCTACTAGACCTTATTGAAGAAGGTAATTTAGGCCTTATCAGAGCCGTTGAGAAATTTGACCCAGAACGTGGTTTTCGTTTTTCAACTTATGCAACTTGGTGGATACGTCAAACCATTGAACGTGCCATCATGAACCAAACACGTACGATTCGTTTACCTATTCACGTGGTTAAAGAGCTTAATGTTTATTTAAGAACAGCCCGTGAATTAACGCAGAAACTTGACCATGAACCAACCGCAGAAGAAATTGCAGAGTGCTTAGATAAGCCGGTTGAAGATGTCACTAAGATGCTGCGTTTAAACGAAAAAATCACCTCGGTGGATACACCTATCGGCGGTGAAAATGACAAAGCGTTACTAGATATTATCGCCGATGAAAAAGACTATGGTCCAGAAGGCGAAGTACAAAATAATGACATCAACAAGCACATTGTTGATTGGCTTGGAGAGTTAAACCCGAAACAGCGTGAAGTACTTGCTCGTCGTTTTGGTTTACTAGGCTATGAGCCATCAACCCTTGAAGATGTTGGTCGTGAAATAGGCTTAACACGTGAACGTGTAAGACAAATTCAAGTGGAAGCATTACGTCGCTTAAAAGACATTTTGCAACACGAAGGTTTAAGTACAGATAGCCTATTCGACCAATTCACCTGATTTGACAACAATACATAGGCCTTCGGGTCTAGAACACACAAAAAAGCTGACATTACGTCAGCTTTTTTTATACCTCTTTTATTGCACTACAGTAAATCTTTTAATTGATACAGTAGTTGGTGTGCTTGTCTTGGCGTTAAGCTGTCTGGATCAAGCTGTTTTAAGGTTAATTCAAGCTCAGAAGGCTCATCATCAAAACTTAACGTTTGTTGTTGTTGCTCAATGGGGGCAGTAACAGGTTGATGGTTCTCAAGCATTTTAAGCTTTTGTTTTGCTTGTTGGATCACCGCTTTTGGTACACCAGCCAAGGCAGCAACTTGTAAGCCAAAGCTCTTGCTTGCTGCGCCTTCAAGCACGGTATGCATAAAGGCAATGGTGTCGTTGTGCTCAATGGCATCAAGGTGCACATTTACCAGCCCTGTTTTTTGTTCGGCCAGTTCGGTTAGCTCAAAATAGTGGGTGGCAAATAAGGTTTTAGCGGCAATTTTTGATGCTAAGTAATCAGCCGTTGCATAGGCAAGTGATAAACCATCATAGGTCGAAGTACCGCGACCTATTTCATCCATCAGGACTAGTGATTGCGCTGTGGCATTATTTAAAATTGTTGCTGTTTCGGTCATTTCAACCATGAAGGTTGAGCGTCCTGATGCTAGGTCATCACTTGCGCCGATACGCGTAAAGATACGGTCAATATTACCAATCTCTGCACTATCAGCAGGAACGTAACAACCAATGTGAGCCATTAGAACAATAAGTGCAGTTTGGCGCATATAGGTCGATTTACCACCCATATTTGGACCTGTGATAATGAGCATTTTTCGGTCGTTATTAAGCTCCACAGGGTTAGCTATAAACGGGTCTTTCATTACCTGCTCTACTACCGGGTGGCGACCTTGCTTAATACTGATATTATCGTTATCGCACAAAGTTGGCTTAGCATAATTAAGCGCTTGCGCACGTTCAGCTAAGTTGTTCAGTACATCTAAATCTGCTAGTACGGCTGCCATTGTTTGTAGCTGCTCAATGTGCGGAGCAATAAACTCAAATAGTTGCTCGTAAAGCTGTTTTTCAAGCGCTAGCGCTTTTGACTGGCTACCAAGTACTTTATCTTCGTGCTCTTTAAGCTCAGGGATAATATAACGCTCATTATTTTTTAGCGTTTGACGGCGAATATAATCCGCAGGAACCAAGTGCGAGTTCGCACGGCTTACTTCAATAAAAAAGCCATGCACCTTGTTATAGCCAATTTTTAAGGTGCTAATGCCTGTGCGTTCACGCTCACGTTCTTCAAGCTTATCGAGAATATCGGTTGCGCCTTGGCTTAGGGCACGCCATTCATCAAGCTCACTGTTATAACCTGGGGCAATAACACCCCCATCACGAATAAGCACCGGTGGGGTTTCGATGACAGCACGTTCTAGTAAGTCTTGTAGCTCAGGTAATTGCTGCGACTTTGCAATAATTTGGCTAATACGCGGATCGTTGGCGTCCAAAAGTAATTCGTGTAATGGTGCCAGAGCTTGCAGTGCACTACGTAGGCGCGTTAAATCACGCGGGCGTGCTGTGCAAAGTGCTAGGCGTGCAATAACACGCTCAATGTCGCCAATTTGCTTTAATGACTCTTGTAGCTCACCACATAATTGCGCATCGATAATTGCACTAATTGCGTTTAGTCGAGAGTTGAGCTCTGTTTTGCTGCGCACAGGGGTATGAATACGACGCTTTAATAAGCGTGAACCCATAGCTGTGGCTGTTTTATCAAGTACTTGTGCAAGTGTGTTTTCGTAACCGCCCGATAAATTAACCGTTAGTTCAAGGTTTTTACGAGTTGCTGCATCTAAGATCACCGCGTGTTCGTTTTGCTCAAGGGTGATTGCACGAATATGCGGCAGGGCTATGCGCTGAGTGTCTTTTACGTATTGCATTAAGCAGCCTGCAGCCACTAAAGCCGCGTGTGCTTTGTCTACTCCAAAACCAACTAAATCTTTGGTGCCAAATTGGTCGCAAAGTAAATGCTGCGCAGTATCTAGATCAAATTCCCATTCCGGGCGACGACGTGCGCCTTTGATATGTTCAATTAAGTGCACATTTGCAAATGTTTCACTGTAAAGCAGCTCAGCAGGGGCTAAACGCTGTAATGTTGAGCTAAATGCTTCATCGGTATTAACTTCTAACACATTGAATCTGCCAGAGTTAATATCTAAATAAGCAATACCATATAAGCCTTGTTTACTTTGCCATACACTGGTTAGCAGGTTGTCTTGGCGTTCTTGTAATAATGCTTCGTCAGAAATTGTGCCCGGTGTAACAATACGTACAACTTTACGCTCAACAGGGCCTTTGCTAGTCGCTGGGTCACCAACTTGTTCACAAATAGCTACTGACTCACCCATTTGTACAAGGCGAGCTAAATAGTTTTCGACTGCGTGATAGGGTACGCCCGCCATTGGAATGGGGTCGCCACCGGCTTTACCTCGATGGGTTTGAGAAATATCAAGAAGTTGCGCTGCACGCTTGGCATCATCAAAGAAAAGTTCGTAAAAGTCGCCCATACGATAAAACAATAAAATATCCCGATGCTCGGCTTTTATTTTTAGATACTGCTGCATCATAGGGGTTTGTTGTTTTATAGTGTGCGGTGCATAAAGATCAAACGACATGTATTTACCCAAAGGCTGAATATGGAATTACATCAAGAGATTAAAACACTTGCTGCGAAATTAGGAGCTATTTTAACGGATAAACGCTTATGGATCACTACCGCAGAGTCATGCACTGGTGGTGGAGTGAGTTATGCACTAACCGATACCCCAGGCAGCTCTAATTATATTGACCGAGCGTTTGTCACTTATAGTAACCAAGCAAAACATGAGCTCATTGGCGTTAGCGAGCAAACCTTAAACAGCTTTGGTGCGGTGAGTGAGCAAACCGTTGTTGAAATGGCATCGGGGGCAGCAAAAGCAGCAAATGCAGATATCGCAATAGCTATTTCGGGGATAGCAGGCCCCGGTGGTGGAACACTGGATAAACCTGTGGGATTAGTATGGTTTTGCATTCATTTTGCTGGTCAAAACTACCCAAGTCAGCAAGTTTTCTCTGGTGATCGAGCTGAAGTTAGACTGCAAGCTATTGTTTACTCATTAAAAAATATAATTGAATTGATAAAATCTGAAAATTAGCTTGATACTGTGATTTCATACAGTATACTGTCTGCATTAGCCGGATTTGGAGAACAGAATGAACGATAACAAACAAAAAGCCTTAGACGCTGCTTTATCACAAATTGAGCGTCAATTTGGTAAAGGCTCAATTATGAAACTGGGCGACAATAAAGCCCTAGATATTGAAGCAATTTCAACTGGTTCACTAGGTATCGATATCGCACTAGGTATTGGTGGTTTACCTACGGGTCGTATTGTTGAAGTGTATGGTCCTGAATCATCAGGTAAAACAACGCTTACTTTACAAGTTATCGCTGAAGCTCAAAAGCAAGGTAAAACTTGTGCATTCGTAGATGCTGAGCACGCTCTAGATCCTGTATACGCACAAAAATTGGGTGTAAACATTGATGACTTACTTGTTTCTCAACCAGATACTGGTGAGCAAGCATTAGAAATCTGTGACATGTTAGTTCGTTCAAGTGCAGTTGATGTTGTGATTGTTGACTCGGTAGCAGCTTTAACACCTAAAGCTGAAATCGAAGGTGACATGGGTGACTCACACATGGGTCTACAAGCTCGCTTAATGTCACAAGCTTTACGTAAGCTTACAGGTAACATCAAGCGTTCAAACACACTATGTATTTTCATCAACCAAATCCGTATGAAAATTGGTGTTATGTTTGGTAACCCAGAAACAACAACAGGTGGTAACGCACTTAAATTCTACTCTTCAGTACGTATCGATATTCGTCGTATTGGTTCTGTGAAAGAAGGCGACGAGGTTGTTGGTAACGAAACTCGCGTTAAAGTTGTTAAGAACAAGGTTGCTCCGCCATTTAAACAAGCTGAGTTCATCATCATGTATGGCGAAGGTATTTCGAAACAAGGCGAGTTAATTGACCTAGGTGTTAAGCATAAGATTGTTGAAAAGTCAGGTGCTTGGTACAGCTACAATGGCAGCAAAGTTGGTCAAGGTAAAGCAAACTCAATTAAGTTCTTAAAAGACAACCCAGAGATCGCAGATGAGATCGAAGGTAAGCTACGTGAGATGCTATTACTTCAGGCAACAGAACAACCAGAAGATGGTGAAGATGCAGGCCTATTAGCTGAAGACGAGCTATAAACACCGCAAAAGAGTACAGTTAAGCGTGATTTGACCCGCACTTAACACAAAAAAGACCGCTACACAGTTAGCGGTTTTTTTATGGGTGCTATAAGCCATCAGCCATCAGCCATCAGATTAAGATAGCTTAGAGCTGACAGCTCTTAGCTAAATGTGAAAAAGCCGCATATAATGCGGCTTTTTATGTACTTAAAGCTTAAAACTTTCAGCTTCTAGCTCAAAGCTTACAGCTGCCAGTTGAAAGACACTGAGTAGTTACGTGGTGCGCCGTAATAACCTTGTGCCCAGAAAAGACTGTGGATGTACTTTTCGTTGGTCACGTTATTAACGTTCAAGTTAACGCTCATATTGTCATTAATATCGTAGGTTGCCATTAGGTTTAATAGGCCGTACGCATCTTGCGTTGTGGTGATAAGTGCAGCATTTGTTGCCGCATCACGCACTTGCACGCGCTTTGTATCGTCTTGCCAACGATAGTTTAGGCCAAAGGTTAAACCATCAATCTCAGGCACTTTATGAGTTACAGCAAGTTTGAACTGGTTTTCAGGTGTGTAGTCTTTTACTAACTCATCACCATCAATGTTTAGATTACTGTAGCTGAAGCTTGCACTTAGTGTTTCGTTGATTTGACCACTAAGCTCTACTTCAATACCGTCGCTGTTAATACCATCTGCGCCATAGTAGCGAGTGTCGTCAGGTAATGAATCAGGGATAGCAACGGCAAGGCCAACTTGTTTAGCATCAAAGTAGGCAAGAGTTACAAATAAATCGTCATCAAGTAGCTGAGCTTTCACACCAATTTCACTGCTTTTACCTGTGATTGGATCTAAGTAATCGCCATTGATGTCACGCTCTGTTTGCGGTACGAAGGTTTCTGTGTAGCTTGCATAAGTTGAGAAGCTTTCGTTGATATCATACACAGCACCGAAGTAAGGCACGGTTTGGTCGCTATCTTTGTCTTTTGCAACGCCGTAAGAGGCACCTTCAGTTTCCCAATTTACTTGGCTCACACCAGCTAAAACACTGAATGAGTCAGTTGCACGGATGCGTGTTGAAATATATGCAGAGCGTTGACGGCTGGTGATATCAGCTCCTGTTAAACCATCAGTAAGTGTTGGCACTGGCGCTACACCATCCCAACCACCTAGCTCAGGCATCGCAGGGAAACCATTGCCTGTTGTACGGTCATACAATGATTTATCTTTATTATCCATATCTGCTTGGTTTACACCAAATGACAGGTCATGTTCCATACCAAATAAATCAAATTTACCTGTTGCGTAAATATCTAAAATATCGTGCTTATCTTTGTGGTCATATTCACTGGCATAACCCGTTAAGCCAAGGCCTGTTTCTCTATCTGGTGTGCCGTAAACATAGAAAAGCTCTGAATCTTGCTCATTTTCTAAGTGCGCGTAGCTGGCTTTTAAGAACCAAGTATTGGTGATTGCTTGCTCAATTGATAAGAACAGCTGCTCTGTCGTGTTGTTCCAATAAGACCAATCTGAAGCAGTGCTGGTTGACGCATCAAAGTTTGTTGCTGAGCCATCGCTGTAATAAAGCGGTAAAGCACCCCAAAGTGGGCTGTCAGCATCTTTCTTCTGATTTACATAGTTTGCTGTTACTACTGTGCTGTCAGTTAGCTGACCTTCGTAGGCTAGGTAATAAATTGTTTTATCTTGCTCGTAGCGGTCAAGGTATGACTCAGTTTTGTGCTTGGTGAATACAGCACGAACAGCGTGGTTTTCGTTGATAGCAGTTGAAGCGTCAAGCTCTAAACGCTTGTTGTCCCAAGAACCATACGATACAGACGCATTTACTTGCGTTTGATAAGTAGGGCGCTTTAGAACCATGTTGACTGTTGCTGATGGGTTACCAGCACCTGTCATTAAACCATTGGCACCACGTACAATTTCAACACTATCGAAAATAGAAGTATCTAGAGTACCTTGGATTGAACCGTTGTCTTGCGGCATACCCATGCCATTAACTTGGAAGTTGGTGATCTCAAAACCACGAGCTTTAAAATAAGTACGGTCAGTTTCGATTTGCTCAACAGTGACGCCCGGTGTACTTTCAAGTACAGCGTTTAGATTATCGAGTGAGAAGTCATCCATTAACGCACGTGAAACAACAGAGATTGACTGTGGTGTTTCTTTAATTGTTAGCCCTAATTTGGTTGCTGACTGTGCTTCTTCAGTGATGTAGTTTTTATGATGCTGGCCATACACGGCAATTTTTTCAATTGCTTGTACTTCTTTTTGTTGTTCTGCAAAAGCGTGGCCACTTAAAAGTGCTGAGGTCACAAGGCTTAATTGAGATAAGCGCAAAAATTTTGTTGATGACATGCAAAGTTCCAATTAGTTCAATGAATAGTGAAATTAATGCGTAATTTAATCTAAATGAAAATAATTTGCAATTAGCATTTGTGTTTTGGTGAATGATTGTTTGCAAAAAGTTTAAAGGGCACAGAAATATAAAAAGGAGATATAAAAAAAGCGGCCGAAGCCGCTTCAGGAAGTAAAATAAGTTTAAATCTTAAAATACGTATTTTGCAGAGAACTGCAGACGGTCCATATCGCCGTCAGCACCGCTTTCTAACTCACGCTCGGCATGTTTAAACTCAACACCAAAGGTAAGCTTTTTAACAGGCGAATATAAAAGGTTGGCACTATAGCTTTGGCTCATTTCTGTAGGGTCGCCAGTCACAGCAAGTAAATCTGTGTTGTTATCTGCTGAGAAGAATGAATAAAGGAAAGTTGAGCGCCATTGGCTATTCCAGTGTTGTTGATAGGCAATAAAACCTGACGTTGAATCAATTGCATCTAAATCATCACCGTCAAGCACCGCACCATGAGCCACATTTAAACCAACATAACGGCCTAAACCTGTGCCTTGAGTTAGCATAAATTTTAGGTTGTTTTGACCAAAATTTACTTTACCAGATGCACTGATACCGAACGATGATGTATCTGCATCAATGCCATTTTGTTTATAAGTTAACTGGCGAGCAAGACCGGTAAATACTAATTCACCCCAATCAGCTTTATGCGCATAACGTGCTGTAAAGTCAGGCATTGATGCATCATCAGTGGCAACACGTGCACCGCCAACTGTGACTGTGCTCTCTGGGTTTTCGATAGAGAATGACCAATTACCCGTAGTGTAACGTGCCTGTGCTTGACGTACGAACACAGTACCTTCAGCAGGACCGACGAAATCAAGTGTTTCTGGTAATGCGCCAACGTTTTGGAAGTTTGACCAGGCTTGACCAAATAGCCAACCATCATAAGTTACAAATGCTTGACGAATACGAGGCGCGTAAGAGTTACTAACGCGTTCGTTACCGCCAGGTGCTGAAGCAATAAAGTCTATTTCAATTTTAGTTTTGATGGTTTTACCGTCGTCTAATTTTGTTGCTGTACCTAGGTTAAAGCGAGATTGGCGTGCATGCATGTCAAATACTGCATCGCTGTCGCTGTCTGCGCCTACAGGTGTTGTACCTGGTACATAGAAGTCACGGCCAATGCTGCCGCCAGCTGGTACGCCTGCAGAGTAATCACTCCACATAGCATCAAGTTTTACATAGCCACCATAAGAAACGTCTGTGTTACCGATGGTTGCGGCGTTAGCGGTACCTGCAAGTGCACATAAAACAGCTGAAGCTGTGAGTGTTTTTAATGCGGTTACTTTTGTTGTTGTCATAATGTGTATTCCTGTCGAAGCTACTTGTTGATTGCATTAATGTTGTTGTATCACTGTTGTTTAAGAAATGACTTCTCTCAATTATCTATTGGTCTATTAGACTAAGGTGGAATGGGTAGTTAAATCGCATCCAACCTAACATTGGACTAGATTATAGAAGGCAATTTTAAAGTTTTTTGTTAAATGACAAGATATACAACTAAGGTCTAATACTTTCAGGGGCTTTGCTGAGTGATCCTTGAAGCAGGCCGTAGGCAAGTAATTAAAATGGAGACGACAACAATGTCAGAAAGTATCTATCCAGTACCAGCGCATATCAAGAATGCAGCACTAGTTGATAACGATAAATATAATACACTGTACAAGCAATCTATTGATGACCCTGAAGGATTTTGGCGAGAGCACGGTAAACGCCTTGATTGGTCAACTCCTTATAACAAAGTAAAGAACACCTCATTCGACAAAGGCCACATCAGCATTCGCTGGTATGAAGACGGCCAACTTAACGCATCTTACAACTGTATTGACCGCCACCTTGCCACTAAAGCCGATAAAACAGCCCTTATTTGGGAAGGCGACAACCCTGAACACAACGAAAATATTAGCTACCAACAGCTTCACGACGAAGTAGCTAAGCTAGCCAACGGCCTTAAAAAATTAGGCGTATCAAAAGGTGACCGTGTTGCTATTTATATGCCAATGACACCGCAGGCTATTTACGCTATGCAAGCGTGTGCGCGTATTGGTGCGATTCACTCTGTAGTATTTGGTGGTTTCTCTCCATCAGCGATTGCTGACCGAATTAATGACTCAGGCGCTAAAGTGGTAATTACTTCAGACGAAGGTCGCCGTGCTGGCAACTGCGTACCACTTAAAGCAAATGTTGATGAAGCGGTATCACAAGACTCAGTAACCACCGTTGAGCACGTTATTGTTCATCAGCTAACGGGTGGTGAAGTTGAATGGAATAGTCATGATGTTTGGTGGCATGAGCTTGTCGCTGACTTACCAACTGAGTGCGAACCTGAACCAATGAATGCAGAAGATCCGCTTTTCATTCTTTATACTTCAGGCTCAACGGGTCAACCAAAAGGGGTGGTTCATACTACCGGTGGTTACCTTGTTTATGCATCGATGACACATGAATATGTGTTTGATCTTAAAGAAGACGATATTTTCTGGTGTAGTGCCGATGTGGGCTGGATCACAGGTCACAGCTACATTGCTTATGGCCCATTAGTGAATGGCTGCACGCAAGTCGTATTTGAAGGTGTACCAACTTACCCAACAGCGGGGCGTATGGGTGAAGTAATTGATAAGCACAACGTGACTATCCTTTACACAGCACCAACTGCTATTCGTGCTCTAATGGCGAAAGGCGATGAGCCAACAGCGACTTCAACTCGTAAAAGTCTTCGTGTTATGGGTTCTGTAGGTGAGCCAATTAACCCAGAAGCGTGGGCATGGTATTACGAGCATATTGGTAACGAAAACTGCCCAATCGTAGATACCTGGTGGCAAACTGAGACTGGCGGCATCATGATCACACCATTACCAGGTGCAACAGATATGAAGCCAGGCTCAGCAACACGTCCATTCTTTGGTATTGCACCAGCACTATTTGATGCTGAGGGTAATACACTAGAAGGCGCGGTTGACGGTAACCTTGTTATTTTAGATAGCTGGCCATCACAAGCACGTACAGTTTATGGCGACCATGAACGCTTTGAACAAACCTATTTCTCAGCATACCCAGGCGTGTACTTCACAGGTGATGGTTGTCGTCGTGATGAAGATGGCTACTACTGGATCACAGGCCGTGTAGATGACGTACTTAACGTATCAGGTCACCGCCTAGGTACTGCAGAAATCGAAAGTGCATTGGTTGCTCACGAAGCAGTAGCAGAAGCTGCAGTAGTAGGTTACCCACATGATATTAAAGGTCAGGGCATCTATGTTTACATCACTCCAAATGAGGGTGTTGTAGTGAGCGATGAACTAACAAAAGAGGTACGTAACTGGGTTCGTAAAGAGTTAAGCCCAATTGCATCACCAGATATGATCCAATGGTCTCCAGGTTTACCGAAAACTCGTTCTGGTAAGATCATGCGTCGAATTTTACGTAAAATTGCGGCAAATGAGCACCAACAGCTTGGAGATACTTCTACACTAGCCGATCCGAGCGTTGTTGATGAGCTAATCGAAAACCGATTAAATCGTTAAAATCGCGTTAAAAACTTGATTAGAAGTTGATTCTAAACGTAGTATATCGGCTGTCACTTAGAAATAGGTGTCAGCCGAATTTATTAGGAGTGAACCATGAGTCAGTTTTTAATAGCGGACGATCATCCGTTATTTCGTGAAGCGCTGAAAGGGGCATTGAGTGCTAAGTTCGCTGATTTAGAAGTGTTTGAATCGGAAAACTTTGATACCACTTTGCAGGTGCTGAGCGAGCAAGAAGATCTTGATATCTTACTACTAGACCTTCACATGCCAGGCAATGGCGATTTATACGGCCTTATTCGCATTCGCGAAGACTATCCAAGCTTACCAATAGCTGTTGTTTCTGGCAGCGAAGACATCAATGTAGTTTCTAAAGTAATGGGTTATGGTGCGATGGGATTTATTCCAAAATCATCTTCATCAGATGATATTGCGCTGGCAATCAACCACATACTTGAAGGCGATGTTTGGCTTCCACTTGAGCTTAAAGATAAAGTGGCTGCCGTAGATGGCGAAGACAAAGAAATTGCTGCGCAAGTGGCTTCACTAACGCCGCAGCAATACAAGGTGTTGCAATACTTACACGAAGGCTTGTTAAACAAACAGATTGCTTACGAGTTACATATTTCCGAAGCAACCGTTAAAGCACACATTACAGCAATTTTTAGAAAGCTAGGTGTGTATAATCGTACTCAAGCGGTATTAATTGCCTCTAAGTTACAATTAGAGCCTATTGAGTCGGCATAACAAAAGATAATAAAAACAATAAAGAGGCCATTCAGCCTCTTCATTTTATTGCTTAAGCGAACACCACGGTTCGATTACCATTGATAAACAGTTTATGTTCAGATGCGAGCTGCAACGCTTTGCAGAACACTGTTTTCTCTACATCTTTACCCATTTTTGCCATCATCTCTGCGGTATCCGCATGACTGACATGCGTCACATCTTGTAAAATAATCGGCCCTTCATCAAGCTCATTATTAACAAAATGAGCGGTCGCGCCAATAATTTTTACACCGCGCTCAAATGCCTGATGGTAAGGCTTTGCGCCAATAAAGGCTGGCAAAAATGAATGGTGAATATTAATAATCTTACCTTCAAAGCGCGCCACAAATTCAGGGCTTAAAATACGCATATATTTAGCAAGGCCAATAATGTCAGGCTGATAGCTGGCTATTAAATCACCGACTTGTTGATCATGCTCCGCACGGCTTAAGCCTTCGTGCGATACCACATGAAATGGTACACCAAAGCCTGCAGCCAGTGGCGCTAAGTCGGCGTAGTTGGCAATCACAGCCAGTACTTCGATGTTTAAGGCTTTTTCGAATTGCTTTAGTAATACACCACCTAAACAGTGCGCTTCTTTGGTAGCAAGCAATACCACTTTGGTTTTTTCGCTGCTGTGCAGGGCAAGCTCTGCGCCATCAGGAAGTAGCTCAGCAAGACTTGGTAAAAAGTCATCTGAAATAACGCCGCTTAACTCTGTACGCATAAAAAAGCGTTTAGCGCCTTTATCTACAAATTCGTTATTACGTGTAATATTTAAATTATGCTGATGACAAAGGCCGGTGATCTTGGCAATTAGACCAACATCATCATCGCATTGTGTGGTTAAAATCGTGTTCATAGTCCTCATTCTAATCCCGTTTGTGTGAACACCATTATTTGCTAATTTTTTTGTGCTGCATAGCGCAAATTTGACTATCTAATAATTTATCTGATTTGATTGTATAAGCGTCTAAAATGTAATCATTATTTACTTTTCGTGTAAAAGTAAGCTGCTTTCACTATAAATGTGATTTTCTGTCCATAATTATGATTAATTAAGTGCTTTTCTACATCATTTTCTACACTTTTTAACCTTATCGTAAGTAACTGTAAGTGAAGGTAATAGTTTGTAAAACATAGAATTTTTTCGCACTATTCGAGTCAGAATGGGGTATTACAAACAATAAGGAAAAAATTCCATGAAAAGCACTCTGCTTAAAACAATTGTTGCCTCAAGTTTGCTTTCGGTACTGGCTGCCTGTTCAAGCGATGACAGCAGCAGTAGCAACAGTGGCTATGTGCAACTGTACAATGGCTCTTACAACAGCCCATACACGCGTTTATTTGTTGATGACACTGAACGTTCGGGGGCAGATTTTGGTGATGTATCAACTCGTCATAACTACAGTTCGGGGGAGTATGAACTCAGTTTTGAATATGTTGATGCAAATGATAGTTATATCACCATCGACGAAGAAACCATCAAAATTAAAAATGATCAAACTCAGTTGCTAGTAATGAATGGTGATTTTGCTGAACCAATTTTTACTGAGCTAAGTGTTCCGACGTCAAGCGATGAAGATGAATTCAATGTTGGCTTTTTTAATATCGTTGGCGAAGATAACCTTTACGATGTATACGTTGCCACTGACGACGGGTTATTTGATACCGCTGAGTTATTAATGACTTCGCAATACCTCGTTGAGCCAGAATTAGCGACGCTTGAGGAAGGTTATTACACTATTTATATTACCGCTAGCGGCAGCACTGATGTGATTTTTGAATCACCAACCGTGTACTTTAATGATGAAGCAACGTACATGGCGATGATCCGCCCAAGTTATGCAACAGAAGAAGATGGTATTACGCTTGATGTCGTGACGGCAAGTAGCTCAGTAACACAACTAAACCACCAAGACGCGCAAGGTCAGCTGCGTTTTATCAATACCATCGATGATTACACGCAAACCCAGTTTAAAGTAACCCGAGGCACAACGGCGACCAACACCGAAGTTGTTAGCAACGATAGTTACTCTGAATACATGAGCATGTCACCAAATAGTTATAGCGTCGCTATGTTAGACGAAGCGGGTGACACAATTGTCGATAACTTCTTAATGACATTAGAGCGTGAGCAAAGTGCGGTTGGTCTTTTCTACAATGACAAAGATTACGGGCCTCGTATGATGACCATTGAAGAAAACCTAACTCCAAGCAGCTACAGCCACGCAGTTACTGTGGTTAACTTAATTGATAGCTATGCAGGGCAAGAGATTGACGAAGTTGATGTGTACTTCACCCTCAATGGTGAAACGGTTGAAGATACCAGCAATGTTGTTGAAGGGTTAGATCAATACGACCAGCAAGAACAGGTGGTTGATAACGAAGTTTATACAACCTATGTGGTCTATGAAGACAATGGTCAACAGATTGTGCTATTACAACAAAGCGATATGGATTTTACCGAAGAAGGTAACTATATCTTAGTGATTGAACACGATGAAACCACAGACTCAGGTTTTAAAATGACCTTAGAGCGTACGGTGACTGAACAGTCTTAACCGGCTAAAACGCAATATCGTTGTTTATTTACTCTTGCTAAGTGTTTATTGTATAAACAATTAAGGCTTTTGCTTTTTGTTTAAAGCGTACACAAGGAGAGAGTATGGATGGCGGTATTGCGTTACTAATATTACTAGCACTAGTTGTTGTAGGTGGCTCCATTGCGGGTATTTTTGCCTTTTTTCAACTCTCCAGTTTAAAGCGAGAAGTAGCTGCTCTTCGAGTCAAACTTAACGCGACATATAGTCATAATCCACAAGCAAATACTGCAAATCAGTTTGATAATTCAAACGACGAACTGACTGACACAGCAAAATTTGAACCAGAGCCTGTAGTCATTAGTAAGCCGATTGAGGCTACTAATAAAAAGCCAGAGCAAACAAAACCCAAGCCTGCGACTTTAAATCCGCTAGTAAGCCAACTCGTTACACAAATCAAAGCCAATTGGTTAACTTGGGTAGGAGCGGTTGCACTTGCCTTTGGCGGTATCTTTTTAGCCCGCTATTCACTGGAGGCAGGCTTATTATCCGAAACCATGCGACTTACGCTTGGCGCTATTTTTGGTTTGAGCTTAATTGTCGCGGCTGAGGTCTTACATCGCAAAGGTATTATTTTTGATGGGTTTAGCAACTATATTCCCGCAGCGCTGGCAAGTGGTGGTTTTATTAGTTGTTTTGCATTGACCTTGCTGGCCTACAGCCATTATGGCTTACTGCAAGCTTTACCGGCATTTAGCATTTTAACCTTAGTTTCTGTAGCAGCAAGCTGGATGGCACTGCGTTTTGGTCCTATGCTTGCGGTCATTGGTATTATTGGTGCCTACAGCGTGCCGGTTTGGGTCAATAACGGGAGTAATGACTTTATAGCACTGCTAACCTATGTTGCGTTTGTCAGTGTATCGGCTTCGCTAGTCGCGCATTACGTAAAACGGCATTGGTTGTGGTATCTGTTATGGGCAGGTCACTTAGGCTGGTATTACCTAGTTGCAATGGGTGCAGCTAAAAATCTGCATTGGTTTATTAATCTTTATGCTCTATTTAGCATCGTATTGTTAATTGCGATTCCACGCCTAGGGCTGAGTATTAAACAAATAGAATATCGTCCACATCGCTTTAAAACACTACTTAAGCAACTGCCCGACAACCCTCTGTTGATAGCTGTTGTCGTGCCACTTTATCTTTTACTCATGAGCAGTAACCAACTGCTTACTTGGCAGCTTAGTATGTTGTCGTTAGTGGCTTTACTGCTTCTTTTGGTATTAAAAAACAGTGCATGGGATCACTGGCTGATGCTAGCTGTGTTGAGTGTGGTGTGTTTGCTTACAGGGCAACACAATGCTGTTGATTACTCTGAGCAGCTTTTTGTATTTCGGCAAAATTACGGAGCAGGGCTGTTTTTTATTGCTTTGTTCGCGGGTTATGGGTTTTTGTTTGGTCGTAAATACCCTAAACGCTTAGGTTTTGCTTTACCCGCTTCACTTTCAAGTTTTGTGATTATTAGTTGCTTATATGTTATCACTCCCGATCATGCCTTGATGACGGCGTATCCGGTTTGGTGCTTTGTATTATTGGCTCTGTCTGCTTGGTTATTTAAGTTATCAGTCATTAGCACTAATCCGATGCGGGTATTTAGTTACTGGCTTGGCGGTAATGCCAATATTAGCTTAGCGTTAACCATGCTCCTTGAAGGCAGCAGCTTGACCTTAGCGCTTGCTGCGCAAGTGTTGTTGATCAGTTTTTATGTCAAGAAACAGTCACTCAGCATACCTACTTGGCCGCTTAAGGGCTTAGTTGGCGCTTTACTAGTTAGGTTAAGCTTTGCACCTTGGTCAACTGATTACAGTGATGCGTTGCTGCTCGGAGTGCACTGGAGTTTGGTTGTATACCCAGTATGCGCTTGCTTATTTTACTTTGCAGCGAGGCACTGGCAGCAGCAATCTGTTCGGGTGTGGCTAGAAGGTGCAACGCTTCATTGCATTGCTTTATTTATTACCACAGAGACGAGCTATCAGTTGGTGGGGCACTACCCAGACTTTGAGAGCTTGTCTGTGTATGAGCATATTTTATTAACCTGTAACTGGGGTATATTAGGTTGTGTTTATTTACTGCGTTCACGCTTTACTGCGCAATTGGCAAAACTCTATCAAGTAGCAGGTTTTGCGTTATTAACACTGAGTGGCTTACTAATACTGAAAAGCTTTACTGCTGTAAATCCGTTTTTTGAGCCGATAAATATAGGCAGTTGGCCGATTATTAACTGGTTACTATTACTTTGGTTAGTCCCCGCCTGTATTGCAATTTGGGCAAGCCAACTGACTAAATCTCAGCACTATTTACAAAAGCTGTTTACAGCACTTGCAGGTGTGATAAGTGTTTTATATATCAATGCGGAAATTCGCCATAACTGGCAAGGCGAGTTTATAAATATTGCTTTGCCAACTTCAGATGCCGAGCTTTACAGTTATTCTTTAGTTTGGCTTGTTATCGGTGCCTTGGTGGTTGTGGTGGGGCAGTTAAGAACCATTACGGTATTACAAAAGCTCGGCCTTGGCTTATTGGCGCTGGTGGTGTTAAAAGTGTTCTTGATTGATATGGCAAACTTAACCGGGTTGCTGCGGGCTATTTCGTTTATCGGCTTAGGCTTGTCGTTAGTTGGGCTTAGTTGGTTGTTCCAAAAATTTAAGGCAAAGCCTACTGCTTTGCCTTAAATCGATGTTGTTAAATACGTTGGTTAAGCACTATTGTTAAGTACTGTGGTTAAGCAGTGCTTTGAGTTTTGCGGGCTTAACGGGTTTACTAAGGTAATGAATTTGCTCTTCTTTGGTTTGCTGTTTAAGGGCTTCATCACGCACCGCTGTGATTAAAATGGCAGGCACTGGGCTTTGCCAAATTTCTCTTAGGGTTTTAATAAGGGTTATGCCATCGCAATCATGACCCAACTGGTAATCCATTAAGATCACATCGGGCGCTCGGTGCTCTTTGGCATAGGCCATCACGGTTTCAACCTGATCAAAGAGCTGATAATTTGCCTGCCACTTTTGCAATAGGCTTGCCATGGCATTAAGGTTTTCAGGGTCATCATCCACTGCAATAATGTTCATCGCACTGCGGTTCTCAACCCCTTTTTTAGGCGTATCTTTTTGTTGAATAAATTGGCTTTCACCATAAGGTACTTCAATACTAAAGCGGCTACCTTTGCCAGGTGTTGAACTTACATCTAAACGTAAAGAGAGTAAGTCGGCCATTCGTTTAACTACTCCTAAGCCAAGGCCAACCCCTTTGTTATCTCCCGCTTCAATACGGTAAAAGTCATTGAAGATTTTCGCTTGCTCTACTTCTGTAATGCCGGGGCCTGTGTCCCATACTTCAATTCGTAAATGGTGTTTGCGTTTGCGACAAGCAATTAAAACTCGGCCACTATCGGTGTATTTAACCGCATTTGACACCAAGTTTTGAATAATTCGTCGTAAGTAAGTGATATCACTGTGAACGATAACTCCCTTTGAACGAACCGTCAGTTTTAAGCCTTTTTCGCTCGACATAATGGCGTATTCATTTTTCAGCGGGGCAAGTATGTCATCAATACTAAAGTGGCGCGGGGTAGGGGTCATTGCCCCTTGCTCGAGCTTGGCAATTTCTAACAGCGCCGACATCAAATGCACCGTTGAATCTAAGCTTGCGCCAAGCTTTTCAAAGTTATTTAAGTTGTTGCTCGAAAGGGTTTTATCATCAATGGCTGCAAGGTATAGGCGCGCCGCATTCAGCGGTTGTAAAATATCGTGGCTAGCCAAGGCTAAAAATCGTGTTTTACTGTCATTGGCTTGTTCAGCCTCTTTTTTCGCTAAAGTAAGTGCTTGCTCAGTTTGTACTCGGCTATCGATTTGTGCTTGTAAATCTTTATTGATAGTACGGATTTCTTGAGTACGCGCTTCAATGCGGTTTTCAAGATCCATGTTTACTTCTTCAAGCGCATTTTGCGTTTCGATATGCGTGGTAATATCAGAGAAACTTGTTACAAAGCCGCCATCAGGCAGTGGGTTACCAATCATTTCGAACACTTGGCCATTACGGCGGTGACGAATAAAGTGATGGGGCGTGCCGTTTTTAAGATGCTGCACGCGCTTTTCTACATGGCGTTCAACTTCACCGGGGCCACATTCACCGCGCTCGGCATTGTATCTAAGCACATCTTCAATTGGTTGGCCTACTTCAAGAAAGTTATCTGGGTAGGCAAACATCTCTGCGTAGCGCTTATTCCATGCCACTAAATTAAGCTCTTTATCAACAACCGAAATACCATGGCTGAGGTTTTCGAGAGAGGTAAATAATAAGTTTTGATTAAATTGCAGGGCTTGTGTGGTTTCATCAAAAAAGTTAACCACTTCTTCAAAGGCCATACGTTTACCAGAAGCAACCGTGTGGATCAGCGCTTGTGCTGAAGATGCGCCAAGTACACCGGTTAAGGCGCGCTCACAATAAGCAATAAACTCAGGTTCTGGGTGCGCGTTGTTGTCATCTAAGTTATGCGACAACGCAAAATGAGCCAGTACTTGCTGCGAGCGTTGCACGCCTAAGAAGGTTTGCAGCAGCACTTTAAAATCGTAAACGGTGGCTTTCACGTTTTTATTTAAGCGTCTGGCGAATACGGCTTGCTCTTTTGGATTTACAAAGGCTGCTGCTTGAATTTTATCAATTAAACGCTCATCTGCACCGAGCGAAAAACTAATGTAACAGCCAATATTGGCAAATAAGGCGATTAGGGTGCCACGAGTAATAAGTGTTTGTTGTAGCTCTGCGTTTAAGGTGTTGCCTGCATCTAAAATAGGCAGCATTAAGAATAAGACCCAGCAAATAAAGCCTGCTAATAATCCGGCATAAACCCCATAAGCATGGCCTTTTCGCCAATATAGGCCACCCACAATCGCAGGAAGTAATTGCGACACTAAAGAAAAGGCCACTAAACCCATACTAGCCAATGCTTTACCATGGCCAAACCATTGCTGGTAGAAATACGACAAAATCAAAATGCCGGCAATCGTGAAGCGTCTTACTAACAGGATTTGCGACTTATAACTGCTAGTGATGAGGTTACGTTTAAACTTACGACGCAGCATTAGCGGCAATACCACATCGTTTGAAATCATAGTGCTGAGCGTGAGTGTGGCTACAACAATCATCGCTGTAGCCGCAGATAGACCCCCGATAAATACAAAGGTCGTTAAAAAGGCGTTTTCGTGCATCAGTGGTAGGGCTAATACAAAGCTATCTGGTGAGAAGCCACTGCCAATGCCTGGGTGTATAGCTGCCGTTGCAATAGGGAAAATCATTGCAGCAGTAAGTAACAAATACAGGGGGAATGCCCAGCGGGCAGTATAAAGGTGGCGTTTATCTTGGTTATCGACCACAGTCACGTGGAACTGCCTTGGTAAACAGATAATCGCCGCTGCCGCCATTAATGACTGGCCGATAAAGTTAAAGCTAAAAAAGTCGAAGTTATGCCAGTGCTTCCAAATAGAGCCCGTTAGCTGCTCGGTTTGCACCGTAGTTAAATTAAATAATGTATATAAAGCAAGCCCCGCAACGGCCACTAAAGCTAATAACTTAATCATAGATTCAAAGGCGACAGCGAGCATAAGCCCTGAGCGATATTCGGTTACATCGACTTTACGAGTACCAAAGAATATCGCAAACATCGCCATAATGAGTGTTGCCGAAAGGGCGAGCATAGAGCCCGAAATACGATCGTCGTTTTGCAGTAGTAAGAAGCTGCTACTCAGTGCTTTTAATTGCAGTGCGATATACGGAATCGTCGCCAATAAAGCGATAATTGTCACCATAATGGCGGTGGTCTGCCGTTTACCATAGCGAGCAGAAATAAAGTCGGCGATGGTCGTAATATTTTGTTTTTTACTGACCAGTACTAATTTACGTAAAAACCCTTGGCCAAAGAAAAAAAGCAACGCAGGGCCAATTAAAATAGGTAAGTAATTCCAACTGCTGGTGGCTGCTGTACCAACTGAACCGTAGTAAGTCCAAGACGTACAGTAAATCCCTAATGAAAAAGAATAAACAAATGGGTGGTGACTAATTCTTTTAGCAAGAGGAGTGGTTTTGTCTCCCCAATTTGCCAACCAAAACAACACGCCAATATAGGCGAGTGCAACAAATAAAAGCGCAGCTGTCATGTTTAAATTCAGTAATTATTGTAATAACACTACCTTACCAGAATTATGCGCGATTTCGATGGCAAGATTTTTTGCAATAATAATTAATAAAATGCAAGTTATTGAAAATTAATAAATAGTACTGTTTTATGTATCTTTATTAGACTAATGTCGCAGATCATTCGTTTTTACTATTTTCGTTATTTCGTAAATTTATCTTTGTAGGTTAAGTTGTTGTTAAATATTGTTTTTTACCATTCGTTAACAAATGGTGTTTTGCAGTTTACGTAAACGTAAACTAGCTGTTACGACTATGGTCTCAATTCCATAAATCAGAACCCTTGCTAACTTAGTTAATGACAACTAATACCACTCATTACTTTCTTGTAATGCATAAGGGGATAAAAAATGGCTTTTAAAGATGAAGAACAAGCAAAAGCTTATTGGGCGGAAAACCTCGCACTGCTATTTAAATTATTAGCAATTTGGTTTGTCGTGTCATTTGGCTTCGGCATTTTACTGGTAGACGTACTTAACGAGATACGTTTTTTTGGGTTTAAACTCGGCTTCTGGTTCTCCCAGCAAGGCGCTATTTATACCTTTGTTGCTTTGATTTTTGTTTACGTTTTCAAAATGAATACGTTAGATAAAAAATACGGCGTAGACGAATAGGAGCTAAGCAATGGATGTTCAAACACTCACGTTTATTATCGTCGGTTTAAGCTTTGCGCTTTATATCGGCATCGCAATCTGGGCTCGTGCTGGGTCAACAAATGAATTCTATGTTGCAGGGGGCGGTGTACCGCCGCTAGCAAATGGTATGGCAACCGCTGCTGACTGGATGAGTGCGGCATCGTTTATCTCAATGGCGGGTATTATCTCGTTTGCGGGCTATGACGGTGGTGTATATCTAATGGGTTGGACAGGTGGTTATGTACTACTTGCACTTTGTTTAGCTCCTTACCTACGTAAGTTTGGTAAGTTCACGGTACCTGATTTCATCGGTGACCGTTATTACTCACAAGCTGCACGTGTTGTTGCAATTTTATGTGCTATTTTTATCTGTTTCACATATATCGCAGGTCAAATGCGTGGTGTAGGTGTGGTTTTCTCTCGCTTCTTAGAAGTAGATATTGAGACCGGTGTTTACATTGGTATGGTGATTGTATTCTTCTACGCTGTATTAGGCGGTATGAAGGGGATTACATATACGCAAGTAGCTCAGTACTGTGTACTAGTATTTGCTTACCTTGTTCCAGCAATCTTCATTTCAATGATGATGACAGGTCACTTCTTCCCACAAACCGGTTTCGGTGCAACTCTTAGCGATGGCTCAGGACAGTTTGTCCTCGATAAACTAGATGGGCTCAGTACCGAGCTTGGCTTTGCGCAGTATACCGAAGGCTCGAAGAGCATGATTGATGTATTCGCAATCACTGGCGCGCTAATGGTTGGTACTGCAGGTTTACCGCACGTAATTGTTCGTTTCTTCACTGTTCCACGTGTTAAAGACACGCGTATCTCAGCTGCATGGACACTTGTTTTCATTGCAATCGTTTATACAACAGCACCTGCTGTAGCGTCATTCGCTCGTGTAAACATGATTGATACAATTAACGGTAAAGACGGTAGCGGTACAGAGTACGCAGAAGCACCAGCTTGGGTTAAAAACTGGGAAAGAACAGGCCTAATCACCTTTAACGATAAAAATGGTGACGGTAAAATGTTCTACTCAGCAGGTAAGATTGATGATCCAAACAGCGCAAACGAAGTTAAAGTTGACCGCGACATCATGGTACTTGCAAACCCTGAGATTGCAGACTTACCAGCATGGGTGATTGCATTAGTAGCAGCAGGTGGTATCGCAGCAGCGCTATCAACAACAGCAGGCTTACTATTGGTGATCTCGACCTCGGTATCGCATGACTTATTAAAACGCACCTTAAAACCAGATATAAGTGACAAACAAGAGCTACTTGCAGCGCGCTTAGCTGCGATGATAGCGATTGTGATTTCAGCTTACTTTGGTATTAACCCGCCAGGGTTTGTGGCTTCGGTTGTTGCTTTCGCCTTTGGCTTAGCAGCGGCGAGCTTCTTCCCAGCTATCATTATGGGTATCTTCTCTAAGAAGATGAATAAAGAAGGTGCGATTGCGGGTATGGTGACAGGTATTACATTCACAGCGGCTTATATTATCTACTTCAAGTTCGTAAGCCCTGAATTGAATGCTCCTGCAAACTGGTTATTTGGTATTTCGCCTGAGGGTATCGGTCTTATTGGTATGATTGTTAACTTTGTAGTTGCAGCTATCGTACTTAAACTAACGGCTGAAACACCAGTTGAAATCCAAGAAATGGTTGAAGGTATCCGTAACCCTAAAGGTTCGAGCGCAGCACACGCGCACTAATAAAACCATTTTATAAGAACACACTCTTGAAGTTCAAAAGCCCGACTTAAGTCGGGCTTTTTATTTATTTCAAACAGGGGTAGTGTAGATATTGTCTCTATTTTATAGCGAGAATGACCATGAATACCGAGCAACAGGAAGTCGCCCAATTTGTGATGCAACAAACTCCATTTAATCAGCTTGATGGCGCTGCCAGTGAGTATTTTGTAAACCATCTCGATATTATTTATCTGACCCGTGAGAATCAAAATCAGTGGTTAAGTTCAGATAATCTCAGATTATTTTTAATTCGCTCTGGCGATTATGATTTAGTCGACCCAAAAGGCGATGTGATTACTAAGTTATCGAGTGGCGATTACTTTGGTTTTCCTTCACTGTTAACTGGCGAAGCGATTCAAAATAGTATTTCAGTGCAAAAGGAAGGCATTGTTTACATGTTAAACCAATCGGCATTTGATTACTTACGCCGTGAGTATAAAGTGTTTGAGCAATACTTTGTTCGCGCCCACAAAAACCGTTTATTGTCGTCTCATTATAAAAGTCAAAACGACAGTTGGTCGGAGAAGAAAATTTGCGAATTGATGAATCGCAAAGCCGTTACCTTGGCACCAGATGCAAGTATTCGTCAAACCGCTAAAAAAATGAAACAACAGGGTGTTTCGTCGATTATGTTAACGGAACATGATCGCCTCGTTGGGGTTGTCACCGACCGAGATTTACGCAACCGCGTATTGGCCGATGAGGTTGACCCTCAAGAGTCAGTAAGTAGCATCATGACGTGTAAGCCCAAGTTTATTTTTGAAAATAACCGCGTGTTTTCGGCGCTACACTTAATGCTTAAGCACAATATTCACCATTTACCTGTGCTTGATGAACATCACAAACCCCTAGGTATGCTCACCAGTACTGATTTGCTGCGTCAGCAAAAAAGCGACCCAGTACAATTGATTGGACGAATTTACAAAGCGCACAGCGTGGTTGATTTAAAGCGTTATTCGCAAGAGATACCCGGTTTATTAAAAGGTTTTTCAAACAATATTGATGATATCTCCTTGATTGGTAAATTATTAAGTGGCTTAACCGATGCACTGACTTCGCGTTTGATCCGTTTGTTCCAAGAAGATAATGGCGCGGCACCAACCAGCTTTAGTTTTATTTGTTTTGGTTCACAAGCAAGGGAAGAGCAAACACTGCATTCTGACCAAGATAATGGCCTGTTGCTACCTGATGATTTAACAGAAGAACAACACGATTACTTTAAGCGCATGGGCGAGTATGTCTGTGAGCATTTAATTGAGTGCGGTATAAAACGTTGCCCTGGCAATATTATGGCGAGCAATGCACAGTGCCGTATGGGCATTAATGCATGGACAGAAAAGTTTCATAAGTGGATCACCTCACCCACACCAGAGGCGATGCTCAATTGTAAGATATTTTTTGACCTACGTTTTATTGAAGGTTCCACTACCTTATATGCGCGCTTTTGTGAGCAGCTAAAACGCATTTCTAAAAACGACTTATTCTATGCGGCTATGGCCAGCGACATTAAAAATACCCCTGTACCCATTGGTTTGTTTAATCAATTTAAATTAGAGAAAGACGAAAAGCAGCATAAGTACCTCGACTTAAAAAAACGCGGTGTGGTGATCATCAACGACATCGTGCGTTTATATTCCCTCAAAGCGGGTATTCAGCGCGCTAACACGCAAGAGCGTATTGATGCATTAATGAAATTTTCGCTACTCAATAAAGATGACTTGTATAACTTAAAAGACTGTTGGCGTTTTTTAACTCAACTGCGTTTAGGCACACAAATTAACGAGGAAGGATTGCCTAGCAACTGTATTAACCCAAATGCTTTGAATTCATTAGAGCGACATCAATTAAAAGAAGCATTTTATTTGGTTAAACAGGCACAGCAAGCCGCCGCATTTAAATTTGCTCGCGGTAGTTTATAGGAGAGGGTATGGTTAAACGCTGGTTAAGTCGGTATTTAGCGCGCAAGCAACTCTTGGCAGCCGATGCCTATAAAGAGCGCTACGTAGTGATAGACATGGAATTAACGGGCCTTGATCCTCGCCAGCACGAAATTGTCTCGGTGGCGTGGGTGATGATAGAAGATCAATGCATTAAACTCAGCGGTGCACAGCACTTAATAAATAAAGACGTGCAAAGCTTAGAGCAAAGTCCGATTTATCATGGTATTGCAAAACAAGACATAGATACAGGTGAAAGCCTCGAAACCATTCTTGGCAAGCTGCATCAGCATTTTGGTGAGTGCATTTTAGTGTTTCATAACGCGGCACTTGATTGGGGTTTTTTAAAACAGGCCTGCAGAACGCTTGGCTTAGATGCAAAAGCGCGTTTAATTCTTGATACCTTTGTTATTGAAAAAAAACGCCTGCACCAGCAAGGCCACGAAATTGGCCACGATGATTTAACACTTAGCGAATGCCGTAAACGCTACAACTTACCACATTACAGCTCGCACCATGCCCTTACTGATGCTATGGCAACGGCCGAGTTATTCTTAGCCCAGTGTCATCAAATTAGTCGTGGTAAGGCATTGAAAGTAGGGGAGCTTGTGTGAATCAGTTAGAATTAAAAATTCCTCCAGGCGCGCTGCTGCTGATCATTGCGTTGATGATGTGGGGCATAGCAGAGTTGTTTATGAGTTTTAGCTTCTCGTTTTTCGCATCATCTTTTGTAGCACTACTCATTGCATTTTTAGGTGTGGTGTTTGCTTTATTAGGGGTTTATCAATTTCGCAAGCAAGGCACGACCGTTGACCCTCGAATTCCAGAAAAGTCGGCGAGCCTTGTTACAAGTGGTGTTTATCAATTTAGCCGTAACCCAATGTATGTTGGTATGTTATTAATGCTAGTTGGTTGGGGAATTTATCTTGGTAATATTGCGAGTTTTATAATGCTGCCGGTATTTATTCTCTATATGAATCGATTTCAAATTATGCCAGAAGAAACGTTTATGGCAGAGAAGTTTGGGTCAGCATACCAGCAATACAAAAAAACTGTTCGTCGCTGGCTATAAAGGAAAAAAGTAAGAGAATGAGGTTGCTAACGCAGTTTTATTTACCTTGCTCTCTTATAATAATGTGTAAGGTCGATTACCAAAATTGAGCCATCTAGGGTTGTTAAAGTAGTTTTATTTACCTTGCCCTCTTATAAAAATGTGTAAGGTCGATTACCAAAACTGCGCCATCTAAAACATGCTAAGCAATTTTTATTTTGGCTGACCTCTTATAAAAACTCTTCAGGTTGATTACCAAAATTGAGCCATCTAGGGTTGTTAAAGTAGTTTTATTTACCTTGCCCTCTTATAAAAATGTGTAAGGTCGATTACAATACCGCCATCTAAAAGGCAGTTGCCTTTATCTGCAAGCAAATAGAGTGGATTTTCTTCTTCATGGCAATCAAACTTGCAATTAATGGTTTTGGTCGAATCGGGCGCAATATCGTCCGTGCACTGTATGAATCAGGGCTTGAAGATCAAATCAAAATTGTCGCTATTAACGAATTAGCCGACCCTAAGGGCATTGCCCATCTCCTTAAATACGATACATCTCACGGCCGCTTTTCATTCCCTGTTAATCTTGGCGAAGATACTTTAACGGTTGCTAACGACTCTATAGCCTTATTTGCAGAAGAAAACCCTGCAGAACTACCTTGGCAAACTCTTGATGTTGATGTGGTTCTTGAATGTACTGGAGTGTATCACTCTCGTGAACATGCAGAACTACACTTGGCTGCTGGTGCAAAAAAAGTATTGTTTTCACAGCCTGCAGATGCTGATGTTGATGCCACAATTGTGTATGGTATTAACGATGATGAGCTAAAAGCTGAACATACGATTGTTTCAAACGGTTCATGTACCACAAACTGTATTGTGCCAGTAATTAAAGTGCTGGATGACGCATTTTCGATTGAATCTGGGGCTATTACAACGATTCATGCCTCGATGCATGATCAGCAAGTGATTGATGCGTATCATCATGATTTACGTCGTACTCGCGCTGCAAGCCAGTCTATTATTCCGGTGGATACAAAGCTTGCTCGTGGTATTGAGCGTATTTTGCCTAAGTTTCATAGTCGCTTTGAAGCCATTGCTGTTAGGGTACCAACGATCAATGTGACGGCGATGGATTTAAGTGTAACAGTGAATACCGATGTGAATTTAGCGACTGTCAATCAAGCACTTAAGTTAGCTGCAAAAGACCGCCTTGACGGTATTTTAAGCTATACAGAAGAGCCATTGGTATCGGTAGATTTTAATCATGACCCACATTCTTGTATCATAGATGGCACTCAGACACGTGTTAGTCATAAACGACTGATAAAGTTGTTAGTGTGGTGCGATAATGAGTGGGGCTTTGCGAATCGTATGCTCGACACTGCGCGTGCGATGATGGCTGTAAGCCAATAATTTATAAATATAATATTAGTATCGTTAACTAAGGAGAAGTCCATGTCGGTCATTAAAATGGCAGATTTAGATTTAAACGGCAAACGCGTGTTAATTCGTGAAGATTTAAATGTGCCTGTAAAAGAAGGTAAAGTGACCTCTGATGCACGTATTCGTGCAGCATTACCAACTATCAAATTAGCGTTAGAAAAAGGCGCTAAAGTAATGGTGATGTCACACCTTGGCCGCCCTACGGAAGGGGAATATGATGAAGCGTTTTCCCTTGCCCCTGTGGTTAATTATTTAAATGATGCCCTTGAGCAAACAGTTCGTCTTGAAAAAGACTACCTAGAAGGCGTAGACGTTGCTGATAACGAAGTGGTTGTTTTCGAAAACGTACGTTTTAACGCTGGCGAAAAGAAAAACGACGAAGCACTGTCTAAAAAACTAGCTGCATTATGTGATGTTTACGTAATGGACGCATTTGGTAC
Organism: Pseudoalteromonas sp. UCD-33C; assembly: GCF_001306895.1. Lineage (NCBI taxonomy): Bacteria > Pseudomonadati > Pseudomonadota > Gammaproteobacteria > Alteromonadales > Pseudoalteromonadaceae > Pseudoalteromonas > Pseudoalteromonas sp. UCD-33C. The sequence goes on along the minus strand of NZ_LJTB01000001.1, from coordinate 323,601 downwards.
GGCTCACCGTGCACAAGCATCGACTCACGGTGTGGGTTTATTTGCTGATGTTGCATGTGCAGGTCCACTGCTTGCTGCGGAGCTAGACGCACTAGGTAAAGCGCTTGATAACCCAGCTCGTCCTTTAGTTGCTATCGTTGGTGGCTCTAAAGTATCGACTAAGTTAACTGTACTTGATTCACTTTCTAAAGTGGTTGATCAACTTGTAACGGGTGGTGGTATCGCTAATACCTTCATCGCAGCGGCAGGTCACCCAGTAGGTAAATCTTTATTTGAAGCTGATTTAATTGATGAAGCAAACAAATTAAGTGCTGCGGCAAAAGCTAATAACGGTGAAATACCGGTACCAACTGATGTTGTTGTAGGTAATGAGTTCTCAGAATCTGCAGTGGCGACATTAAAAGATGTGAATGAAGTAACAGACGAAGACATGATCTTCGATATTGGTCCTGATACAGCAAACCAACTAGCAAAAATCATTGCTAATGCAGGCACTGTTGTATGGAATGGTCCAGTTGGTGTATTTGAATTTGACCAATTTGGTAACGGCACACGTGCTATTGCTGATGCGATTGCTAACTCAAGTGCATTCTCGATTGCTGGTGGCGGTGATACGCTTGCAGCGATTGATAAATACGGCATTGCCGATAAAGTTTCTTACATTTCAACCGGTGGTGGTGCTTTCCTTGAATTTTTAGAAGGGAAAAAATTACCAGCAGTTGCTATGCTTGAAGAACGTGCTAAGTAATTAGTGCGTTTGCCAGCGTAGTTATTAGGTAATTACGCTGGTTTAGCTGTTAATAAAATACCTCTCACCCTCGTTTTATTTACAGCTGTTACGGTAGGCGCGAGCTTTTCGTGATGCAGTGATGCATCAAAAAAATAACTTATCCGTTCAAACTAGATAGTAGGAAACTACTGTCGATACAATTTGGAGAATACCAAATGGCTTTAATCAGTATGCGACAACTTCTTGATCATGCAGCTGAAAATGGTTACGGCGTACCTGCGTTTAACGTTAATAACCAAGAGCAAATGCGTGCAATTATGGAAGCGGCTGACAAAACAAACAGCCCGGTAATTGTACAAGGTTCAGCAGGCGCACGTGCCTATGCTGGTGCCCCTTTTATTCGTCATATGATTTTAGCAGCCGTTGAAGAATGGCCTCATATTCCAGTTGTAATGCACCAAGACCACGGTACTTCACCAGGTGTATGTCAGCGCTCAATCCAGTTAGGCTTTTCGTCAGTTATGATGGATGGCTCATTAATGTCTGATGGTAAAACCCCTTCAAGCTACGAATACAATGTTGATGTAACACGTCAAACAGTTGAAATGGCACATGCTTGTGGTGTGTCTGTTGAAGGCGAGTTAGGTGTTTTAGGTTCACTGGAAACAGGTGAAGCAGGTGAAGAAGACGGCGTTGGTGCTGAAGGTAAATTGTCTACTGATCAAATGCTAACAGATCCTGAAGAAGCCGCTGATTTCGTTAGTAAAACTAAGGTTGATGCACTTGCTATCGCTTGTGGTACATCACATGGCGCGTACAAATTTACTCGTCCACCAACAGACGATATCTTAGCGATTGATCGTATTAAAGAAATCCACGCGCGTATTCCTAACACACACTTAGTAATGCATGGTTCTTCTTCTGTGCCACAAGAGTGGCTAGAAGTGATTAACCAATACGGTGGCGAAATCCCTGAAACGTATGGTGTGCCTGTAGAGCAGATCATCGAAGGTATTAAGTACGGTGTTCGTAAAGTAAATATCGATACCGATCTTCGTTTAGCATCAACAGGTGCAATTCGTCGTCACTTAGCTTTAAACCCAGCTAACTTTGATCCACGTAAATACTTAGCAGAAGCAACGAAAGCAATGACTGAGATCTGTGTTGCTCGTTACGAAGCCTTTGGTACTGCGGGTCAAGCTGGTAAGATCAAGCCTATCTCTTTAGATGATATGCACCTTAAATACTTATCGGGTGAACTTGATCCACAAATCAAGTAATTGATAATAAGTTGAAAAAGCCGGCTTTATGCCGGTTTTTTATTACATTCAAATAGGTATTATTAGTTAGATCAAGGCGGATCAGCGAAATACCTACTCGTGCTTTTCAGGATCACTGTTTTACTAACCTTCGCTTTCACGGATCATTATTTTACTAGTTGTATACTGATCACAGGCTTTTCTTTGCTCATCTTTTAAACGAAATGCTGAGCATCTTAACATTAAATCAACAAGTTATCTTATTCTCTAAGTAAAAAACTGATCTGAAGTTGATCTTCTTAGTAAAAACCTGATCCTGATCTGATTAAGTTGGTAGATCAGTGATCCGTGATTTTTATGTGAAATATCTCCTCCTCGCCTTGACCAAAAGCCCTTTATGTTCGATTTTTAAGTTATTGCTTAAATTGAGGATCGCTACCATGAATAAACCTGCCATGATGTTGTCGAGCTTTGCAATGTGCTTTATTTCTTTTCATAGTGCTGCCGAAGCTGTAGATGTGTATGGTCGGGCCCATTTAGGGGTTGCTAATAGCGACACTGGCGATGGCAGCGAAACGTCTATTGAGAGCTATAACTCTCGTATGGGGATCAAAGGCAGCGGTGAAATAAGCGATGGGTTAAAAGCCGTATATAAGTTTGAATTTGCAGTAAATGCGGCAGATCAAGATAGCGATGGTAAAACTGAAGAGAATATTACCGCGCGTAATCAATATGTTGGTCTACAAGGCAGCTATGGGCAGGTAGTGCTTGGTCGTCACGATACGGCGTTAAAAGTATCGCAGGGTAAAATTGATTTAATGAACGACTTTAATGGTGATGTTAAAGCCTTATTTAATGGTGAAAATCGCCTTGGTGATGTAGTTCATTACAGTTCGCCAATTGTTGGCAATATGCAATTTGTGGTCACCTATATTGCTGAAGATAACTCCAAACAAGATGAAGAAACCGGTGTTTCTGCGGCATTTATGTATGGTGATAGTAAATTTAAAAAAGCGCCTTACTTTGTAAGTGTTGCCCACGACAGTAAAGTAGCCGGTTATGATACAACACGGTTTACGGCGCAAGGCAAATTAGGCGATTTAACCCTAGGCGGTATGTATCAACAAAGCGAAAAAATCACAGGTTCTGACAAAGAAGATGGGTTTTTAGTGAGCGCATCTTACAAAATAGATAAATATAAGTTGCTGGCGCAATATCAAGATACTGATGGCAGCTTTGGTAAATTGAAAGATTCGGGTAGCGGTACTTCTGTTGGGGTTGAACGAAGCCTGTCAAAACAAGCGCGTATGTACATGTGGTATACGCAATTTTCACTAGATAATAATGCTGATGAAGATCATCTTGCAGTCACTTTAAGGTATGACTTTTAATCCAAAATTTACTATTTAAGCGTAAAAAATGGCTATTTTTGCTTTGATTTTTTTGCGCTTTTTCAATTACTCGTTAGACTTTCATAAAAATGTCATACTTAGTCATAATAATGAAACCAGTTCGCTAACGAAAGAGATAAATTGGAATGTCACGTAAAGTACTAGTCGTCGATGACGAAGCGCCTATCAGAGAGATGCTGGTTTTTGTTTTAGAGCAAAATGGTTTTCAAGCAATTGAAGCAGAAGATTATGACTCTGCGATTGAAGCTATGGTTGAACCATACCCAGATATGGTTTTATTAGATTGGATGTTACCTGGTGGTAGCGGTATTCAAATTGCTAAGAAATTTAAGCAAAACGAATATACTCGTCAGATCCCTATCATTATGCTGACTGCTCGCGGTGAAGAAGAAGACAAAGTACGCGGCCTTGAAGTAGGTGCTGATGATTACGTAACCAAACCATTTTCTCCTAAAGAATTAATGGCGCGCATTAAAGCGGTTATTCGCCGTGTTTCACCAACCTCATTAGAAGAAGCCATTGAAGTTCATGGCTTACGCCTTGACCCAATCTCACACCGTGTAACATCAGAAGGTAGTGAATTAGATATGGGGCCTACTGAATTTAGATTACTACATTTCTTCATGACACATCCTGAACGTGTTTACAGTCGTGAACAATTACTTGATCATGTATGGGGAACAAATGTATATGTAGAAGACCGTACTGTTGATGTACATATTCGCCGTCTACGTAAAGCGATTGCACCATTAGGGCATGACCGTTTAGTGCAAACCGTTCGCGGTGCAGGCTATCGTTTTTCAAGTAAATTATAAGTGTCATGGCAATGACCTTAACAAGCTAATTTACATACTTAAGGTAAAGTGAGTGTATGTATCGAGTAGTGAATAAACAGGCGTTAGCAAAACGCCTGTTTATGTATTTCTTACCCTTGTTATTAGTTGGCGTACTTGTAGGTGCGCCTTTTTTGCTTTTATTTTTAGGCTCTTTTGCACTTTTAATTTGGCATTATCATCAATTATATCGCCTCAGCGATTGGCTCCTTAATCAACGTAGTTTTAACCCACCCGAAGGGGAGGGAGCGTGGGAGCAAGTCTTTGAAGGGATCTATCATTTACAACACCGCAACCGTAAAAAACGCAATGAATTGGCAGACTTAATACGCCGTTTTCGTGATGGCGCCGAAGCTGTGCCTGATGCGGTGGTTGTATTACAAAAAGACCTAAGCATTATTTGGTGTAACCAATTGGCTTTAAAGGTTTTAGGTTTACAGTGGCCTACTGATCATGGGCAACGCTTAGATAATCTTATTCGCGATCCTAAGTTTGCAAAGTACATGCATAAAGCTTGTTTCGATGAACCGCTCGAGCTTGATGGTGGCCACAGCTACGATCAAACCTTAGAGTTTCGTGTTATGCCCTATGCAAGTTCACAGTTGATGATGGTGGTGCGTGATGTTACTCGCTTAAAGCAACTTGAGCAGATGCGTAAAGACTTTGTGGCCAATGTTTCTCATGAGCTGAGAACACCGCTTACTGTGGTAACCGGTTACTTAGAAATGCTTGATTCAGATAGCTTACCACCTCCTGCAATGTGGCAAAAAGCGCAAACAACCATGCTTGAACAATGTAAGCGTATGGATAGCTTGGTCAATCAATTACTGTCGTTGTCGCGTATTGAAGGGGCACGTCGTCAAGATAACGATAAGCCTGTCAATGTACCGCAGCTACTTACCTATATTCAAACCGAAGCACAGTCATTAAACCAAGATAAAGGCCATGAGCTTATTTTTAATGTTGATGCGAGCTTAGACATTAAAGGGGCCGAAGATGAATTACGTAGTGCCTTTTCTAATCTTGTGTTTAACGCCATCCATTACACCAAGCCTAGTGGCAAGATTGTAGTTGATTGGCAGCTTAAAAATAACCAAGCCGCATTTAGTGTGACCGATAATGGTGATGGTATTGCCGCAGAGCATATTAACCGTTTAACCGAGCGTTTTTATCGTGTAGATAAAGCGCGTAGCCGTACGACAGGTGGGTCTGGATTAGGTTTAGCTATTACAAAACATGTACTTACAAGGCATGATAGTCGTTTAGATATCAGCAGTAAATTAGGACAAGGCTCGACCTTTGCGTTTGCATTTGGTAGCGAAAAAGTCGTGCGTATTGCAGGTAATACCAAAAAAACCGAAAAGTCATAAAAATGTCATTTAAGGGTAATCTAACTGTCATCTAGTGTCATTAGAGTAGACCGCAGTTAGGAAATGGGACGAACAAATCGGAGTAACCCCTATGAAATTCAAAAATCTCGTTGCCGCAATGGGTGTGGCTGTAACAACATTTGTATCAGCACAAGCAGCTGCAGTTGATAAAGATATGCCTGAGTACACTAAAACAAGTGGTATCTCTGGTAACTTCTCATCTGTTGGTTCTGACACTCTTGCAAACATGATGACGTTCTGGGCAGAAGAGTACAAACGCTTCTATCCAAACGTAAACATTCAAATCCAAGCAGCGGGTTCTTCAACTGCTCCTCCAGCATTAACTGAAGGTACAGCAAACTTCGGCCCAATGAGCCGTCGTATGAAGTCAAAAGAAATCGAAGCATTCGAAAAGCGTTATGGCTACAAGCCAACTGAAGTTCGCGTTGCAATCGATGCTCTAGCTGTATTCGTACACAAAGATAACCCAATCAAAGGTTTACGTATTGACCAAGTTGATGCGATTTTCTCTTCTACACGTAAATGTGGTGCAAGTGAACAAGTTAACCGTTGGAGCGAAGTAGGTCTTGAGGGTGATTGGGCTGCAAAAGATATCCAGCTTTACGGTCGTAACTCAGTATCAGGTACTTACGGTTACTTCAAGAAGAAAGCACTTTGTAAAGGTGACTTCCGTAACAACGTAAACGAACAACCTGGTTCTGCATCTGTAGTACAGTCAATCTCTTCTTCAGTGAACGCGATTGGTTACTCAGGTATCGGTTATAAAACATCAGGTGTACGCACAGTTCCACTTTCTAAGAAAGGCGATAACTTTGTTGATGCAACATTAGAAAACGTAGCAACAGGTAAATACCCACTATCTCGTTTCTTATACGTTTATGTGAACAAGCACCCTAACAAGCCGCTTTCACCAATCGATGCAGAGTTCTTAAAAATGGTTCTTTCTGTAGACGGTCAAAAAATTGTTGAGAAAGATGGTTATGTGCCACTTTCAGGTAAAATGGCAATGGCTGAACTTAAAAAGCTAGGCCTTCTGTAACAACCATACAGACATAGATGAAAAAACCGCTCATTGAGCGGTTTTTTTTCGTTTAGCTTTTGGCAAAGAGCTTGGCTTTAATACGTTGCTGAGCAATACGTACTTGCTTGCGCTTTTTACCCGAGGGTGCCTTAAAGCTTTGAATAGGCATTACCGTTGGGTATTCATTGGGTAATGCTGGTACATTAAAGTCAGCGTGTTCATCTTTTGGCAAGCCAATTTCTTGTTGATGTACACGAAGTGCCGCTAAGGTATCATCGTTTTCAACTTCACTTGGACATAAAAATAAACCCATTTTACGCATTTTCACTCCTAAGCCGATGCTGCTTGAATAGCGTACAATTGGCGCTGCTAAAATAAGACCTACTAAAATAGGTGATAACCACCAAAAGAAGGTCGGTGTGTAATAGTAAGCAACCGAGCCCCAGATAATCGCGGTAATAGTCGAAAATAACGTATAACCAATCGCTTCTTTCCACGGTACCATTCTGCCTTCGCGAGGTTGTGCATCCCAGCTAACTTTTTTGCCTAAAAATACGCACACTACAAAGTAGCTATGAAAAACCATCATTAAAGGGGCAATCACAATCGCAAAAATAGTTTCGATGAGTGAACCGGCAATTAACTTCATCGTACCGCCAAAGGCGTTATTACGATGCACTAAAGTCACAATTACGCCCATTAATTTAGGCAGTAACAACAATACAGCTGTAATAAATAACAACGAATCAATTAAATCCGTTTTAGCAATTTGCCAGGTTGGGAAAAGTTGATAAGCATGGTTAAAGTACACGTCGCTATTAAGTGCACGAGTTACTGCATCTAAGGTACTTAATGCCAGCATCGATAACCAAATCAACGATGAAATATACGCTGTGGCTCCAAATAAAAAGTGCATTTTACTCATTAGCTTAAGACCTGATTTAGGCAGTAAACCTAAATGCTGGATATTACCTTGCACCCAGCGTCTATCACGAATCGCGTAATCGAGAATGTTACTTGGTACTTCTTCGTAACTGCCTTCAACATCGCTGAGCAGTAACACATCCCAACCACTGCGGTGTAGCAGAGAAGCTTCTACAAAGTCATGACTTAAGATCTCACCACCAAATGGGGCATTACCTTTTAGAACAGGTAGGCCGCAGCACTTTGTGAATGCTTCAACGCGAATAATCGCATTGTGGCCCCAGTAGTTTGCTTGGTTTGTTTGCCAAAAAGCAGAACCAGTTGCCAGCATTGGGCTATATAAAATTGATGCAAACTGTAAAAAGCGGCCAAAAAACGTGTCTTGGCGAACCGGAATCGGGATCGTCTGGATCAAGCCTGATTTTGGATTGCTGATCATGCTAGAAGTCAGTTCAAGCATACATTGACCCGTCATAATGCTATCGGCATCAAGCACAATCATGTGATCGTACTGGCTGCCCCAACGTTCACAAAAATCAGTTAAGTTACCCACTTTACGGTGTTTATTATCTTCACGGCGACGATAAAAAGTATGCTTTGCTAAATCACCTAAGCGCTCAGTAAGTGCATTCCACGCTTTAAGTTCATTACGTGCAATTTCAGGGTCTTGCGTATCACTTAGCAAGTAAAAGTCGTAATGCGGCATTTGCCCTGTTTTAGCCAGCGAGCGTAAACTTACTTCAAAACCGGCGATGACACGCTCTGTATCTTCGTTGTAGATAGGCATAACAATGGCTGTTTTAGTTTGGCTCAAGGCATGCTGATTAATCTCGATTGGCTTTTGACGTTTTAAGGTCAACGGGTCAATACGAAATAATTGCAGGATGAAGCCCATACAGCCACTACAAAAGGCTGTAACAATCCACGCGAAGGTAACTGTAAATAATGCCAGTAAAGCGTACTCAAGCGGTGTCATGCCGTTAGAATTTAAAATATCGAACATGATCCACACGCCATAGGCGGTAATGGTAAGCGCTAGGCTTGAAAAAAGCCAAGCGCGGGTCTTCTTAAATGGCATTGCTGTTGCCTTTAATGCTTTACTATTGGACGTCGTTTGGATACCAGACATAGCTCCATACCTCGCTGATTTCTTTATCACGTAGTTTTAACGATAAGCGCATATCAACAGGCTTATCTCCCTCTGGCGCCACTTTAAATGCTACGCGCCATCCTTGATTGTTTGGTAACTGCTGTACCGTTTTATCGCTTATTTGCCCAGCAGAGAGTGTAAGATCCGCCTGCATGGCAAAATTAGCTGATAGTTGATTAATGGTTTCGCCACTAAAATCAACGGTAAATTGGCGGTGGCTTTTTGGTGGTGGATTGTCTTCACCAGGTAATGCTGCACTACCAATTCGGGTTCTTAACACACTCGCTTTATCTTGAGTTGCAAGCGTGGCATTGAAAGTCGACAGCTTGTAACTAAAGCTTAAGCTGTCACCAGCTTTCATAGGCTGCTCTGGCACCCAATAGCTAACAATATTGTCGTTGGTTTCGGTATCTGTAGGGATTTCTACTAACTCAACACGCCCTTTACCCCAATTACCCACTGGCTCAATCCACATGCTCGGACGGTTGTGATAATGCGCTTCGGTATCAAGGTAGTTATTAAAGTCTCGGTCTCGCTGTGCAAGGCCAAAGCCTTTAGGGTTCTCGTAGCTAAACGAAGTGACACTTAATTTTTTTGGGTTATTCAGTGCACGCCAAATCCATTGACCTTGTTCTGATTGCATTAATAGGCCATCAGAATCATGTACTTCAGGGCGGTAATCATCAAAAAACTTAGTACTATTTTCACCGTGGTAAAACATACTTGTTAGCGGGGCTATGCCGAGCTTTTTAATGTCTTTACGGGCAAAAATTTGCATCTCGGTTTTTACTTCAGTGTTAGTAGAAGGTGTTAGTTCAAAACGATAGGCTCCCGACACTGAAGGGCTATCTAATAATGCATAAAGCACGATGGTAGTATCTTCGGGTGCAGGTTTTACTAACCAGAACTCTTTGAAAACAGGAAACTCTTCGCCTGAGCTCAGTGCTGTATCAACTGCAAGACCTCGAGCTGACAGACCATATACTTGATGCGGGCCAACTAAACGAAAATACGAAGCACCTTGGAACACAGCTACTTCGTCTTTGTACTGGTTGTTGTTCAGTGGAAAATGCAAACGAAAACCTGCATGGCCAAGTTGTGTATTGGCAATAGCGGTGCTGATCTCTTGCTCTAACGGGGCAGCAGTTGCATCGTAACGATAGTAATCTGTTTTAAAAGGTAAACTTTTTACTTCGGCATTTTGCTCAAGAGTATTGATTGCAACTGGTGAGCGATATAAAAAGCCAGGGTGGAATAACTGCACTTCATACAGGCTTTGATCTTTCCAAATTGCTTGCTCAGTACGAAAACGAATCGCACGGTAGTCCTGATAACCAATATTAGTTAATGCTTCAAGCTCTAACTCTTTAGGCGCTACATACGGCTCAGAGGCTAATTTTTTCGCACGTGCAGTGATAACTTCAAATAGCTTTTCTTCTGGAATCGTGATCATTGCAGGCTTAAGCTCAACAGCAGCAGTATCCTCTACTTGCTGTTTTTCATTTTCGGTTGCTTGAACCTCAGCGGCTGTTTGTTCTGTTTCAGTTACTTTTGGCTGCTCTGGGTCTTCAACTGCGTAACTATGACCTGCGCTCATGGCTAATAATACGCCCAAGAAGGTCTTCTTTTTAATAGCGCTGAAGAGCTTAGTTCGGGTTTCTGGTTTCATTCAATTTTCCTTTAGCCGTAAATCACAATAATTCTTTCATATCTCATAGCAATTGCTGGACCCAAAATAAAAATTAACAATCTCAATGGCTTTGAGTTGGTGCAGCTAAATGCGAAGAGTAAAATTTTGAAATTAGTGAGAAACAATTACACAGTTGCAGTTGTTTATTCGTCACCAATATGGAGAAGTTTAATGAACGAAAGCTTGCCCTAATATGAATAGCTTAAAGGGTAAACAAAAATATGAACAAAATTACCAGAGGCTTAATTGTGCGAGTGAAATTGTAATCGAGGAGGGGAGTGCAGGCACCGAATAGGTTTTCAGTGCCTTAAAAAGCGAGTCGTTGTTATTTAACTTCGCCTAACTTTTCTGCATTGGCTTTACATTGGTTGTAAGCTTCAATGCACTTGTTGCTACAGACTTTATGAACTAAGCCATCAGCGGTGCTTTGTTGCTCACAGCTCGCTTCGCATTGATAGTTTTGCTGAGCACATTGCTGCATTTCTGGGTTTTCAATTTTGTTTGAGCAGGCAGACAGTAATGTCATAGCAAACAATGTTGCTGCAATTGCTGGTAATTTTTTCATGCTTATCCCTAGTTTATGTCTTTTCTTTGCAATCCATCTTACCCAGATTGTTGCTATTTAATCCAGCTCAACTTGTAAATTGTCAATTAAACGTACTGAGCCCAAATAAGCAGCAGCTAAAATAACAAGTTGTTTGTCAGCCACGGTGGCTGGTTTTAGTGTTGAGCGCTCTGCAATCGAATAATAGTCAGGTTTTAGTCCTGCCTTTTCAAGCTGTGCTTTTGCATCTGCCTCAAGAGCTGCAATGTCTGCGCTGCCTTGTTTAAGTGCCGTTGCAGTATTATTTAGTGTGGCAAACAGTACTCTTGCAGTGTCTTTTTGCTCATCAGATAAATAGCCATTACGAGAGCTCATTGCTAAACCTGAGATTTCACGGCAAGTAGGAACGCCAACAATTTCAACTGGGATAGATAGGTCGCGCGTCATGGTTTTAATAACCTGTAGCTGCTGAAAATCTTTTTCACCAAAACAAGCAAAGTCAGGTTGAACCAAATTAAATAATTTAGTGACAACGGTTGCAACGCCTTTGAAGTGACCAGGACGCGAGCCTCCACAGTAACCCATAGAAACACCCGGTACATCGACAAAGCTTTGCTCGCCTAAACCATTTGGGTAAATCGTCTCAACGGATGGGGTAAACACGATATCAGTACCAAGATCTGCTAAACCTTGTTTATCTTCGTTTAGTGTACGCGGGTAACTATCAAGGTCTTCATTGACACCGAATTGCATCGGGTTTACAAAGATACTCACAACCACTTTATCAGCCAATGTTTTGGCTTTTTCAACAAGTGAAAAGTGACCTTGGTGTAAATTGCCCATGGTAGGCACTAGCGCAATGCTCAGGCCCGCTTGACGCCAAGCTTTGATTTGGCTGCGTAACGATTTAATTTCAGTGATTGATTGCATTTATTTAAACTCGTGTTCGGTACTTGGGAAAGCACCACTTTTTACATCTTCACAATACTTTTGCACTGCTGCTGGCATATTGCCGGTTTCTAATAAAAAATTCTTTGAAAACTTAGGGATATAACCTGCCGAAATACCAACTAGGTCGTGCATTACTAAGATTTGCCCATCAGTTTGATTACCTGCCCCAATACCAATGGTAGGAATACTCAGTTCATCAGTAATACGTTTAGCAAGTTCACTTGGAATACATTCTAAAACAAGTAACTGTGCACCTGCCGCCTCAAGTGCTTTTGCATCGCTGACCATTTTATCGGCTTGAGATTGCTCACGACCTTGAATTTTGAAACCGCCAAATACATGTACTGACTGAGGTGTTAATCCTAGGTGGCCACATACTGGAATACCTTGTTGGGTCATTGCACGAATACTGTCGTGCAGCCATTCGCCGCCTTCAAGCTTAATCATGTTTGCCCCAGCACGCATCAGCTCAGCTGCATTTTTACAGGCATCAGCTGGGTTGGCATAGGTCATAAAAGGTAAGTCAGCAATCACAAATAATTCGCGGCTTCCGGCACGTACACAACGTGTATGATAAGCAATATCTGTGTTGGTTACTGCTAGGGTGTCATCAGCACCTTGCAGTACCATGCCTAGTGAGTCACCGACTAAAATCACCTCGACGCCATTATCATGAAACAATTTAGCAAAACTGGCATCGTAAGCCGTTAATGCGGTGATTTTTTGTTGTTCTTGTTTCATTTTATTGAGAGTTGAAACGGTGATTTTAGACATAATTTCCTCTAAGGCTTAGCCTTGGTTGATTACTGCTGAGGGAGTTGTTGTAAATCGTTTAAAGGCAACGTTTTTGTTATATCAGCAAGTGATTGATTATTCGGTAGTACAAGTGTTGGTGCAATTTCCAACAAGGGATAAACAACAAATTCTCGCTCTGTTAAGCCATAATGAGGCACAGTTAAGCGAGGGGTGTCTATCACGTCATTACCGAACAATAAAATATCTATATCAAGGGTACGCGGACCCCAGCGTTCTTCTTTTCTAACACGGCCATGCTCAAGCTCAATGGCTTGAGTTAAATCAAGCAACTGCTCTGGCTTAAGTGCAGTTTTAACACACGCGACTGCATTTACATAATCGGGTTGATCTTGTGGCCCCATTGGTTTGCTTGCGTAATCATGGGATACACAAACAAACTCAACGTCTTTTAATGCTTTTAGGGCAGTGACAGCAGCATGAATTTGTTTACGTGGTGTGTTTAAGTTGGCACCTAAACCTAAATAAACGGTATTCATACTTAGTCTACTTTTTTCTTGCGTGGGCGACGACGGCGCTTAGGGCCACCTTGGTGTCCTAAACTTTTAACCATTTCTTTTTGACCATTGATGTCTTGGCTTAGGTAGGTTGTCCACCAGTCAGCAAGCTCTGTTTGCTGCTCTTCGCCAGCTTGCACACGCAGTAGTAAGAAATCATAGGCAGCCTTGAAGCGAGGCTGTTGAGTGAGCCTGTAAGCACGCTGACCACCTCGTTTATCAAGGCGTTGCTGAATATGCCAAATATCGCGTGCACCCAAGGTGAAGCGTTTTGGTACTGCTACATGTTGCGCGTTTTCACTCAGTACTTTGTTCATTGCTTGTGCAAATGCATCGTACTCTGAAAGTTGGTCGCGTTGTTGTAACTTCTTCGCAATGCTCTGCAATGGGAACCACAATAAGGCTGCAAAAATAAAGGCTGGGGTGACTTTTTTATCAGCATTAATACGTTTATCGGTGTTTTTAAACATTTGCAGGATAAACGTATGCTCAAAGCCTTCAGGGTTGGCATCTAAGATTTTATCAAGAGCAGGAAATAATGCTTTGAATAAACCATACTGGCGTAGCATTAAGTAGTTTTCTTCAGCTTTGCCGTTTAAAAACAATTTGAGTGATTCTTCAAACAAACGAGCAGGCGGAATATGATCAAGTAAATTAGCAAGGCCTTTAATTGGCTTTTCGGTGCCAGGTGCAATGCTCATTCCTAGTTTGGTGGCAAAACGCACTGCACGTAACATGCGCACAGGGTCTTCACGGTAACGTGTTTCTGGGTCGCCAATTAGCTCAATTTGTTTTGCTTTTATCGCGCTAATGCCATTGGCATAGTCATAAATACAAAAATCGTTAATTGAGTAGTAAAGTGCATTAATCGAAAAGTCGCGGCGCTCAGCATCTTCTTCGATGCTGCCATAGACATTGTCACGCAGGAGTTGGCCGTGTTCACTTGATTGGCTAATTTGATTTTTGCTTTCTTCGGCTTCGTGATGGCCACGCATGGTCGCCACTTCAATAATTTCTCGACCAAACACGATATGGGCTAAACGAAAACGGCGACCAATTAGGCGACAGTTACGAAATAGCTTTTTGATTTGCTCAGGGGTTGCGTTTGTTACAACGTCGAAGTCTTTTGGTTGTTGGCCTAACAATATATCTCGAATACAACCACCTACAAGGTAGGCATCAAAACCACCTTCTTTAAGGCGGTACAATACTTTGATTGCATTTGGGCTAAATTGTTTGCGCGAAATACCATGTTCACTGCGCTCGATCACCAAAGGTAACTCGCTCGTTGGCAAAGCATCACTTGATGTCGTGGCATTTGGGCCAATAATCTGCCGACAAAATTGAAAAAGCTTAGAAATAATAATCTGTCTCCTACGACGCGGACTTTGCGACTCATCAAGTATAGCGTTTGTTTGATACTTCGCCGATGTGAGATTGACGTGTAATCAGTGTGTTTTAAATGGCGCTAAATTAAGGTGTTGATGATTCGCACACTTTGGGTCGCTATCATATACCAGCAGGGCTGAAAAATTAAGTTACCCGGCCTTTAAAATTGGCAATTTATTTTTCAATAGTAACAAAGTTACAAAAAGGAGAGTTTGGATCCTCGCTAACTTGTATTTCTTGCACCTTTGGTATGTGTTCAAGGCGGTAAGTTTCAATAGCCCATGCTAACATCTGATCGATATTTAACGATAAAAGTGAGCTTTCTGGCTTTAAGCCTAAAAAGCGCAAGGCATCGAACAACGCAGGCTTTGGATCTGATTTTGCTATTGCCGGAGCGTAATTTTGTTTTGATAGCTTAAAACCGGGTTTAGCTACTGCTAAAGGTAGGTGGGCGTATTCTGGGGCCGGTTTATTTAGCTGCTTAAACAAACTGAGTTGTCGTGCGGTAGGTTCGAGTAAATCAGCGCCGCGAACGACTCTTGTAATATCTTGTGCAATATCATCGGCGACTACGACCAGTTGGTAAGCAAATAAACCATCGCTTCGCTTTATTAAGTAATCTTCTTTGGCAAGTTGGCTATCAACATACACTTTACCTTGAATTAAATCATGGTATTGACTGGTTGCAAATTGCTGGGTTAAACGTAGCGCTGAATCAGTTAAAGCGTGGTTTTTATACCGGCAGTGGCCTTGGTATATTCCACCGATTGTTTTAATTTCTTTGCGCGTGCAATGACATGCATAAACAAGGTTCTGCGAAATTAACTCGTCAACAATGGCTTGGTATTGCTCATGACGCTGGGTTTGGTATATGACAGGCTCGTCCCAGTAAAGACCGTAAGCCTCTAAGGTATGTAATATATCGTCACTAGCACCGCTTACAACACGCGTTGTGTCGATATCTTCAATGCGTACTAACCATTTCCCTTGATTGGCTTTTGCATCAAGGAAGCTACCCACAGCCGCTATAAGTGAGCCAAAATGTAATGGCCCTGAAGGGGATGGCGCAAAGCGGCCACGATATTCACGCATTGGCGTGTTAACGGCTGTGGTAGACATGGGCTAATTAAAGGATGTAATTAACCGCGTCCAGATTGCTTTTCTTTAATTTCCGCAAGCGTTTTACAGTCTACACATAAATCAGCTGTAGGACGCGCTTCTAGGCGGCGGATACCAATTTCGATACCACATGATTCACAGAAACCAAAGTCATCTTCTTTGATTAATTGAATCGTTTTTTCAATTTTCTTGATCAGTTTACGCTCACGGTCACGAGTACGAAGTTCTAATGAGAATTCTTCTTCTTGTGCTGCACGATCTACTGGATCTGGAAAGTTAGCTGCTTCGTCTTGCATATGCGATTTAGTACGGTCTACTTCGTTACGTAAATCGTTACGCCAAGCTTCTAAAATTGTTTTGAAATGAGCACGTTGTGCTTCATTCATATACTCTTCACCTGGCTGTTCTTGGTATGGTTCCAACCCGGCCTGAGCCAATAACCCTAGTCTTTTTTGGTCTGGCATAACTTTCTCCTAAATCCTTAATATTTTGCCCAGCGTTAGCCGGCGGCTATAAATAGCAGAATCATTAGACTGAGGCAAATTTATTTTTAATTAATCCTCTTGACCTTGCGCTAATGATTGCTCAAATAATTATGGGCGGTTTTGTAAGCCCTTAACTATCCATAAATTTTTTAAATTTGCTAAGTTATATGGGCAAAAAAAAATAATACAACTAAAATAGTGCTTTTATTGTCGTTTTAGTAAAAGAGTAGCTTAGTTCAGAAAATCACATTTTTCTTGCAACTTAATTTCTTCTGCCGAAATTTTTGCTTTATAAGCAATCACTTCAACACCATTATCTATAGCTTCAGTTAAAAGTTTGGCGTATTTCGGGTCGATATGTTCCGCCGCACTTACTTGATTGATACCTTCATGTAAAACGGCAAAAAATAATACTGCACGATGTCCTTGTTGCACCACTTCTATTAACTCTCGCAGATGTTTTTGGCCTCGCTCAGTTTTTGCATCCGGAAAATACCCTTGCCCAGATTGTGGTTCTGTTTGTGAAAGTAATGTCACAGATTTTACTTCTACATAGCAATGGGGTTTGTGTTCACCTGTTAATAAAAAATCGATACGGCTATTTTCTTGGCCGTATTTTACTTCTGCAGCAATTGTTTGATAGTCAACAAGTTCAGTAATCGCGCCTGCATTTAAGGCTTCTTGTACAACGTTGTTTGCAATCGCGGTATTAACACATATTAAGTGATCGAATTGGTTCTGAGTTAATTGCAAGGATTGAGGGAACTTACGTTTGGCGTTATCACTGGTTGAATAAAACGCTTTAAATCCAGGCTCTGCACAGCCCGTCATTTTGCCGGTATTAGCACAGTGAGCTGTAAACTCTACGCCATCGGCAGTTTTTAAGTCGGCTAAAAAACGTTTGTAGCGTTTAATTAAGGTAGCTGTTTGTAATGCGGGAGTAAACTTCATGGCTCTTAGTAATTCGTTTTTCTTTATTGTAAGTGATTCATTACGAGGATTGAACCACATCTCATAATGCTATTTATCGCAAGCTGTTGGGAACTGACGTTGGCTGTAGTAAACTCGAGTAACATTTTTAGCGCAAAGAGTATTCTAACATGTCAGAAAAATTTCTAGTTCAACTTAGCGAGCAGGGCGCTGCCGCACATTGGGGCGAAAAAGCCGCTCTTTCTTTTACTGAACAAGGCGCAACTGTTCATTTAACTGAGCAAGATACACTTAAAAACGTACAAAAAGCAGCACGTACGTTAGCTAATCAAGGCTTAAAAAATATTGCCTTAGTGGGCGATGTTTGGTGTACAGAAACACAATGGGCTTTCTACCAAGGCTTTGTTTCACCAAAGAATTTAGATGCTATTGAGTTTGTTGAAAATGCAAAAACAGACGGCAAAGAATTGGCTTCTTTAAAGCAAGCTGCGACGTGGGCTCGTCAAATGATCAATGGCACAGCTGATGATATTTTCCCAGAGAGCCTAGCTGGTAAAGCAGCTGAGTTTATTCAGTCACTAGCACCTGAGCACGTAAGCTACCAAATTATTAAAGGTGATGCTTTATTAGAGCAACAATGGATTGGTATCCATGCGGTAGGCCGTGGTAGTGAACGTCCACCAGTATTATTAGCATTAGATTACAACCCAACTGGTGATGAAAACGCGCCTGTTGCAGCCGCTTTAGTTGGTAAAGGCATTACGTTTGATTCAGGTGGTTACTCAATCAAAGCAAGTGAAGGCATGTTAGGCATGAAATGCGACATGGGCGGCGCAGCAACTGTGACTGCAGGTTTAGCACTTGCTATTAGCCGTGGTATCAACAAACGCATTAAGTTGTTCTTATGCTGTGCTGAAAACTTAATTTCAGGCCACGCCTACAAACTTGGCGA
The DNA here is from genome assembly GCF_001306895.1 of Pseudoalteromonas sp. UCD-33C. Taxonomy (NCBI): domain Bacteria; kingdom Pseudomonadati; phylum Pseudomonadota; class Gammaproteobacteria; order Alteromonadales; family Pseudoalteromonadaceae; genus Pseudoalteromonas; species Pseudoalteromonas sp. UCD-33C. Next base: position 305,511 of record NZ_LJTB01000001.1, on the reverse strand, counting down.
TATCTTAACGTATAAAAATGGTACAACGGTTGAAATCGTTAACACAGACGCTGAAGGTCGTTTAGTACTAGCTGATGGCTTAATGGCAGCAGGTGAGTCTGGCGCGCCATTAATCATTGATGCGGCAACCTTAACAGGCGCTGCGCTTGTTGCTGTAGGCCAAGAGTACAATGCATTGTTTGGTCTTGATAAAGAGCTTGTACGTGACGTACAAGACTTTGCAGAGCAAGAAATGGAAGCTGCTTGGCCATTACCACTTGAAAAATGGCACCAACAAAATTGCCCGTCGCCATATGCTGACACAGCAAATAGCCGCCCACAAAAAGGTGGTGGCTACGGTGGTGCTTCCAATGCGGCTGGTTTCTTATCACGCTTTGTGCCAAATGAAGGGAAAGGTTGGGTGCACATTGACCTTGCTGCTGCATTTAACATGGGTAGCACAAGCGAGTGGGCTGCGGGCGCAACAACTCAAGGTATGCGTACCGTTGCAAGAACATTACTAGAAAAAGCATAAGCAATTTACTTTTTCATTAATCCCCTTAACTTTATCTAAGTTAAGGGGCTCTTTTGATCTAAAGGGGAATTTTACAAACTGATACAAGCTTTTTTGAGTAAATTAGTATAAAATCACGCCCCACATTTTCTCATCCTGTGGTTAGTTTTTATTAAATTAGCTACACTTGAATGATCAATTCACACTGGGGTCTCTATTTATGTCAGATAAGTGCTATATCACTGCGCAGCAGCTTCTTGAAGATTCATTTCGTGTTGCGGCACAAGTTTATGAAGATGGTTTCCGTCCTGATTTCATCATTGGTATTTGGCGTGGTGGTGCTCCAATTGGTATCGCAGTTCAAGAATATTACGATTACAAAGGTATAGAAACTGACCATATCGCAGTGCGTACTTCTTCGTATTACGGTATTAACCAGCAATCTAAAGAGATTAAAGTTCACGGTTTGCATTACATCATTGAAAATGCCAATGCAGACAATTCATTACTAATCGTTGATGACGTGTTCGATTCTGGCCGCAGTATTTTTGCATTAAAAGAAAAGCTTTCGGAGTTAATGCGTTTAAACCTACCACGTGATATTCGCGTTGCATGCCCATACTACAAGCCGAAGAACTCAAAGGTAGACATGGTGCCAGATTACTTCATTCATGAGTCTGAAGAGTGGTTAGTGTTCCCTCATGAGCTTTCAGGCCTAACGCCAGACGAAATTATCGAAGGTAAGTCTGATTTAGCGAACATCCACGACATTTTACTTGAAAAGTAACCTTGTTCAGATTATTCATAAAAGGCTCTTAGTGGGCCTTTTTTATTGTCTTTAATTAAGTGCGTAAAACTCCCCATTGATAATAGTGGTAGTTTAAGCAGCGTAAATGCATTGATGCTTATCACAAAAGAGTAACTTGGTGTTTATGTATATTTTTTAAAGGCAATAAAAAACCGCGCATAAGCGCGGTTTTAAAAGCTTTATTAGCGTTGTGGACTAGCCACCGTTACCAGAACCACCAGTACCACCAGTACCACCAGTACCACCTGTGATTGGTTGTTCAACAACTTCACAAACTGTTGGGATATCTAAAGTTGCAGCTGTAGTATTGCCTGTAACTTCAGAGGTCAGCCATGTGTAGTTGTTGTAATCAAAGTACCAAGCTGTGTAAGTAGTACCCTGCTCTAAATCAACATTGAATGTGCCGGTAGAGTATACAGATTGTACAAATTGGTTACCAACTTGGAAAAATACCGGAGTAGGAGTCTGTACAGGATCTGTACCTACATCGAATTCTTCTGTGTTACTACAAACTAGTTGAGTCGTAATCGGTTTAGATACGATAACAGGTGATGCAATTGTAAGTTTCAGATCTTGGTTATTTAAATCACAAAGATTATCAACAGACATAGCAGATGCATTTCCATCAGCGTCAGAAGATAAACCATCAAGTACGTTAACACCATTACTAAGTACTTTAACTTTTACTGGGAATGATGGTGGGTTAAAGATAGTAGCTTTTGAATAATCACCAGTATAGCTTGTTAATGTTCTTCTAAAACCGTTATTTTCTAAAATAATAGTAGTTCGCGCTGTGTTAGCTGCATCATTACTATCTAAAATGTCAAAAGAGAAACTTGAACATTGTTGGTTGTTGAAGTAATCAAGGTTCCAGTATGATAGGTGATCTACGTCAACAGTTACGTCAAAAGTGCTGTAAGTACCATCTAGAGGGTCATTAGAATTAACTGTTACTTCACCATAGCTCTCAAAAGTCCACTCGCCTACATCTTCATCATAACTCCATACAGGGAAAATGTCGCCAGCAGCAATTTTGCGAGCTACAGGGTTAGCTACGGTACATGTACCACTTGCAAAGCCATTAGCTTCAGCATATGTTGTTACATCTTCACCATCAGGAAGAGTTACTGGACATGGGTTAGAAGTTTTTTTATCAACTTCCATTGCAACAGTAATAGAGTTTCCTTCACCGAAACTTTTTACTTTGTTACCCTCATCATCAACTAATTCGATAGCTACAAAACCACCAGATGTAAATGAGCCTGATACTGCCGAATCAGAACCATCAGGATTTGCTACAGAAAGAGCAAGGCCGCCTGGAAACGCATCTAAAGACGAGTTTGTCGTAGCAGCGCTTTCTGACTCATTATCGTTGCGAGTTGCTTCATTTGCGAAGTAGGCAACAGTCATTTTAGGAGCTGAAGTTAGAGCATTACCGTCTGTGTCTAAAAATTGTGTGCCATTTTTGATTTTTACACTTGCACTACCTACAGCTGTATCAGCTTTATCTGCTGATATAGCTTGCTTTAATTCAATCTCGTCTTTATCACCAGTGACACTTAATCCAGTAGATGGATCGTACGCAACCGTAGTTCCGTCTTCAGCTAAGTCAGCTAGATCTTTAGTATCAGCTACGATAGCTACATCAGAGTCAGCAAGGGTTCTTGGTGTTAATCGGATTTCTTGAGCTGCGACGTTGTCTGTACTACTAACAGATAATGTACCTGAATTGTTTAAATAACCTTCAGCTGAAACAACATAGCTATAGCTAATACCATCAGCAGGAATAGAGTCAACAGTGTAAGCGAAAGTACTTGTAGTCGTTGACTTTGTGTCATCAGTTAAAGCTTCACCTGAAGCCGTCAATAAGCCATCTTCAGATTTAAAAGTAATAGTTGCAGTTACTGTATCAGCAAGGCGAGTACCAGTGATATCAACAACATTAACAGTGATAGTACCAGCTTGAACTTCAGCTGCCGTAGGTGGAACTGCTACATTTTGTGTTGGAACTGGTGGCTCAGGCACTGTGTCGTTTTTGTCGTCATCACTCAAACAACCACTTAAGCTTAAAGTGACACCTAACGCTAGCGCTAGCTTGGTTAGTTTAAATTCATTGTTTCCCATAATCGTTACCTTTCTTTCCTTTCTCGTAAAGTAATCAGACTTTTATTAGAGCAAATAGTACCGGTTTGTGCACCGAAAAAACGCCACACATGGTTATCTGTTATTGAAGGATAAGCGTACATTATATATACGTCAAGTGAACATTATATATACTTTCATTAATAAAATAAGAAAGTTCTGTCTTATCTTTCAAGTGCAACAGCTGATAACACACCGCTTTGCAAAATTATAATATAGAGCTTTGCAGTAAAGAAGCTTAACTCTATGAATATTTATAGATTATCCAACTGAACTTGTGCTGACTTTGCTTTTCAGTTTGGTAATATTATTTTAAAGCATTTAAGAAAAATTTGTAACACATTTATAACTGTGCAAAACTTTCAACGTAGTCGCTAAGCTTGTCGATATCTACTACTTGTAAACCTTGATTGCTTCGCTGCACTAAGCCTTTCTCAACTAGTTCTGTAACTACTCGTCTATAAGCTCTTTCTGTGGTAGCAAAGCGTTCTGCTTCGGCATTTACGGTAGGGTATGCACGCAGTAGTGTTGGGTTGCTGTTTTCAGCTCTTAACAAGCAATCTTTAGCTATATTGTAGCTAAGTGGTAATAGTAGTTTATCTAAGTTTATTTTTTGGTTTTCTTGGAACTTAGCAGCAATAGTTTGCGCTGTGTATAAGCTTAACTCAGGCTTTTCTAATAGTAGTGCGCGCCAATGTTTAAGCTCAATTAGGTTGTAACTTACATCGCTAAAGCACGTAACTGTGTAAATACACGGGTAGTTATTCAGTGCTTCAATCTCACCAATCAGTGTATTGTTACAATCAAGCTGGCCCAAAAGAAGGCGTCGGCCATTCCCCACGTCATAACTGAACGACACTGTGCCGCTTCTCACTAATACGAGTTTTGACAAGGGTTGATCTTGGTGGATCAGCACTTCTTTTTTAGCTTGTTGAAAACTACTGCCAGCAAATGTCAGTAATTGGTCAACAAGATAGCTTGAAAAATGATATTGAAACATTAACGCCGCTCTTCGGACAATTGTCCTATTTATTACATCTTAATGACGTTAGCATTAAGATTCTAAGAATTTACGCTAACTTGCTAGTAAGGTGTTTCACGTTACTGATACCTTCATTTCCCGTGTAATGATTTTAAAGCCAAGATTATTCTTAAGCTTTACAAGGTTTTTAGTAAGTTAGCTTTTTTATTTTATTGTCAAAGTAGCACTGAGTGCGTCAAAAAAAATGACAAGCTCCAATGCTAACCTAAAGCCTAGGAGAGAACAATTGAGTTGGGAATATTTAGGCTATTTAGCGTCAGCACTGTTGGTTGCCTCTTTGACAATGAGCGATGTAGTAAAACTACGTTGGCTTAACCTAGCAGGGTGTATTGCATTTACCTTCTACGGATTGGCAATTGGTGCTGTCCCGGTTGCCTTCACCAATGGTTTACTGGCGTTTGTGAATATTTACCACATCATTAAATTAAAGCGTCAGCAAAAAGCTGACGCCGAGTAATATTATTCCTCTTTTTTATATTTTAGCTCGCCCGCAATCCAAGTTTGTGTCACGTTTATATCGTGGATCTCAGAAACTGGGGCTTTGTAATAGTCTTTATCAATCAAAATAAAGTCAGCCCACTTTCCTTGCTCTAAACTACCTACCTTAAACTCTTGATGTGCAGCATAAGCACCACCTAAAGTAAAAGCACGCAAAGCTTCATCACGCGATAGCAGCTCTTGTGGTCGCCAGCCACCTTCAGGAAGTTGATTATGATCCATTCGTGTAATTGCTGAATATAAGCCATCAAACGGATCAGCAAGCTCTACAGGAAAGTCAGAACCTGCTGCAATCACTGAGCCTTGCGCTAAAAAGGTTTTCCAAGCATACGCCCCTTCAAGTTGTTTTTCAGTTAGGCGCTGCTCTGCCATATGCATATCAGAGGTTGCATGAACAGGCTGCATTGATGGAATAATTTTTAACGTTTTAAAACGAGGGATATCTTCAGGAGTAACAATTTGTGCGTGTTCAATTCGGTTACGCAGTAAAATCCCACCGGTTTTTTTGAATACATTTTCATAAGCATCGAGCACCACGTGATTGGCTTTATCACCAATTGCATGGGTGTTCGCACTAAAGCCATGGGCAAAGCTTAAGTTGAATAGCTGCTCAAGCTTTTCTTGCGTTTCAAGCATTAAGCCGTGGTGATTTTTACGATCTGCGTATTCCTCGATGAGAGCTGCGCCTCGACTTCCCAAAGCACCATCCGCATACACTTTGACACTGCGAATCGACAGCATGTCATTCATGTCTTTATATTTTCCGGCTTTGAGCATGGTTTCTAGTTGAGGATCGGCTGCACTTAACATGGCAACGATTCTTACGGGGAGGGTACTTTGCTCAGAGCGCTGCTGGTACACTTGCCACGTATCATAATCGATACCGGCATCATGGGTTGATGTAATACCCAAACTTAGTAGATGTTTACCTGCATTATCTAATGCCGTATTAATGCTGGCATGGCTTGCTTTTGGTACATGTTGGGTAATAAGTGTTTCAGCTTTATCGATGAATACCCCAGAAGGTAAGCCTGAATCCAGCTTTAAAATTTCACCGCCGGCAGGAGAGGGAGTTTGTTTATCAATACCTGCAAGTTCCATGGCTTTTGAGTTAACCCACACAGCATGGCCATCAACGCGAGAAAGTACCACAGGTTTGTCTTTTACATACTTGTCTAAATCAGCTGCAGTTGGAAACTCACCGCCAGGCCATTGCTCTTGATTCCAACCGCGACCAATGATCCAACCTTGTTTATCTTTGGCAAACTCAGCCAGCATTTTGCCAACCTCATCTGCCGAGCGCGTATTCCTGACATCAAGTTGTGAAAGGTTATTCCCTAAACCAATTACATGGCCATGAGCATCGACCAAACCAGGCAATAGTGTGGCTTGTTTACCATCAATTGCGGTGGCGTCTGGGAAGCTGTTTTTAATTGAATCATTACCTGTTTTTACGACTTTACCGTCTTTAAAAACCAGTGCAGAAAAGTGTTGGGTTTCACCTTTGTAGGTAGGCGTGTAGCCATTTACATTGTAAATAACAGTGGTGTTGGCAAAGCAGCTAAGTGAAGCTGTTGCTAGTAAGCTGATGATGAGTTTCATAATCTTCTAATAGTTTTTATTGATTTACGAAAACAGTATCAGAGTTGCAGTAAACTGCAACTCAGCAGCAGGTAAATAATTAACTGTAACTCTTTATTTGCTTGCGTAGACCTTAAATTCACTGAGCGATAATTTATTATCTTTATCGCTGTCGTAGTTTTTGAAACGTGACCACAGAGCAGGATCTCTCGCTGACTCTGAACGAGTCAGGTAGCCATCGTCATTACGATCAAGTTGTTTAAATTTTTCACCAATACTATCTGCAGCAAAACTTATTGTGCTAAATACACCACATAAAATTAGGCTGGCAAAGGTTAATTTTGACATTATTTTAACTCTTGTTTGTTAAATAGTGTTTAAATTCAAGGAGCGAGATTTGTTGATCTTTATCTGTATCCCACTGCGCTATGCGTTTTTGCAAGTGCGGTTGTGATGACAGTTCCTGCACAGATAAAAAACCATTTTTATCTTTATCGAGGTGATCAAATCGTTGTTTTACATCCAATGCTAAGCTATTGAAGCTTATAGTAATTAAGGTGCATGAAGCAAGCCAGAAAATTCTCATAATTACTCTCCTTTATAAATAAAAGTGCTTGCCATAATTTAACTCCCAAAATTTAAATCCGTTTACACATTCCCTCTGGGATTATGGCAAGCACTTTAAGCCGTTAAGGTTTGAATTTTTCAAACTCTTGTTCAGACAAAACCTGATCGCCGTTTTCATCCAGATCAGCAAATTGCTTAAGTAAGTTATCGTGTTTAGTTGCTTCAGTTAATGAAATCTCGCCGTCGGCGTTTGTATCAAATTTAGCAAATCGAACATCCATTTGTGATGCTAAAACAGTGGCGCTGATAACTAAAAACATCAGCGAGAATGCAGCTAAAAGTTGTTTCATTACAATCTCCTATTGAATAAACGACTGAAACTCAGAAAATGAAATTTGGCCATCTTGGTTACTATCAATTTGCGTAAAGTTGCCATGTAATAATGCATCTTCAGATGCTTCTGCTTCACTCAAAAAGCCATTACTGTCTTTATCAAGCTCGTTAAACGTTGTTTGCAAATCTAGTGCATAACTACTTAGCGAGGTGAGACTTATAAGCAGGGTGGCTACCTGGGCCGTTACTTTCATTTTGTGTCCTAAATAACTAATTTGCTTAGTACTAATCAAAATCAGTGCCAATGTTAAAAGGTTTTAATTATCAATAGTTTATAGTTTTTATGTGGTTTTGAATGCGAAATAGTTACAGGGTGTTGTGTCTTTTTTGCAACGATTTTCAGGTGTTAAAACTTTATCCATTTTATTTCAATGAGTTAGCCTGTTGCCAAATAGCAACTTTGTATCGGTTTTTGGATAAAAATCAGTACTTTTTAAGGTCGGATTCAGCGAGTGTCTAAGTTTGTTCACTAATAATCAGCATCTGCAATTATGTTGAGAGTGAATATGCAAAATACAGTAGCGATAAAAATAAAACAGTTACTCAATTGGCGACCTAGTCTTATTGGCCAGTTCGTCTGTAGCATTTTGCTGTCTTTACTACCGTTATCTTTGGTGGTGATTTTATTTTTAAATGCGCTTAATAAGCAGCTAGCGGTGACTCAAGAAATCGTCGGTGACAATTACGAAATCACTAAAGCATTTAATAACCTCAAACAAGACTTAAATAGCTTAGAAAGGGCAACTCGACAAAATTGGGTGCTTAAAAGTGAATCCCTCGATAGCTTGATTGCCAATAAGTGGCAATCCTCACTGCAAAGTATTGATGAGCTTATATTTTTAAGCCCAACCGCTGATTATGTCTCACAGTGGCGGCAATTGGCTGAGGTATTACAATTTGCACAACAGCACTTGTTGATAGAGCAAAAGCAAGATGGTGAGTTATTTGCTCCTGCCAGCAAGCTTATCAGTGAGCAAACAAATTGGCTCAAAGAGCAAAATGAATTACGCATCACAAAAAATCAGCAGCAATTAAAAGCACTTCAAACTTCATTCATTAATTGGTTAGTTGCGTTAATTCCTCTCACGTTATTGGTTGGAGGCGGGTTTCTTTGGCGGATCAGCGGACGGCTTAGGGAACTCACACATGTGATTGATAAACTAGGGCAAGGCCATTGGCAGCAAAAAATTCAAGTTCGTGGCTCGTCAGAGTTAGTTGAATTAGGTAATAAACTAGAATGGGTTCAAGCACAGTTACATATGCTTGAGCAGCAAAAAGATACGTTTTTACGCCATGTGACACATGAATTAAAAACTCCCCTCGCTTCTATGGTTGAAGGGACTGACTTACTTGTAGATGAAATTGTTGGTCCAATCAATAGTGAGCAACAAGCTGTCCTTGAGTTAATAACACAAAGTATGGTGCGACTCAGAGCCATGATTGAAAGCCTATTGAGTTACAACGCTATCCGCACGAGTAAGCAAAGCCTAAGCGAGCTTAATTTTAACGTGATGATGAATAAAATTGAGCGTCATTTTGAGCACCGATTATCAGCGCGTGACTTATCCATTACTTGGGTTAACGAGTTACCAAATAAAGCCTTGTTTATCTCAATTGAGCTACTTGAAATGGTGCTTATTCAGCTTACCTCAAATGCGCTGAAGTTTTCGCCGGAACACGAGTCAGTGACAATAAAAGCAAGCTTAAAACAGGGGCAGTTAATTTTGAGTGTCTGCGACTTAGGAGTAGGAATAGACGACACTGAAAAAGCCGCCGTGTTTGGGGCTTTTTACCAAGGCAAGAATGCAAAACAACATACTGAAATGGGCAGCGGGCTCGGTTTAACTATCGTTAAAGAAACCGTTGAACAATTAAACGGTAAGCTCTCTATTACAGATAATGAGCCACAAGGGTGTGTATTTACAGCCATTTTACCAATTCAATTAACCCAAGGAGTTAACTGATATGGGCTTAGCGAATAAAGCCAGTTTTATGCTTGTTATAGGCACACTTTTTATAACAGGGTGCACGATCACGCAAAAGCATGTTGAGCCAGAGCAAGTAGAGCCGACAGCAGAAGTGAAACCTCAAGGGCAACCTAATCCCAAGCCTCGGCCGAAAAGTGAGCCGTTATACCCGCCTGCAAGTACAGTCATTGCTTGGCATGCAGCCAAATGTGGTGGCTTTAAAGCGGCTTCTGATAAAGCAAATTATGTTGGCGAAAATGAGCTAAAGCGTCTGTTTGAATCAATTTGTTTACTCGGTGCTTCAGAGCCAGAAAAAGCCCTTAATCAGCTTGAAAAAAGTGACCATGCTTTTTATTGGCCAGATGATATTAAGCAGTATCTATGGTTACAAAAGCAATATTTACAACAGAATTTAGCGGCAAAACAAGCTAAGCAAGCGCTAAGTGATGAAATGGACAAAACCTTATCGTCGCTTGCGACTATCGAACAACAACTTCTGCTACGTGAAGAAACCAAGGAGCAGTAATCATGAATGAAGTAACAAAAGCACGGGTTTTATTAGTAGATGACGATGCGAGTTTATTAAAGTTACTAGCGATTAGAATTGAGTCTAAAGGCTATTTGGTAAACACAGTTGAAAGTGGCATTGAGGCATTACAAACACTAAAAAACCAAACCTATGATGCGGTGATCACTGACTTAAGAATGGATGAAATGGACGGCATGGCTCTTCATCGCCAATTACAAAGTCGTTACCCTTCAATGCCGGTGATTATGATGACAGCACATGGTTCGATACCTGATGCCGTGGAAGCGACTAAACAAGGTATATTTGCGTTTATTACCAAACCGGTTGATAAAGATGAGCTGTTCGACAGCCTTGCTAAAGCTATCGAGATCCATGGTGTACACGGTGATGAAACACCCACACAAACGAATATTGTCACCCGTAGCGGCGCGATGTTGCATCTACTTGAGCAAGTTAAATTGCTTGGTCCAACGCAAGTGAATGTGTTGATCTCAGGTGCCAGCGGCACAGGTAAAGAGCTGCTTGCACAAGCAATACATCAACACAGCCATGTTAGTGATGGGCCATTTGTGGCAATTAACTGCGGCGCAGTGCCGGGAGAGCTTTTAGAATCTGAATTGTTTGGGCATAAAAAAGGCGCATTTACAGGTGCAGTCAAAGACCATCAAGGTTTGTTTCAACAAGCACAAGGTGGTACCCTTTTTCTAGACGAAATTGGTGATATGCCGCTAAATTTACAGGTAAAACTACTGAGGGTTTTACAAGAGAAAACCATTCGCCCTGTGGGCTTTCAAGAAGAGATCCCAATTGATGTGCGGGTAGTGTCGGCGACTCATAAGAATCTTCCTGAGGCAATTAGCAATCAGCAGTTTCGTGAAGATTTATACTACCGATTAAATGTGGTGAACTTAAAACTGCCTCCGCTTTGTGAACGCAGAGAAGATATAAGTTTGCTAGCACAGCATTTTGCAGGTCTAATTGCTAAACGTATGGGGCAAGAGCAAAAGCAGTTTGCCAATGATGCAATGCATGCTTTGGTGCGCTATGACTGGCCGGGTAATATCCGTCAATTACAAAATGTAATAGAGCAGGTAGTAGCCCTTACACCTGGTAAAGTGATTGCCGCTCAGCTAGTAGAGAGTGCATTAAACAGTAATGTTAGTATTGCTGAGCCACTTTCGTTAAATGATGCAAAAAAAGAATTTGAGCGAGACTATTTAATTAATACGCTGAAAATGTCAGCGGGTAATGTTGCCGAAGCCGCAAAGCTTGCGAAACGTAATCGCTCAGATTTTTATAAATTAATTAAAAAGCACAACATTAATGTTGAAAGCTTAATATAAGGAAAAACATGGCGCTTTTTTTAGTCTATCTGGGCGGTCGTATTCAAGGTTGCCACATTGAAATGCACGACGTTCGATTTGTTGTAGGCGATAACATTGAGCAAACCTATTCAAAGTTAAAAGCACAGTGGGTGGGTGATAAAAGCAATGTGCACATGGATAGTTACATGCAAATTCAGCACATCGATGGCTATCAGGTCGAAGTGGTTGATACTGCGCATCACCAAGCCGAAAAACTGTATTTTGTAAATTTAGGTGCTTACCGAGCAGATAGTCTTGCGGAGCAACATGATTTTGCATTGTACGTTGCCCGTAGCAGTGAAGAAGCAAAGCAACGCGCTAAAGAGTCTTTATTGGCTGGAATGACTCATCTTCATAAAGATGATTTACACGATGTAGACGATTGTTTTGCGATTGACTTACTTGATAGTAATTTATCAATCAAATTAACGCCAAGCGGGCAAGCTCAAGCAATGAAGCCCGATTGGTTTGGCTATTACGTTCTTTGATCTAATCTTGGTTATCGTTTTTACTGGCAACTTTAAAGGCGATAATCACCAATCCAAACAAGGCAAATGGCAGTGCAGCGAGTAAATACTCAACGGTATGGCTGTCTTGGTAGTTAGGCTGGAGTAGGAAGTGACCTGCAACACAAAGCAAAATAGCCACGAACAAAACGGGCAGTAAAATCAGTTCTTTTTTAGGTGAGTGTTTTTTCATTACAAGGCGTTATATTCCAAAGGTGCGCCATTGTAATGAGCTACCCTTAGCTAGGTCAAATAAGTTGCTTTGTAGTTTGCTTTATATTGCGCTGTATCAACTTTTTTTGTGTCAGCTTTTACAGGCTGCTTTTTTGGAGCCACTGGTTTATCGGTTGCTTCATTATAGCTAAATAGCCCCATAATGAACTCAATCTCTTCACGTTGTAATCCAGATCGCATGATGCCCTCCAAAGAATAATTTGCCTTTTGTATTACAAATATTACGTCCTGTAATCTGAATTATCGGTGAATACTCAGTCATTAAACTGTAATCATATGTAACGCAAATATGCTTATTAAATAGGCAGCTCCACAGTGAATACAACACCTGTGCCATCAGCTAAATTTTCTGCTAATACTTTACCGTGATGGTAATCGCAAATAAGCCTTACAATATAAAGGCCTAAACCCAAGTGTGGCTGCTGCTGATGTTGCTGACTTCTCACCGAGACCATTGAGTCGAAAATGTGTTCAACTAAACCGTCAGGGAGCAAAGGCCCTTGGTTGCTGATTTTTAATAATGCATGCTGCTCTTGCTTGGTTAAGCTGACTGAAATTGTGCTTTGCGGGGTTTTAAACTCAAGTGCATTGTTGATGAGCTTATCGAGTAATTGCGCAATAAATTCTGGTGCGCCACTAACATTTAACGGCTCCTTACAAAGCGACAAGGTAAATAGGCTTTCACCATAGGTTATTTGATAGCCCTGCATGCAGCCGGTGATCACCTTGGTCAGGTCAAACTCTTCTGCCTCGGCATTTTGAATACTTTGTTCAAGGCGCGTTGCTTCACTCATGGTGGTAATAATTTTACCTAACCGCTCAACCCCTTCACTGGCACGGTCGAGGTATTTTTGACTCAGTTCAGATTGCGGCTGCATTTGTAAGTTTTCAAGTGATGAGCGCACAACAGCCACGGGCGTACGCAGTTCATGGGAGAGTCGTGATGACATATTTTCTAGGTAATCAGTATAACCACTTAAACGGCTAACAATGTTGGCAAAGCTGCGAGAAAGGTCGCCAATTTCGTCATTCGAATCGGCATAAGTAATCTTGCCAGTGATCCGCCCTTGAGCATCAATAGCTTGCTCGGCATTATCACGTAAGCGGCGAATACGGCTGGAAATTCTTGAAGCAAAAAAGAACAGTGTCACAGTACCAACAAGCATCACCGCTAAGATGACATTAAAGAGCTTTTCTAAGGATTTATTACGCAGAGTGCGCACGCCGTTGGTGGTTTCTTCTGCGATTACTGCACCAATGACTTTATCTTGGATCCAAATAGGGTAGGCCGCCGATAAAATAACGGCTTTGTTATCTGGGGTTAAGCGCCATGATGATGCGGGTTTACCATTTAAAGCACTGGCTATGTGAGTACCTTGCATCGCTGCGACATCATGCAAGGTATCAATAAACTCATTTTCTGGGCGAGTTAAAATTTTATAGTAAAGTGGGTGTAAGTAATCTTGCTCAAAGCGTTGCCACCATGTTGTTGCAGGCTCCTCTTTTAAGCCGTCTGCCCAAACGCCATCGGCATGATGAATTGAGCCTGATTGCGCAAGTACACGATGATGGTTATCGACGACCCAAATTCGACTGCCACTGTGGCCCATGCCTTTCAAAATACGGTTAATTTCTGGTGAAGGCACTAAAACTGAGCCGATATCATTTGGGTTTTGCAGGTTTGAGGTCGACATTAGCTGAGGCTCAACTTTGTCTTCATCCCAATCTTCAATCGCAAAACCAAGCTTATTACCTAGCATCGAAAGCGGAAAACGCAGCTCTATGTTGTAACCCGTATCGGTGCTTTTAAAATAGCCTTGGATTTTAGTGACCGGCTCTTGTGTCGTAGCATCAAAGGCATTAACCCAACCATCTTGACGGGCAGCCACCACATAACTTTTAAATTCACCTTCAGGTGTTTTTAACATGATCTGAAAGTGATCATTACGGGTAAAGCTCAGCACATTTTTAGCACGATACACCAGTGAGCTGTCAGTGACTTTAAATGCCGCATAAAGGTAGTTTTCGTACTTGCCTACCATGTGATCAAAACTTAGATCACTATCTTGATGCTCATTGCTTAGCCCCTGTAAGTAGCGTTTGTCATAATGCCAAAATAAGCTTTGGTAAGGCTGCCACTCCGACAATTTACCATCAAGCTGAATCGGGTTATTTAGGTTGTAAGCGTATAAATCTCGGCCTTTTACAACTTGATCTAAAAAGTTGGTTTGCGAGTCAAACAAAGCGGGGCGTTCATGTAATGCGGTTGCGAGTGCGCGGGTGGTGCCTACTAAGGTTTTTTCTTGCCCTTGTCTTAAGAACTTTTCCATTTCCCAAACATATTCATAGCCAAGCCAAGGCAATAAAAATAAAAAGCAGGATAAGAAAATAAACTTTGTTCTAAGCCCAAAACGCAGCATTAAGCTTGCTCCCAGCGATAACCCATACCGTAAACGGTATCAATGCAGTCAAATGCACCATCTAAAGCAATAAATTTTTTACGAATACGTTTTACGTGAGAAGTAATAGTGCTGTCATCAACATAAATCTTGGCATCACTCATTAATTCGTTGCGGCTTTTTACATGGCCTGGACGCTGTGCAAGTGAATGCACCATCCAAAATTCTGTCACAGTTAAATCAACCAGTTGCTCTTGCCAAAAAACCTGCATGCGCTGAGTATCTAACTTTAATGGGCCGCGATGCAAAAGAGCGGTTTGATCGGCGGGTTGGTCGAAGGCATCAAGGCGTCTAAACAATGCGCCAATTCGAGCAGCAAGGTGCGCCATACTGATGTCTTTAGTTAAGTAATCGTCAGCACCCATGCGCAGGCCGCATACGGTATCAATTTCGCTATCGCGGGCGGTTAAAAATATAATCGGTAAGGTTTTAGATAGACTTCGTAATGTTTGGCAAAGTAAAAAACCACCATCCACTTCATGGCCAAGGCCAATATCAACAATGGCTAAATCTGGTAAAGATTGACTAAATGCCAGTTCAGCACTGGATCTGTCAGCAAAGCCTACAACCTGATAGCCCTGAGCGCTGAGCATTTCTGTGTAGTTTTCACGGATTGCAGTTTCATCTTCAACGATTGCTATTTTCTTCATTGCTAATACTTACTTAAATTCTTTCTATAGCGAACTATACCTAATTTTTTGCCTTGCGTACTGGCAAAAACGCGATTGCCATTTTTCTGCCACAATTGCTCAGCAGTTTGCCTTTTTTGATCCCCTTTATTGCCATTTCGACTTGTTTTAATAGCTCCATACCAAGTTTGCAACACCAACCAATGTTGCCAAGCAATTAAGTAGAAAAAGGATTAAACCATGAAAAAATTAATTATTGCCGCTGTTATCACATCTGCTGTATCTGTAGCCCCTTTTGCAGATGCTGCGAGTCAAAGTAAACAAGAAACACCAAAAGAAACAGCCATTGGCTTAGGTGCTGGCGCAGTTGTTGGCGGCATAGTCGGCGGCCCAGTGGGAGCATTTATTGGCGCGTTTGCTGGTGGCTTAATTGGTGAAAAAGAAGCGGCAGACAACACCATTGATGAACAAGCTCACGCATTAGTTGTAATGAAAGAGCAAACCGCTGATTACCAACAAGTGATTGCCGATAACGCAGCACTAAGTGAGCAGCTTGAATTATTAGCTGACGAAAAAGAGCAGTTACTACAAGCCCAATTAAACACCTTACTGGCGATGACGGTACAGTTTAAAACCGGCTCTAGCGAAATTGCCCCACACTTTGCTAATCAACTCGACAAAGTCGCGCAGTTATTGATTGCCCAGCCAAATTTGGCTATCGACTTAAATGGCTTTGCAGATCAGCGTGGTGATGAATTGGCTAATTTAATGCTCTCAAAACAGCGTGTAAATGCAGTGCAAAGCTACTTAATTAAACAAGGTGTGCCTCATACGCGCTTAACCGCAACCGCCTTTGGTGAGCAGCAAAGTGTTGCCGATTCAAATAACTACGAAGACAACGTGTTTGACCGCCGTGTAACCTTAACGACACGCCCTGTGTCACAAAGCAGCTTACGTACAGCACAAAGTAACCACTAATTCATCGGTCGATGGAGTGACATATTATGTTGAGTAACCGTACCAAAAGGCTCCTTTTTGGGAGCCTTTTTATCCTCTTATTAGGTTATGCAGTTAACCCTGCATTTGCAGCCAATGCCAGTGCCGAACTGCGATTTTATGATGACTCAAATAGCCAAGTGTCTTCGGGCTTATTAGTGAAAAACGATGTCACTATGACGCTCACTGGGCTTATTAATCATGTTGTTGTTAAACAGCGTTATCAAAACCCGCATCCGTTTGCGGTAAATGCCCGCTATGTGTTTCCGTTACCTGATGAAAGCGCAGTTCATGCCATGCAAATGCAAATTGGTGAGCGTATTATCACCGGTAACATTGCCCTTAAGCAGCAGGCTGAACAGCAATTTGAGCAAGCTCAAAAACAGGGTAAACGCGCCGCTTTAGTTCGTCAGCAACGTGCGAATATTTTCTCTACTGATGTGGCAAACCTTGGAGCAGGGGAAGAGATTGAAATTACCTTGCAATACCAAGAGATAATCGGTTTTCGAGATGGTGTGTTTTCACTGCGCTTTCCTACCACTATTACGCCGCGCTACGAACCTTTAACGGCAGAACTACAGCAAAAAGCGAATCTAGAAACAACAGACACAGACCAACAGAACGACGCAACAGCTAACACAGCGCAAGTGGCATCAGCGTGGCTGAAACCTGTTTTTCATCGCGCACAAAGCCAAGAGTCTGATGCGAGCCTGAACCTTGCAATTGCGATGGATATTGGCCTTGAACTCAGTGATATCAGCGCTAATTTAGCGGGTATGCAAATCGATAACCCAAGTTTTGGTCGGTACCAGTTATCACTTAATCGTGATGTTCCAATGGATAGAGACTTTGAGCTGACATTTAAACCCCTTGATAAAGCCCACTCTCAGGCTGCATTTTTTACCGAAACAGTAGCAGGGCAAGAATATGGTTTACTGATGTTAGTACCGCCAAGCGATCACTTTACCTCGCAAGCTCGTCTTCCTCGAGAAATGGTGTTTGTTGTAGATACCTCAGGCTCAATGCATGGTCAATCTATGGAGCAGGCTAAACAAGCCTTGTTTTATGCCCTTTCTTTATTGGATGAAAATGATAGTTTTAACATCATCGGCTTTGATAGCGAAGTGTCAGTGTTAAGTGACACACCAATGATTGCCAATGACTTTAACATTCGCCGTGCAGAGCGCTTTATTTATGGCTTACAAGCTGATGGCGGCACCGAAATAGCAAAAGCACTGACTCAGGTACTTGATGGTAAACAGCATGATGGCTTTGTACGCCAAGTGGTGTTTTTAACCGATGGCAGTGTGGGTAACGAAACGCAGCTATTTAAAAAAATTCAAACAGATTTAGGTGACAGCCGACTCTTTACCGTCGGTATTGGTAGCGCGCCTAATAGCTTTTTTATGACCAGGGCTGCTGATATTGGTCGTGGTACATTTACTTTTATAAGTAGCACCAGCCAAGTACAGCCAAAAATGCAACTACTTTTTGATAAGCTGGCGCATCCAGCTGTTACTGAGCTTGCTCTTGAAGGCGACAAAGCAGCCCTTGAGTATTGGCCATCGCCATTACCTGACTTGTATTTTTCAGAGCCGGTTTTGGTTGCCGTAAAGCTTGATGGCAGTCAGCACTTAACATTAAAGGGGCAGACAAACACAGGGCCAATGACGATTAATTTAGTAACTGCCAATGCTGCACACGGCGAAGGTATCGCTAGACTCTGGGCCAGACAAAAAATTAAGTCATTGCTGCTTTATAACGAAAAACAGGCGGTACGCGCAGAAGTCGAAGCATTAGCACTTCAGCATCATTTACTTAGCCCTTTTACGGCCTTTATTGCAGTTGATAACTACGCGGGGAATGAGATTGCAGAGCGTTCAATGCAAGTACGAAATAAACTTCCTAATGGCATGACGCTACCGCAAACCGACGGACAAAGCCGGGTGTTTATGTTACTTGGGTTGTTGTTGCTTACATTCTCATGGTTATGGCAATGGCGACGCTAAAAAAAGCGCTGCCAGTTTGCAGCGCCTTACTTGGCATCGCATTGTTTGTTAATGGTGGCTATATACAGGCGAAAGCTTGGCTGGCACAGGCTCTAATTGAGTCAGCTTGGCAGCAAGCTTTGCAAAGTCCTAATCAGCAAGTAAGGCCCTGGTTTTACGCCGATGGTTATGTCACTGCACACATAAATTGGCCAAGCCAGCAGCAAGAGATGACTGTACTTGCCGGTGCGTCGGGGCGAAACCTTGCGTTTGCCCCCGGGCATTTTTTGCCAAGCGGTGAACTTGGCAGCTCAAAAGGGGTGTTAATAGCTGGCCATAACGACACCCACTTTGCATTTCTAAAACATGTCGCAGTGGGTGAGCAGTTCAGTATGCAGTTGCAAAATGGCCAGATTGAACACTATCAAGTTCGCAGCATTGATGTTATTCATCAAAGCGAACAAGGTTTTTTAGCGCAATCAGGCCTTTATTTATTAACCTGTTACCCTTTTGACTCCTTAGCTTCAGGGACTGAGTTTAGGCTATTGGTGTCGGCTGATAAATTATCGTCGTCGACTTCAACTTTGAGCTCTTGATGACGTTGGCTAACAATAACACCGGCAAATACCACCGCAATACTCACCCATTGCCAAAGTGTGAGTACTTCGCCAAGTAAAATGGCAGACAAAATTAACGCAAAAATTGGAATGAGGTTTGAATAAGCAGCAGCGGTTAACACCGACACTTTACTGATGGCGTAATTGTACATGCCATAGCCACCTAAAGTGACACATGAGCCTAAATATAAAATGCTCAGTAGGGCACTTAAATCATGCTGATTTTCGCTGGGTAGTTCGATGAAAAATAAAAAAGGCGCAAAGAATAAGCTACCGCTAAACCCTTGGATTGCTATTAAGGTCAGCGGTGAGTAACGAGCGACTAAGTGTTTTACGCTCACGGTATAAAACGCCGCGCAAACCATCGCCATCAACTCTAAAAAGTTACCAAGCAGTGGGTTAGGGGCTTGCTCTGTGCTTGGTGACAATAACGTTAATAAAATGCTGCCGCCAATACACAAGGTAAAACCAACGACGATGGCTTTACTGATGTACTCTTTTAATATTAAGAACGCCAAAATAGCGACGATAATTGGTAAACAAGAAACAATTACCCCAGCTTGCGATGCCGAAGTGTATTCAAGGGCATGCCCTTCAAATAAATAATAAAAGCAAGGCTCAGCCAGCGACATACCAACTAAGTACTTCCAGTCACCTGGTTTAAACTCAAAGCGGATTATATAGCGCCATAAACATAAGCTAATCAATAATGTGGTTAGCATTCTTAAAAAAATCACTAACACAGGGTCATAAACATTGATTGCATGCTTTAAAGCAATGTAAGAGCTACCCCATAAAAAGGTCGCGATAATTAAGCATAAACTGGCTGGCATAGGTGTCGCTATTGAGTAAAAAAACGAGAGCGCGATCCTAGCATGAATTTTTTTAACTTGTTCAAAAACCGTTAGCTGGTATATATAAATTCTCTATTTTAATTACAGAATATAAGAATCAAATGCAAAGGCCACACGTCGTTGTTGTAAAGCTGGGCACAAGCGTGCTGACAGGCGGTACCGACAAATTAGATAAAGCGCACATGGTTGAACTTGTTCGCCAATGTTGCGAGTTAAAAAAGCAGGGTTATCAGGTTGTTTTAGTATCAAGCGGCGCGGTTGCTGCAGGTCGCGAGCAACTCATTACCCCCTGTGGTCGTTCTTTGATTGAAAAACAAATGCTTGCTGCAATCGGTCAAGGGCAACTTATTCATATTTGGCAGAGTTTGTTTGCTTTGTATGGTGTGAATGTTGGACAAATGCTACTGACCCGGGCCGATGTAGAAGACCGTGAACGTTACTTAAATGCCCGCGATACCTTAAATGCGCTACTTGCGCACAATGTAGTACCAATTATTAACGAAAACGACGCCGTGGCAACCGCCGAAATTAAAGTAGGTGATAACGATAACTTATCTGCTTTAGTCGCGATATTAGCGAATGCAGAAAAGCTGTTACTGTTAACTGACCAAGAAGGCCTATTTACAGGCGATCCTCGCTCTGATGCCAATGCGACACTTATCAACGAAGTTGAGCATATTAATGATGAGCTAAGAGAGCTCGCTGGTGGCAGTGGCACTACCCTAGGTACCGGTGGTATGGCAACCAAACTGCAAGCAGCCGATATTGCACGTCGCGCTGGTGTTGAGGTCATTATTGCCAAAGGCGCAGGCAAAAATGTGATACTAAATTGTATGGCCGACAAGCTTCCTGGTACACGCTTTTTAAAACTCACCGCACCAAAAGATGGCCGCAAAAAATGGTTACTTGCAGGACCTAAAAGCACGGGGCAATTAGTGATTGATGATGGCGCAAGCCTTGCACTTAAAGAGCGTGGCGCAAGCTTACTGGCAAAAGGCGTAAAAACTGTGCGAGGGCAATTTGAACGCGGTGATGTGATTGAAGTAGTGACGTGTCAAGGGCAATGTATAGCCAAAGGCCTTGTTAATTTTAACCACCAAGAAATAGATCAAATCAAAGGCTGTCATTCGTCGCAAATTACCCAGTTGCTTGCATTTGCACCAAGCAGTGAAGTAATTCACCGAGATGATATGATTTTGTTATAGTTTTTTAGTAATTCTGATAAAGTTAACTAAACTAAAGTAATAAGCAGTTTTGGGGACTTTTTAGATGGCGGCTAATGCTTGCGGACATGACTGGGTTGTAGAAATCACCCAACAAGAAGAAGAGCCTGAGCTCGATCAGGCGCTTATTAATGCCGTGAGTGAATTAGATGAATTCTCTCGTTTTGCTATTTACATCAATAAGTTTTTTAAACCAGGCCTGCCTGCAAGGCTGCTAAATAAAGATTCTGTTATCGAAGAGCTCAGTGAACATGAAGTCAATGAGCTCATCGAAAAAGTCAGCCGCAATAAAATTCGCATCAGTCGCAACTACGGCTTTATTTCTACTTATGTGCCCATTTATTACATGGGCAATGTGGTTGGTGTACTGGTCATTGAGTCTGAAAAAGAGCTTTCAGAGCGCTGTAGTATGCTCGCCATCTACATGCTAAATATCTACGCGAATCAACTGTCGTTACTTTATAAGTCGCAACTTGACCCTTTAACTGAGCTTTTAAACAGGCAAACCTTTGATAAAAAAGTGATTGAAATTGCAGCCGATGCCGCTGTAGGTCATGAAAGCCATGAGTCAAAGCAACGTCATTGGTATTTAGCGATGGTCGATATTGACCATTTTAAAAGCGTAAATGACAACTATGGGCACGTTATTGGCGATGAAGTGATCTTGTTAGTAGCACAGTTATTAAAAAATAATTTTCGAATAGAAGATTACGTTTTTCGCTACGGCGGCGAAGAGTTTGCTGTGTTATTTCAAGCAAGTGACGAGCTCGATGCACGCAATGCCCTTAATCGCTTTCGTGGCTGCGTAGCAGAATACCCTTTTCCTCAAGTCGGTAACTTAACAGTGAGTAGCGGTTTTATGCCAATCTACGAGTTCGAAATGGTTGCCAGCCTAGTCCAAAAAGCCGATCAGGCCTTGTACCATTCTAAAAACAGTGGTCGTAATTGCGTGACTGCCTATTCCGAGTTAGATATTCAACAAAGCCAGCCTCAAGATGATTCAATAGAGCTGTTTTAAGGTGTTGCAGCGCGCTTAGCTGTGTTAAAATTGCCCACTATTTTTAGAGCCACATGAGAAGGTAAGATGAAGTTTGTTCGTTGGTTGTTAGGCCGCATCATTTTGTTTTTTGATTTTGTATTCACACCACGCAGTAAAAAGCGTCCGGCAGCAGAGCAAGCAGCGCTTGACTCAGTGACGTCACAATTTAAGCTTTATCAATTTAAAGCCTGTCCATTTTGCGTGAAGGTACGTCGTGCTATTAAACGCCAAGGTCTATCAGTTGAAACCCGTGACGCTAAAGGTAACGAGCAATTTCGCCAAGAACTTTTAGAGCAGGGCGGCAAAGTGAAAGTGCCTTGTTTACGTATTGAAGAAAACGGCCAAGTAACTTGGTTGTATGAATCAAACGATATCATTGCTTATTTAGATAAAGTCGCTGCATAAAGCGGCTTTTCACTTCGATTATAGCCCGTGCTGTGCTAGCATTTGGGCAAATTTTTAATTGTCTTTTGAGAGATATAACCATGACAATTCGCACCCGTGTTGCTCCGTCACCGACAGGCGACCCGCACCTAGGTACTGCATACATCGCATTATTTAACTACTGTTTTGCTAAGCAGCAAGGCGGTGAGTTTGTGTTACGTATTGAAGATACAGACCAAGTTCGTAGTACGCCAGAATCAGAGCAAGCTATTATGGATAGCTTACAATGGTTAGGCTTAAACTGGGATCACGGTCCAGATGTAGGCGGTGAGTTTGGTCCATACCGTCAATCTGAGCGTAGCGATTTATATAAGAAATTTGCGCATCAGTTAGTTGAACAGGGTAAAGCTTTTTACTGTTTTGCTACGAGCGAAGAACTAGACCAAATGCGTGAAGAGCAAATGGCCGAAGGCCTACGCCCTAAATACGATGGTCGTGGTTTAAATCTTTCTGAAGATGAAATTAAAGCAAACCTTGAAGCGGGTAAGCCTTACGTAATCCGTATGAAGATCCCAAGCGAAGGCACGTTCAAGTTTAACGACTACCTACGTGGCGAAATTGAGATCCCATGGGAAAATGTAGACATGCAAGTGCTACTTAAAGCTGACGGTTTCCCAACTTACTTCCTTGCCAACGTTGTTGATGATCACCACATGCAAATTAGCCACATTTTCCGTGGTGAAGAGTGGATCAATTCAGCGCCTAAGCTATTAAAGTTATACGAAGATTTTGGTTGGGAAGCACCTGTACTAGGTCACTTACCATTACTTCGTAACCCTGATAAGTCAAAGTTATCGAAGCGTAAAAACCCAACTTCAATCAACTACTATAAAGAAATGGGTTACCTACCTGAGGCACTATTAAACTATTTAGGCCGCATGGGTTGGTCAATGCCTGATGAGCGTGAAAAGTTCACGTTAGCAGAGATGATTGAACACTTTGATATGAAACGAGTGTCGCTTGGTGGCCCTATTTTCGACATCGATAAGCTTAGCTGGTTAAACGGTATGTGGATCCGTGAAAACTTATCTGATGCAGAACTAATGCAACGTTTTGTTGATTGGAAGTTTAATACTGAGCTATTCGCTAAAGTATTACCAGAAGCAAAAACGCGTATTAATACGCTTTCTGACATGGTTGATCTTGCTGGTCACTTTGTGGGTGGTATTCCAAGCTATGATCCTGCGCTATTAACGGCAGGTAAAGCTGATGAAGATGCTATCCGTCAAGCATTACAGTTCTTCATCTGGCAATTAGAAGGTTTACGCAGTTGGGAAAAACCAGCGATTTTTGCTATCGCAAAAGAAGTGGCGACTTTCCATGAATTGAAGATTAAAGACTTCCTTGAGCCAATCTTTGTGGCTATCACAGGTAAGACATCTTCAACTTCAGTACTTGATGCGATGGAAATTTTAGGTTCTGACTTATCACGTGCTCGTTTACGTGTTGCACTAGCACATATTGGTGTGTCTAAAAAGCAAGCGAAAAAAATTGAGCGTGCATATCGCGATTATCCACAAGTTTAATCGTAATTGTTAGTTTTAAAAACCGAGCTTATTGCTCGGTTTTTTTATATTTAAATCAAAGTTAATGCAGATTTAACTTGTAAATAGGGACTGCTCTAATAGTATTAAACATGCACAATTTATCACTTGTAGATATATCTTAATGAAGCAGTATGAGGTAACTGCAAGCGAGGGATTATTTAAGCTGAGGCGAATGCTTTAGTTAGTTTTCAAGGAGAAAGTGATGTTTAAATACGTATTGGTCTGTTTGGCCATTTTAGGCTTTAGTTTGCCAAGTTTCGCGGCTGATAAACCCAATGTACTTGTTATTTGGGGTGATGATGTTGGTATGTGGAACATTAGTGCCTATCATCGAGGCATGATGGGAGGCAGTACCCCAAACATAGATAGAATTGCTAATGATGGCATGATATTTATGGACCATTATGCACAGGCCTCGTGTACTGCTGGCCGTGCTGCATTTATCACAGGTCAGTACCCAATGCGAACTGGTCTCAGTACGGTAGGGCTTCCTGGCGCGAAGCAAGGCTTGCAAGAGAAAGATCCCACCTTAGCAACTATGCTCAAATCAAAGGGTTATGTCACAGGCCAGTTTGGTAAAAACCATTTAGGTGATCGTGATGAGCACTTACCTACAAATCATGGCTTTGATGAATTTTTTGGAATTTTATATCACCTCAATGCCGGTGAATATCCAGAACAACAAGACTATCCTCAAGATGCCAAAACACAAGAAAAGTTTGGTTTAAAAATGCGTGGGGTCATTCATTCAAAAGCGCTTGGAAATGGCAAGCAAGAGATTAAAGATCTTGGTCCATTTGGGAAAGAGCGTCAGCGCAATTTAGACCAAGAAGTACTTGTAGAGTCAAAACGCTTTATCCGTGATGCAGTAAAACAAAATAAACCTTTCTTCGTTTGGCACAACACAACTCGTATGCATTACCAAACTAACCTTAATAAAGCTTATGACGGCAAAACTGGCTTTGGTTTATATGCTGATGGTATGGCCGAAATGGATGATGATGTAGGTGAATTACTTAACTTACTTGATGAACTTAAAGTAGCTGATAACACAATAGTGATGTTTTCTACCGATAACGGTGCCGCATCAAACTCATGGCCAGATGGTGGCAACCAGCCATTTCATGGTGAAAAAGGCGTTGGTGGCTGGGAAGGTGGCTTCAGAGTACCTATGGTTGTTAAATGGCCGGGCCATGTTCCTAAAGGTGTGAGCACCGGTGAGTTCATGACAATGGAAGATTGGATGCCAACGATTATGTCGTGGGTTGGCGATAAAGATTTAAAAGCTAATTTATTAAAAGGCACCAAGATTAATGGTCAAAAGTATAAAGTTCATTTAGATGGTTTTGATCAAAGTGATATTTTACTAAACAATGGTAAAACAAAGCGTAAAGAGTTCTATTATTTCACCGAAACTACCTTTCATGGAATGCGTTACGGTGACTGGAAGTTAATCTTTACAGAACAAAATCATTGGTTTAGGTCTACACAGCAAGCCCTTACTTCACCTTACATTATTAACCTAAAAATGGATCCATTTGAGCGATTCATTGATGCTAGGGGTTATGATGAGTGGGCAGAAAACCGTAGTTGGATTTTAGGCCCAGCAGGTAATCAAATTGCAGAGTTTGTAAAAACTTTTAAGGCTTTTCCACCTAGCCAAGAGAGTATGTCAGTACAAGTGGGTAGTGTTGCTGAAATGATTTCACAGCAAGCGTTAAACCGCTAAAAACGATAGGCTTTACCAGAACACAAGGTTGCAACATCACAGTCTTGGTAGTCACTGGTAAAGTCTTTACAACTCTCAACTAAGTAACCATTGCCGCCTCGATTTACTACTTCAAGTTTTAGCTGCTCAATAGCAATATTATTGGCCTCTGTAGGGCTATAACCACCAGATTGTGCTGAGCGCTCACCAAGACAACTAAGCTCTTCAACTTCACCTAAATAATATGCGCTGCCCCTTTTTCTATTTATCGGCATTGTAAAAATAAACTTAATATTGATACTTGTCTGGTAATTTAAATGTTAACAGTGTGTACAAAACGCTACACGAATGTACGCCATTTTT
Organism: Pseudoalteromonas sp. UCD-33C; assembly: GCF_001306895.1. NCBI lineage: Bacteria > Pseudomonadati > Pseudomonadota > Gammaproteobacteria > Alteromonadales > Pseudoalteromonadaceae > Pseudoalteromonas > Pseudoalteromonas sp. UCD-33C. Next base: position 279,520 of record NZ_LJTB01000001.1, on the reverse strand, counting down.
AAAACCTCTTGTGGTTATATTGTAGTCGCAAGCAGTGAAATGGATGTTCACAAAGCTTGAATAATTACTCCAACTAACTATCCAGGGGATACTTTATGCAAGTGAAAACACTCTCGATTGCTGTTGCCGCAGCTCTCTACAGTGCCAGTGCTGCTCATGCAGTGGGTGTTGATAACAATCAAGTAAAACACCAATTAAAAGCACCTAATATAACATTTGAAGAAGTAAAAGCGTTTAGCAAAGAGTTTAACCAAGGTGACTCTAGCAACATGCTACAAAATGATGGCCTAAATGTTCAGCTAAATAGCAAAGCAAATAAATTTGCTGAAGAAGGCATTGATGGTGAGCATATTTATATTATCCGTTTACGTGATAACTCTGTTGCTCTTGAAGCACGCGATTTAACCTCACCATTATCACAATCACTTCAAGCACAAGGCGTTTCAAAAGTATTTGAGAAAGGTCAAGCGGCGGTCTCTGCTGTAACTGATTATCAAAATAAACTACTTTCAAAACAACGTACTGTAATGCAAAACGTGACTGCGGTGACTGGTCGTACAGAGATGCGTCGTCAATTCACTAAAGCATTAAATGGTTTCTCTGTAAAAATGACAGAGCAAGAAGCGATGCGCGTTGCAGAGCTTGGTGCAGTCGTTTCTGTAATGCGTTCGAAGAACTATGATCTTCTTTCTGATGAAGGTCCTAAGCATATCGGCGCTGATCAAATTTGGGATGGCTCAAGCGTTCCTAGTGGCATCAAGGGTAAAGGTGAAGGCCAAATCGTTGGTATCATCGATACCGGTATTAACTCAGATCACCCTTCATTTGCAGCTGTAGGTGGGGATGGTTACGAGCATGAAAACCCGTTTGGTCCAGGTGTTTATGTAGGTGACTGTGTTGAAGAACCTGAAGAAATTCAATGTAATAATAAATTAATCGGTGTGCGTTCTTATGATGTGATCACTGATGCATTTGATGCCATGATCCCAGGCTGGCCAGCAATTGGTGAAGATTACCAAGGTCACGGCTCACACGTAGCTTCAACAGCAGCTGGTAACGTGGTCAACGATGTACCGTTTATGCTTCCGAGCTTTGGTGAAAACACCGATGGTAATATCTTAAAAGAAGGTTTATTTCCTGAAATCTCAGGTGTTGCACCGCACGCAAATATCATTGCTTATCAAGTATGTTATCCATCAAGTGACGAATACGCAGGCTGTCCTGGCGAAGCACTTGTAGCGGGTATTGAAGATGCAATTTCTGATGGTGTTGATGTAATCAACTTCTCAATTGGTGGTGCTGATTCTAATGTGTGGGCCGATCCAGTACAACTTGCATTCTTAGCAGCGCGTGAAGCGGGCATTAACGTTGCCGCGGCAGCAGGTAACAGCGGTCAAGCATGTGGTGCAGCTGAGTGTTTTGGTTACTTAGATAATTCATCACCTTGGCTTGCACAAGTTGCAGCAACAACACATGGTCGTACTGTCGCTGTTGAAACTGCGGTCGAGTTTGCTGGTTTTGCAGACGATACTTTGGGTTCAGAAGTACCTAGCTGGTCAGAAACAGGCCTTGTTGGTGGTTCAATTAATAGCGAAGAAATTACCGGTGTTGTTGTTTGGGCTAAAGATTACGAAGACGTAAATGGTTTTAAAGACTACAACGGTTACTGTACGGCAGATTATCCAGAAAACACCTTCAATTTCTACAAAGATGGTACTGAAATCGCGGGCGCGGCTGATGGTAGCACTGATGTTATTGTTATCTGTCAACGTCACGATCCAAATGATTCAGCAGCCAATGCGCGTACTGCAAAAGTTGATCATGTAAAAGCCGGTGGTGCGGATGGTTTCATCATGTTTAACCGTGACCGCGATCAAGGCACTGTGGCTGAAGGTTATTCATTACCAGGTGTTCACTTTACTTATGACCAATGGAATGGTGTTTATCCAGAAGATGGCTTAGAAGATTGGGTAGATAGTTACTCAGAACTTGGTCATATGATCACCATCAAACCAACAGTGATTGAGCGTCGTGTTGATGCAGAAGATGCTGACTGGTTGGCAACATTCTCATCACGAGGCCCGTCTTATTCTAATGTTGAAGTACTTGCTCCTACGCTCGCTGCTCCTGGTGTTGATATTTACGCGGCTTACTCTGATGAACATCCATTTGTAACGCCACATGGCCAAGATTACGCTGCAATTAGCGGCACATCGATGGCATCACCACATGTTGCAGGCTCAATGGCGTTATTACGTCAAATTCACCCTGAGTGGACTGCGGCTGAAATCCAATCTGCATTATCGATGACTGCTGAAAACGTTGTTAAGTATCATCGCTTGAATAGTGCAAGTGATGTTGTTGCTGATGCGAAAACCTATCGTTCGGGCGCAGGTCGCATCAATGTTGGATTGGCTGCTAAAGCTGGTTTTGTCATGGATGAAACGGCAGATAACTTCTTAGCTGCTGATCCATATAATGGTGGTACACCACATAAACTTAACTTACCAAATCTAGTTAATTTCTCTTGTGCGCCTGAATGTCAGTGGGTTCGTACAATTAAAGCAACAGAAGATGGTACTTGGACTGTAAGTCATGAAGATGTAGAAAACTGGGCGTTTGATGTTAACTCACAAACAGCGCAAAACGGTGTGAATATCGATATCTTCCCGAAAACTTTCACGCTGAAAAAAGGTGAAACACAAACAATCATTGTTAAAGCATCGATCATGGATACCCAAGATTGGTTCAGTAACTCTGAAGTTGAGCTTCATACTAACCTTGTTTTCCAGGCTGAAGAAGAAAATATCCCTGATGCACATTGGCCTGTGGCGTTTAAATATGATCGTGGTAACTTACCATCATCTTTAGAGACAACAGCTCACTCAAACGTAGGTACTTATGTAGCTAAAGGTATTGTATTACCAAGTGTTGAAGCGCCAGTGGCCCGTGCATATGAGCCAGTAAAAGCAGATATCACAACGGTGACTTTACCAAAAGATGATGAGCGTACTTTCCCTTGGACGATGAATCGCACAGGTGATGTTGATGCAGCTGATATTTTAGATGAAGCAACATTTACTAAGTTTGTGACAGTACCAGCTAACTCAAAACGTTTTATTGCAGAAACTGTTGATGTTGAATCTGAGCTAGAAGGCACCTTGAACGTAGTTAACCCAATTATTTATATAGGTAAAGACTACAACGGTGATGGAATTGTTCAGCCACAAGATGAAATATTATGTGTATCTAATCATAAGATTTATAAAAACTTCTGTAATATCAATAACCCAGAAGAAGGTGAGTATTGGGTTGTTGCTTATAGCCCGAATAAAGCGTCAGTGGGTGCCGTTGAAGAAACATTTGAACTTGCAACAGCGGTTGTGTCAGACCAAGTAGCCTCTGGTATGACTGCAAGCCTTCCTGGAAGTGATGGTCAAAATACTGTTGAAATGACTGTTGACTGGGATATGGACATTGATGCTGACAGTGTGTACTACTCACTATTAGATGTAGGTACATCGGCTGTGAACCATGGTAACCTAGGTTCTATTCCATTTAAGCTCAACCGTGGTAATGACGTTGCTCATCTTGATGCACCATATACTGGTGCGAAAGTGGGTGATATGGTGCCTTACACATTTGAAGTGTTAGCAAATAATTCAGGTGTAGATCGAGAGTTCTCACTAGAGCTTGATATCCCTGCGGGTCTTGATATTAAAGCAGAAAACGTGGCGGTCTCAACAGCATCAGAAATCAATGTTGAAATTGCTGACGGTAAGGTGATTGTAACGGGTACGCAAGCGGATACTCGCGATGTTGAACCTGATTATATCGTCACAGATAACATTACCGATGAAATGTGTCGTACGCCTGATTTTGGTAACTCAAACCCGGGTGGCTATGTTGACTTAGCAGAGTTTGGTATTACACCTGTTTTATCTGGTTTTGAAGAGAATAATTATTACAACTCACGAAATGGTTACTCGTTACCAATCGCAAGTTTTTATAACGGCGCATATGATACATTCAGCCTTTATAACAATGCTGAAAATACCAATATCCAAAACTCGATAATCCAAATTCGTGGTATGGGTACAGTTAACACAAATGGTAGCCGATATTTCTTCCCTGTTCATAACCCGTTCCCTTATAACTCATTCCCATATGAGAATATGGGCCCATTATGGCGTGGTTGGGAGTTCACTGATAATGGCTTATTGCGCTCTGTAATGTCAGTTGGTTTATCGTCTAGCGAAGGTATTTCACTTGCAAGTACAACAACTGGTTGGGGCATTGTTGAGTGGGATAACGCATCAGACTATGATAATCCAGTATATGACCGTACAACAGGTAAATACACATACACTAAACGTGATAACTCTTTTGATTTCCAGGTGTTATTTAATGCAAATACACGCTTTGGTAAAGATGAGCATGAAATTTACTATGCATACGACAATCTAGACTACGGTTCGACGCGTCCTGCAGGTAGTATCGGCCTGCAAGGTTTCCGTGGTGCCCAGTTCGAGTATGGTCCACTTGAAAACTACCGTGGTATTCAAATCGCTTATAACAACCTAGATGAAGTGATCAGCGATGGTTACGTGGTGTGTATGGACTATGTAGGTCCAGAGTCATCACAATTTGAAGTGACTGCTTGGGCCGAAGTTACGCCGTCTGCAGCAGGTCAAACACTTGAAGTTGCAGCTAAAGCAGCAATCTCGGGTCTGAATGACATGACTTCAACAGCAACACTAACCATTCCAGGCAACATCACTGTGGTAGCCCTTGATGACATGGTAACAACAGAAGAAACACCGATTAGCTTTGAAGTTCATCACATTGATGAAAAGAACTCGAAGAATGAAATCTCGGTAATTTCTGACGACGTAACCTATGAAGTTGATGGCGATACAGTAACGATTACACCAAATGAGAACTTCTCTGGTGAGACAGAAGTAACTGTGATGGTATCTGATATTGAATACCCTTCAGATGCTGCAAGCACGACCTTTATGTTAACGGTTGAAGCAGTTAACGATGCACCGGTAGTGGTTGTTGAAGCAAGTGCTCAGCAAGTTACTGAAGGCAGCATGATTACCCTAGATGCATCAGCATCACATGATTTAGATAACGATGAGTTAACTTTCTCATGGGAAGGCCCAGGTACAATCGCAAGCCCAACATCAGCAATCACTGAAGTATCAGGTTTAACAGCTGGTGAGCATCAGTTTACTGTAACGGTAAGTGATGGTGTTGAACCGATGGAACTAGGTGTAGCAGTGACGGTAACGGCACAAGAGACAACCGTTGTTCCTGAAGAAAAAGCGAAATCATCAAGTGGTTCACTTGCTTGGTTAACTGTTCTATTAGCTGGTTTTGCAGGTGTTCGTCGCCGCGTAAAACGAGGCTAAGTACTCCCTAAGTATGTTATGTAACAAAGGGCCTTCGGGCCCTTTTTTTTGGTCTAGCAAAAATAAGTCGTACATTTTAATAACCAAAAAGAATAACTAACAACTGAAAACCTATGTAGCAAAATGTACATGCTATTTTATATTTTTTTCAGTGTGTTAGTTTGAAGATAGGGCGTAAATTAACAGTCTACGCCGCTTTGTTGGTCAAAAAAATTATACAATAAAGCGCGCAAGCGATATGATCGTCCCCGATTAAGTAAAGACTAAAGACTTTTTGGTAGTATTAAGTTGTCATAGTGATTGTTATTTATGACATAAAGGTGAATTGCGTTAATGAAGAAATTGTTTGGCTTAGTATGTTGTTTAACTGCATCAACTGCGTTTGCGCAGGCTGATGTTAAACAACCACAATTAATTAAAAAGTCGACAATACATGCCAGCATCACAGTGGGGTACGGGGGCATTGAAAACCCGGTACTTGATGCTGATGATGTCACTTCGCCAATTCTGCCAAGTTTTGCTTATTATGGTGATAACTGGTATTTCGATGATTTCTCTGTTGGCTACAGCCTATATGAAACAGAGAACTTCTACGTTGATTTACTGGGGCGCTTTAATGATGATGGTTTTTTCTTTGAGCTGGATGGGGTAGATAAACTCTATGCCACAGGTGTTGTTCGTTCGAGTTCAGGACGACCGACATTACCCACTGCATCACCAATTAATTTAACACCTATAGAACGCGACCTTTCTTACATGGCAGGGTTATCATCGGCAGTAAACGTGTATGATAATATCTGGTTAAGTGCTGCGTATGTGCACGATGTAACCAATGTTCATAATGGTTATGAAATATTGTTCAACGGCTATCATGTATTTGAGTTGTTTTCTGGTACTGCAGGTCTTGAAGCGGGCATTAATTACAAAAATGAAGAACTGATCGATTATTACTACACGGTTAACCCATCGGAAAGCAAAACGCGTTTACTAAGCTACAATTTAGAAAGTGCCACTAACTACTACTTCAAAGTAAGTTATGAATATCCGATCAGCGACAGTTTCAGTCTTGATTTCAAACTTAAACATACTTGGCTTGATAGCAACTTAGCTAACTCACATATGATCAATAAAAACGGTTATTTCTCAGGTTTTACGGGCATTACTTATCACTTTTAGGCCAACGAATGGTGATCTCTGCACCGCCTGTTTGCGAACTGTTAGCCAAGCTAATTTTACCGCCATGCCAACTGGCAATACGATGCACGATATAAAGTCCTAATCCATACCCACTCGCTAGTTTATCTCCTTCACCTTGTTTAAAAGGCTCAATTAACGCATCCGCATTAATTGGTAAGCCAGGTCCATCGTCTGTAATGCTTATACTGTAATAGCCCGCTTGTTCTGTGCTACTTATATGGATTGTGTGTTTTGCGTATTTTGTGGCGTTGATCAGTAAGTTTTGTACCGCGATTGCCATAAAGCTTGCTTCGCAATAGGCTGTGTCTATTTCAAGGGCTGGTATGAATTCGAGCTCTTTGTATAAATCGAATTTAGCAATTTCTGTGTTGATCAGTTTAGCTAAGTTAACTTTCTCCTGATTAAATACACTTTGCTGGTGCTCTAAGCGAGCGAACGATAAGTATTGCTCTAGACGTAATTCAATCTCATCAATATCACGCTCAATTTGGCTACCTTCTTGAGATTCCAAATCGGCAATCGACAAAGCAAATCGCATACGGGTAAGGGGAGTGCGAATTTCATGAGAAATAATACGCGATAAGTCATTATGTAGCTGAACAAACTTATTGATGCGCTCAGACATATGGGTGAAGGTGCTGGCTAATGGCGCAATAGATGAATTTGGTTTTATATCAAGCTCTATACGTTGCGGTTTCTTACTAAAACGATGAGCTGCGCGTTGTAATAAGCTCAAGTCACGAAATACTGGGCGAATGAATAATAAGATCATCGCACCAAGTAAAAAGTAAAAGGCAAAAAATGCAAGCCAGTCAGTTTTGGCTTGCGAAATCAAAGAAATGGGGCCAACTTTTTGGATGCTACCGTTATTGCCTTTGAGGTATATATACTGCTGATTGTTTTCGGTGACGCTGATAATGCCATCTTTATCGAATTTGGCTTGTAATGAATCAGGTAAAACAAGCTCGTTTTGGTTAAAGGAGCTGATCCTAGATTCTTTTTGCTCAGCTATTTGAGCAAGTTCAGCAACACTTATTTGCACACTCGGTATGTGCTCAGAAAAAAACTGATTATAAAGCTGGCCAAAAGCTAAAACTAAGGCAATTAAGCTTACTGTGATAATTAAGTAAAGCTTAAAAAATTGCTGCTTCATATTTTTGAAATATCCAAGCTGTATCCTTTACCTCGTACAGACTTGATATCTAGCGTTTCTTTTTGCTCGCTAATGGTTTCTTTTAGCTTTTTACGTAAACGGCTAATTTTTAAATCAATAGCTCGGTCAAGTCCGTCATACTCACGGCCAATAACATGCTTGAATAATACCTCGCGAGAAACCGGTTCAGGGGTGTTTTTCGCAAGGTAGGCAATGATCTCAAATTCACTTTCATTGAGGTTCAATGCTGTGTTATGAAAATAGATATCGCGTTTTTTACTATCGATACGCAAAATATCAATTTGGTGTGAAAAGTTATCTTGGCCAACAGTGTGGGCGATAATCGTTTTAACTTTGGCGAGTAACAATTCAGGCTTAATGGGTTTTACAAGGTAGTCGTAAGCACCTAGGTTTAAGCCCTTAATTTGTGATTGCACAGAATCCAGTGCCGTTAGAAAAATAACAGGGCAACTGTACTTTTCTTTCAATTGAGAAATTAACTCAAAGCCATTGCCATCCGGTAGCATCACATCACAGATGATCAGTGAAGGCATAAAGGTGATTTCACTGCTACGGTACGCCTCAGCAGTATTGAATACATCTATGGTATAGCCATGCTTTAACAAAAACGTTTGTATTAAGCTTGCTAATTTCACATCATCTTCAATTAAAAAAATATGCTGCATTATAAACTCCAGCCAAAGCGCCGTTTTATTCGGTAATCTTTAGCTTCATAGCTTGCTATTGACAGTAGTTGTTGCTTAACAACTTGATTGCTCAATGGATTAATTAATTTCACTGTAAGCGGATGCTCAGTCTTAACCGTTAATTTCTCGATAATTAAACCACCTTGTTTGTAACACTGCGTATATTGAGGACGCTGAGTTATTTCTAAACAAAGTTCTTTAAAGGGAGCAACACGAAAATGAATCTGTATATTAAACTCACAGGCTTTTTGTTTTGCATCTGTCACACACACGGTGGGTGAGACTTTAAAAAAAGGTTGCTCGGGACTGTCATCGCTTAAACAAAGCGACGAAAAACAAAGACAAAAAAACAGTAATAGCCAACTAAATCGGTTTATCATTTAACCAAGTCTCTGTTTTTTAGAAGTCTTTTCTTCAAAGTAACAATAACCATCGAAAGCTGATGTAACCTGCCCAACTCACTTTGAGTACTCATTTTTTTGCCGTTTATTATAATTATTATTTATGCAGCCTATGAGTGGCGATTACACGATAAAAAAGCGTGTCTATCATACCTCATTTATCGTTATAGCTACAAATAGGTGCTATGCAAAGCCAGTAATTTCAACCTATTGGCGTATTTTCTTTATATTCTAAAGTTAGCTTGTTGTTTTAAAAGGGAAACTGAATTTATATTTAGTTTTAGCTAATAGTTTTTCACTAAATTTAGTTGGGCCTTAGTCTTTACTATTCTGCGTTATTTGTTAATTGTTTCGTACAAATTGATACAATTTAAATTTAGCCTATCAAAACCACTATTTTAGCTCATGCATTTAAACATATGCTGAGCGCGTGATTAATAATTAACAGATTCGACCTCTATTTTCATTTTATCTGGTAGTATAGTCAGGTTATAAGTAGTTTAAGCAGTGAACAATTATGTTAAGTCCTTATTATCAGCAACATGCTGATTACGTTTCTATCTCACGTGAGCAAGGCTGTCGTTTTGCCAAGTTAGTGGCTGATGATTTCAATCCGTTACACGATAAAGATGCCAAAAAGTTTTGTGTGCCGGGCGATTTACTTTTTTCGCTGGTTTTAAACCGCTATGGCATCAGTGAAAAAATGGAATTCACGTTTGCAGGCATGGTTGATGAAAATTCAAAGCTGACTTTCCCTGAAGGGGCTGATGAGTTTGCGATCACCGATGGCGAAAAAGTCATGCTAAAAGTGAAACGCGAAGGGGCTGTTAGCCAATGTCCTGAGTTAACAAATAGCTTAATCAAAAACTATGTTGAGTTCTCTGGCACGACCTTCCCGCATGTTATTATTCCATTGATGGGGAAGCAAGATGTAATGATCAATCCAGCCCGTCCAATGGTGATTTACGAATCAATGCTGATTAATCTTGACCGTCTTGATATCAGCGCACCTGAGTTAGAGTTTGCTGAGCCTGATTTTGAGTTTACTGGCAAACGCGGCAAAATCACGCTTCGCTTCAACCTGTTAGAAAATGGCGAAAAAGTAGGGGCGGGTGAAAAACACATGCTTGTGTCTGGCATTCGTGACTATTGCCAAGCAACGGTTGATGACCTAATTAGTTTTTATAATCAACGTAAAGAATCACTTAAACCAGCGTAATCTTTACAATTGCTACAAAGGGCGCTGATTGCGCCTTTTTTGTTGCTGATGTTCCGCGTACAATAGCGCTTTTATAGCCAAATGTACTTCAGACTATGTCAGTAGCGAACTTTTCAGAGTTAAATCTTGCCCCTGCATTGCTAACAGCCCTGCAAGCAGAGAATTATCACACACCTACAGCAATTCAAGCGCAAACAATCCCACTTATTTTAGCGGGTGCTGATGTAATGGGCAGTGCACAGACGGGAACGGGCAAAACCGCCGCGTTTGTTTTGCCACTACTGCACAATTTGCTATCTGCTGAAGTACTCCCTGATGCCGTTAAAGTCCTAATTTTAACACCTACCCGGGAGCTCGCTCAGCAAGTATTTGCAAGTGTAGAGCGTTATGCTGCGCATACTGAAATAAAAGCAGCACTGGCTTATGGCGGTGCTAGTATTGGCCCACAAATTAAAGCCATAAAAGGGGCGCAGGTTGTAGTGGCAACACCTGGGCGTTTACTTGATCATGTGATCAAAGGCAGTATTAAGCTTTCAAGTATCAATGCGCTGGTATTTGATGAAGCTGATCGCATGCTTGATATGGGCTTTATTGACGAAATTAAACGTATCTTGCGCCATGTGCCGAAAGAGCGCCAAACCTTACTTTTTTCAGCCACATTTGACGACAGCATCTTTAAACTCAGTAAGCAGTTATTAAATGATCCTAAATTAGTTGAAGTGAATAAACGCAACTCAGCAGCGGTTGAAGTTGAGCAGCTAGTTTATGCGGTTGATGAAGACCGTAAGCGCGAGCTGGTATCTCACATGATTGGCATGAAAAATTGGCAGCAAGTACTGATATTCACTCGTACTAAACAAACCGCCGATGTGCTTGCTAAAGAAATGTGTAAAGACGGCTTAAAAACCGAATCTATTCATGGCGATAAAAGCCAAGGTGCGCGTGATAAAGCACTGCAAAATTTTAAATCAGGTGCGACAAGAGTACTGGTTGCGACAGATGTTGCTGCGCGTGGTCTTGATATTGCCTCACTTAAGTATGTGATTAACTATGAATTGCCTTATGTGGCTGAGGACTACGTACACCGTATTGGTCGAACAGGGCGTGCTGGTGAGAAAGGGATGGCGATGTCGCTGGTTAGCATCGATGAGCAGTGGCTATTGGACGAAATAGATATCTTACTCGACACGAGACTCACGCCGCAGTGGTTACCAGGCTATGAGCCTGATTTAACCAAAGAGCCAAAGCAAGTTCGTAAAAATACTAATAAGGCACGCCGCTCTCGTGATAAAAAACGTATTTTAGGGCAAAAAAGTAGGAGACGTTCCTAAATCTGGCATATATTTATACTATCCTCCGGCTAAAGTTAAGAGTTTAGTATGCTAGAAGAGAATAAGTGGGCGTTTCGCCGCGCTGATAAACAGTTCTCCTTAGAAAAGTGGCAGAAAACAATTGATCTCATGACCGAGTTGTTTTCTGCTCCCGCAGGTTTTATCGTTCATAAAACAGATGATGTTTATCGTATTATCGTCTCCAGTGAGCAACAAGAAAACCCCTATGATGCCGGGGCTGAATTAAGCGCCGACGATAATATCTTCTGCAAAAAAGTACTGCGTGACATGGCACCGCTTTATGTGGATCACGCCAGCCAAGACAGTCAATGGGATGACAGCCCTCTGGTAAAAGATGGTTTTGAGTCTTATCTTGGGGTGCCAATTAGCTGGCCAAGTGGCGAGCCCTTTGGCACCTTTTGTGTTATGGATTTTAAACAAACCCATTATCAACAGAGCTTTTTAGAACTAATCGAGCAGCTTCGCGATATGGTCGAAGATGACCTTGCACTGTTAGACAACTTTACGCAAATGCGTGAAATTGCCATGCTTGATTCATTGACCAATATTTATAATCGCCGTGCAATAGATCTGCTTTGCCAACATAAATTAAATATATCGAAACGACTTGGTTTTGATATTAGTTGTCTATTTATCGATATAAACAGCTTTAAGCCACTCAATGATACGTATGGCCATGAAGTGGGCGATCTCGCGCTGATTTGTTTAGCTGACACCATGAAAGAATGCCTACGTGAAACCGATATTATTGGCCGCCTAGGGGGCGATGAGTTTATTGCGTTATTGCAAGTTCAGCCCGGTGATTGCATAGACAGCATCGCTGATAAGCTCAACACCACCTATCAATCTAATTTAGAGAAGCGGGGCATTCCTGTTACGAGCTTAAGTATTGGTTCAGGGGTAATAGCTCAGCCAAAAGAAAACTTTGCTGAGCTATTAAAACGAGCAGATGAAGATATGTATGAGAAAAAGCAAGCTTCTAAGGCAGCACGCTAAGCTATTTGCTTCTCAGCTAGGTTTAACTCCATAGTTGCTTTAAGTAAACGGTAAAGGTTAATTGAAGCATCAATTTCTTCTTTACGATTGGTTAAGCTCTCAATATTTAAACCCAGCGGTACATCTAAATGTGCGCAGCTTTGTAAAATTAAGTCGAGATTCTCACGGCAAATACGCACTGATTCACTCAATGTATTTGTCGAATCTAACATGCGGTATTTAGTCGCTTCTGGTACAGAAATACCTAACCATTCCATAAATTCTAAGGTTTTTTCACCACCACAAGGGGTAAACGTCAGAATAATGCGTTTTGGTGCTGTGCCTTGTGCTTTACAGCTACGCGCATAGCTGGTGATTAAATCAATCGTTGCTTGGGCATTGTAAACGGCTTGTGAGATGAAAAACTTACAACCTTGCGCTGTTTTTTCAACTAAACGCTCATGTTCATTACGTTTGCTGGCATGGCGCTCGGCAATAGTAACACCACCTAAAAATACATCACTGTTCTGTTTTGCCAGCGTTTTATATGCATCAGGTAGGCTTAATTTGATGTCGCCATGAGATGATGGGCTACCCACCAACACTAAGTTTTTTAGTTCAAAGTCGTTACGTGTTTCGTTTAACCATTCGGTAAATTCAGCTTCTCCACGCTGGGCAACACTTTTATAAGTGATCACATCAAGTTGTGACAAGCTACGTAGTAACTGACTGTATTCACGAGGATCTACCGTTTCTTTAAACGGAAAAGGACGCGGCTTTGCAATACGGCTACTCTCATCTTGAATGTCGTAGATGATTACACCGTCGTATTCAATTTCGTGTAAACGACCGAGTAGCTTCTGAGCAATGGTCTCAAGCTGTGCTTTATCAGTACCAGACTTTGGTGGTGTGGTACCAATTAGGTAGACACCTTGATTGGTGTCTTCAATTTTCTCTTGTAATGATAAAGCCATAATCCTCATTCCAGCTCGTGCTAATGTCTATGACAAATAATATAGCAGCCATTTAGACGTCTAGATAGATTTTTTTCTTGAAAGTTTTTCAATGACTATGAATTTTACTCAAGTTTAAAGCTGAGCGTTTCGCAAAATTGACACACCTGTTTACATAAATTATTGCTCTGACCCTCATATTTTCTGGCGCTTTGATGCATAATCAAGCAGCAATGATTATGAGAAAAATAACTAACAAGGGAACATTATGAAATTTAGATTATTAGCAACCAGTGTTGCTGTAACACTTGCTTTAAGTGGCTGCGCAAGTAACTCACAGTCAACGATGGTTAAAGAAGTCGAAATTGAGCAGCAAGTAAGCCAAGATGATAACCGTGTATTTAGCCAAGATTACCTATTAGAAGAGCTTGAGAATGGCCTTCGCGTGATGGTAGTTAAAACAGATTACCCAGATGTTGTGTCACTGCAAATTCCAGTATCGGTTGGTTCACGTAATGAGGTTGAAGCAGGTAAAACCGGTTTTGCACACTTCTTTGAGCATATGATGTTTAAAGGCTCTGAAAAATTCCCACAAGATGTGTATTCAGATATTTTAAAAAACTCGGGTGTTGATAATCGCGCGTATACGACCAACGATTACACTAACTATCACTTAAACTTTTCAAAAGAGCACTTAGATAAAGTACTCGAAATTGAAGCTGATATTTTCCAAAACCTGACTTACAGCGAAGAGCAGTTCCGCACCGAAGCGCTGACTGTAAAAGGTGAGTATTTAAAGAATAATGCTAGCCCAATTCGTAAGTTACTTTCTGCGGTTCGTAACGAAGCATTCGAAAAGCATACCTATAAGCACACCACCATGGGCTTTTTCGAAGACATTGAAGCTATGCCTGATCAAATGGCCTATGGTAAAGAGTTTTTCGCTAAATTTTATAAGCCTGAGTATGTATCTTTAGTCATTGTTGGTGATGTTGATCCACAAGAGACCATGGCAATGGTGAAAAAGCATTGGGGTAATTGGAAAAAAGGTGATTACCAAGCAGATATTCCTGTTGAACCAAAGCAACAAGCCGCAAAATATGTACATGAAAAAAATGATGGTTTACCAGGCCACTGGTTGCTTGTGTCATACAAAGGCACTGCATGGGATCCTACTCAAAAAGACCGTGCCGCTCTTGATTTGATCTCACAGCTGTATTTCTCTAACAACTCGGCACTTTATCAAGAGCTTGTTGTTGATAAACAAATTGCCAGCCAAATGTTTACCTATAACCCAGATACTAAAGATCCGGGTTTATTACATGTGTTTGTAAAAGTCGAAAACGAAGCGGACCTGGCTAAAGCCCGTGATGCGATTAACCGTACCTATGCACAAGCGCGTACTGAGTTAGTAGATGCGCAAAAGTTAGCGGATTTAAAATCAAACCTAAAGTATAGCTTTATAAATGGTCTTGATTCATCGCAGTCAATCGCTTCAACACTTGCAAGCTACATGCACTTTGAGCGTGATCCTGAAGTGATTAACCAACTTTATGCCACAGCTGACAGCATCACTCCGGATGATATCAAAGCGGTAGCAAACAAATATTTTGTTGATCCGAGCCGTACTACGGTGACAATGTCGGCGCTTGATAAAGTGGCTGGTTTTGAGCAAGAAGTTGATTTAAATGCCTTGGTTGCCAGTATCGAGCAAGCCCCAACAGAGCGTCACTTTAAAGTACTTGATAAAACCAATAGCTCACCACTGGTTGATGTTAACTGGTTATTTAATACCGGCGCAGCGGCTGATCCACATGGTAAAAAAGGTTTAGCAGCACTCACTGCAGCGATGCTAGCGCAAGGTGGCTCAGAAACTATGAGCTACAAAGATATTCAAAAAGCGTTATATCCACTAGCGGGAAGCTTTGGCTATCAAATCGATAAAGAGATGATTTCACTTCGTGGTCGTGTACATAAAGACAATGCCGCGCAGTGGTATGCACTTGTTAGCGACCAGTTGTTAAACCCTGGCTTTAGAGAAGATGATTTTAAACGCCTGAAAAAAGAGCTTATTGATAGCATTAAAGCAGGTCTGAAAGCGTCAAATGACGAAGAGCTAGGTAAAGAAGTGCTATATCATCAGCTTTATAAAGGCCATCCGTATGAAAGCTATAACTATGGCGATTTATCAGACCTTGAAGCACTGACACTTGACGATGTAAAAGCGTTTTATGCTAACCAGTTTGCTCAATCTAAATTAACAGTGGGTCTAATTGGTGCGATTCCGGGTGATGTTAAATCGACTATGATGAAAGATTTAACATCGCTTCCTCAAGGTAAAGAAAGCCGCTTAACGATTCCTGATGCGCCAGAACTTAAAGGTCATCATGCAACGATTGTTGAAAAATCAGCGCAATCTACCGCTGTGTCATTTGGTTTCCCAATCGATACAATTCGTAGCAGCGATGACTGGACAGCGCTTTGGTTAGTGCGCTCTTACTTTGGTGAACACCGCAGCTCAAACAGCTTCTTGTATCAGCGCATTCGTCAAACCCGTGGTATGAACTATGGTGACTATGCATACATTGAGTACTTCCCGCGCGGTATGTTCCAAACGAAACCTGATGCTAACTTAGGTCGTTCAGAGCAAATTTTCCAAGTGTGGTTACGTCCGCTTCGTTCTAATAACGATGCGCACTTTGCAACGCGTACGGCATTATTTGAGCTTGATAAGCTAATTAAAAATGGCATCAGCAAAGAAGATTTTGAAGCGACTCGTAACTTCTTAATTAACTTTGTGCCACAAATGGTTGCAAGCCAAGATCGCCAGTTAGGCTATGCACTTGATAGTGAGTTCTATAACACTGAGAGCTTTGTTGACTATGTGCGCGGCAAGCTTGAAAAGCTAACCCTTGATGATGTTAACCGTGTTATTCGCGATAACCTGCAAACAGAGAATATTCACTATGTGTTTATTACAGGTGATGGCAAAGACATGCAAAAACTCCTAGCTTCAGAGCAAACATCACCAATGGTGTATAACGCTGAAAAACCAGCAGAACTTGTTGCTGAAGATAAAGTGATTGCAGACTATAAGCTTGCAATACCAGCGAAAAACATTTCAGTACTTGATGTCGAAAAAGTATTTCAGTAATAACTGAATAAACAGGCTCTAATCAATGCCCCTAATCAGGGGCATTTTTCTATGTTTAATGGCTCGATGTTATCAGCAACCACAAGCTGATTTCGGCCAGCTTCTTTTGCTTGATAAAGCGCACTATCAGCCATTTCAATGAGTAACATGGCATCATCAATGCTACTAGGGCAGATAGTTGCTAAACCAATACTAACCGTCAAGGGATGACCGGCAAGCTCTGGTAATTGAAGCGTATTTATCGCTGCCATAAAACGCGTCACGAGTTTTTGTGCTTGATGGCTTTGCGTGTTACCAAGTACCAGTACAAATTCTTCACCGCCGTATCTAGCGCACAAGTCACCAGGTCTGCGAGTATAATCTGGTAATAGTTTTGCCACTTCTTTCAAGCAAATATCACCCACCAGATGACCAAAGTTGTCATTAAGAGACTTAAAGTTATCAAGGTCGATCATGGCTAACGACAAGGGGTGCTTTAAACGTGCACAGCGACTCCATTCCTGTTTATAAAAATCATCAAAATGACGTCGGTTAGCTATTTGTGTGAGGCCATCGATACGGGCGAGTTCTTGTACTTGCTGCTCGGCGATTTTACGTTCGGTAATATTCAAGTGGCTGATCACAACATAACCTGCTGTGCCAAGTTTTAAAGGCACTGCGCGCATCATAAACCAGCGGTTTTCGGTATCACTGTGGCAAGGGTATTCGAGGTAAAACTCTGCGAGCTGTTGAGTGATAACTTGGTTTATTCCGGTGTAGGCTTTTGCACCAAATTCATCGCCATTGGCAGCAGCTGATTTGCAAATAGCAAGGTAGTTTTGATCTTCCCATTGAGTGTTACACTGGCAATTATTTTCATCGCCAAATGTCTGCCAACTTCGATTTACAAACTTGATATCACCCGAGTCATTAATCACCACAATATGCTCAGAGATCGTATCGAGTATTGATTTTAGAAACTCTCTTGATTCAACCACATTAGTTCCTAGCCATTGTCACTTTTTTAAGATTAGCAATAAATGCTGGGTTTTCACCGTGGTTTACATAAAAAACAATTAATAAGGTATTGTCTTTTACTTATAGCTTGGCTATTTGAAAGTAGATATCTACAGATATCTGTAGGTGCTGATATGAAAAAACTGCCAGCACCTAGCTCAACGCTCAGTTCTGACAGTTATATTTTATTTATATGCTTAGAAATGCTAAAGCATTGCGCCAATTTTAACTGCTAGTGCAAATAGCATGGTTGCTATTACAAAGCCGATAAGTGTAGCGTAGCCGCGTTGTTCTTTGGTCATCTATCACTCCTAAAAAATAACAAATACCGTTGCCATACCAAGCGCAAAACTTACAAACGAAGAAGCCGCTACGATTGCAGCGAGATTTTGCTTACTCACTGCATGTGTTGTGCTTTGTTCTGGTGTTTCGTCATCGAGCTTAATAAGCTCACCTTGGCGCACTTCAAAAACTGCGCATAGGCTCATAGTGGTTTCTTTTGATGCCGCACCTTCTTTTTCAACTCGTTGAATGGTACGTAGGCTTACATCACTGGCATCGGCTAGTTGCTGCTGTGTCCAATCGAATTTAAGCCTAAGTGCTTTTATTGTATTGGGGTTCAGTTGCATTACTTACTTCCCAAGAAATGGTTCAATAAAAGTAACGACAGCATAACCCGATATTGCCCCACCAATAAAACAGCCCAAGGTAACCAAAGCCACTTGTTTTGGATTATCAGTAAGTGAGGTTTGTGTGCTCTGTTTAACTAATTTGTCTGCTTTATAAAACGAACATTCAAGCTTGCCTGTCAGTATATTCTGCATCTCGAATTTGACTGCATAAGCATTACCTTGGTAGCTAAAGTCATGATGACTTTTAAAGCCGAAGCTGCGTTTTTCACTAACCAATTCGTCGTTTACATATACTTTTTCTTTACCGCTCATGATATGACCAAAGCATGCGACTTGGTTGTCACCATCTTGAAAGTAAAATTTATAACCTAGCTTGTGTGAGTTTAGTACGTCGTTTTTCATCATCGTTTCCTTGTTAAGTTGATGATGTAAATTTAATGATTATTTTTGTTTTTTACGCCGTCAGCGATATGTCAGTGCCTATTTTGGCATATGACAGACAAGATGTCATATCTGTCTTGTTATTGAAAAATAAGCACTTTAATTAAGTTGCTAGGCTAGAGTTAGAATTTGCTACTGTCATATGCGATTGGCAAAAAAGCACAGCAAAAAGAGTAAAAATAGGTATTGTTACTCTGGTTATTAGATATAACCAGAACAAATAAACAACGGGTTAGTACATCTTGCTACAAATCCGTTAAACTTAAGGCTTAGCAGTTAGGTACAACCAGAAAGGCAATATTATGCGTCATGAAATTTGGCAAAAGCTTCGAGATGAAGCAAACGAAGTCGTTTCCCGTGAACCGCTTTTAGCAAGTCACGTTTATTCGTGTGTGTTAAATCATGAATGCTTAGGTTCGGCGCTGAGCTTTATTGTGGCAAATAAACTTGCAGATGCGGTGGTATCAGCATTTACTATCCGTGAATTATTCGACCAAGCCTTTGTTAAATGTGATCTAATGCTGACGCATGTGGCTCATGACATAAAAGCAGTTAAAGATCGCGACCCTGCGGCCGATAGTTACTTAACTGTTATTTTGAACCTTAAAGGCTTCCATGCAATACAAGCACACCGACTCGCAAATTGTTTATGGCAACAAAACCGAAAAGAGCTTGCTCGCTTCATTCAAAGCAGAACCTCAGAAGTATTTGGCGTTGACATCCATCCTGCTTGTAAAGTTGGTCATGGTATTATGTTTGACCATGCAACTGGGATTGTAATTGGTGAAACAGCAGTTATTGAAGATAACGTATCGATTCTACAATCTGTAACCTTAGGTGGTACGGGTAATGAGCAAGGTGACCGCCATCCAAAAATTCGCGCCGGTGTTTTGATTGGCGCAGGTGCAAAAGTACTAGGTAATATCGAAGTAGGAGAGGGGGCGCGTATTGGTGCAAACTCTGTCGTGTTAAGTGCAGTTCCAGCACATACAACTGTGGTTGGGGTACCTGCAAAAGTGGTCGGCAAACCGAGCTGTCCCTGTCCAGCAGAGAGCATGAACCAAAACTTTTTAGATGATGGTACGACTACCGCTAGTAATGCCTCCCACACCAGTGCTATGTTGTAGTTTTACACTTTAAAAGAGCAATGGAATTGTCTAAGTTATCCTTCGGATTAGCAGTTACAGCGTCATTTATTTGTGGCGCTGTCGCTATGTCACTTTTTCAATCAGACCCACAACAACAGCCACACACTTATCAGCAAGAATTTGTTGAAGAACAAATAGTTCAAGCACCAGAGCAGCAAGCCACTGCTATAGCGCCTGTTATTAATAAACAAGTCGCTGAAGTTAATTCAGATAGTTCAGTAGCTGATAGCAAAAGCGAGCTTGAGCAACAAATAGCAGAGTTAAAGTTACAAGTCGAAAATCAACAAGCTGTGATTGCTAGTTACCGTTCAAGTGCGATACCTCCTCAGCAAATCGACTCACACCTGGATGAACTTTATACCTTGTTAGAAGAGCAATCTCGGGATGAGGCTTGGGCCTACCAAGTTGAAACAGCCATGAGTGATTTTTTAATCATGGCCGATTTACCAGTGCAACCACAGCTCAGTGTCTCTACATGCAAAAGCTCTGTGTGTCAGTTTAAGCTATTGCAACCAGAGGATGTTGATGATTTGCCAAGTCATTATTGGCGTAACATGACCGATAAGATGATGGAACAAAGCTGGTGGAAGCAATTTAAATTTACCTCCACCACCTCAAGTGACGATAGTCTAACAATCATCGCAAGCACGCAGTAATTTTATACAACTTTTGATTGTAGCTGCCCATCTGCAAGCTCGGTGGTTATAAGCTCACCAGAACTTACATCGTTAACCGATTTCACTACACTACCGTGCTGGTTTTTAGTAATACTATAACCACGTGCTAACACACTGAGTGGGCTCACAGAATCTAAACGGCTCGCTTGTAAAGAAAGCTGGTTTCGAGAACTTGAAAGTTGTTGCTGCATCGCTTGTGTGAGGCGGGCATGCAATTGCGCCAGTTGATGCTCGCTTTTCGCTAGCTGCTTTTCAGGAGAGCTTTGCATTAAGCGTGGTGTTAGGTTAGCAAGTACTCGCTCATATCGCTGGATTTTGCCACTCATTGCGCTGTGTAAGGCCAAACTAAGTTCATCTAGTTTTTGCGCTTGTTGATTGAGTTGATTACGGGGATGGCATAGCTGCAAGCGATGCTCAAATTGAGTGGCAGTACTGCGTTTTACAGCTAAAGAGTGTTTAAAGGCATGATTTAAGTGCCTAACTAACTGCGTAACTTTGTTATGTAGCTCTTCGGTATTTGGACTAACTAGCTCGGCGGCTGCAGAAGGTGTTGCGGCGCGAATATCGGCAACATAATCACTAATTGTGGTATCGACCTCGTGACCAACGGCGCTAACAATAGGTAAGCGACTTTCAAAAATAGCGCGAGCTAGTTGCTCATGGTTAAAACACCACAAATCTTCGAGTGAACCACCACCACGACCTAATATAAGCACATCTACTTCGTTGCGCTGATTGGCGATGTTTATTTTTTCTATTAATTGGCTGTGGGCATCTGCACCTTGCACCATAGCTGGGTAAATCACGACTTCAAGCTGCGGAGCACGGCGTTTAAGTACCGTTAGAATATCGCGTATAGCCGCACCTGTGGCTGAGGTGATCACCCCAACGCGATTAATATTGGTTGGTAATGGTTTTTTATGGGCTGAGCTAAATAGACCTTCGGCAGCTAAGCGCATTTTTAGCGCATCGAATTCTTGCTTTAATAAGCCTTCACCTGCAGGGGCCATATGCTCAACAATCAGCTGATAATCACCACGAGGTTCATATAAAGATACGCGGGCACGCACAGTTACTTGTGCACCATTGCTCGGGCGAAAAGTTTGGCCGCGATTATTGCCGCGCCACATTGCCGCTTTTACCTGTGCTCGGTCGTCTTTTAACGTAAAGTACCAGTGTCCAGATGCTGGGGCTATAAAGTTAGAAATTTCACCATTTAAGATAAGCGATGAAAAGCCTTGTTCAAGAACATGGCGAATTTCCTTATTTAGGCGCGAGACCGTGTAAACAGGCTGTGTTGATTGCGTAAAAGCCATTAAAAACCCCAGTAAAAAATTCTCTGTGTACTTTAACACAAATAAATGAATAATTTTATTTACTCGTGCTCACAACGCTGATAAAATTTGGCCGCAATTCCTTATACTCAGATCCACATGTGAGAAGTTGCACTATGCTAAGAATCGCTAAAGAAGCTCTTACCTTTGACGACGTACTTTTAGTACCAGGTCATTCTACTGTTTTGCCACACACGGCAAATATTTCAACTCGCTTAACGCGTGGTATCAATCTTAACTTGCCGCTAGTTTCAGCATCTATGGATACTGTAACAGAAGCACGCTTAGCGATTGCTTTAGCGCAAGAGGGCGGTTTAGGTTTCATCCACAAAAACATGACAATTGAAGAGCAAGCTAAAAACGTTCGTAAAGTTAAAACTTACGAAGCGGGCATTGTTTCTTTCCCTGTTACTGTGACTGCGGATCTTACAATTGCTGATGCTATCGCGCTTTCAGAAGACAAAGGTTTTTCAGGTTTCCCTGTAACCGACGCTGACAATAACCTTGTTGGTATTGTGACAAGCCGTGATATGCGTTTTGAAACGAAACTTGAGCAACCTGTTTCTACAGTAATGACGAAAAAAGAATCGTTAGTGACTGTTAAAGAAGGTGCAGACCGTGATGAAATCTTAGGTCTAATGCACGAGCACCGTATCGAAAAAATTCTCGTAGTTGATGATGCATTTAAACTTAAAGGCATGATCACTGTAAAAGATTATCAAAAAGCACAAGACAAGCCGCATGCATGTAAAGACGATCAAGGTCGTCTACGTGTAGGTGCAGCTGTTGGTGTTGGCGCGGGTACTGATGAGCGTATCGCAGCACTTGTTGAAGCAGGTGTTGACGTATTACTTATCGATACATCACATGGCCACTCACAAGGTGTTATCGACCGTGTTGCACAAACACGTCAAGCATACCCAGATCTACAAATCGTAGCAGGTAACGTTGCAACAGCTGAAGGCGCGATTGCCCTTGCTGATGCGGGTGTTGATGCTGTTAAAGTTGGTATCGGCCCTGGTTCTATCTGTACTACTCGTATCGTAACAGGTTGTGGTGTTCCACAAATTACTGCTATTTCTGACGCAGTTGAAGGCTTAAAAGGCCGTGATATTCCTGTTATTGCTGACGGTGGTATCCGTTTCTCTGGTGACATCGTAAAAGCACTTGTTGCTGGTGCATCATGTGTAATGGTGGGTTCAATGTTAGCCGGTACTGAAGAAGCACCGGGTGAAGTTGAGCTATATCAAGGTCGTTACTACAAATCATACCGTGGTATGGGTAGCCTTGGTGCTATGGACCAAAAAGAAGGTTCATCAGACCGTTACTTCCAAAAATCGAACGAAGCAGACAAGCTTGTTCCTGAAGGTATCGAAGGCCGTGTTGCTTATAAAGGTCCTATCGCGACAATCATTCACCAACAAGTGGGCGGTCTTCGCAGTGCAATGGGCTTAACAGGCTGTGCAACAATTGAAGAGTTAAATACTAAACCTCAATTTGTTCGCGTAACTTCAGCTGGTATGGGTGAGTCACACGTTCACGACGTGCAAATCACTAAAGAAGCGCCAAACTACCGCTTAGGTTAATTACCTTAAGGTATTGAAATTACATGGGCTAGCATTTGCTAGCCCTAATTTATTGATCATCTCCCTTTGGGAGAGCAGTTCCTGACTAACGAGATACTCCATGAGCAAAGACATTCACGATTCACGAATTCTCATTTTAGATTTTGGTTCGCAATACACACAGTTAATCGCACGTCGTATACGTGAGATTGGTGTTTACTGTGAGCTATGGGCATGGGATGTAACTGAAGAGCAAATCCGCGAATTTAATCCACAAGGTATTATTTTGTCGGGTGGCCCTGAGTCTACAACACTTGAAAACAGCCCACGTGCTCCTGAGTATGTATTTAACGCAGGCGTTCCAGTACTTGGTATCTGTTACGGCATGCAAACAATGGCAACGCAACTTGGTGGTAGCGTTCACAGCTCTGATAAGAAAGAGTTTGGTTATGCGCAAGTTGAAAAAGTAGGTAACTGTGCGTTATTCGATGCTATCGAAGACCACATTACTGATGGCGGTGCAGGCGTACTAGACGTTTGGATGAGCCATGGCGATAAAGTTATGGAAGTACCAGAGACTTTCAAAACAACTGCTAAAACTTCAACATGTCCACATGCTGCAATGTCTTGGGAAGAAAAACGTTTTTACGGCGTACAGTTCCACCCAGAAGTAACTCATACTCATCAAGGTTTACGTTTACTTGAGCGCTTCGCGATTGATATCTGTGGCTGTGAAAAACTATGGACACCAGCTAAAATCATCGACGATGCTATTGAGCGTATTAAGGAAACTGTAGGTGATGACGAAGTTATCTTAGGTTTATCAGGTGGTGTTGATTCATCTGTTGTTGCCATGCTTATTCACCGTGCAATCGGCGACAAGCTAACGTGTGTATTCGTTGATAACGGTCTTCTTCGTTTAAACGAAGGTCAGCAAGTTATGGACATGTTCGGCAACAAGTTTGGCCTAAACATTGTTAAAGTAGATGCTGAAGATCAATTCTTAGCAGACTTAGCAGGTAAGTCAGACCCAGAAGATAAGCGTAAAGCGATTGGTCATACCTTCATTAAAGTTTTTGACGAGCAAGCTAAAAAGCTGAAAAGTGCTAAATGGTTAGGTCAAGGTACTATCTACCCAGACGTAATCGAATCTGCTGCATCAGCAACAGGTAAAGCACACGTAATCAAGTCTCACCACAACGTAGGTGGTTTACCAGACGACATGGAAATGGGTCTTGTTGAGCCGTTACGTGAGCTATTCAAAGATGAAGTACGTAAAATTGGTCTTGAGCTTGGTCTACCATACGACATGCTTTACCGTCACCCATTCCCGGGTCCTGGTTTAGGTGTTCGTGTACTTGGTGAAATCAAGAAAGAGTACTGTGACTTACTACGTCGCGCAGATGCTATCTTCATTGAAGAACTACACAAAGCTGAGCTTTACCACAAAGTAAGTCAAGCCTTCACTGTATTCTTACCAGTTAAATCGGTCGGTGTAATGGGTGATGCGCGTAAATACGACTGGGTTGTATCGCTACGTTGTGTAGAAACAATCGACTTTATGACGGCACGTTGGTCACATTTACCTTATGAGTTCTTAGGTGTGGTTTCTAACCGTATCATCAACGAAATCGATGGTATCTCACGTGTTGTTTACGATATTTCAGGTAAGCCACCGGCAACAATCGAGTGGGAATAATTTTATTATTCTGACCTGAATTGGTACAAAAACGGCGAATTAGCTTGCTAATTCGCCGTTTTGTTTATTTAAGAAGCAGTTAAACTAAAAACTGTGTTTTTTTACTTTACCTTTGAAAAAAGCTCTATATAATTCGTCGTCATTGCAGGGGCGTAGTTCCAATTGGTAGAACAGCGGTCTCCAAAACCGACGGTTGGGAGTTCGAATCTCTCCGCCCCTGCCATTTCTTCCTTCTTTACTTTAATCGCAAATCTCCCTATATTACTTGCTCTTAATCATGATTGAGTTGTTATGAATCCAAGTTACGCTGCGATATTCTCTGTACAATCTTTAGAGTTGAATCAACACTATCGAACTGCGCCTGATACTTCTGGCGAACAGATACCAAACACTCAACAAGAAACACTGACGCTTCCGTTACAGTTTCACCAAGACCTCGAAAAAGCATTTGCGCCGTTAGTTATTACTCAAATCGTTAAAGCAACGAGTATTAGCTGGCAAGAGGGCTGCTTAGGCTTACCAAGCGATAAGCTCAATGGCGAACAGAAAAAACAACTTTGGTCTTTAATCGGTGAACAACTTGATAAGCTTTAAACCTGTAGATGCAACCTATATTAGCCAGTTAATGGCTATTGAAAACGCCTGCCATAGTCACCCGTGGACAGAGAAAACCATGCTGTCGTGTTTAGCTGGGCGTTATTTTAACCTGGCCGCTTTTCAAGGTGATGAGATGCTAGGTTTTTATATTGGTGAACAAGCAGGCCCAGATTACACTTTAATGGATATTTGTGTTGCGCCGAAGTACCAAGGGCAGGGCATTGCTAAGCAGTTGTTAAATGCATTTATTGAGCACGGCGAGCAGCACCAAGCCGAAAACCTATTCTTAGAAGTGCGTGAGTCGAATGCTCCTGCTATTGGCCTGTATGAAAGTGCTGGCTTTTCACATATGTCGGTGCGTAAGAACTACTATCCAACCGCGACAGGCAACGAAGACGCAATTTTAATGGGTATGAGCTTTAGCCTTTAAAATGCTTCTTCAAGGGCATTGATAAGCGCATCGTAGCATTGCTCCACCTGTTCAGTTTGATTACTGCGTAGCGCATTTTCAAGCTGACCAGCTGTCTTGTGAATAGCTTCAAAACTAAAACACCCCGCACTGCCTTTTAAGCTGTGTGCTAATGAACGTAGCGCTTCCCATTCTTTAGCGCGATACAACTGTACTATTTGGCTTAAGTAATCAGGTAATTTTGAGCGATAGTTGTCGTTAATTTGTTGGAACTTTTCACTTTTTAGTAAGTTTTCCCACTTGTTTTGACTGTCTTTTTCAATGTGTAAGTAGCTTACAAGCACTTGCTCTAGAGCATCTTTGTCGATTGGTTTGGCGAGTGCTTCATCACAGCCCGCTTCAATGTAGGTGTCAACATCGGTTTTCATTACATTGGCTGTAAGCGCAATGATAGGGCCATCATAGGCTGCGTGACGTAGCATTTGCGTTGCTTCTAAGCCACCCATGACTGGCATCTGCATATCCATGATGATGAGCTGATAATCATTAACTAATGCCATTTCTACTGCTTCTGCACCGTTTTTCGCGATGTCTGGCTCAAGCCCCCAAGTTTGTAACAGCAGTTTTATTAGCAACTGGTTATCTGGGTTATCTTCGGCCACCAGTATATTGGCATCAAAACTGTTTGCTGCAAATGAAAGCTGAACGTCTTTACTTGGCGATAGTTGCTCATAGCTATGAATAAAGGCCTCGTACTTAAGCTGTTCGGCATTTAAGTGAGCAGCAACTTGTACGGTAAAACAACTGCCGTTTCCAGGTTCACTAATAAGCTGTACATCACCACCCAATAACTGGGCTAAGTTCTTCGATATACACAAGCCAAGACCCGTACCACCAAAGCGGCGAGTTGTCGTCGCATCGGCTTGTTCAAACGGTTTAAATACCCGTTCGACTTCGCGCTCAGACATACCGATACCGGTATCTTGAATAGCAAATTGTAAATGCTGTTTTTCGCTGTTGTAGCTAATATCAATCGAGATGCTGCCTTTCTCAGTGAACTTAACCGCATTGCTGGCAATATTGATCAAGATTTGTTTTAAACGTGTGGTATCGCTATTAATTGTTTTGGGTATTGGTAGCTTGTAGTTGATATTAAACGCCAGTTGCTTCTCATTAGCCAGTGGTCGAATAATCGAATCAATATCATGAATAAGCTGCACTACATTACAAGGCCCGCGTTCAACGGCGAGTTTTTCAGCTTCAATTTTTGATAAATCAAGAATGTTATTGATGAGCTCAAGCAAGTGCTTAGAGTTACGTAAAATGGTGCTTAAATGCTGCTCATCATTCACCGCATCTTTGTTGTGCAGAAGTTGCTCTGTAAAGCCCATAATTGCGGTAAGTGGAGTACGAATTTCATGACTCATATTCGCTAAAAAGCGGCTTTTCAGTTGGTTTGCTTGTTCAGCTTGCGCAATTGCCACTTCTAGTTTGCTATTCATTGCTTCGAGGGCTTTAGTACGGCTTTCTACTTTTTCTTCTAGGTGATGCTTATATTCTTCAAGCTCGTCTTGGTAATGACGAATTTGGTTCACCATATGATTGAAGTCATTAAAAAGCACACCTACTTCATCATTTGTATGGGCGGGCAAATACACCGATAAATCACCATCACCAACTCGATGACTTGCAGCCCCTAATAGTTCGACTGGGGTGAGTAGTAAGTTGCGCACCACAATGTAGATCAAAATAGGCAGTGAAATCACCGAAATAATAACAATTAATGCAGTAATTAAACTGATGGCTTTACCTGATTGATACAACAAATCTTTGGGAGTGGTTGAAATAAAATAATCACCGTCGGTCATTTGTACCGCGTAGATGATGCGCTCTTCTTTATCGATACTCGACAGCTCAATACTGGCTAGTTTGCCGTAATCGGCCAAACTCTTTATTTGTTCAAGCTCGTATTCACTTAAGTAGCTGCCACGTAAGTCATAGTCTGAGCTAAACAAAATTTGCCCTTTAGTAGTCAAAAACAAATTTAGGGTGTTATTAAAAGGCGCTTCTAAAATACTGGCATTTAATATCGATGGTTCAACATGGACAACAATGAACCCAAGTTGCTGCGGCTGTTTTAAGTAGTAATCGATATTATAAATGGGGTGCACAAAGTACAGGCTAGTCGAGCCATCTTCTTTGGAGATCATAAATTGCTGTTGGCGCAAATTTGATTGCAGTACTTGATCAAAAAACGGGTAACTTTTCGGCGCAGGAGTTAATTGGCTTGAATAAAATGCATCGCTTTTACCATCTGGGGCAACATAGTTAATACTTACAATGTCAGGGTAAGCTTCTGAATAACTTGCAAATACATTCATTAATTCGCCAAGGCGTTCAATGTATTGATTTTTTGATTCAGGTTCGCGGGCTAAAAAGTCTGCTAATACAGGGGAGGTCGAAAGCAAGCG
Source organism: Pseudoalteromonas sp. UCD-33C (assembly GCF_001306895.1). NCBI lineage: Bacteria > Pseudomonadati > Pseudomonadota > Gammaproteobacteria > Alteromonadales > Pseudoalteromonadaceae > Pseudoalteromonas > Pseudoalteromonas sp. UCD-33C. The sequence goes on along the minus strand of NZ_LJTB01000001.1, from coordinate 251,023 downwards.
GGTAATCGAGTGAAATGAGTCAATGTAATTGAAGATTTTTTGCTGCTGTTGCTCAACAAAGCGACTGACAATCAGCTCAGCTTGTTTTTTTGTTGAATTGGTCACATTGGTTAACGTAAAGCCACCTAAAAACAACAAAGGTAAGATCACTAATGGTGTGATATACCATAATAATCGAATACTGAGCTTACTGGTTTTCATGACCTAAATTGATATCCCTCCGTGCAATTTATCAATAGTATGCGTTACAACTTGATTACACAAGCTTAGCAAAAAAGTGAACAACGAAAATCCGCAACGAAAGGTGAATAATTACTTACAATCGCTGCTTTTTTGGCTAAGACAAACAAGGTATAATACTTGGCAATTCTATTTTATTTTTACAGTGCGCACCGAGCTTTATAATTTATAAGGCAGTTAAGTGCGCTTTGTTATGACTAAAAGCAGCTTACATGTCTAATTTAACTACCGAAATTAATAAACGACGCACCTTTGCGATCATCTCGCACCCGGATGCGGGTAAAACCACTATTACAGAAAAAGTTCTGTTATTCGGACAAGCGATTCAAAAAGCGGGTACCGTAAAGGGTCGTGGCTCAAACCAGCACGCAAAATCAGACTGGATGGAAATGGAAAAAGAACGTGGTATCTCGGTAACTACGTCTGTTATGCAATTTCCTTACAATGAGCGTCTAGTTAACTTACTTGATACTCCAGGACACGAAGACTTCTCTGAAGATACTTATCGTACACTGACTGCGGTTGACTCATGCCTAATGGTAATCGACGCAGCGAAAGGTGTTGAGGATCGTACTCGTAAATTAATGGAAGTAACACGTTTACGTACCACACCTATCGTAACTTTTATGAATAAGTGTGACCGTGATATTCGTGATCCAATGGAGTTATTAGACGAAGTTGAAACTGAGCTAAACATTGCCTGTGCGCCGGTAACTTGGCCAATTGGTTGTGGTAAAGAGTTTAAAGGTGTTTACCACATTCACCGTGAAGAAACGATTTTGTACAGCACAGGTCAAGGCCACACAATTCAAGAAGTGCGCGTTATTAAAGGTTTAGATAACCCTGAGCTTGATACTGCGATTGGTAGCGAACTTGCTGAGCAGCTTCGTGAAGAGCTAGAGCTGGTAATTGGTGCATCACACGAATTTGATTTAGATCAGTTCTTAGCTGGCGAATTATCACCAGTCTACTTTGGTACAGCACTTGGTAACTTTGGTGTTGACCATGTTCTTGATGGCTTAACTGAGTGGGCTCCTGCGCCATTACCACGTGAAACAGAAGACCGCCAAGTAGCGGCAACTGAAGATAACTTCTCTGGTTTCGTATTTAAAATCCAAGCGAACATGGACCCTAAACACCGTGACCGAATCGCCTTTATGCGTATTGTTTCTGGCAAATATAGCCAAGGTATGAAGATGAATCATGTGCGTATTGGTAAGCAAGTCAGTATTTCTGATGCGGTAACCTTCATGGCCGGTGACCGTGAACGAGCGCAAGATGCTTACGCAGGTGACATCATTGGTTTACACAACCACGGTACAATTCAAATTGGTGATACCTTCACGCAAGGTGAAAAAATGAAGTTTGGTGGTATTCCTAACTTCGCGCCAGAATTATTCCGTCGTATTCGCTTAAAAGATCCATTAAAACAAAAGCAATTGTTAAAAGGCTTAGTTCAGTTATCTGAAGAAGGTGCTGTGCAAGTATTTAGACCGCTTATCAATAACGACCTAATCGTTGGTGCGGTCGGTGTACTACAGTTTGATGTGGTTGTTGCGCGCTTAAAAGCAGAATACAACGTTGATGCGATTTACGAAGGTGTGAGTGTTAACACTGCACGTTGGGTAAGCTCAGACGATACCAAAAAGCTTGAAGAGTTTAAGCGTAAGTGCGAAAGCAACTTAGCGCTTGATGGTGGCGATAACCTTACTTATATCGCCCCAAGCCGTGTAAACCTAAACTTGTCGATGGAACGCTATCCAGATATCAAGTTTAACCACACGCGCGAAAACTAATACGCTAAGTCTGCTTCAAATTTAAGTGCCCGTACAGCGGGCCATAAAGGTAAAAATTACAATGAATATTCGTACTCTTTTAATCGACAAAGCAATTGCTGCTATGGTTGCAGCAGGGTTACCTGAAGACACTAACCCAGCGGTAACACAAAGTACACGTCCACAGTTTGGTGATTACCAAATCAATGGCGCAATGGGCGCGGCTAAAAAATTAAAATCAAACCCGCGTGAACTTGCACAAAAAATTATCGATAACCTAGACCTTGCTGATATCGCAGAAAAAACTGAAATCGCGGGCCCAGGTTTTATCAATATTCACCTAAAGCCTGAGTTTTTATCAGCTAGCTTAAAAGCAGCAAACGAAGACGAAAAGCTAGCAGTTGCGCCACATGCAACAGCACAAAAAGTAGTTGTTGATTACTCATCACCTAACCTTGCTAAAGAAATGCACGTAGGCCACTTACGTTCAACCATCATTGGTGATGCAGTTGTTCGTGCCCTTGAGTTCCGTGGTGATGAAGTTGTTCGTCAAAACCATATGGGTGACTGGGGTACTCAGTTTGGTATGTTAATCGCGCACTTAGAAGATCAAATCAACCAAGGTGTAGACTTAGAGTCTGTAGCGCTGGCCGATCTTGAAACCTTCTACCGTGATGCGAAAAAACGCTTTGATGATGAAGAAGGGTTTGCCGACAAAGCCCGTAATTACGTTGTTAAATTACAAGGCGGCGACGCACACTGTGAAAAACTTTGGAAGTTATTCATTGCCACTTCTGTAAAGCATTCTGAAGAAGTTTATAAGCGTCTAAACGTCACACTTACGCAAGATGATATCATGGCTGAAAGTGCATACAACAGCGAACTTGCAAACATCATCGCACTTTTAAAAGACAAAGATATTGCTGTTGAGTCTGATGGTGCGCAAGTGGTGTTCTTAGATGAACTAGCTAACAAAGACGGTGAGCCTTCAGTGTTTATCGTACAGAAATCAGGTGGTGGTTTCTTATATGCGACAACCGACTTAGCTGCTTGTGATTACCGTTCTAATAAACTGGGTGCTGATCGTATCCTAATCTTTGTAGATGCACGTCAAAGCTTACACTTCAATCAAGTTGAGCTAACAGCACGTAAAGCCGGTTTATTACGTGATGAAACAAGTTATGAATTCTGCCCATTCGGCACCATGATGGGTGAAGACGGTAAGCCATTCAAAACACGTACTGGCGGTACCGTTAAGCTTGCTGATTTGCTAGAAGAGTCAATCACTCGTGCCGCAGCTAAGCTTGCTGAGCGTGAGTCAGATTTAAGCGACGAAGAGCGTAGCGAAATTGCCCGTAAAGTAGGTATTGGCGCAGTAAAATATGCGGATCTCTCTAAGCACCGTACTAGCGACTATATCTTCAACTGGGACACTATGCTGAGCTTTGAAGGTGCGACAGCGCCTTACTTACAATATGCATACACACGTGTTCGCAGTATTTTCCGTAAATCAGGTATCGATGCTGCGTCATTAACAGCAGATATTGCAATCAACGAGCCACAAGAAAAAGCGCTGGCACTTAAACTTCTTCAGTTAGAAGAAGTACTCGATCTAATGATCAGCGAAGCGACACCGCACGTATTATGTGGATACCTATACGAACTAGCAAGCCTATACATGACGTTCTATGAAGCATGCCCAGTTCTAAAAGAAGGCGTAGAGCCAAGTGTTCGTGACAGCCGTTTAGTACTGTGTAATTTGGTTGCTAAGACACTGAAGTCAGGATTGGATCTTTTAGGTATCGAAGTCATGGAGCAAATGTAATCACCGTCGTATTTTAACCTAATACTGCGTTGTCAAACCGACTGACCCTAATCACATACAAAACACGTATGCTCATAGGGATAAGTCGGTTTTCCGCCTTATCTTAGGCTAAACTACTTAGGTGAATTCTGCTTCGTAGGTTGGGTAGAGCACAGTGAAACCCAACATAAATCGAAGGCTCTAGACTCTAGGCGCTAGGGGAGTAGCTTGTAGAACCTAGAACCTAGAACCTAGCTTCGTAGGTTGGGTAGAGCGCAGCGAAACCCAACAAAATTGACAGCTCAATAACCTTGATTAATCTTTAGCTGATAGCTGATAGCTGATAGCTGATAGCTGATAGCTGATAGCTGATAGCTGATAGCTGATAGCTGATAGCTGATAGCTGATAGCTGATAGCTGATAGCTGATAGTAGCGATAGAGGGAATTTTATGAAACTTGAAGATATTCGCCGTGAATATTTACAGGATGGTTTATCTGAAGACATGCTTGATGCGTCTCCAATCAAGCAGTTTGAAAAATGGCTTGAGCAAGCTGTTGCCACTAATTTGCCTGATCCTACGGCGATGGTCGTCGCAACGGTTGATGAACATAGTCAGCCTTCACAGCGTATTGTGCTGTTAAAGCATCTTGATGAAAATGGCTTTGTGTTTTTTACCAATACCGGCTCGCGCAAAGCGCAGGAGCTTAAAGGAAATAACAAAATTTCTCTCCACTTTCCGTGGCACCACATGGAGCGGCAAGTCATTGTCTATGGTGAAGCTAAACCTTTACCAACAACTGCTGTGGCTAAGTACTTTTTATCGCGTCCTAAAGAAAGCCAGTTAGCTGCATGGGCATCTCAGCAAAGTCGTCCTGTGTCATCGCGTAAGGTACTAATGGAAACATTTGCGAAAATGAAGCAAAAGTTTTCAGAGGGTGAAATTCCATTGCCTGATTTTTGGGGAGGCTATTGTGTTGAGCCTACTAAAATTGAATTTTGGCAAGGTGGGGCACACCGCTTACACGACCGCTTTATGTATCAACGCCAAGCTGACGGTAGTTGGCAGTTTGGTCGTTTAAATCCGTAAATGCGTTTTATCGATTCCCACTGCCACCTTGATTTTGGCGAATTTGATGAGACTCGCACAGAGCTCATCAAGGCATGCAAGCAAGTAGGGATCGAGCATTTTATTGTGCCGGGTGTGAGCTTGGCACAATCTACAAAACTATTCTCTTTTGCTAAATCAGAGCCAAGTATTTCAGTTGCTTTAGGCTTACATCCTTATTTTTTATCTGACCACCAAGCTCATCACCTCGCTGAACTAGAGCAATTAGCGAAAACCCATACTGGGCAGTTTATTGCCATCGGTGAGTGCGGACTTGATCGCAGTATCGACAACCTCGATAAACAAACGCAGCTTTTTGAAGGGCAGATAGAGCTTGCCAACCAACTCGCTTTACCACTGATTGTACATCACAGACAAAGCCATGACTTAATTGCTCGCTCATTTAAGCGCTGCAAGCCAAAGTATGGAGGTGTTATTCATGCCTTTTCAGGTTCAGAGCAACAAGCTCATAGTTATATTAAACAAGGGTTTAAGCTTGGTGTTGGTGGCGTGATTAGTTACCCGCGCGCTGCTAAAACTCGTAAAGTTATAAGCACAATTGAACCGCAGTATTTAGTGCTTGAAACCGACTCGCCATCAATGCCGCTAGCTGGTTTTCAAGGGCAGATTAATACACCACTTAAGGTGCGCGATGTGTTTGCTCATCTATGTGAGCTTAAAGGCGTTACAGGCGATACAAAGCAGAAATTGGCTGCTGAACTTTATGATTCTTGCTCTGCACTTTTTTTGATGTAACGGTTGATTTGCCAGTGTTTTAAGCCGCGCCCTAGCTGCCAAGTAAAAATACAGGTGATCACTAACATTAATAACACTTGGCGACCTAAATCATGAAAACTACTGTGGCTGGTTGCAATAGAAGCCTGCGTTAAATAGGTAATCGACACAAAGCCAATTGGCCTTTCATCATCACTTATCACCGGCTCTACAAATGGGGTTTTAAGTTTGCTGATACCCGGCGTTGAATCAGGTAATAAACCAAAAGTGTGGTGACTTTGCCAATTATCGCTGGCCGCAATTTGAATACCTTGTTGATCGTAAATCGTTGCCGCTAAAACATACTCATCTTCAGCAATATGATTACACAAAGCATTTAACTCTGGTTTGTTTTTTTCTTGCAGTGGGGTTTTTGCATTTAGTGCCATAAACTTGGTTAAGCTTATCGCGGTGCTGTCAGCACTATCATAAAGTAATTGGTGGCTTTGAAAGCTACTATTCATGGCAACCCAACTTAACAGCACAAAACAGGCTGCAGCCAAGCTCAAGCGCACAACACGTTGGCGATAAGTGGCTGAAAAGGGAATTTTAAGTTGGTTATTTTTCATAGTCACCGTATACGTTACTGACAGCTTTTAAATTTGATGGTACAACATGATAACTTTAACAGCCCCTTGAGTGCGAGTGCCAAATGCACGACCAAGGACAGACATAAGTCTAATGTGGAGCCACTATGTCACAGCTTAGCTTAGCTGCTACACCTTCAGCAAATTTAGCAGAACAAGTCAGCCTAAATTGCTGGTATAAAATTGAAAACAAACACCTTATTACAACAGACTTTACGCCAAAAGCAAATCAAGGCGTGTTCAGTGTTGCCTTTGGTAATGAGCTTAATGCTGAGCAATTACTTGCTATTAGCGATTTTTTAGCAGCGCAAGGGTTTAGCAATTTATCGCTTTGTTGTTATCAGCCAATCTCAGATATGCCAGTAGCGTGGAGCTTTCATAGCGATACAACAACAGCACTAAGCCCTTTGGTATTAGTTGAGTTTGCTAAGCAATTGGGTATTCAACTGGTGCAATTAACAAATCCACCAACAGTGAATGAACCAGGTTTATTGCTGATGGATATGGACTCAACAGCCATTACTATCGAGTGCATCGACGAAATAGCGCGCCTTGCCGATGTTTATGACGAAGTTGCCGCTGTAACCGCACAAGCAATGGCCGGTCAGCTGGATTTTGCACAAAGCTTAAAGCAACGTGTCGCTAAGCTTGAAGGTATCGATGTAGACTTAATTGATGGCTTAAAAGCGCGTTTACCGCTAATGCCGGGCGTGAGTGAATTATGCCAATACCTAAAAGCGCATAACTGGCATTTAGCAATAGCATCAGGTGGTTTTGTGCCATTTGCTGAGCAAGTACAGTCACTGCTTGATTTAGATGAAGTGCATGCCAATACCCTTGAATTTAAAGATAACTGTTTAACAGGCAAGGTCATAGGCACGATTGTTGATGCTGAGGAAAAAGCCCGTGTACTTAAACGAATCGAACAAAAGCTTACATTAAACAACCGCCAAACTGTTGCTATGGGTGATGGTGCGAACGATTTGAAAATGATGGCTGCGGCAGGGCTTGGTGTTGCTGTGCATGGTAAACCTAAAGTAGTTGAGCAAGCACAAACTGCAATTAATGAAGGCTCATTACTGCAAGTTGCTTACTTACTCTCTCTACCGTTAGATTACTCGCTTTAACCAAGTCGCTTTGCGTTTGCTCATTTCATTGATCAGCCTTTGGTCAATATCAAAATGGGTAAGCGCTTCTTCGGTTATATCAATTAAATCACCCACACCAGCTACTGCCCATAGTGCTTCTTCTAAGTCTTTTGCTTTATGTAATGCGTACTGACTAATATATTTGAGTTCATTCGCTAAGTAATCAATATCAGGGCGACCAGTTCGTGATACATATAAACGAAATACAAAGACTAAATCGTTTTTCAGCGCTTTTTTCACAAACAAAGTTTGTGGTTTGTAATCATCTTCACTAATACAGCGGCTGGTAATTGCATCGCTTATTTCGGCTTGGCGCGGATCAAAGCGAACAAATAGGGTAAATGGCAGAGGTGGATCTTGGCGACTACGGTCTTTGATCAACGGGGTGATCACTTCTGTAATTTGATCCGTTGATAAGAATCCGTCGATGCTGGTTGTTTCGTTCAATAACGCAAAATTTTGTAGTAGTACATGAAGAGGGCTTGGATATAAGCCTTGGCCAATAGCGCCAGCTTTAAAGTGGGCAGCTTCTTTATGTAAATAAAACGGGAATTGGCATACGCTTTTGGTCACCATATTTCTGAGTGCAGTTGATAGCCCCGGAATTTTAGGGGTTTCTTCACAAACACGTAATTTGTCTTTGTTGTTATCGATTAATACGGTGAAAAACTTAATCGCCATATGCGGTAAGTCACCAACTTTATGCACTTTTAAATTTACTGTTGTCAGTGATTTACTTATAGCCATTACTTCATAAGCCAGATTTGTTAAATCGTGCTTTTTGGTAATTTTTTGCAAATCAGGCAAGTTTAGTTTGATGATATCGCCTTTTTTGAACTCAACCGGTTGGTCGCATTCAATTTGCAAGCCCATCACAGACAAATCACGAGTATGACCTGTAATTGTTTGCTCATGATGTTCAATGCTGATAGCTGTTTTGTATAAATAGCGTTTATGAGCACGAAGGTTCACATACTCAAGTGCCACAGGCTCTAAATGAGGAGGCGTTTTATGCTTACTGTGACCAAACTGTTTAAGTTGGTTTACCGCATCTTTATTATAATCAAGCTGTTGGTATGTTTGTTGTTCAAACTTAGTACCCACCGAGGTCAAAATCAGTAGATATTTAACATCTTTAATCAACCCCTGCACCCGTGGTGTCGGTGGCTTATTTAGTTTTTCGATGTTTTTACCAGCACTGCTTGGTAGCGACAGCGGAATATACGAATCTTCCGGATGGCTTGGCATCAACTGAAGCTTAAAGCATTGCCAACTGTCTTTTTGGCTACCAAAGCCGAAAAATAAATCTCTCAGTTGTGGTTGGCTATCAAGCTCAGTTCGTGTAGCTGAGTAGTAATAAATTTTGCCAGCAACGGTATGAGTGAAGGTGTACAGGTATTCTTCTTTTACCGCATCTGGTGAACTGAGCAAGTGACCTAAACGTTGCTGATTTATAATGCTATATAAGCATGACAACTTACGCTCATCACAAAAATAGCGCTGAATAAAAATGTTATTTTCTGTGGTTAACGCAAGGCTAGGATAAAGCTTGTCGCCTTGTAAGCTCAAAAAAGTATAAAGCGAGGTAACACGTGGAATGTAGTATTGCTCGTAGCCTTTCGATACAACCGCATCTAAGGTATTGTCTAAGTTCACTTTATAGCGACGTTTATTACCGTGAATAAAGCTTTCTAAGAACTCATCAAACTTATCATTATTTTCAATAAAGGTGCGCTTTAAGCGTACATGGTTGTATTCACGGGATACTTTTTCTACCGCAACCACTTCGTATTGAATTCCGTTTTTTAAGCCCAGTTCAAAATCTTGCTCTAGGCCAACTAAGCGCAGACCAATTAATTGGCCTTTTTTAACTTTATACCGTGGTGCTAACTTGATTTTTGCGCCACTTAAAGAGATGTCCGAGGTAGTTGCTGCAACCTTATTGTCTTTATCTAGTTCAACGGTAATTTTAATTGAGTAGTTCATCCGCTCTTCGCGGCGACTTTCATAGGATGCAAACTTAATGACCTTAGCAGACTGCTCTGTCGTGGTACTATCGTCAGTTAAAGCTTGTTCAGCGGCTTTTTTTTGCATTACGCGGTGATTGTTTTCGGTATTCATTACCGCTTCGTAAACGGCAAGGGTGTAACCACCGTGGCGCTTTATAGCATCTTCAAACACTTCAATGGCGGTATCGTCCATAAAGTGTTGCTTACCATCATATTCGTAGGGTTTCACTTGGCCGGTTACCTGGCCACGTAAATCAATAAAGCGTGCTACAGGCTGAGATAAGCGCGACATTTCCATTTTGATCAGAAACTGCTCTGGCTTAGTTAAGCTAGCTGTCTTTGATTTAAACAGTTTGTCGAACTGGGGAGTGCCTAAATGTGCCTTTAGTTCTTCAACTAGGCTTTCATATTTAAGCAGTATGTCTTCAGCCATTTATAAAACCATCACCGTCTATCTAAAAAAGTAGGTATACTAGCGGGCTATTGAAAGCCAAAGCAGTGTAACTAGTTTTTTATTTTATTAGTTATTGTTATATGTATTCGCCAATTAAATGGCAAGCACTGTAAAGTTTTATTTGTAAGCAAAAACTGTGCCCTTAACCATTTCTTAATTAAGCACTTAGCATGATTAAGCGTTTTTCATGGGGCAAGTTACAGCATATTATCTTTTGTGACTACAAAAGTGACTCTAGTTTAATTACCTGAGTCATATGTTTTACTTTAGCTATTATATGCTTGAAAATACAGAAATAGTCACAAAACAGCGACCAAAATAGGTAAGGCCGAATGGCAAAATCAGCAAAAATCGAATTTGTCTGCACTGAGTGCGGCATGAACTATCAACGCTGGCAAGGTCAGTGTAAGTGTGGAGCGTGGAATACGCTGGCAGAATTTAAGCCTTCAGCGGGGCAATCGAAGCAAGCGGCAAGCCGTGCGGCAGTGGCAGGCTATGCCGGTATCGCTAGCGGTGGCTCAAAGAAAATCAATGAAGTTGCGACCACTGAGGCCGAAAAACGCCTCACGGAAATAGGTGAGCTAGACAGAGTACTAAGTGGTGGCGTAACCACAGGCTCTGTTAACATTATTTCTGGCGACCCAGGTGCCGGTAAAACCACCTTGCTGTCAGATTTAGTCGCACGTATGTCAAAGCTAATGCCTTCTTTATACTGCACAGCCGAAGAGTCTCTATCGCAGTTCAAAAACCGTGTGAATCGCTTACGTTTAGATTACAACGAAGATGAGCTTTACTTGCTGTCTGAAACCAGTGTTGAAGCCATCATTGAAGAGCTTGATAAAAACAAAATTAAGTTCGCGGTTATTGACTCAATTCAGGCCGTGGTAACAGAAACGGCAAATGGTAGCCCTGGTTCACCCTCACAGGTAAAAAGTGCAGCTCAGGCACTAACACAATACTGTAAGCAAAATGATGTCACTATGTTCATCATTGCTCATGTAAACAAAAATAACGAAATTGCTGGGCCGCAAACACTTGTACACATAGTCGATGCTTTATTACATATCGATACTAACGATGGCCAAGTCAGAACACTGCGTGCTAATAAAAACCGTTTTGGCGATATCGATACCGTGGGTATTTTCAGAATGTGCGAGCGCGGAATGCTCAGCGTTGATAACCCAAGCGAAATCTTTTTATCTGGTTCTAGTACCGAGTCTCCGGGCTCTGCTATCACTTGTATCCGTAAAGGTAACCGTAACTTACTACTCGAAATACAATGTTTAACCACAGAAACCGAAGCCGAATTCCCGCAGCGGGTGTGTGTTGGCTTGAATATGAATCGTATCAAGATGCTAACAGGTATTTTACGTAAGCACACAAAAACAAAAATCTTCCACGATACTTTTTTCAACATTGTTGGTGGTTTAAAAATCGATGAGTCAGAGACTTGTATCGATTTAGCATTGGTAGCAGCACTTTTAAGCAGCTTGAACGAATTTGTTGTACCGCGTACCACTTGTATTATGGGTGAGCTAAGTTTAAATGGTGATGTAAGACCAATCGACAGCGGCGTACCTCGAGTTAAAGAAGCTGCGCAACACGGTTTTACTGAGATCTTTATTCCATATCGTAATTACCATAAATCAATGGAAGGCCTTGGTGCTAAGATCACCCCAGTAAAAACCGTGCATGAGCTATTGTCGTTAATAAACTAAATACAATTTGATACACTGATAAAAAATTTACACCAATTAAAGGAAATAAAATGAAGAAGTTAATTATTGCAGCGGTTGTTGCTGCGGCTGTCGGTGGCGTAGCTTACGCAAATTACGCAGCTACACAGGAAGTGAAAAAGGTGGTTGATAAGCAAATTAGTGCGTTATCAATCCAAAGCGGTGTAGAAATTAAATACAGCGATATCTCAGCCAGTATTTTTGATAGCAGCATGCAGTTATCAGAGATCACGGTTTCAAATAGTTTAAGCAATGAGCCTGTTGCAACAATTGATAGCATTGATGTGTCGGGTTACGAAGTAGATGCAGTGCCGCCACACACTGGTTTTGTTATGAAAAACTTTCGTTTTAGCGATGAATTTTTAGCGCAGCTGCCAGAAAACTCTAATAACAAGCTAGCATCAACAAGCTATAACGTTGACTCATCGCTTGATTATAATAAAGCTTCAGGCGACAGCGACTTTGCTCTTAAAGTGACTGCAAATGAGGTGGCTGACGTTAACTTTAATCTTGGTTTAGCTAAAACCACAGCGCTGATGGAAGCATCACTCGCTGTGAGCCAGATGCAAAATGAAGCAGCTGGTGGTCAGCTTACTTTAGAGCAGCAGCTACAACAGCAATCAAAGATGATGGCAGCACTCACGCAGTTAGAGCCACGTAGCATCAATATGTCGATTGCTGATGAAGGTGAGCTTAAAGCGGTCGTTGATAGCTTCTTAACTGCGCAAGGTATGACGCATGAACAATTTGAGCAAGTCGTTGCGATGCAATTACAGCAAGTGCCAGTAAGCGAAGAACTTGCAACAGCGATTAGTAACTTTGTGAATGGTTTATCGTCTTTTTCTGTGTCAGCTAAATTACCAGAAGGTAAGACTATGATGGAGATTAATCAGCAAATTCAAATGCTGATGGGTCAACCAGAAGAGCTTGCAAAATTTATCAATCTACAAGCAAGTGGCGAATAAGTTCAAGCCCCACCTGTAAACCTAGCCTTAAAGTGATGTGTGATTAAGCTTACTCACTTTAAGGTTGTTTTTTATCTGCATCACACCTTGGCTGTGCTCTAAAAACTTCTGTGCTAAAGCACGTTGAAAGCCCGTTTCTGCAATGCCTTTTAGTTCAACAGTCTCACCTTCAACAATCACTTGTAGGTTTTCAATTCGAAAGTTCGGATTACTAGTTAACTTCTGCAAAGCCATTTGCTGTAGGCGTGGTTGAGCCGATGTGCTAGTTGTTAGCACGCTGGTGTTAGCGCTTACGTTCGTTGCGCATGCAAGTAAAAAAATACAGCTTAATGATGTAAGTACTACGGTTAATTTGAAGCGGCTCATACAATTCCCTCGTTAATCTAGTCTGCTGTGAACTATTGCTGAACCAGTTACAATTATTATTCCAATATTTAAGCTTATGATTTTAAATAGTTTTATTTTTTTGACGGGATGGGTGAGTAATAAAGTGTGAACTAATTACACACTCGTTAGGTAAAATTGGGTAGGGTACAAAAATGCCGAGGCAAGCTCGGCATTTTTTCAGTAAGGGTAATAAAGCTACTTTTTCTTCTTCACTTTAGCTTTGGCTTTTTTCTTGGCCTTTATTTTTACTGGATCTTTTTTCTTTTTAGAGGGGATCTTCGCTTCTTTGTGCTGTGGCTCAAGCCCTTTAATTACTCGGCGTTTAAGCTTTTGCTCAATGTAGCGCTCAACTTTACCAACAATGGCTACGTCATGAGCTTCAATAAATGAAATCGCAATGCCTTTTTTACCTGCACGACCAGTACGTCCAATACGGTGTACGTATACGTCTGCGGTGCGAGGCATATCAAAGTTGATAACATGGCTGATATCAGCAACATCAATACCACGAGCAGCAACATCCGTTGCAACTAAGATATTATTACGCCCAGAGTGAAAGTTTTCCATGGCTTTCATGCGTTTATCTTGTGGCATTTCGCCGCGTAACCAAGCTACACGAAGGCCTTCGTTGTTTAGCTCACCAACTAATGTTTCTAAGCGCTCACGGGTTTTAACAAACACAATTGCTTTATGAATGTCGTCACCATTTAACGTTTCAACCAACATTTTTAGCTTGTGGTCGTAGTCATCCGCAAGGTGAACCCATTGATGGATTTTGCCTTTCTCTTTGCGTGAAGATTCGGCTTCAAGCAGTGCAGGGTCGTTTAAGATACGCTCTGCAAATAACTCAACGCTGTCACCTTCAAGGGTCGCTGAGAATAAGAAACATTGGCGACGGTTACGTGCTTCATCACAAATACGTAGCATTTCTTTACGAAAGCCCATGTCTAGCATGCGGTCAGCTTCATCAAGAATAAGCATTTCAACGTTTTCAGCATGGAAGTTCTCTGTTTCGAGATACTCCATTAAACGCCCTGGTGTGGCAATGAGAATATCGTTATTGCTTTCGAAAATTTCTCTGTGTGTCCCGTAGTTTATACCACCTGTTACAACCCCAATTTTAAGATGAGTTTGTGCGGCGAGTAATTCACATTGCTCATGAATTTGATAAGCAAGCTCACGGGTTGGTGTCATGATCAATACGCGCGCAAAGCCAGGATCGCGACGTGGGAAATCAAGCAAGTATTGAATTGCAGGGATCAAAAACGCGGCTGTTTTACCCGTACCAGTAGGGGCTGATGCCAAAATATCACGACCTTGAAGAGCTTCAGGGATCGCTTGTTGTTGAATACTGGTTGGCGTATCAAAACCCATTTTATTAATGGCATTTAACAGCTTGTTATCGATATCAAATTCAGAAAATTGCATAGAGTGACATAAATAGAGGACAATTGAGCCTAATTATACGCGTTAACGCGGCTGTGGTGAATGAAAAGGTGAAAAAATGTCAGGCTTTGTGTTTAAACAATTTACGGTAACGCAAACACGCACTGCGATGAAAGTGTCGACCGACGGTATTTTGTTAGGGGCGTGGGCTGATGTGAGTGGTGCTAAGGGCATTTTAGATATTGGCACAGGCACAGGGCTGTTGGCGCTAATGGCAAAACAAAGAGCGCCTGAAGCAAAAGTAAGTGCCATAGAAATTGACGCGGGTGCCTGTAATGATGCTCGAGAAAACTTTGCGGCTAGCCCATGGCCTGATATAAACCTTTTCGAAGGAGCTGTACAGTCGTTTAGCGCAGTAGAGCCTTTTGATGCGATCATCACCAATCCACCGTATTTTAATGCGAGCCTAAAAGGTGAAAATGATGCTCGAAATACTGCCCGCCATACTGACGGCCTTAGCTTCAGCGAATTGATAGAAGCGTGTACTAGGCTTAGCCACGGCAAAACGCTTTTGAATGTGATTTTGCCTTGCGTAGAGGCAAAACAATTCATTGCGGTAGCTGAGCAGGCAGGCTGGTACTTAAATCGCCATTGCTTGGTACGTACAACCGAGAAAAAACAACAAAGTCGCAGCTTGTTGTTACTCAGCCAAAACAACGGCGAATGTGATACATCATCGTTAACCATACATGCAGCTGATGGCAGCTATAGCCAAGATTATAAAGAGCTCTGTAAAGCTTTTTACCTAAAGATGTAATCGTTATTCAGCAATGCTTGCTTCAAGGCCATCTTCACTTAAAAGTAAAGTGTATGACTGCCCATATGATGCGTTGCAGATTGAGACAGGTTCATAAACTCGCTTATCTTCATCATTGAGCTTTGATACTTTTAAATCATCAGCGCAGTCATCAATGTGGTACCAGTAACTTAATTGATTTTGATATAAATTGACGATTTGATTTTCGATTTTTAAGCGAAGGTTTTCAGTTGCGAGAATACGTATAGCAAAAAAGTCATCTTTATCATCATTAGCTTTTTTTACTAGAGTTAAACGAAGCTTTTCTTCATTTTGCCAAGCCACAAAATGATAAGGTTGATTTTGCTCTACCTGATACATCTGTGTGGCTGAGTTACTTATGTCGCTGTGATCGACTACATAAAATGAAATACGGCTACGTTCATTGTGAGCATGTGTTACATCAACGGGAAGTGATTGCGATGCAAGCGTGTCAACATAGTATTGAGAGTCTTTAACTTCTTGAGCATCACCAAACAGGTCAGTGTTTGCCATGTAATAGTCCACTTCTAAATCAGTGGTATTTACGAGTGTGTAATTGTTCTCATACATTTCATCGCCAAAGTTATGAGTTTCTTCAACTTCTAATTCATCACAACCAGTTAGCAAAATACTTGCGGCAATCATTATAGGTAGCGCACTTTTCATTGTTATTCCTTTTACAAATGAAGGAGCTGATTAGCATACTTATAAGTTATTGTACCTTTATTGGTTTTTAAATTGTACCGGTGGCTGTAATTGCATTACTTCATCAAGCTGAATTTGTTGCACATATTCAAGCTCTAATAGGGCGTCTAACACGGCTTTACTGTGCGACTTTTCTATTTCGGCACTGCAAAAGTCAATAATGCTAAAGCGGCGTTTTATCAGCAGGCCGTTGATTTCAGGTAAAGGATGTGTGGTTTCAATTAGCACGCGGGTCGTAGGGCAAGGGTCGGCATAGCCTGAACGTAATAACTTTTTTAAATTAAACAAGTTATCATCAAGCCGACCCAGCTCAATGGCGGCTTTAGCGCTATCAGGAATAAATAATGGCTCAGCAAAGCGATTTATTTTTATTTCGCCCGTGGCGTTAATTGTAGCTACCTGATTACTGTCGTAACTGACAATGTCACCGGTAATTAATGTGAATTGACTCATTGTGTTCCCTCGCAATGTTGTGTCGATTTCGGAGCTTAGCAAAATGGTGTGTTTGGTTAAGCCCTGATATAGTGCCAAAGTCTTAAGTTTTATACGAGTTTTTTATGTTCCGTTTATCAATTGTTTTATCTGCCTTATTATTTTCTCAGTTGAGTTTTGCTGCATTGACGCCTGTGGGTCTTTGGAAAACTATTGACGAAGAAACGAATGAAGCGAAATCTTTAGTACGTATTAGTGAGCAAGATGGTGTATTGGTTGGTAGTGTTGAAAAAATCCTTAACCCAGCCAAGCAAGACGCAATCTGCGAAGAGTGTAAAGGTGATAAGAAAAATCAGCCTATTTTAGGGTTACAAATTATAGAAGGCGCTACAGATGCTGGCGATGGTAGCTGGCAAGAGGGTGAAATTCTAGACCCAAACAATGGTAAAACCTATACCCTTAAACTGACCCCACAAGAACAAGGTAAGGTGCTTGAAGTACGCGGATATATTGCATTCTTCTATCGTAATCAATATTGGCAACGTGTTGAATAACCATTAAAAAAGCCAAGCGATGCTTGGCTTTTTTATTCATGACTTACAAGCTTTCGCTGTACTCAGTCATGATTTGTTCAACCCAGCTTGCGATACGTTCATCACTAAGCTCGTATTGACTGTCTTCATCAAGGGCTAAGCCAACAAATTGTTTGCCATCTTCAGTGAGTGCTTTTGAAGCCTCAAATTCATAACTTGCATCGTTAGGCCATTTGCCTAACAAGGTAATGCTTTGATCACAAATTTCATCGTGTAACATGCCAAGCGCATCTTGGAACCACTGACCATAACCTTGTTGATCGCCCATACCAAACAGAGCCACGGTTTTGCCGTTTAGGTTAACATCTCTAATGTCGTCCCAGATTGATTCCCAATCTTCTTGCAACTCACCAAAATCCCAAGTTGAAATGCCGAAGATCACGAAATCAAATTGCTCTGCATTTTTTAATGGCTCATCTTTGATATTGTGAAGGCTCACTATGTCGTGACCAATAATATCGCGAATTTTCTCTGCCGCTATTTCTGTGTAGCAGGTTGTAGAACCATAAAATAAACCAATCTGCATCGTATTTATCACTGTGTATTTGCCTGATATGATAGGCGTAAGTTTACCGTAAGGTATAATCAATTGATACCTTGATAAGGATGAGAGTACGCGTGGCTGATAATAATTCACAAGCCCAAAAAGGTGTAATAACAGCAAATAACGCCGAACATTTAGAGTTATTTTTAGATACGCTGTATCTTGAGCAGGGGGTCAGCGAAAATACACTCGCTGCTTATCGCAGTGACCTTGAAAAGTTTTGCCAATTTTTAAAAGATAAAGACCTACTAGCTGTTCGCTCTGATGACATTGAAGCGTATTTAGCATACCGTGTTGATTTAGGGCTAAAGTCGCGCAGCACAGCGCGAAGCATCAGTGCGCTTAAGCGTTTTTATCAGTATTTTGTACGCGAAAAAGCCATTGCCGATTCGCCGATGGTCAATATTGCTCAACCAAAAGCTGGGCAGTCATTACCAAAAACGCTGTCAGAAGCCGAAGTCGAAGCTCTGCTTGCAGCCCCAGACATAGAAGATCCTATGGGGCTTCGTGATAAAGCTATGCTGGAGCTGTTATATGCCACAGGGCTTCGTGTTACAGAGCTGGTGGGACTCAGAATGGAGCAAATTAATTTGCGTCAGGCTGTGGTTTTTGTAAAAGGTAAGGGTAATAAAGAGCGTTTAGTTCCCCTAGGCGAAGAAGCAATGTATTGGCTTGAGCAGTTTTTAAAAGTGGGCCGTTCGCAAATGATTAAACATGCCACTGACTTTGTGTTCCCATCTAAGCGCGGGATTGGCATGACACGACAAACTTTTTGGCATCGCATCAAACACTATGCTATTTTGGCATCAGTTGAATCGCCGTTATCACCGCATACGCTCAGACACGCGTTTGCAACGCATTTGCTTAATCATGGGGCGGACCTTAGAGTCGTGCAAATGATGTTAGGTCACAGTGACTTATCAACAACACAAATATATACCCATGTAGCGAATGAAAGATTGAAGTCGGTACACGAGCAACATCATCCACGTGCTTAGTGCAAGATTTTTAAAGATGTACCGGTCTATATAAAAAATGATCAGGATATAGGATATTTATGAAAAAGTTAGTTTTAGCCACAGCACTACTAGGCACAAGCTTAAATGTGTTTGCCAATGGCGTATCAACAACAGACGCTGCTGATGCCCCTATTATTGCTAAGTTTGCTGAATTAGGCGTAACCGTTAAGCAAATTAACCCAAGCCCAGTGGCAGGCCTTAAAGAACTAATTACTGATAAGGGTGTACTTTACGCAAGCCCAGACGGTCAATTTCTAATGCAAGGAACACTGATTGACCTTAATAACCGAGTTAACCTAACAGAGCATGCACTGAGCGATGTACGTAAAGAAGGCATTGCTGAATACGAAGACTCAATGATCGTTTACAAAGCGAAAAACGAAAAGCATTCAATCACAGTCTTTACCGATATTACCTGTGGTTACTGCCGTAAGTTACACCGTGAACTTGATGATTTCTTAGATGCGGGTATCACGGTTAAATACCTTGCTTTCCCACGTGGTGGTTTACGTGGTAAAGGTTACCAAGATCTAATGAATGTATGGTGTGCTAAAGACCCTGCTGAAGCGTTAACAGAAGCAAAAGCGGGTGCAGAAGTTGCAGATGTGCCTGGTTGTAACGCACCAATTGCTGAGCATTACCAACTAGGTCAAAGCTTTGGTATGTCGGGTACTCCAGCAATTATTTTAGAAGATGGCACCATGATCCCAGGTTATCAATCAGCTGCGCAAATTAGCCAAGCGCTTGATGCCTTACCAAAAACATCTTCATAACTGATTTTTTAAACGAAAAGGCCTATTTGTCGTAGGCCTTTTTTATTTGTATTAAGCAAAGAAGTACCATTTCCGACATGGAAAAAATAATTCAAGCTCGTCCTCATGTTGATGATTCGCATCTACCACACCATTTACACCCTGTAATTAAGCAAATATATGCGACTCGACAGGTGCAAAGTGCCACCGAACTCGATAATAGCGCTGCGACATTACATGACTTTAAGTTGTTTAAAGATATCGACAAAGCTGTGGTGCTATTGCAACAAGCGCTCGCGGCTCAAAGTCGCTTGTTAATCGTCGGTGACTTTGATGCCGATGGTGCAACCAGCACAGCAACCTTAATGCAAGGTCTTGCGATGTTTGGCTTAAAGAATCTTGATTACTTGGTACCTGACAGATTCAGCCTAGGTTATGGCTTAAGTCCTGCGCTTGCTGAGCAAATAGTGACTATGCAACCCGAGCTTGTGATCACTGTTGATAACGGTATTTCATGTATCGATGGCATTGCCATTGTAAAGCAAGCAGGAATTAAGGTGCTGGTAACTGATCACCATTTACAAGGTGAAGCCCTGCCAGATGCCGATGCCATCGTGAATCCGAATCGCCATGATTGTCAGTTTCCATCGAAATCGATAGCAGGCGTTGGGGTTGCATTCTATCTGCTTATTGCTTTACGTAGCCACTTACGTGAACAAGGGTATTTTCAGCATAATCCAATGCCAAATTTGGCTGAGTTACTTGATATTGTAGCCCTTGGTACCGTTGCCGATGTGGTCGCTCTTGATGCCAATAACCGAACCTTAGTGCATCAAGGTTTAGCACGTATTCGCAGTGGTAAAACACGCCCAGGTATCAGTGCCCTAATCGAAGTGGCAAATCGTAATGCTGCCCGTTTAAGTGCCAGTGACTTTGGCTTTTCATTGGCACCACGCTTAAATGCAGCAGGGCGTCTTGATGATATGAGTTTAGGTATAGCCTGTTTGTTATCAAGCGATATAAATCAAGCACGTCGAATTGCCGGTGAGCTCGACAGCCTCAATCACGAGCGCCGTGAAATAGAGCAGGGCATGCAAACTGAAGCACAGGCGGTGCTTGACCGTTTAGCATTTAAAACTGAGTCAGTGCCTGATGCCATTTGTTTATATCAAGCTGATTGGCACCAAGGTGTGATTGGTATTTTGGCTGGTCGCTTAAAAGAAAAGTATCACCGCCCGACGATTATTTTCGCAGCGGGCGATAACGGCGAAATAAAAGGCTCTTGCCGCTCTATTGAAGGGCTGCATATGCGAGACTTACTCGAGCGAGTAAATACATTCTATCCGCATTTGATCAGTAAATTTGGTGGCCATGCTATGGCGGCCGGGCTGAGTATCAATGAGCAAAGTTTTACTGAGTTTAAATCCGTGTTTGAGCAAATGGTGACAGACACACTCACTGAAGAGCATAAGCAAAGTATTTTACTTACCGACGGTGAATTACCTAATGAGTGCTTTTCGATGGAGTTTGCCAACTTACTAAAAAATGCCGGCCCCTGGGGGCAGCAATTTCCAGAACCAGTGTTTGAGCATGTATTCGAAGTGATACAGCAGCGCATTGTCGGTGAAAAACACTTAAAACTAGTTTTAAAACATCAATCAGGACGATTAGTTGACGGTATTGCATTTGGTGTTGATGTGCGTGCATGGCCAGATACCGAAGTGCGTTATGTGAAAGCTGCTTATCAACTCGATATAAATGAATTCCGTGGTAAATTCTCGTTACAGTTGATTATTCGAGAGCTACAAAAAGCGACATAAAAATATCGTTATAATCGACATAAAAGGCTAATAAAACGCTCGGTTTTTTGTTAAAATCGGGCGTTTTTAATATTTGTAGATAATTTACCGTATTTATTGTCGATATCGGTGCGCGGTAAATCAGCCATTTTGGAGTAATGTACATGTTTGAAGTGAATCCTGTGATTAATCAAATCAAGGAAATTCGCGAACGTACTGAACTGCTTCGGGGGTACCTTTGACTACCCTCTTAAGAAAGAGCGGTTAGAAGAAGTTAACGCAGAACTTGAAGATTCAGCAGTGTGGAATGAGCCAGAGCGAGCTCAAGCACTTGGCCGTGAAAAGTCGGCACTCGAAGCTATCGTTGAGACCATCGATAATCTAGTGTCAGGTACCGAAGATGTTGAAGGTTTAGTCGAGCTTGCTGTTGAAGCAGAAGATGAAGAAACCTTCACAGAAGCCGAAGCTGAATTAGGCGATTTAAACGCACAGCTTGAAAAGCTAGAGTTCCGTCGTATGTTCTCAGGCGATCATGACCAAAACGATGCTTACCTTGATTTACAATCAGGTTCTGGCGGTACCGAAGCCCAAGACTGGTGCAACATGCTACTGCGTATGTATTTACGTTGGGGTGAAGCAAAAGGCTTTAAAGTTGAACTGGTTGAAGCAACTGATGGTGATGTGGCTGGTATCAAAGGCGCAACAGTGCGCTTTGTTGGCGAATATGCTTACGGTTGGTTACGTACAGAAACAGGTGTTCACCGTTTAGTGCGTAAGAGCCCGTTCGACTCAAGTGGTCGTCGTCATACCTCGTTTGCATCGGCATTCGTTTACCCAGAAATCGACGATAATATCGAAATTGATATTAATCCGGCAGACTTACGTATTGACGTTTACCGCGCATCAGGCGCCGGTGGTCAGCACGTAAATACAACAGAATCTGCGGTTCGTATTACTCATATACCAACTAACACTGTTGTACAGTGCCAAAATGAGCGTTCACAGCACAAGAATAAAGACCAAGCAATGAAGCAGTTAAAAGCGAAATTGTTTGAGCTTGAAATTCAAAAGCAAAATGCTGAGAAACAAAGCCAAGAAGATGCTAAATCTGATATTGGCTGGGGTAGTCAAATTCGTTCATACGTACTTGATGACTCGCGCATTAAAGACTTACGTACAGGCGTTGAAAACCGTAATACACAAGCGGTTCTTGACGGCGACTTAGATAAATTTATTGAAGCCAGCCTTAAATCTGGCCTATAACCACCAAGCTAAAAAAGAGCTAAAAAATGACTGATCAAATCCAAGACGAAAATAAGTTAATCGCTGAGCGTCGTGGCAAATTAGACGCAATCCGCGAAAATTGCCCAGCCAACGGTCATCCAAACCAATTCCGTCGTGAACATTACACGGCTGATTTGCAAGCTGAGTTTGGTGATAAATCGAAAGAAGAATTAGTTGCTGAGCAACACGTTGTATCAGTTGCAGGTCGTATTCTTGCAAAACGTGGTCCTTTCCTTGCGTTACAAGACATGAAAGGTCAAATTCAAGCGTACGCATCAAAAGACGTACAAAAAGAATTAAAAGCAAAATATGGTCAACTTGATATCGGTGACATCATCGGTGTTAAAGGCGCACTTAATAAGTCAGGTAAAGGTGACCTATACGTAGAAATGACAGAGTACGAGTTACTGACAAAGTCATTACGTCCGTTACCTGAAAAATTCCATGGTTTATCTGATCAAGAAACTAAATATCGTCAACGTTATGTTGATTTAATTACTAATGAAGCGACACGTGAAACCTTCCGTATTCGCTCAAAAGTTGTTGAAGGTATCCGTCGTTTCTTAGCAGATCGTGATTTCATGGAAGTTGAAACACCGATGCTACAAGTGATCCCAGGTGGTGCGTCTGCTCGTCCATTCGTAACACACCACAATGCACTTGATATCGACATGTACTTACGTATTGCCCCTGAACTTTACTTAAAACGTTTAGTTGTGGGTGGCTTTGAGCGTGTATTTGAAATCAACCGTAACTTCCGTAACGAAGGTTTATCAACGCGTCATAACCCAGAATTCACGATGATCGAATTCTACCAAGCATACGCTGACTACATTGACCTGATGAACATTACTGAAGACATGTTACGTACTGTTGCGACAGACGTACTTGGTTCACCAATTGTTGTAAACACAACGAAAGATGAAAACGGTGAAGTGGTTGATTCAGTAGAGTACGATTTTGGTCAACCGTTTACTCGTTTAACAATGAGCGAAGCAATCCTTAAGTACAACCCAGACTTTGATGCTGCGGTATTTAATGACCCTGAAAACCATTTTGAAGAGCTTAAAGCGTACGCGAAGCAAGTACACGTTAAGATCCCAGAAAACTGTGTATGGGGCCCGGGTAAATTCTTATGTGAAATCTTCGAAGAGACAGCTGAGCATAAGCTAATTCAACCAACTTTCATTACCGCTTACCCGTGGGAAGTGTCACCACTTGCACGTCGTAACGATGAAAACCCATTTGTAACTGACCGCTTCGAATTTTTCGTTGGCGGCCGTGAATTAGCAAATGGCTTCTCTGAGCTTAACGATGCACAAGACCAAGCAGAGCGCTTTACTCGTCAAGTTGAAGAGAAAGACGCAGGTGATGATGAAGCGATGCACTACGATGATGACTATATCCGTGCATTAGAATACGGCTTACCACCAACAGCGGGTGAGGGTATTGGTATCGATCGTCTAGTGATGTTATTTACTGACTCACCAACAATTAAAGACGTGATCCTATTTCCACACATGCGTCCTCAAGCTGATTAATCAGCTAAAAGTCTTGAAAGCGCCGCTTTTTAGCGGCGTTTTTGTTATCAGAAATTTCTGATTTTTATTGCTCTCAATTTTAATACTCAATTGTAATTAGCTGATCTAAAAAGAAATACTGAATTAGTCTTCCAACAAAGTTACTAAGTTGTAAAATTTTTCTACAAATCCCAAGGCCAATAGTATTATTTTTAGCCAAGATATGACATCATTGCGCAATTCTCGTTCAATGTATAAATGGACTTAATAATAATGACTAAAAAGCCTTCGCCGTTGCCTACAGATACGAACAAAAGCGAGCCTCAACGTGAAGATTTTTATCGTGCTTGCATCGCCGAATTTCAACAATTGGGTTATCAAGATCAATACCTCGCAGAGTTAACTGATGAATTGATCCCATTGACGGGTCTTGAGCCGTTGAGTGATAAAGAAAAAACGGCGAAAGGATAAACAAAAACAAGCTCTTTTGGCTCGTTATGGACAATCTATAACCATCTATGCGATTTTCCTTGAAAAGTGTTTGACATATTTCCTGAAATCTTTATTATACGCCCCACAAGACGGAGAGGTGGCCGAGTGGCCGAAGGCGCTCCCCTGCTAAGGGAGTATAGGGTTTGTAGCTCTATCGAGGGTTCGAATCCCTCCTTCTCCACCATTTTTCCTAAAATGGCATGTCTTGAAAGTAATATGTGTGGACGCGTAGCTCAGCTGGATAGAGTACCTGGCTACGAACCAGGCGGTCGGAGGTTCGAATCCTCCCGCGTCCGCCACTTTTTACTTTAACTCTGCATCGAGTATAAGATGTTAGTAAATTTGGTCGGAGGTTCACTCTTTCAAGAGACGTCCCGCAACCGCCCTTTTTACTTTAACTCTGCATCGAGTATAAACTTGAGTCTCTTGCTAAGAGAATAAATTAGCAATGTTCAAATGTGCGTGTGGACGCGTAGCTCAGCTGGATAGAGTACCTGGCTACGAACCAGGCGGTCGGAGGTTCGAATCCTCCCGCGTCCGCCATATTTGAAAAATCATCGCAAGATTATAAAATGCAACTGCGGACGCGTAGCTCAGCTGGATAGAGTACCTGGCTACGAACCAGGCGGTCGGAGGTTCGAATCCTCCCGCGTCCGCCACTTTCTCTTAGAAAGTGACATAAGCCGACAAGCTGTCGGTTTTTTTGTGTCTTTAAGATACAGTCAATGCACGACTTAAACATGCAAAAAAATAATGCGGACGCGTAGCTCAGCTGGATAGAGTACCTGGCTACGAACCAGGCGGTCGGAGGTTCGAATCCTCCCGCGTCCGCCACTTTCTTCTTGAAAGTGACATAAACCGACGAAAGTCGGTTTTTTTGTGCCTGCAATTTGCGTAGGTGTGGTTGTAGGAGCGACTTCAGTCGTGAATAAACATACCGTTTTATTGCACCTCATTATTCTTTGGGCGACTTTGAACCACGCAGCCGGAGGTTCACTGTTTCAAAATACGTCCCGCGTCCGCCACTTTTCTCTCAAGTAGAGTTAAAGTGATATAAACCGACGAAAGTCGGTTTTTTGTGCCTGCAATTCGGCAAACATCATGCTTCCACACCACAAATTAAACCCCCAACTCAAAATACAAAAAATGCACCCCGTAGGCGTGAAACTTGTTTCGCGCGTATCACGATACTGTCGCCATAAATGACGACCTACAGGGGGGGGCAGCGACTTCAGTCGCGAACATCATGCTTCCACACCACAAATTAAACCCCAACTCAAAATACAAAAAACGCACCCCGTAGGCGTGAAACGTGTTTCGCGCGTATCACGATACTGTCGCCATAAATGACGACCTACAGGGTAGGAGCGACTTCAGTCGCGAACATCATGCTTGCACTCCACAAATTAAAACCCAGCTCAAAATATAAAAAGTGCACCCCGTAGGCGTGAAACGTGTTTCACGCGTATCAAGATGCTGTCGCCATAAATGATGATCTACACCTCTCACATCTTGCTATCTATCCCAGAATAAGCATTTCTCAATGTAAGGTTCATGCTCATGCATTATTTACATTTAACCGACAAAGGGTACAATCTCGCTAATATAATAATAATTAAACCAATATCCCTTGCGTCTATTTCATTTATTCTTTTTTTATTGCATTTTGCTTGGTTCGTTTGCTGCGCAAAGCGAGCCAGTTGTATCGCAATCAACACCATTAAACCAACAACAAATCCAAGCACTCAAATTTGAATCTCCTATTAAAGCAGATTGGTTGTTTAGTACTTACCAAGAGTCCGTATTTAATTCATCAATTTTGGTCTTAGAGGCCGGTGATAAAAAGTCGCCGCCTTTGCTGCTTGTGCATGGTTTAGGCGTATTAGGTATGCAAGATTGGTTTGGGGTTATTCCTGAACTCACTAAGCATTATCATGTTATTGCGATTGATTTACCTGGTTTTGCTCACTCAGAAAGCCCCGAAGGGCGTTACTCTCCTCGCAATTATGCTGCTGTACTGGCGGAAGTGGTCGATCTCTATATTGCTGAACCAACCACGGTTGTGGGTCATTCGATGGGGGGCGCGGTCAGCCTGTATTTTGCTGGCAAATACCCGGAGAAACTCAATAAACTGGTGCTAGTCGACGCAGCGGGTATCTTACATAAAGTGGCATTTATAAAGCCTATCTCCAACGTACCTAAGCCTAATACTAAGCTACCTAAATTTCTCTCAACTAAGTTAGCTCAGCTTAATGATTTTACAACCGGACTCATTGAAGAAGGGGTGATTGATTCATACCTGACAGAGTTATTGCAGCGTAGTGATGGTGCGTGGAAGCTAGTAATGGGTGAAACACCAAATATGAATGCAGCGCTGAGTTTAGTTGAAGAAGACTTTAGCGAGATTGTCAGCAATCTGAAAATAGAAACACATATTATTTGGGGTGAAGAAGATGCAGTAGCTCCATTACGAACTGCAAAAGTATTGAACAGCCAGCTAATCAACAGTGATTTAGCTACTTTGCCTGATGTGGGCCATGTGCCAATGAAGCAACAGCCCAGCCAGTTTTTAGCTTTATTAAATCGTGCATTTACTGGGGAAGTTAAAAAAGCAGCCAGTGCAGAAGTTTCTGATAAACAAATCGAAACATTTCATTGTGAAGAACAGCACAGCCGCGAGTTTTCAGGCCATTACCGTCATATGATCATTGAAGACTGTAATAATGTGTTACTTAAAAATGTGGTTGCTGAATCTATCCGTATTAAAGATTCTTTAGTGAGATTAGAAAATGTAAGTTTATCAGGGGCTAAACTCGCTTTAAATATTAAGCGTTCTGTGGTTGAACTAACCAATGTCACTATTACGGCACAACAAGGTGTAAAACTGAATGAAAGCCGATTTGATGGTGCTGGTGTGCAAATCAATGCATCAGAGCATGCAATAAGCGTTGTCGATGACAGTAATATTATATTCTCGTTAAGTAGAATCCATAGCCCGATATACCAAGGTTTGGCACATGATGCCATAGAAGTAGAAAAAGGAATTATTGATGACCGCTTTAAATAGCATCCCTTTTGTTAAATTAGCAGCGTGCTCGCTGTTTTGTGTCGCTTTACTAAGTGGTTGCAAATCAACAAAGACTGAGCAACAACAATATGCTGATCTACAAGATAGTTTTAGTTATGAAACGTACAGGGGAGTGTCGAATACCAGTGTCGATACCATTGCTTATGGTTATAACAAACTGCAAAAAGAACAGTTAGAGCAAATAGGTGCAATTGAGCCAACACTGACTCATGCCATGATGAGCTACATTTTGAGCCTTGGTGTAAGTAAAGATTTTGCAATTGCAGAAAGCGACTTAGCGCTTGCTAAAGCGACTGATATGCGGGGTAAATATTTAGCATACAGTGCTCAGTCTTTAGCTTTTTATAACAAAGGCTGGCGTAAAATGGCTAAACAAAAAGCTGACTTCATTCGCACCGATCCTTTGTTTGCGACAGTGAGCCAGAGCTATCCAAAAGAGCAGCTTATTTCTTATCTTATTATTGGCAGTGTTGCAGTACGTGATGGTGACCTAGCGACAGCACAAAACATGTTTTATGTGATTGGTGAGCAGATTGAAAAACCCTGGTTACCAAGCTTAGCAAAAGCGTTAACGGTAACCCTAAATGGCTCAACAATAGACTCATTAATCATGCTAAAAGATATCAGCACAGATCCCTCTTTAAACGGCTATGAACGTGAGAAAATAGCCGAGCTGATGGATGTTGCGCAAAGCAAATTAAGCGATAAAAAGAAGCGTCAAAAAATCACCCGTATTGCTGACGATTTCTTTCTCGACCGCATTAAGGATAAAAGCTCAACGCTATATCGTGATTTGATCACTGACTTACAAAAATACACTGAGCAAGTTCTGTAATCTCTTTATAAGTTGAGTGTAGTTTCACACTCAACTTTGCCTAAATCCTCACTGTTTCAAATCCTTTACGCAATAAAACCGAGTTAATTTGCTTCACGGTCAATTTGTGTTAGATTTAATAAAATATTCCAAAAATAATAACAAGTGGGAATTTTATTTTATGTATGCGAAAGGTGCATATCAAAACAGGCTGGCTATAAGTTGCGGCTTGATGCTCTTGGCTGGTTGTCAAACTAGCACAGAAACAGCCCCGTTAACCGACCAACAATATTTTGAGCAGGTGATGTTAGCGCCTGCTATTTTGCCAGACGATTTAACGAATACCGGTTGTTTATCGCTTGAGAGTGAAACTAAGCTGCAAAGCTATAAATCAGCGGCTGAGGTTAATTACCAGCAAACAGGTTGGCAAAACAGAGTTGCGGCCGATTGGCAGTATTTTTTAGCCCCAGAGCAACCGGGCAAGCTACTCCTAATTGATTATCAAGTTCAAGCAGGGCAATTAGCTTACCGGTATTTAAGTGACGGCAGCCACAATGAGTTGTATGAACCTTGGAGTTCATCAAAAATTCAAGCGTTTAGCGGTGCGCTGTCAAAAGTAAGGCAAACCCACCCTGAGCTTGGTGCAGCTTCATTTGCCGGTGATACAGCACTGGCTGATTTGATCAGCAGTATTAATAGTTACGAAGCATTTGGTAAAGCCGATGGTAATTCAAATGCGATAGCCAGTTATTTTGTCAATGTCGCAGGGCGCGAATATTTGCGTGGGCTTTTTAATGAAGGCTGGCTAAAACTAGAGGATCAGCGTTTGTTATTTAACGGCGCATATGGCTCAGAGCAGTTTATGCCATCAGACGAATACTGGCATAACCTTGTCAATAATGAGCTTGATGCAAAGATAGCTCGGTTCAAAGCAAGCAGTGATGATCCTAGCTATTTAGGGTATCGTTGTGAGAGCTGTGGTTTAACGGGCAACAAAGCAATGACCACACTTACTCAAGCGGAATGGTTAAAACGTCTGGTTAGTCATCAGCGTGAACCAAGTACGCAAATGCCTTTTTTACAAGCAAGTGATGTTGATGTGCTACTTAACGGCACAGGTCATACAGATGAACATGCTCCTGTAGGCGGTATGATGGTGGGTATCAGTCATATCGTTACAAATGCATTGGCAAATGTTATTGCTCCCAATGATAGTCGCTCAGCAAAAGAAGTGCTCGATAGCGCAACGAATGGGCAATGGCGTGTTTGGCAAAAAATTGGCTGGGGGCCAAGTGAAACGCGCTCCACCACAGAAACCGTAATGTTGGCACATGTGTGTTTAGGCAATTACCAAGGTGGCCGTGAGTTTACGTTTAGTGTACAGCAGTCAACTTCGGGGGCCGACGAAGCCAATTTGCCAATAGTCGGTAAGCAAATGCAGCAAAAGTTGCAGCATGCTTTTACAAAATTATTAGATTAACGCGTTCAATAAGAATTAAGGTACAGCTATGCGTCGTTCAATTATCGCTTTATCAATTACTTTAGGTGTTGCTTTTAGTGCACCTATGCATGCTGAGGGTTGGCAATCAGATGTTATCGGGGTCACGCAGTCACAGCTTTCGCCTAGCTACTGGCTAGCACAAGGTGCATCGGCAAAAGTGATCATGGCTGAGGCGCAAATTGCAGCCTTCAACGAGAAATTAATTAAAGAAAATAAATATATTGTTGATCCTCTTTCATTTCAAAAATCGCTCACTAAAGACGAGCTAACAAGCGCCATTCATTCAGCAAGTTCAATTCCAAAAAGCCCGCGCTTTTTTACCGATGGCCGACAACTCACCGCGAAAGACTTTGCTAAATATCAGGCTAATTTAAACCTTAACAAGGTCGTAGATAACAATGAGGTACGCTTTGCTGTGGTCGTTAAGCGCACTGCATTACGTACTTTTCCAACTTGGGATCGGGTTTTAAATAGCGGCCTTGATCAAGACTTAGATCGCTTTCAAGAAAGCGGTATGTTTCCGGGCGAAGCGGTTGCTGTATTACATCAAAGCGCAGATAAGAAATGGTTGTTAGTACGTGCTTACAACTATCTTGCGTGGACGCCTGCCGAAGATCTTGCCTTTGCTGATGCAGATAAAATAAAAGCTTATCGCGAACAAGATAACTTTTTGGTGGTAACCGGTGCAAAGGTCAATACTGCTTATGTGCCAAACGATGAAACCCTCTCAGAAGTTCAGCTCGATATGGGAGTACGCTTACCATTAGTTGATAGTGAGCAAGTACCGTATTTGCTCAACGGCCAAAACAGCTATGCGAGCCATGTTGTACAGTTACCTACCCGCGATGAGCAAGGCAAACTTGTTATTAAACCTGCAATGATCAGTAAAACTGCCGATGTAAACTTAGGCTACCTAGACTACAACGAGCAGAATCTGATTAGACAAGGCTTTAAGTTTTTAGGCGAGCGCTATGGTTGGGGCCATGATTACAATGGCCGTGACTGTACTGGCTTTGTTGGTGAAATTTATAAGAGCTTTGGCCTACTAATGCCGCGTAATTCAGGACAGCAAGGCAGTAGTGAATACGGGAAAAATAGTCGTTTTGATAAAAATACTGCGGCAGATGATAAGTTACCGACGGTTAAAAATATGGCGATTGGCGATCTAATTTATATTCCGGGTCATGTAATGATGTACTTAGGAGAGCATCATGGTGAGCCTTATGTTATTCATGACGTTAAAGGCTTAGGTTATAACAAAGGCGATGGCAGTTTTTATAATAGTGCCTTGAATGGGGTGTCGGTCACACCATTATTGCCACTTAGATTATCTCAAGAAACCAGCTACTTAGATCGTGTTTATAACATTAAGCGTATTCGCTAGAGGCCATTATGAAAATTAAAGCTGTTCGCTTTGCAAAGCTCAAAGTGCCATTAGTTACCCCATTTAAAACAGCACTGAGAGAAGTGAGTTTTATTGAGGATTTAGTGGTTTTAATCGACACCGAATGTGGCCAAATTGGCTATGGCTCTGCGGCTTCAACACCGGTTATTACAGGCGATACCCATCAAGGAATGATCGCGGTCATTCAGCAGTTTATTGCCCCTAAATTAGTGAGGCAAGAAATCGAAAACATTAATCAGCTTACCCACATTATTCAATCAACGGTGGTTGGTAACAGTAGTGCAAAAGCGGCGTTAGAGCTGGCGGTTTATGACTTGTGGGGCAAGCTCTATCAAGCGCCTTTATATAAGTTACTTGGCGGTGGTAAGTCAGCGCTGAAAACCGATATCACCATTAGTGTCGATAACATAGATAAAATGCTCAGTGATTGTCAGCGAGCGGTTGAGCAAGGTTTTGATGTATTAAAAATAAAAATCGGTAATAACCTTAATCAAGATATTGAACGAGTAAAAGCAATCCATGCAGGGTTTGCCGCTAAGGCGCAGCTGCGTTTAGATGTAAACCAAGGCTGGAATGCCAAACAAACTGTGTATGCACTGCAGCAACTTGAGCAAGCCGGCGTGGTATTAGAGTTGGTTGAGCAGCCAGTAAAAAGCAGTGATATTCAAGGTCTCAAATATATTACTGAGCGAGTGAATACCCCGATTATGGCCGATGAAAGCGCCTTTTCACCTAAGCAAGTGATCCAACTTTTAGAGCTTGGCGCAGTTGATATTATCAATATTAAATTAATGAAAACGGGCGGTTTAAGCCGAGCAATTGAGATTGCTAATATCACAGCCCAATACCAAGCAGAGTGTATGATAGGTTGTATGCTAGAGGGCAGTATTGCCGTTGCGGGTGCTGCACATCTAGCCTCTGCCAAAGCGCAGCAAATCAGTAAAATCGATTTAGATGGCCCAGCCCTTGGTCAATATGACCCTGTGCAAGGGGGCGTTGAATTTAGCGGCCCACAAATACGCTTATCGGATGCCCCGGGTCTTGGCATTGAATCAATAACGGGGCTTGAACTAATTACAAACGGAGTATGGCCAGCATGAAAAAACTAGTCAGTCTTATTGCAGCTATGAGTTTATCGGCTTGTGCCAGCAAAGAGTTACCTAAACCTATTATTGATAACAGTCATCAACAGCTCGTCGTAGTGGTTGCCAATGACAGTGATGCCATTGATGCCACCTTGTATCGTTTTGAAAAAAGCGCAGGTAGCTGGCAACAACAAGGCCAGCAGCACGCGGTGGTACTAGGTCGTACTGGCCTTGCATGGGGAGTGGGGCTGCATCCTGCACAGCCAGGTCAGCAAAAACAAGAAGGCGATGGTAAAGCACCTGCGGGTATTTTTGAGCTTGGTACTGCTTTTGGTTATTTAGATTCATTACAAACGAACCTCAGTTATCAAGCAATGACAGCAAATGATTATTGTATCGATGTGAAAGGCTCACCGTTTTACAACCAATTGGTTGATAAAGCACAAGTAGGTGAAGACGCCGTAAAAGACTCTTCAGAATGGATGCGTCGTGATATTTACAGTCAAGATAACCTTTATAAAAAAGGCATTGTTGTTAAGCATAACCCAAGCAATATCAATGGTGCGGGCAGTTGTATCTTTATGCATTTATGGCGGGCACCAAGTAAGCCAACAGCAGGTTGTACAGCAATGACAGAAAGCGATATGGATGCGTTACTTGCTTGGTTAGATGAGCGTAAAAAACCGTTATTAGTCAGCTTGACCAAAGCGCAATATCAACAAAAGCAAAGTCAGTGGCAATTACCTAACTTAGCTAAATAAAAATAATAAAATAAAAGTATTTTAATTTTGTCATAATGGTGGAATAATATATTCCAACAAGGTTTGGGTTAGGATAATAAATGAGTGCAAATTACGCTTTTCTCGATTGGCTAGTATTCGCAAGTTACGGTGCAATTTTATTGCTAAGTGGCTGGTGGTTTAATCGCAAACGCGCTAACTCAAGCCAAGATTTTTTTCTAGGCGGAAATAGTATGCCAACTTGGATGGTGGCTATTTCTGTTTTAGCGACTTCGCAATCAGCGGCAACGTTTATTGGCGGGCCAGATCAAGGCTATCAAGGTGACTTTTCTTACCTTGCGACTAATATCGGTGCGTTTATTGCGGCATTTGTGGTGTCGGCGTTTTTAATTCCAAAGTTCTACCAGCAAAAAGTGTTCACTGTATATGAACTGCTTGAAAAACGTATCGGGCCAAAGGCCAAGCGCCGTAGTGGCATGATGTATTTATTTGGCCGTGTGTTTGCCAGTGGTGCTCGTTTATACATGGCCGCGATTGCTGTGGCGATGATTCTATATGGCAATATCGATGCCGATAGTGTGGTTATCGCGACTTTAGTGCTGGCGCTTGCAGGTCTGCTTTATACCTTTTTAGGGGGCATTCGCAGCGTTATTTATTCTGATGTACTGCAAAGTATCGTTTATGTTAGTGCGGCTATTGCGGTTATTTGGTGCTTGTTGAATGTTATTCCGGCTGATTTTTCAACCATTATTGCAACGCTGAATGAGCCAAGTCCTGGTGCAGATTCAAAGCTTGCGCTGTTTAAATTTGATTTAGATTTTGGCCCGTCAGGGGTCTTTAACATGGCCTCTGTGTTAACGGGGTTTGTGCTATTAAACATCGCCGCATTTGGTTTAGACCAAGATATGACGCAGCGTTTATTAACCTGTAAAAGTCCAAAAGAAGGCAGTAAAGCGTTATTACTATCGGTGGTGATGGTGATCCCAGTTATGGCTATTTTTATCTTTATTGGTTTGCTGCTTTATATTGTTTATCAGCAACCTGCACTAATGAATAACGAAGCTGGGCAAACGGTCGTACAAGAATTTAACGGCGAAAAAATCACTATCTTTATGTACTACGTATTAAACGAAGTACCAGCCGGGGTTAAAGGTTTAGTCAGCGTGGGTATAATTGCTGCGGCTATTTCTACTTTGAACTCTGGGCTTAGTTCGATGTCTTCAGTCATCGTACAAGATATCTATCGCCCGTATTTAGAAAAACATAACAAGCAAGTAAGCGATCATCACTTTGTAAAAGCGGGTCGTGTAGGGATGGCACTAGTGAGCCTTGCCTTAGCGCTGATGGCTATTCTTTGTTATTTCTGGCAGCAATACAGTGATATGCCATTATTAAAATTTGCGCTAAGTGTAATGGTATTTTCGTACAGCGGTTTGCTAGGTGTGTATTTTACTACCTTGTTTACCAAACGAGGCAGTGAAGGCTCAGTGTTAGCAGCGCTAATAGCGGGCTTTATGGTGACCTTACTAATGCAGCCGTACATGATTGACTGGTTACTACCCGAATCAATGCGCTTTTACTTAGGATTTACTTGGCAGCTATGCATAGGTACATTGCTCGCAACATTGGTGTGTTGCCTTGGTAAAGCGGCAGACGAGAAGAGTGCGTAAATGGCTGTACGCTATGTTTTAGCCATCGATGGTGGTGGCACCAAAGTGTTAGCAGAGCTAAAAGAGCAGGTAAGTGGCGCTACTTTTCGTGCCCAAGCGGGTTCGGCATCAATTTCGAATGATCTTGATTTAGCGTTAGAAAACATTGTTAAAGTAACCCGTGATGTTTGCCAGCAAAGTGGTGCAGAGCCAAGTGAAATAGTCACCGTTATGGGTGTTGCTGGTGGCTCATCGCAGAGCCTCGCTGAGCAATTAACAGTGATGCTCAAGCTGATTTACGAAATAGAATTTGCCAGTTTGCAAATTACCAGCGATGCAATTACGTCATTATATGGTGCTAATCTTGGTGATCCATGTGTGGTTATTGCACTTGGCACCGGTGCCGTCGGCGCAAGATTAAACGCTCAAAAGCAAACTAAGCTGGTGAGTGGCTGGGGTTTTACCGTTGATGATTTTGGCGGTGGTGCGCGTATCGGCCTGATGGCTGTGCAGCAATTATTAAACGATATAGATATTTACGATTTACCAAAAAGCCGATTAACGATTCGTTTGAGTGAGCAGCTAGGATGCACTCGTCAAACAATTAGTAGTTGGCTTAAACAAGCAAAACCCGCGGATTATGCAGCATTTAGCCCGTTGGTGTTTAGCTTACAAAACGACTGTGAGGCGGCAAAAGCGGTATTAACAGAGCACACCCAATCGGTGGTTAGGTTAATAAATAAAAGCCGAGGTAACTCGCCATTACCAGTGATATTAATTGGTGGTTTGGCGAAAGTTAGCCAACCGTTATTGCCACTTGCCTTACAAAACGAATTATCTCCTTGTAAAGGAGATTCATTAACTGGTGCCGCCATTTTAGCGGCAAAGCATTACCATGACATTATTGAAAAAGGACAACCCAATGAGCCCTGAGCACGTCTTTAAGCAACAACGTGAGTTACTCGAAGAGTTAAACGGTATTGTCTCTGAAGGACAAAACCCTGACACTTTGGATATCGATCTGCTCAGCTCCACTGAGATCCTCACTAAAATCAATAATGAAGATCACAAAGTAGCGGGTGCCGTGAAACTTGTGATCCCACAAATTAGTGAAGCTGTCGATCATGTCGTTGAAGCATTTCAACAAGGTGGCAGGTTAATCTACATTGGTGCTGGCACCAGTGGTCGTTTGGGTATTTTGGATGCGGTTGAATGTGCGCCTACCTATAGCGTAAGCGATCAACAAGTGCTCGGTATTATTGCTGGTGGTGACACCGCGGTTAAAAAAGCCGTAGAAGGCGCTGAAGATAGCACCACGTTTGCTATTGAAGATTTAAAAAATGCCAATTTAACTAGTAAAGATGTCGTGGTTGGTATTGCTGCCAGTGGCCGTACACCGTATGTTTGCTCGGCAATTGAATACGCTAAATCACTTGGTTGTGTCACTGTGGGTGTCACTTGCAATCCTGATTCAGCGGTGATGCGTTTACCACAAATCGGCATTTGCCCCGTGGTGGGTGCAGAAGCTGTAACTGGCTCTACACGTATGAAATCGGGCACGGCACAGAAGCTGGTGTTGAATATGCTAAGTACAGCCAGCATGATCCGCACAGGCAAGGTGTATAAAAACCTGATGGTTGATGTGAATGCCAGTAACGAAAAGCTGCACGCTCGTGCTATTCGTATTGTGATGCAAGCAACAGAGTGTTCTCAGCAGCAAGCTGTGGATGCATTAAAGCAAGCTGAGCAAAGTGCCAAACTAGCAATTTTAATTGTGTTAACTGGAAAACCAGCTCCTGAAGCAAAACAGTTATTGTCAAAAGCGGGTGGCTTTTTACGTAAGGCGGTTGAAGAATAATGCGTTTTTTAGCTGTTTTAGTTCTTAGTTGTTTTGCGCTTTTGGGTTGCCAAGAAACACCTGCACAAGCGCCTAAAAATGCACTGCCTTTACAGGTGGGCGCAGCCAATTTTCAAGCTTATGTACCTGCATTAACAGGGAAGCGTGTTGGTTTGGTAGTTAATCAAACGTCAGTGGTGAATGGTCAACATTTGGTTGATGCATTACTTGAGAAAGGCGTTGTGGTTAGCAAAATATTTGCCCCAGAGCATGGCTTTCGCGGCGACCATGACGCCGGTGCTCACGTTAAAAGCACAGTAGATGCTAAAACCGGCATTGATGTTGTGTCGATTTATGGCAGTAACAAAAAACCAAGTCCTGAGATGCTTGCTGATTTAGACGTTATTATTTTTGATATTCAAGATGTTGGTGTGCGTTTTTACACTTATATCAGTTCAATGCACTATGTGATGGAAGCCGCCGCTGAAAATGGTAAACAGGTTGTAGTACTCGATAGACCTAACCCGAATATAGCCTATGTAGATGGACCTATCCTTGATCCGCAATTTCGCTCATTTGTTGGCATGCACGAAATTCCTGTTTTACACGGTATGACAGTGGCTGAGCTTGCTCAGATGATCAAAGGCGAAGGTTGGATAAATGACGCTGATAAGCTTAAGCTGAGTGTCGTGCCTGTTGAGAATTATGACCGCACTATGGCTTATGAGCTACCAATAAAGCCAAGTCCTAACTTACCAAATGCCCAATCAATTGCGCTGTATCCATCATTGTGTTTCTTTGAAGCTACGCCTGTGACTATTGGCCGGGGCACTGATTTTCCGTTTCAAGTTGTTGGTTACTCGCCAGTTAAACTCGGCGAATTTAGCTTTACGCCAAGGGCGATTAAAGGCGCTTCAATGCACCCTAAATTCAAAGGGGTTGAAGTATTTGGTCAAGACTTACGAGATGCTGATATTCACGGCCTAGATTTAAGCTTGATTATTTCGGCTTATCAAAAGCTAAGTGCGAATGAGCAAACGTTTTTTGAACGCGCTGATTTTATGGATAAACTTGCAGGGACTGATAAATTGCGTTTAGCCATTGAAGCAGGCCAAACTGAGCAGCAAATAAAGCAAAGCTGGCAAGCCGACTTAAGTGCTTTTGAACGAAAGCGCTCCCCATATTTGCTGTATCAATAATAACTAGATAACTTGTTGAATAAGAACGAGGCGCTTGCCTCGTTTTTTTATGCCTATAAAAAGCTATGTTATATTCATGAACTTGATTTGTAAGGATATACCATGAAAGTTCATTTAATTGCTGCATTTACATTACTTGCTGGCTGCTCACAACTCCCAAACAGTACAACAAGTAATTCAACCGATGTACTTGACCTTCGGGATGATAAAAACGCAGCAGAGCAGCTGTGGATGCTTAAACACGCAACAAAGCCCAGTTACCCTAAAGCAGCAGAAATTGCCAAACAGACGGGCTGTGCGCGCTTTATTATTACTATTGATAAACAAGGTAATACCACCGATATCCGTTTTGTAGAGAGCTTCCCTGAAGGGCTATTTGTCGATGTGTCGCGAGAGTCGCTTAAAACTTGGCACTGGCAGGCAAGGGAAAGTAACAGCGAATCGAGAGCGATTATTCGAACTGTGCAACTCGACTACTTTATGAAAGAAGCGAGTAATATGGATGCCGCAAAAGCATTTTGTACAATTTAAGTTTTTACTGTTTTTAAGGCATAAAAAAGGGCCGCTATAGCGGCCCCCAACAGGATTGATAAACTTAGAACTTGAAGTTAACTGAAAGCTGTAAACTACGAGGGTTATAGTAACTGCGTGATTCACCAAAGTTGTCATACTGAGCGTACGGGTTTTTGTTGAACCCTGTTTGTCTGTTGAAGACATTAAATAAATCTGCGCGGAATTGTAATTCCATATCACCTGAGAACTTAAAGTCTTGGGTATAGTTTAAGTCAAGTTGCCAGTGGCTTGCTGTTCTTCGAGAACCAGCAGGTTCTGCATAGCGACTCACATGACTTGAAGCGTATCCGTATTGTGTACCATCCCATGCTTCCCAAGCCTGACCAGATTGGAATACAAAGTAAGCACCAATGTTTGCTTCCCATGGCACAGTGTAGTAACCATACACTTTGACTTTATGCGGTTTATCTCCAGATAGTGTTCCGTAGCGGTTATCCCATGAGTAACGACCGCGACCATCACCATAGTATGATGAGCCAATAAAGTTATTAGCATCATTACTTGTTGTGGTATTGTCTTGGTCGAAGTTACCGTAGTAATGGCTCCAAACATAAGAAGCATTGATGTAGCTGTTTTCACCTAGGTACTCAGCTTCGATACTGGCTTCCCAATATTTAGTCTCGCCACCATCTACTTCAGCAATAACATAAGATGAACCGCCAATTTCATCGCGGATTTCGGCTAGGTTATCTACATATAAACCTTTATCTGCTATGTGTTGTGGTACACCATCAGCATCAACGCCAGAGTAGTCAGTTAAACGTGCTGTGTTTGGCATATCTTCCCAAAAGTGCATACCTTTACGGTGACGTACGTGAGCACGTAGCACTAAGTCAGAACCTACATATTTAGTGGTACCAAGTGTGAACTCATTGATACGACGAGGTTTCATTCCTTCTTGGAATGCTTTACCTGAAGAACCGCGTCGAGGCGATGCTGAAAGAATATTACCCGAATCATCAAGCAGTAACTCAATTTCCGAACGTGTGTTTCGATCCCAAGATGCTGCACGCGCTAATGAGCTTGCTTCAGGGTTATAAATAGCAAAATTCGCAAATACTGAGTCTTCCTCAGAATAGGTCCAAGTTGCACCTAAACGCGGTTGAAGCATATCAGACCAATCTGTTTTATACATTTCATACTTATGGCCTGGAGCTAGCTCATAACCTGATATTGTTCCTGATTTTTCTTTTAAGCCTTGTCCGTACCAAGTATCTTGGCTCACAAGTAGACCGATATTATAAGTCCAATCACCATGTTCAATAGTATCGTTTATTTCGAAATTGAGGCTACGCATTTCTGAATTGATACCAGCGACTGTGCTCCCATCAGTTGCTAGACTCATTTGCTGTACATGTGCTCTATATATAGCGTCGGCAGGGTCAAAACCTTCAGTGTCTGCATCAGGATCGACTAAACCGCCTAGGTAAGAGATGCGCCCCCAACCATTTGATAAACGAGTAATCTGCTCTTCACCTTCTTCCCATTTTGCGCCTAAGTGTAGTGTGTGGTAAGTGTCACCCCAGTTAAACTCATGCTCTAAATTAATTTCAAAAGAGTCTCTGTAAAAGTTTTGGTTATCATATTGGGCGTAAGCACCAACACCACCTTCACCTTTCATTACACCATCTTCTAAGTAACCATAAGCATTGATTAATGCTGTAGCTCCCGCATTATAAGAAGCTATTTGCTCTTCTGTGAAAGCACCTTCAGAATCATATTCTCTTAGGTTTGGAACAGAAAAATAACCCATTTGAGTAAGGTTATTGATATCTACTTGGCTAGATAATGATGGAATAACGCTTAACTCAGTATCTGGTTTCGAGCCTGTTTCCAATTCAAATTTACTGTATTGAAATGATAGAGTAGTTGCAGAGCCTAAAATCCAAGAGCCATCTAAAGTAAAGATATCTTGGTCAGCTTTACTACCTACAGATACACTGTCAGTTTCGTAAGCGCCAATTGAATCACCTTTAACTTCTTTGTCAGATGTACGCTGTGAAATATTAATTAAAATATCGTCTGTAGGTGCCCAGGTTAATTTACCAAAGTATTCATCGCGGATACTTTCATAGTCCTTCACATCACCGTAAGCGGTAGCTTTGTTCGCTTTAGTTTCTTCTGGGCGATAATAAGAGGTATAAAAATACAAGGTATCTTCAATAAGCGGGCCGCCTAAGCTTGCTGTTAACCAGCTTTTATCAAGCTCATAGCTTTCTTCGCCTACAGGTGTTGCAACAAAGCTTTTAGGTTGTACCTTGTATTCAACATTACCGTGGAATTCGTCAGTACCCGATTTTGATACTGTGTTGATTGAGAAGCCGCCTGAGCGGTTAAAACCTACTGCTTTTGCACCACCGCGGTCCATAGTTACGTAAGCAACGTCATGGGTTGATGGCTCTGATGCTAAGTTACCAAACATTGGCATTGAAACATTTACACCATCAAAGCCGTAGGAGTTATCAACCCCTGAGCCACCTGCAGATGGACCTAAGACTGTATTTGCCGAAAGCTCAACACCTGGTACAAGTTTTAATAGGTCACGGTAATCTTGACCAACTGGTACGCTATTGATTGCTTCTTCACCAAGTGAGTTAGTCAGTGCAGACTTACCTTGGCGGAATAATTTACTGCCGGTAACCGTGATGACTTCAACGTTTTCGTTAGCACCACCCATAGTGACGTTTAGGCTCGAAGTTTGTTCAAGTAAAACATCTACAGTCATAGTTTGAGTTACACCGTTTTTATCGGTGAAAGTCAGTTCATAAGTACCTGGTTTTAATTGTGGTAAGTCGTAGCTGCCGTCTTCTCGCGTAACAACGGTACGTGGTTTTGGCATCACATTACTTTTTGCTGTAACAGTGATCCCTGCCAGTGACTGCTGTGCTTCTGGTGATGATACCTTACCTTTGATCCCCCCGGTTAGATTTGCAAAGGCTGGCGCGCTGGCGAGTGCCGCGGCCATAACAACACCTGTAAAGGCTGTTTTCTTTGCGCGAAGTGCATTGCTAGTCGCTTTTGCTATATAGCTCATTGCGAGTGTGGATGCATGTTGTTTCATTGTTTCCCGTCCTTATATTTATATGCTTTGCTGGACTACTTACCCAATTGAGACTTATGAACTTTAAAATTATGTTGCCCACATATTAAACAGGTGTTATTTAAGTTGGTCAAGAATATTTTTTCATTTAAAGGTTGGTTTTTAGGAATAAAATATATAACCGATTTTAGGTAAAGATCAGTAATGACTTGCTTTAACGGGGTGCTAATTTATTCTTACTACAATTTTGTAAGAAATTATGACTTTAAAGTCAATAATTTATCGTAATTGTTTGGTAGTTTAGAGGAGAAAGGGGATTGTTAAACTGCATCCTAAATTAGGCATAAAAAAAGCAGCCTGAGCTGCTTTAAAGTATTTATATAACCTTATTGAAGAAATTAGTTATTCTTAAATTCGCCAACAACTTCATTAGAATGTTCTAGTAACTTACGACCTTGGCGGCTCGACTGCGTTAAGGCAATAAACAAAATATCAATGACAAAATCTTGCGCCGTACGCGCTAAAATCGATGATAAACGCACAGACTCGCCTTCAGCAACCGAGTAAAGTTTTACATCAGCCGAGTCGGCAACAAGGCTGCTGCCAAATTTAGTCACTGAGATCACCGAGCTTGAATTTTTCTTAGCTTGTTTAACAACTTCGGCAATTTCGCGAGTCATACCTGACTCACTTATCGCGATGACCAAGTCACCTTTTGAAAACGTCGCAACATACGCAAGTTGTGCATGGCCATCTGGCTCTGCAATCGCAGGCATACCGAGTTTTTGTAATTTATAAGAAAAATCTTTTGCAACCAGCGCTGAGCCACCTAAACCACAAATCAGAATACGTTTTGCTGATTTTAATAGCTCAACCGCTTTTTCGACTGCTGGCGCTTCGTTGAGGTTTTTGGTTTCGGTTAACACCGCTAATTTACTGCTTAATAGTTTTTCGGCGATTTGCTCTAGCGAGTCATTCAGGGTGATCTTGCCATGTAGCTTAGGTTCGCTGCTTTCATCGTTAAGTGCATCAATTACCGCAAGTTTAAAAGCAGGGAAGCCTTTATAACCTAACTTTTGCGAAAACTTCACCACACTTGATTGGCTTACACCAACCACTTTTGCTAGTTCAACCGATGATAAATTACGAATGGCATTCGCTGAATTTAACGTAAAGTCAGCAAGCTTAGCTTCGCTGCTCGATAGAGATTGGCGTAAGGCTTTAATTTTTACAAAAGTAGACATAGGGCTCACTTTGTTTGCTTAACTTAGTCAAAGCGCAAAGCGATGGTTCTATTATAAACACAGGGCTTGGGCGCATTGTTTGCTTAACACGACGACTTATTTTTGTTTTAGCAGACCTAAGTTTGGAATATTTTTCTTAATTTAGATGGAATAATATAGTTTTATTCCATAATAGATACAACACTAATTATTGAGATACCTCTATTTTTAGTAACTTAGCGATAATGTATGCTTTTTATTCTTTAATTGT
Source organism: Pseudoalteromonas sp. UCD-33C (assembly GCF_001306895.1). Taxonomy (NCBI): domain Bacteria; kingdom Pseudomonadati; phylum Pseudomonadota; class Gammaproteobacteria; order Alteromonadales; family Pseudoalteromonadaceae; genus Pseudoalteromonas; species Pseudoalteromonas sp. UCD-33C. The sequence continues at coordinate 208,248 of NZ_LJTB01000001.1, read as the reverse complement.
GAAATAAAATATTTTACATGTTAAGTGGGTGTTGCTACTGTATTGCTGAGAATCGTCAACGCTTAAATCATCAGGTATGAATCTGTTATGAGTTTTACCCCTTTGAAAACATTACTTAAACAGCTGTGTTATCTAAGTAGTGCGGCATTATTAGTAAGCTGTGCCAGTAATCCATATACCTATACACAATCAGCTAATTACAGCCATCGTGTTAAATTCTTAGTGATGCATTACACCGCCATTGATTACGAAAAATCAATGCGTGCGCTCGTGGATGAAGGGGGCTTAAGTTCACATTATTTATTACCTGAATCAGGCGATTCTAGTTATCCAAAAGATGAATTAGAAATTATTCAGCTGGTTGATGAAAAAGATAGAGCATGGCATGCCGGACGCAGTTTTTGGCAAGGCCGCGAAGATTTAAATGATCATTCTATTGGTATTGAAATAGTGAATGTACCAACCTGTCATATTCCTGAGCAAGCAAACCTTGCGATGGAAAATGACGCAAGTAAGTTATGTATTTTTCCTGACTATGATGCTAAACAAATAGAGCTACTAATAAAGCTTAGTAAAGATATTCTTGCTCGTAACCCAGATATCGGGCCAACTCAAGTTGTTGGCCATTCTGATATTGCCCCAAGCCGTAAGAACGACCCAGGCCCGCGTTTTCCTTGGTATCAACTTTATAAAGCAGGTATCGGTGCGTGGTATGAAAGCGACACCGTTGATAAATATTGGCAGTTATTTAGCGCATCAAAACCCTCAGTTGAATTAATGCAAAAAGCACTACGCAGTTACGGCTATGAGGTGATTGCAACGGGTCAGCTTGATTCGCAAACGCTAGATGCTCTAAGTGCCTTTCAAATGCACTTTTTACCTTGGCATGTAAGCGGTAATAGTGATGCAAGAAGTGCCGCGGTGCTATTTGCATTACTAGATAAGTACTTCCCTAAAAAACTAGAGCGATTATTTAAAGAATATCAGCAGCAACAGCAAGCGGTTGAGCCTGCGCCAAAAACACTGGCTAATGCACAAGTGATAGCGCGTATTCCGGCTCTTGATCCAAGCAGTCGCGCGCTTGTTAACGACCGAGGCACATTTACTGCCTATAAAGGTCGCGGTGAGATCATCATTGACAACCAAGATGCAACCAGTGCTGATATTTTCATTAATGGTGAAAAAATTAATATTGCCTCACCATTAACAGCCGAAAAAATATATCAATACAGTTTGGCTAAACGCACCCGCGATGGCATAAACACGTATAAAGTAGAAAGTGTATTGCCTGAAGGGGCAAGCTTAACCTTACGTTTTCCTTACCCAACGCTTGATAAAAACAGCACTCAAAAGCGTTTTAGTGCTGTTGATGAATTAATTAATCAAGAGGTTAAAGAGGGCTTTCCGGGCGCGGTACTCGCCGTTGTTAAAGATGGCAAGTTGATTAAACTAAGCCATTATGGCGCGGCTAAAAAGTACCATGCTGATGGCAGTGAACTTGCAAGCCCACAAGCTATGCAAAACGATACCTTGTTTGATATAGCTTCAAACTCAAAAATGTTTGCCACTAATTTTGCGCTGATGAAGCTTGCCAGCGAAGGGAAACTTGACGTAGAAAAGCCACTGTTTTATTACCTACCAGAATTTAGAGGCAGCGGCCGTGAACAGCGTTTAGTAAAAGATTTACTCACCCACAGTGCGGGTTATCCTGCGGTGGTTGATTTTCATCGTAAAGACAATAAATTTGGTGAGCGCTTTTTTTCTCAAAACAGCCTGCGTACTAAAAACCTACTGTTAACAGGTGTCCCTTTCGTGGCTGGTCGTAACGTAAAACACCTGTATTCTGATATCGATTATATGTTGCTTGGTGTACTGGTTGAACGCATCAGTGGTATGGCGCTGGATACCTATGTAGAAAGCCAAATTTATCAGCCACTTGGCTTAACGCATACGGTTTATAATCCATTACAGAAAGGTTTTTTAGCTTCGCAAATTGCTGCCACTGAGATTAACGGCAACACCCGAGGTGGTCGCATCGAGTTTGAAAATATTCGAACCGATGTACTGCAAGGTGAAGTACATGATGAAAAGGCATTTTATGCTCTAGGTGGCGTAGCGGGGCATGCAGGGCTTTTTAGTACCGCCGGTGATTTGTCTGTGCTTATGCAGGTGTTACTCAATGGGGGTGGCTACGACAACAAGCAAATTTTTACACCACAAGTACTTGAGCAATTCACAAACTCCCAAGCAAGTGATGAGACTTATGGTTTAGGGTGGCGTAGAGCGGGGCATCAAGCGCGTAAATGGCATTTTGGCCCTTATGCTAGCCCGCGGGCTTTTGGTCATACTGGCTGGACAGGCACCGTGACCGTTATTGACCCTGAGTATGACCTTGCTATTGTGCTATTAACCAATGCCCGTCATTCACCGATTGAAGGTTCGCAAGAAAATTACCAGTTTGTCGGCAAGCGTTTCGAAACAGGTAAGTATGGCTCTATTATCTCACTGATTTATGAGAGTATATTAAATCACTAGTCGAATTAAGTTGAGTTTGGTGGCAAAGCCATTAAGCTTAGCGAGTTTTCGCATAATAAAAATAAAATGTTGTTCTTAATTTAAAAGGGTTTTTATGTCTTGGTATTCAATTTTACCACCCTTGATTGCTATCTTAATTGTGTTTTGGCGCAAAGAAGTGATCATGGCGTTATTGGTCGCGGTTGCGTCGTCTGAGTTTTTGCTTGCTCTGAATGGTGAAGGTAATACCTTGTTTTTCACCTTTATCAACACTATTGAGCGAGTCATTGAGGTTGCCAGCTCCCCTGGTAATAGCCGCATCCTTATTTTTAGTATCTTAATAGGTGCTTTACTTGCCTATATTCGTGAATCTGGCGGTGTAGCCGCGACGGTTAATTTACTGATGAATAAAGGGGTTGCTAAAAGTAAGCGCCAAGTGGGCTACTTAACCATGTTCTCTGGTATTGCGGTATTCATTGAATCGAACTTAAGCGTATTAACCTCGGGAATTTTATCGCGTGGTTTATTCGATAAGTTCAAAATGAGCCGAGCACGCCTTGCCTACATTATCGATAGTACTAGCGCACCTGTGTGTATTTTAATCTTGCTAAATGGATGGGGCGCCTACGTGCTCGGCCTTCTTGGCAACTACGAAATGGAAGAGTCTGCGGTTTCGGTATTGTGGGGCAGTATTGGTTATAACTTCTATGCTATTATCACTTTACTTATCGTGTTCTACACCATTACCTTTGACAAGGTACATGGCCCATTAAAGCAAGCAGAAGAAAACCTAGAGCAACAAGAAACCGAACTTACAGAAGAAGTGAAGGGTTCAAAAGCACGTTACATGCTCGTGCCTCTAATTACCTTAATTGGTAGTATGGTTGGCTTTATGTTCTGGACTGGCGATGGTGATATTGCCAGCGGTAGTGGTTCTAAATCAGTGCTGTATGCAACTATTTTAGCCTGTGTTGTGGCTTACTTTTTAATGATTAGCTCGCGTGAATTTACACACCATAAGCTGGTAGATATTGGCTTTAAAGGAATGGGTGAGTTACTGCCATTAGTGTCTATTGTATTGCTATCACTCACGTTAGGCGCAAGCTTGAAAGATCTTGGTACCGGTGTGTTTGTAGCAGGCCTAGTAGGTGATTTCTTACCAATTTATTTAGTTGTGCCAGTGCTATTTATTACAGGTGCGGTTATTTCATTTACCACAGGTACCTCATGGGGCACTTTTGCAATACTTATTCCAATTGGTGTACCGCTCATTCAAGCTTTAGGTTTACCACCTTCATTGGTTATTGCTGCTATTTTAGGTGGTGGCGTGTTTGGCGATCACTGCTCGCCAATCTCAGATACCAGCGCGGTATCGGCTATTGCATCAGGGTGTGATTTATTAACTCACGTAAAAACCCAAATGCCATACGCTTTATTCGGCGGCGCATTAACCTTCATTGCTTACCTTGTAACGAGTATTATTGTTTTATAAGTAATAGCTTTAAGCCTTAAGCCTTAAGTTATAAGTAAAAAACCACAGAGAAGTCTGTGGTTTTTTATTGCTTGTAACGTAAGTCGTCATTTATGGCGACACATGTCGAATCACTTATAAAGTGACGGGCTAAAGCCCGACCTACAAGAGTATGGATTGAGGCCATCGTGGGAAATAAATTTCACGCCTAAGGTATTCCTTTACTCTTTCCCCTTGTAACTCGCTAACTTGTTTTAAATCTGAAAGCTATGTTTTCGGTACAACCTTATAAACACCGACACCATCAACACCAAGATATAAATCACCATTAGGGTGGGTGGCTAGGCTACGAACGCGACCTACACCTTCAAATACTTTGCTGTGGCCTGTTACTTTGTCACCATCAAGTTTTACCAAAACAAGGTGGCCAAACTTCATCGAACCTACGGCAATTTGGCCTTGCCAATGTGGGTATTTATCGCTGGTGATAAATTCCATCCCAGAAGGGGCAATTGAAGGCACCCAATACCAATCAGGTTGTTCCATTCCTTCGCGACTAGTTTCGTCGGTAATTTTCGTACCAATGTAGTTGATCCCATAAGTGATCTCAGGCCAACCATAGTTTGCACCTGCTTTAACTATGTTGATTTCATCGCCGCCACGAGGGCCATGTTCATGGCTCCAAATAACTCCCGTCTCAGGGTGCATTGCCATACCTTGTGGGTTACGGTGTCCATACGAATAAATACTTTTGTGAGTTGTTTTATGGTTATAAAACGGGTTTGATTTAGGGATAGAGCCATCGCTATTGATACGGTGAATTTTGCCTGCATCATAGTCTAGGCTTTGTGGGTGAACGTCTCTTTTGCCACGGTCGCCAATAGAGAAGTACAAGTAACCTTGTTTGTCGAACTCAATACGCGAACCATAGTGTTTTGTTGTTTCAATATTTGGCTCGCCATCAAACAATAATTGCTGATCGACAAGAACCATATCTTTAAAGCGGGCGCGCATAATTGAGGTATTGTAACCCTCACCATCGCCTTCATAGCCCGAGTACGAAAAGTAAATCCAGCCATTGTCGGCAAAGTTCGGATCAAGCTCTATATCTAATAAGCCCCCTTGACCTTCATCATGTACTTTAGGTGTGCCTTTAACTGCTTGCTCAACGAGTTTGCCATCACGAATCAATCTAAGCTCGCCACGTCGATCAGTAACGAGTAAGTCACGCTCGTTAAGCCAAGCCATACCCCAAGGAATTTGAATACCTTCGCTTACTAATTCTAGTTTGTAGTTATTAGCGCTGGCATCCAGAGGAATCTTTTGCTCCGGCTGAGCACACGCTTGCAAGCTCGACAAGCTAATTGAGGCAATGATTAAACTGTTAAACAAAGACCTTTTCATGGTAACTCCATAATATTTAAACACGATGTTATTAGCCTAGCTGGTTCAGCATTAAATTGTTATTAACATTAGAGCAATGTGCGATTATTGGTAGGAAAAGCGAGGTAAAGAGCGGAGTATTGCCGTCAGCCGTCAGCCGTCAGCCGTCAGCCGTCAGCCGTCAGCCGTCAGCCGTCAGCCGTCAGCCGTCAGCCGTCAGTTTGAAATCTCGTGGAAACCATCGCGCGAAATAAATTTCACGCCTACGCGGGGTAACCCCGCTGCTACCTAAAAACTTGGGACTTTATTCTTGTAACTCGCTAACTTGTTTTAAATCTGAGAGCTGACGGCTGAGAGCTGATGGCTCGTTGAACCATCGCGCGAAATAAATTTCACGCCTACGGTACTCCTTTACTCTTTCCCCTTGTAACTCGCTAACTTGTTTTAAATCTGATAGCTGACGGCTGAGAGCTGACCGCTGCTTTCAAGCTTTACACTTTTTCGCCTCATGAGTCAGCTGTTTGAGTGCAATGATTTGGCCTTGCTTGTTTTGGTCTAGGGCGAGTAGGTCACCTTGGTGAATATGAGTATCTAGGGTGCCGTGTTTTTGTAGTTCTTCAAGGAGTGATTGTTTAATTTGTACTATGACATTTTGCTCGCAGTCGGCGATATACCAGTCGTTATCAACACTGACTAGACGGCCGGTGAAGCTGGTGCGGGCTTGGTGATTGGTTAATGCTTGCTGGTAGTTCGCATCTAGGTTTTGTTTTTGTTGTTTAAGATTACTCACATAGCTGCCTTTGGCATCGAGTTCGTGTACCTCAAGCCATTGATAATCTGATAAATCCACGGCGTAAACATGGGTTAATTCACGGTTGTTGTATTGCAGCATGACAAAACCAAGAATCGCTAAAGCAGCAAAAACTCCGGTCATTTGCAGGCCTAAAAAGCGCTGTGGCCTTGGCGTTGCCGACTGTGGCTTTTGCATGTGTGAAAGCTCGTCGCTGCTTAAGCTGTGCTCTGCCTTACGTTTTTGAAAATGTGCTTTTAAATCAGCATCGAATTGCTCGTCGTTACGCTTCATGATGGCCTCCTAGTTGTTGTTTCAGGTTTTGACGGGCATATCGCAGCCGAGTTTTAATGGTCTCTGGGTTACTTTGGGTGATAGCAACAATATCTTCGAGACTAAAGCCTTCTTGTTGTAAGGTCAGCGCTTCACGTTGTACAAAGCTAAGCCCCATGAGTGCTTTATCAAAGGCTTCATAGTCGTAGTGATAACTTGCATCCTGAGATTCAGAAAATAGTTGGTTGTCTTCTAATTCAACGAACTTTTGCTGCTTACGAAATTCATCAATTAATAAATTACGTGCTAACCGAAAAAGCCACGCTTTTGGGTTGTTTTGATCATTGTAAAAGTCGCGTTTATCAATAACTTTTAACCAGGTTTGTTGGCATATATCGAGGGCAAGATCCTTATCACTTTGTGTAACTAGGTAGTGATAAAGATCGTTCCCGTATTGAGCAACGAGTTGGTTAAGGTAACGGTTGTCGCCCGTTTTGGCATACTGCGCCAAACAATCTGTGTTTGGCTTGTCAAATAACCATGTCTTGATGCTCATTAGCATAGGCAGTTATCCATCTATTTTAAAATCAAGTTGAACGCTTTGGTTTGTTTGTAATTGTGCCACACCTTCAACTACTTTAGGGCGATATTTCCAACGTTTAATGGCGCGAATTGCTTCACGGTTAAATACCCGTTTGGGCTCGGCATCAATAATAACAGGGTCAATCACTTCGCCAGTCGGTGAAATGCTAAAGCTAATTTGTACCCAACCTTCAATGCCATCACGAGCTGCTACCGGAGGGTACTTAGGGTTTATACGCACAATTGGTGTCGCATCTCCTGTTGGTTGATTAATGCTTTTGCTAAGCGTGTCGCCAATGTTATCGAATGTCATTGTTGGTGTTAAATCAGCTACTACAACGGTATCTGTCGTATCAATGGTTGGGCGCGGTGGTACTTTTGGTGGCATTTTAGCAACTGGCGGTGGCGGCAGTGTTTGCTTTACTTGCACTTTTGAGTCTTCCGGTACTTCATAAATTTCAACCGTGATATCTGGGCCTGTTTTAACATCGGCTCTTTGCTCAGCAGAAATTAAGTACTGCATAAATGCAAATGCTGCAAAGGTCATGACACCGCCGCCAATAATTGCTGCGGTTGTCTTTAAAGCAGCATTGCTGTTATTCAAGCTTGCTGAGTTTAGTGGTAAAGTATGCATAGCCGTTCCTCTTTGGATAATTGCTTTCATAGCTAAAACGGCTGGCAAATAAAAAAGGGGTGAAATTTTTTCACTTTTTATTTTTCACAAGTTTTTTAGGTTGTTATGAAACTTATTCAAATAGATAAAGCCCGTTACCGTAAACATTTAAACCAAGTAATTATTGCTTGTGTAATTGCTTTAGCCGTTGGCAGTTTAGCCATTTCACAAACGTTAATAGCGTTATTTCCTGACCCAAGCGGTAGCCATTTTCATTGGAACCTATTAGGTGTTGTTATGTGTAGTTTGCTGGTGGGCTTTATGCTTAATAAATACCGCAATCATGATTACATGACTGAAATTGTTTATGTGTGGGAGCTTAAAAAAGCGCTTAATAAAATCACCCGAAAAATGCCAAAGTTAAAAGCAGCAGGGCGTGAGGGCAATGCAGATGCTTTATTAGCAATTCATTACAGCTATGCGGGATCACGTTTGTTATGGCAACTTGATGACAACACTATTACCATGGATGAGTTGGCAATTAAGCAGGCAGAGCTTGATAGTGTTGCAGATAAATACAACCTCTCGCTTGATGCAGAACGTTATGATGAGTCAATCTTAAAGCAATTTTAAGGACGAATAATGAAAAAGGTTTTGATTGTTTGCTTAGGCAATATTTGTCGTTCACCTACTGCAGAAGCGGTACTTCGTAGTCGTGCCAAGGCGCTGGGTGTCAATGTTATAGTTGATTCTGCTGGCACCATTGGTTACCACCAAGGTAATCCACCTGATTCACGTTCAAAAGCAGCAGCCGAAAAGCGCGGTTATAGTTTTAAAGGCATCTATTCACGACCTGTGACTCAAGCTGATTTTCATGAGTTTGACTTAATTCTCGCAGCCGACAAGCAAAATCTTGCTGATTTACAAGCCCAGTGTCCAGAGCACTTACAATATAAGCTGTCGCTGTTTTTAAGTCATGGTGATGCAGGGGAGAGTGAGATCCCAGATCCCTATTATGGTGGCGATCAAGGCTTTGAAAAAGTACTCGATTTAATTGAGAACGCAGCCGATAACCTGCTTAAAAAGCTATAAAAAGCTATAAAAAGCTATAAAAAGCTATAAAAAGCTATAAAAAGGGTCGCATTGCGACCCTGTTATTTATCTTTTTATTTTAAAGTCTAATTGCACACGAGAAGTTGCAGCAATGGCTTGACCATTTTCAAACTTAGGCGCATAACGCCATTTTTTCATTGCTTTTACTGCTTCTCTTTCAAATGCACTACCACCTTCAGAGTCAACCACAGTTATATTGTCTACAAAGCCTGACGGGGTTACTTCAAATTCCATCACGACAATGCCGTCTTCCATACGTTGTGCTTTTGACATTGGATATTTCGGTGGCACACGGTACAACGGCTCTTGTTCTTGGCTTTCTTTCCAAGGCACCATTTTCGCAATCGCTAAGCAATGCTTGGTTGCTTCGTCGCTTTTACCTGTTTTTTCGTATAAGTGAACCAACTTCGAATGGGCGTTTAATTCGGTTTGATGATCAAAGTCTAGCTCTTGATCAAATACGCTAACTACGTGATTCAATCGCTCAATGGCGGTGCTGTATTTACGTTGGTTTTCTGCGAATGCGGCAACTAAAAAGTCAGCGCTAATACGATCGACAGCGTTATTTGGTAAGTTTTCTTGGTAGTACTTATCGGCTTCTTCAAGATACTCCTTCGCTGTGTAATAGCGCTCGCCAGTGCCTTTGTAAGCAAGGATACGAGCGGCGGTCATTTTTGCATCAGCAACTAGCTTGTCTGAGTTTTGTTTTTCAGCAATAGCAATGACATCATCAAGATATGTATCAGCGCGCTTAGCTGAGGGAGTTGATTCTGCCATGCCGATTAATGAGTCATACACTTGCACACTTTGCTTGCCGTGGTTTTTTTCAAGTATTTCGTAGGCTGTGCGATATAACTCAAAGCGTTGTTCTTGTTCGCTTTTAGCAAGGCTGTTTGCATAGTTAATAGCAAGATTGGCGGTGTTGTCGGCACTTTCACCATAAATTTCTTTGCCAAGCTCAAACGCTTTTTTGGCAAGCTCACTACTGTCTTGCTTATTTTCTACAGCAGCGACATAAGCGCGGTAGGTGTCGTTAAATTCTTGGGTGGTCGTTTCATTGGCAATGCCTTGCTGACTAAATAGTAATGCAACACATAAGACAAGTGAGCTCTTTTTCATAATATTCCTTATTATTTTGCCCAGATAAGAGGGGATTAACACTTGTTGATGATAATCATTATCATCATGAGGTACAAGGTATCTAGTAATTTTTAATGTATCACTGTTTTTAATTTAAGCAAAAACAGTGATTAAGCTTAACAGGTCGCAGGTACTTATGAAAAAGCGCTCACATTGAGCGCTTTATTGTTAGATTATAAACTCAGGCAAATTCTGTTCATCAAACCAACCCGGTATGTAATGCGATTCGTAAAGTCGCCAACAGTTATCTGACTCTAATCTTGCTGCTAACTGATAGTGAGCTGCATAGGTTTTTTGACTGCTATCATTCACGGGGTTTTCGGGAATGATTCGGGCAATGATAAATCGAGCTGCTTTTTTATCTTGGCTAACCTCCATTTTGACCAACTCTGCAAAGTGCTGCCAAAATGGCGCAAGCAGTCTAAAGTTTTTTAAATTCCCTATAACACTTTCTCTACCAGATAAATCACCTAAAGGAGGAAAGCTGCCATGTATATCTTGGCTGTAGCAATCAATAAGTAAATTAATATCACAATTATCAACAGCAAATGCATACTTGTTATAGAGATCAATGAGAGCTTGCTTTGGCTCTGCAGCTTTAAACTTACGAATTAATGCCCATGGAGAGTGTAATTCACTCACAATTGTTGGTTCGCCATCAACTAGCTGCCACCCCTGAACTCCAGGAAGCATGTTCCAGTTAGGAAGCAAGGATTGCTGTCCTTTATTCCAGTTAACCTGAAATTTAATGTGGTTAATAAGCCATTGCTGGTCTTCATAAACGAAATGAAAAATAAATGTACAACCACATAAAAAGCGTTTTTTCCCATGATTTACATCTACATAAGCGTAGCTGCTTGCTGCAGCAAAATCCTTTTGGTGTGCAGTAAACGTATTTGTAAATTCAGCATTCGTTGCATAGTTTTTGAAATCTTCACTCAAGGTTGTTGATACATGCTTTTGCCCATTTATAGAGCCATGGTGCTGACTTATGAAAACGATATCAGAGCTAAACAGCTTTGCTAACGAGTGCTTATCCGAGCGTAACCAGCTATCTTTAAACTGAGATATTAAGTTTTCGAGCTGTTCTTGAGTACTCATACAGCAGGCTCTCTTTGCTCTTTTTCAAGAGCAGGAATAACAAAGCTACCCAATTCATCAATTACATCTTGGGCAGCCCTTCGAGAAGGTTTTAAGTTTAGCGCAATGTGTTTTACGCCAAGCTCTCTGTGTTTTAACAGTCGCTCAATAAGGGCATTTCGACCAATTCGTACAACGTTATAAAAACGCTGATACGGGGCATCTGGGTTTTTATCTAAGTCAAAAAATGTCGCATAGCCGTAATGTGGGCTTTTGTTGCTATTGCTTGCAATTGATAGGTTGTTAATGATTTCACTGATGGCTTGTTCATTATCAACAGCCCAAATCCAAGCATTAACATTATTAGCCAACCACTCAAATGATTGCCTAGAACGACCAACGGCCATAACGGGTATCTGTTGGTTTACTGGTTTTGGATAAAGGTCAAGTGAACCATCAAGCTCGCCGTAATGTTGGCTAATGTGTTTAGGAAAGCTTTGTTGGTGTAATGTTTTGATAATTTCAACTGACTCTCTGTAGCGCTCAGCACGCGCGTTAAAATCGACACCAAAAGCCGGGTATTCAACTGGCCTATCTCCGGTTGAAACTCCTAACACAAAACGACCATTACTTAGATGATCTACTGAGGCTGCTTGTTTGGCAACCATGATAGGATCGCGTAATGGTAAAACAGCCCCTGCGGTGCCTAAAGTAATTGTATTTGTATGCGCAGCAATGAAACCTGCGTAAGTGAATGGATCAAGCATCTGTGCAGCATCACCAAAATTAGGATCATAAAAAGGCACATCCCTAAACCAAATACTGGCAATACCTGCTTGTTCAGCCTGCTTAGCCGTTGCTATATCAGCATTGAGGGTAGGGAAAGGGCTGCTAGGGTAAGCTTCAAGGGGAGTGAGCAATCCCAGCGTTAATTTGTTGTCGGCAAATACATTTGTAAAGCTAGTTGGTAGATTATTCATATTACTGAACTCCCGAATTCGCTGGCCAGACAACATCAAGTTTAGAGTGGCTAATGCGCCATTGACCGTCGATTTTTTCATAGCGATCTAAGTATCGGCCCACTAATAAAAGGGGAGATTCGCTTTGCTCCCTACTTGTAACAAAGTCAATTAGATAGCACTCACCCTGTGCTGTTGTTTTATCTGTCAGTACTATTTGATGGTTCATTACGGCATGAACAAAAGGGAAGTGCTTTCTATTGTGGGTATCGAATTCATCATAAGCATTTTTTAATCCTTGCTTTATCTGTTCAATTCCATTCATTTCTCCCACTGTTACTTCGACTCGTGCGTTGCTAGTAAATACTTCTTCCATTTTATGAATTTGGCCAGAGTCTAAAAGTTGGCTGTACTTTAAGCGAAGAGTTCGGATCTCTTCTTTTTCGAGTAAATCGAGAAGTTTGCGTTCGCTCATCATGTTTCTCTATTGCTGAATAAGTGAACACTATTTTATTATCTTCTTTTTAAATGATAACCTAGCTAATATTCCATTTATTCTGTCCTTAGATTCCACAATGAAACCAGAAGATAGCCCTTTCTTTGGTATTCGAGAGTTTGTTGAAACACTACGCATGGGTACATTCACAGCAGCTGGTAATCGGTTAGGTTTAACAGGCTCCGCTGTTGGCAAAACTGTTACTAGGCTTGAAAGTAAGTTAGGTACAAAGCTACTGCATCGAACAACTCGTAAAATTATGGCAACCCCAGAAGGGCAGCATTATTTTGAAGGCTGGGTAAAAATACTGGCTGAAATAGATAGCCTAGAGCAAGCTGTAACTGCAGGTAGCCATAATGTTTCAGGGCAAGTAAAGCTTCACTTACCTGCGGCATTCGGCCGTAAGTATGTAATGCCAATACTTTCTAAACTAGCAAATAAGTATCCTAAACTAGAGCTTGCGGTTCACTTTAGTGAAAGTCGTATAAATTTAATAAATGAAAATGTTGATTTGGTGGTACGTATCGGCACATTAGAAGATGATGCCGATCTGGTAGCAAAATTGTTGGGTTATCAAAAACTAACTGTGTGTGGTAGTCAAAATTATTTTGACCAGCATGGTGTGCCAGACACTCCAGCGGATTTGCTCACTCATGATTGTATTATTGGCAGTAAGCGCTCTTCGCAGCCAACATGGTTGTTCAAAGATAGTAAAAAGCAGTCATTTAACCAGCTAATCAATGCCAGATATATGCTCAGTGATGGAGATGCGATGCTTGATGCCGCACTTAATGGTTTAGGTGTTGCACAATTACCTACATGGCTTATTCAAGAGCAGCTAGATAGTAATAGACTAACTAGTGTTTTAGATACCTTTTCAGGTGCGGTTATGCCAATTAATGTTGTTTGGCCACGCTCAAGATATTTAAAGCTTAGTCAAAGGGTTATAATTGATGAGTTAGCAGAGCAGTTTAAGCTTCAAGCATCACTTTTTGGTTATTCTTCATAATTGTTTATCTAGCGCTTTTAGTGCGTTATTAATCAGCGCTGAGACTCATCATAACACTGTTATTTTTATTATTTTGATAGGTGGTTGATAAAGGCTTAGCGGTTTATTGAGATTAAACTAATCTATTTTTTCGAATATCTACAAAGGTTTATTTATTAATTTATTTTATTTCAAAGGCCTAACTCTAAAAAGTAGAGCTTTTAAGGTGTTTTTTTAGCGCCACTAAAGCGAGGCGCAAAGCTCGTATCTTGGGGTGGTTTGAGTGTATAATACTTGAATTGCTGGTAACTGCCTCAATATTAGTTATCACTCGTCGTATGTTGCATCCTTACAACCTTCAAGCTGTTGTAATCACATTTGCAGTATCGCATTTATTTTTTAATTTGGATTTGTCGTGGCGCAAGTAAGAGCAAGAGTCCAGCTGAATGTTGGCAAAAACAGTGATATCCCTGCAGAAATCGTATCTTTCAGTGGCTTAAATGATGGCCAAGAACATGTTGCTTTAGTGTTTAATCAAGCTGACACAGAGCAAGATGTCCCTTTAATTCGTATGCATTCAGAGTGTTTAACGGGCGATGTATTCCATTCATCACGTTGTGATTGTGGTGAGCAATTAAATGAGTGTATCGAGATGATGCACCAACAGGGCGGTATTTTACTGTATTTACGCCAAGAGGGCCGTGGCATTGGTTTATACAATAAAATTGATGCTTACGTATTACAGTCGCAAGGCATGAATACGTACGAAGCGAATAACCACTTGGGTTTTGCTGATGATTTACGTGACTTTTCAGACGCGGTATTAATGCTTGAAGCACTCAATCAAAAGCACGTTAAGCTAATGACTAATAACCCAAATAAGCTTAAAGCACTGCGTGACGCAGGTATTGAAGTTGATTCAGTGGTTGGCACTCATGCGCACATTAAGGCGGGTGTGGTAGGTAACCGAGCTTACCTCGAAACGAAAATCAAACATGGTTCGCACATGCTTGATATTAAAAAAATTAAAAAGCCTGAGTAAATTTCACTACAGGTGACTATAAACAAGTAGCGCACCCAGTTATACTCGGTGCGTTTTGTCGTTATTGAATGAGAAACTATGTCGATCGAAGTACGTATTTTTAAAGCTGATGCGGGCGTTAAATGGTTTAAAGCTGGATGGGAAATCTTTAAGCTGCAACCTTTGACTTTTATTTTAATGCATCTGCTAATCGTGATAATTAGCTTTTTGGCATTGCTACTACCTTTACTGCAAGTTGTTGGCGCGTTTGTGACGCCATTTTTGATGGCGGGTTTTTATCAAGCTGTGTTAACAAAGCAGCAAGGCGGGACTGTCAGCCAAGCTGATATTTTTAAACCCTTTAGTAATAAGGGGAACCGTATAGGTTTAGTGCGTGTGGCTGTGTATCAGATGGCGGCAGGTATTTTATTGGCCTTACTGTCTAATTTCATTTTTGCAGATGCCTACGCAGTTATTTCGAGTCAGACTTTTGATCCACAAAACCAATCACATATTGCAGATTTATTGGCAACCATTTCAATGGGACAAGTTGCGGTATTCTTAGTGGCGATCTGTGTGTATTTAACCGCTTTTGCCTATGCAGTGCCTTTGGTTTATTTTCAAAAACAAAGCAATATGTTTCAGGTTTTAAAAACCTCATTCATGGTGTTTTACCATAATATGGCACCATTGAGTGTTTATGGCCTAATTTGCGCCGTTTTAATGGTGATCTGTATTCCTTTATCGTTTATTCCACTATTGGTTTTAATGCCAATTTGTTACATTAGCTTCTTCGTGTCTTTTCAGGCCATTTTTATGCCAGTTGTACCAAAAGGTGATGACCAAACAAAAGCACCGGAAGCACCCTCACAATCAGGACGCTTTGACGCGTAATGGATGATAAAGAACAAAAGTTAAAAAATTACGTACTTTGGTTATTGTCTCGACAAGATTATTCGCGTCGGGATTTAACGCGAAAGTTACAGCAAAAAGAGGCGACGCCCGAGTTCACAGAGCGCTTGTTAGATTGGTGTGAATCACACAACTTTATTAACGAACAGCGCTATTGCGAAGGGTTTGTACGCCGCCATTTAGCTAAGTATCATGGTGTAAAACGCATTCAGAGCGAAGCAATGGCAAAAGGGATAGACCGAGCACTATTAGATAAGACGCTCGAGGAGTTCGAAGTCGATTGGTTCGAACTCGCAAAGGACGCATATTTAAAGAAGTTTTCAAATTCAGGTAAAGAACTCGACCAGAAAGAAAGAGCGAAACGTGTACGCTACTTGATGTATCGAGGCTTTAATTACGAACAAATTGATTTTGCAATGCAAGCACAGCAATAAACGGGTGAGATTTTCACATGCAGCATATGACTACCGCACAGATCAGGCAACAGTTCTTAGACTTTTTTGCCTCTAAACAACACCAAATTGTTCCTTCAAGCTCGCTGATCCCGGGTAACGATGCCACGTTATTATTCAATAACGCCGGTATGGTGCAATTTAAAGATGTATTTTTAGGTGCGGAAAGCCGCCCTTATTCACGTGCAACCAGCTCACAACGTTGTGTGCGTGCCGGTGGTAAACATAACGACCTTGAAAACGTAGGTTACACTGCACGTCACCATACATTCTTCGAAATGTTAGGTAACTTCAGCTTTGGCGATTACTTCAAGCAAGACGCAATCAAGTTTGCCTGGGAGTTTTTAACTGATGTTGTAAAACTACCTCAAGAAAAGCTACTTGTTACCATTTACCACGATGATGAAGAAGCCTTCAACATTTGGCATAAAGAAGTGGGTCTTAGTGAAGACCGTATTATTCGCATTGCAACCAGCGATAACTTCTGGTCAATGGGTGATACAGGTCCTTGTGGTCCATGTTCTGAAATCTTTTACGATCACGGTGAAGAAATTTGGGGTGGTCCTCCAGGTTCACCTGAAGAAGACGGTGACCGTTTCATCGAGATCTGGAACCTAGTATTTATGCAGTATAACCGCCATGCCGACGGTACAATGGAACCGCTTCCTAAGCAGTCTGTTGATACAGGTATGGGTCTTGAGCGTATCTCTGCAATTTTACAAGGCGTGCACTCAAACTACGAAATCGATTTATTCCAAGCTCTAATTGCAGCAGCGGCTAAAGTGACAAACGCACAAGATTTAGATGATAAATCGTTACGCGTTGTGGCTGACCACATTCGTTCGTGTGCGTTCTTAGTATCTGACGGCGTTATGCCATCAAATGAAGGCCGTGGTTATGTACTTCGTCGTATTATTCGTCGTGCCGTTCGTCATGGTAACAAGCTAGGCGCGAAAGGTGCATTCTTCTATAAGCTAGTTGCTGCACTAATTGAGCAAATGGGTCAAGCGTACCCAGAGCTTGCTAAGCAACAAGAAATTATTGAAAAAGTACTGCGTATCGAAGAAGAGCAGTTTGGTAAAACACTTGAGCGTGGTCTGGCTATTTTAGAAGAAAGCCTAACTGACATCGAAGGTGATGTGATCCCAGGTGACTTAGTATTCAAACTTTACGATACTTACGGTTTCCCAGCAGACTTAACGGCAGACGTGGCGCGTGAGCGTTTTATGACGATTGATGAGCACGGCTTCCAAGAGTGTATGGCTGTTCAGCGTAAGCAAGCACAGCAAGCTGGTAAGTTTGGTGCTGATTACAACCAACAACTTAAGTCTGAAAAACACACAGACTTTAAAGGTTACGATGCAGAACATTACACAGGTACTGTGGTTGAGCTTTTCTTAGAAGGTCAATCGGTTTCTGTACTTGAAGATGGTCAAGAAGGTATCGCAATCTTAGACCGCACACCGTTTTATGCTGAATCAGGTGGTCAGGTTGGTGACACGGGTGTGTTAAAAGTTGCTGGCGGTGAGTTTGTAGTGACTAACACCACGAAACTTGGTAATGCATTTGCACACCATGGTCGTGTACAAGGCCGTATTGGTACAAACGATAAAGCAGAGGCAACAATTGATGCAGCACGTCGCGATAGCATCAAGAAAAACCACACTGCAACACACATTTTACATGAAACGTTACGTCAAATTTTAGGCGAGCACGTAAATCAAAAAGGTTCACTTGTTGACCCTGAGCGTTTACGTTTTGACTTCTCTCACTTTGAAGCGGTAACAAAAGACGAATTACGCCAAATCGAGCGCGCAGTGAACGATGAAATCCGCCGTAACTTTGCTCTTGAAACTGAGCTAATGGCTATTGAAGATGCTAAAGCAAAAGGTGCAATGGCATTATTCGGTGAAAAATACGACGACGAAGTTCGCGTAGTAACCATTGGTGATTACTCAATCGAGCTATGTGGTGGTACTCACGTTAAGCGTGCAGGTGATATCGGTTTATTTAAAATCGTATCAGAAAGCGGTATCGCGGCCGGTATCCGCCGTATTGAAGCGGTAACGGGTGCTGAAGCGGTTGCTTATGTAAGTGAGCAAGAGCAACAACTAAACGATGTTGCAGCACTAGTTAAAGGTGATAGCAGCACAGTACTTGAAAAAGTAACTGCGTTACTTGAGAAATCAAAAGGCCTAGAGAAGCAAATTGCACAGCTTAACGACAAGCTAGCAAGTGCGGCTGGTGCATCGTTACTTGACTCTGTTGTTGAAGTGAACGGTATTAAACTACTGGTTGCTGATGTTGCAGGTACTGAGTCTAAAGCACTTCGTGGCATGGTTGATGACCTGAAAACGAAGATTGGTTCAGGTGTTATTGCCCTTGGCGTAGCTAATGGCGACAAAGTAAGCCTAATTGCAGGTGTAACTAAAGACCTAACAGGTAAAGTGAAAGCCGGTGAGCTTGTAAATCACATGGCTGCACAAGTAGGCGGTAAGGGCGGTGGTCGTCCTGATATGGCGCAAGCAGGTGGTACTCAGCCAGAGAACCTAGCTGCAGCCTTAGAAAGTGTAACTGGTTGGTTATCTGAGCGTTCTTAACTACTAGTGGCACTTATCGTCCAAAAATTCGGTGGCACCTCAGTTGGCTCAATAGAGCGAATTGAGGCAGTCGCCGACCTTGTTGTAAAAACCAAGCAACAAGGCCATCAAGTTGTGGTGGTGCTCTCGGCTATGTCGGGAGAAACTAACCGTCTAATTGAACTCGCTAAACAAATCGATTCTCGACCTAGTGCTCGTGAGCTTGATGTATTGCTAACTACCGGTGAGCAAGTGTCAGTTTCTCTACTTGCAATGGCTATCATCAAACGTGGTCACTCAGCGGTAAGCTTACTTGCTGATCAGGTCAACATTCGCACCGATAACATGTTTGGTAAAGCGCGTATTGAAGAGATTGCTGCGACTCGTCTTAAGCATGAACTTGAGCATAACCGTATTGCCATTATAGCGGGCTTTCAGGGCCGTGATATTGAAGGCAATATCACTACGCTTGGTCGAGGTGGTACTGATACCTCTGCGGTTGAGATTGCTGGCGCTATCAATGCCGACGAATGTCAAATTTACACCGATGTTGATGGGGTATACACCACCGACCCGCGCATTGAACCAAATGCGCGACGTATGAGCCATGTCACCTTCGAAGAAATGCTCGAAATGGCCAGTCTTGGGGCTAAGGTGCTGCATATTCGTAGTGTCGAAGCTGCAGGAAAATATAATATACCGCTCAGAGTGTTATCGAGTTTTAACCCGGATCAAGGGACCTTGATCAGTTTTGAGGAGCCGGATGTGCAAGCAAACATTGTGTCGGGTATCGCCTTTAATCGTGACGAAAGTCTGATTTACGTTAATGGTGTTCACCAAGGAACGGAAAACCTTGCAAAAATTTTGAAACTTTTTGCAGAATTCGGCATCGAAATAGATATGATTAATCAAGTTAATCATAACTTTGAAAAAATAGACTATGCTTTTACTGTGCACACAAATGATTTTGAGCAAGCGCTTGAAATTTTGACCAGTAACCAAGATGGTATCAGCGCAGAATCTATTAAAGGGATCAGCAATGTTGCCAAGGTGTCTGCAGTAGGTGTAGGGATGAAATCTCACTCTGGTGTGGCAAGTTTATTTTTTAATGCCCTTGCCGATGAAAACATCAAAGTGATGCTTGTATCGACATCAGAAATTAAGATATCAGTTTTAATTGACGAAAAGTATTTAGAACTGGCTGTACGTGCGCTGCACAAAGTTTTTTTAACTGAAAATGAATAAGATCTAGAGTTTTTACTTACTTTTAAGTCTATATTTCATTAGAATGTTTTTGACGCGGAATCTTTTAATTTTTTGGAACATGGGAGCAAGAGAATGCTAATACTAACTCGTAGAGTAGGTGAAACCCTTATGATCGGTGACGAAGTAACAGTTACTGTTCTTGGTGTTAAAGGAAATCAAGTTCGCATTGGTGTAAATGCACCTAAAGATGTATCAGTACATCGTGAAGAAATCTACATGCGAATCCAAGCAGAGAAATCTAACCCAAATCCGGGCAACGTTTAATCAGCGACAGATATTTTTAAGAGCCACTCACTGAGTGGCTCTTTTATTTAGTTCTGCTGTCATTTCATCATTTAGCGCTTGTTTAGAAATATATTGCATACCGCGCTGAGCCTTTAAAATATAACCTCGCTCAGTTTCAATAATCTCACTAATTTGTTGCCAGCTTAATTGGTAGCTTTTATGCGGGTTTTCGGCTTTAACGCCTTCATCATTAAATACGACAGTCACTTCGCTACCCGATGCACGACTCATCATTTGTCTTGCGACCCACCATGGGCGTTTGTAGTAAAACGATAAGCACTCAACCACGGCAAGCATAATCATAAAGCTGCCTAAATAATGATTATCTAATTGATAAAAAGCCAACAAGCCTAAGGTTATTAATAATACCAATAGCGGATATTTAGGCTTAGCTTGTGATGAATAAGGTAAAGACTCATCAAAGCATTCGTAATAATACGGTTTATCTAATTTGTAAGTTGTACTTAAAGTCATTTGTGGGCTCACTTAATTTGCTGGCGGCAGTTTAACATTGATAGAAAAAATCTTCCGTAGTTGGTTTTCATTTAGTTGTCATTGTGAGAGCTTAAGGTATGCGTATTTTAAAGGTGTAAGTTGTATGTTTGTTAGTTCAATGTCATTAGTACTTGCAATGACCACAAATACTTTTTTAGTTATGGGCGATATGCCATACACCCCGATTGATGAAATCAATCTCGCCAAAGACGGAAAAATTACCAAGGCAATCGCAGCAACACCTCATGGCTTTTTAATGCATCTTGGTGACATGAAATCGGGAGCGCTTGCTTGCACGAATAAACTTTTGCAAAGTAATAAAGCGTTATTAACGTCGTTGACCACACAGCCTTTTATTTATACCCCCGGTGATAATGAATGGACCGATTGCGACCGAGAAAAGCTATCGGTGCGTTTTGATGAGCTTGAACGGCTAAGCTTTGTTAAAGGCTTGATGTTCGACGATGCTTATACAAAAAAAGTACAGCAACTTCAGGGTTATGCAACCCAAGCTGAAATGCTAGAAAATGCCCGCTGGCAGTTTGATGGTATTGAGTTTCGTACCTTACATATACCGGGCACTTTTAATGGTCGCTCACAAATTTTAAAAAGTGATAAAAACGCTGCACTAGATGCCGCCGACAAGCGTGATAAGTACAACTTAACTTGGTTAAAACAAGCGCTTGTTCAGCAAGACGCTAAGGCCTATGTATTTGGTTTTCAGGCTGATATTTACCACCCGACCAGTAAACCTGCTTGCAGTGAATCACAACGCTCTAATTGTGATGCATTTAAAATATACCGAGATGCCATCAGCGATTTCGCAAAGCACACCAATAAGCCTGTACTTGTAATGCATGGCGATACCGGCCCATATTGCCAGCAGCAGCTAGCGAGTAACTTAACGCGTTTAAATGTACCTGGCGACTTTGCTGTAAGTGATGTCGCAAAGGTGAGTTTTATCGACGGCCAGTGGCATATAGCGAGTGTAACGACAAATGTGCCCCTCACAACGTCTTGTGAGTAATAACGTAGGTTTGGTAGAGCGGAGCGAAACCCAACAAATTAATGAGTTTCTAGGGGAAAGAGTAAAGTTTCGAGTTTCTAGAGAAAGGAGCCATCAGCTTTCAGCCGTCAGCTATCAGATTAAAACCCAACAAGTTAGCGAGTTTGAGGCTCACGTAGGCGTGAAATTTATTTCGCGCGATGTTTCTTAAATCTACGTGTAAGTCGTAGGTCGGGCTTTAGCCCGTCAATGTTAACGGTTATGTGTCGCCATAAATGACGACCTACGTGACGTAGGGTAGAGCGGAGCTGAACCCAACAAGTTAGCTAGCTTCTAGGGGAAAGAAGTAAAGTTAGCGAGTTTGAGGCTCACGTAGGCGTGAAATTTATTTCGCGCGATTTTCTCAATTAATACGGCTGTAAGTCGGGCTTTAGCCCGTCAAGTATGAGTGATAAAACATGTGTCGCCATAAATGGCGACCTACGTGAAGTAGGTAGAACGGAGCGAAACCCAACAAGTTAGCGAGCTTCTAGGGGTAAGAGTAAAGCTAGCAAGCTCCTTGACACAAGCAGCAGGCAGACTAGAGTTGCTAACTTGCTAACTTGCTAACTTGCATACACAAAAAAGCGGCACTTGGCCGCTTTTCTTAAGTAAGGTGTGTTGTTAGCAGTTAGTTTCTTCTGCGTTAACACCTTCTTTTACTTCTTCACATGCATCTTCAACTGCATTTTGTGTATCAGTAATTGCTTCATCAATACGCTCACCTGCGTCTTCAGCAGAGTTGTCTTCACAACCCATGATGAATAAACCTGAAAATAGGGCGATAGTAGCGGCTTTTAAAGTTGAATTTTTCATAATGAAATTCCTTGTAAATTTAAAATAAAGTAAGTGGTTATCTGCTTTTAACTACTTAGGGACACTGCCTCTAAGTGCTCCTGATACCAGCGAAATAACTAGTAATACTAAAAATATAAAAAAGATAATCTTAGCGATGCCTGCAGCGGCTCCTGCGATACCGCCAAAACCTAACACTGCTGCGATTAACGCGATAACTAAAAAAGTAATTGTCCAGCGTAACATAGTGGTCTCCTTGGCTATTTAAATTTTCTTAAGTTCGATGTAACTAAAGCGAGTTCTGTGCCATAAGTTTTATTCTATATATTTCAAAGGGTTGAGTGTTTTTGTTGTTCTTGAGAGGGGTCATCATTTGGTAACTTTTACGAGTAAGCATGTAACTTATTCATAGTGATATTTTTTCATATTGAGCTGAATGAAGAAAAAGAGTATTCCTGTAATTATTGGTAAGACCAATTTAACTTTATTGTAAGGTAATAGCTCTAACACCTTGTTGTGCGTGGTTTTTAGGCTTTTTACTATGATTGGTTAATAGCTGAACATATAACGTTTGGCTATATTGACTATTTATATCATCTATAACGGGGCTTTAAATGCGCTAATAGTAGGGTGTTAATTATATGTGCGTCATGTTATTTTAAATTTAATTGGTTTTACCAATTTACAATGGTGCTATACAAATGAATTTTGTTTGTTATTATTGGTGCATAATTATTTAACAAAAATAACTTTTTATTTTAAGTAAGCGAGGGGAGTCGTATGGATATAGGTGGATTACTCACCACTGCGGCCAGTTTGATGGTGACAGGCATGGTAGGCGTGTTTGTTTTTTTGACTATTTTGATTTCAGCAGTCACTTTAATGTCAAAGGTAGTGGGTCGATTTGATGATCCTGCAACTGCAGAACCTACGCGTACAGCAAAAATTCAACCTCAACAGGGTGTGCCACAGGCACATATTGCAGCAATCAGCGCTGCAATTGCTCAATTTCGAAATAAACAAAAATAACGGGGCAGCTTAAACATGGCTAAATTAAAATTAACCGAATTAGTATTGCGTGACGCACACCAGTCTCTTTTGGCAACGCGTATGCGCTTAGACGATATGCTACCCATGGCAGAAAAACTCGATAATGCGGGTTACTGGTCAATTGAATCATGGGGTGGTGCGACGTTTGACTCGTGTATCCGTTATTTAGGTGAAGATCCTTGGCAACGTATTCGCGAGCTAAAAGCGGCAATGCCAAACACTAAGCAACAAATGCTACTACGCGGACAGAATCTTCTAGGTTACCGTCATTATGCTGATGATGTAGTCGAAAAGTTTGTTGAGCGTGCCCACAAAAACGGTGTTGATGTTTTCCGTATTTTCGATGCGATGAACGATGTACGTAACCTTGAAACTGCCATTAAAGCTGCAGTTAAAGTAGGTGCTCATGCCCAAGGTACTATTTCGTACACAGTAAGCCCAGTCCATACGCTTGATATGTGGCTTGAGCTTGCAAAACAACTAGAAGATCTTGGCTGTCATTCAATTTGTATTAAAGATATGGCGGGTTTATTAAAGCCATATGATTGCGAACAGTTGATCAAAGGCTTAAAAGAAACTGTATCTATTCCTATCGCAATGCAATGTCACGCGACGACAGGTTTAAGTACTGCAACTTACCAAAAAGCAATCGATGCGGGTATCGATATGCTTGATACGGCGATTTCGTCAATGAGTATGACCTACGGTCATAGTGCCACAGAAACTATTGTTTCAATTGTAGAAGGCACTGAGCGTGACACCGGCCTTAATTTAAATGAGTTAGAAGAAATTGCCGCTTATTTCCGTGATGTACGTAAGAAATACGCTGCATTTGAAGGCAGCCTTAAAGGTGTTGATGGTCGTATCTTATTAGCCCAAGTACCTGGCGGTATGTTAACTAACATGGAAAATCAGCTTAAAGAGCAAGGTGCTGCTGATAAGCTTGATCAAGTATTACTTGAGATCCCGCGTGTTCGTGAAGACTTAGGTTATATTCCTCTAGTTACACCAACGTCGCAAATTGTTGGTACTCAAGCGGTACTTAATGTGTTGACTGGCGAGCGTTATAAAACCATCACAAAAGAAACTGCAGGTGTACTCAAAGGCGAGTATGGTGCAACACCGGCACCAATGAATAAAGAGCTACAAGAGCGTGTACTAGAAGGGGCTGAAGCAATTACGTGCCGTCCTGCTGATAAGCTTGAACCTGAGCTGGAGAAGCTTGAAGCAGAGTTATTAAGTGAAGCTAAAGAGCAAGGTTTAGAGCTTGCTGATGACGTGATTGATGATGTGCTTACTTACGCATTATTCCCTCAAATCGGCCTTAAGTTTATTAAAAACCGTAACAACCCTGATGCGTTTGAAGCAATTCCAACGGGTGAAGTCGCTAAGTCAGAAACTAAGCCAGCTGCTTCAAGCCCTGCAAAAGCAGAGCAATACAGCGTTAAAGTTGATGGCAAAGTTTACGATGTCGTTGTAGCGCAAGGTGGTGAGCTCAAAGAAGTAACCCTAAAAGACAGTGAGTTAATTCCTCAGTCAGCTTCAGCGTCTGTTAGCGAAACCTTAAACGCGCCGTTAGCAGGCAATATTTTCAAAGTGAAAGTAAAAGCTGGCCAAACAGTAAATGAAGGTGATGTGGTTATCATTATGGAAGCGATGAAAATGGAAACAGAAGTTCGCGCCGCACACTCAGGTACAATAGCTGAAGTATTAGTAGCAGAAGGCGACTCTGTTGCCACTGGCGATGCGCTAATCGCGCTAGCATAGGAGACAGAGGATGGATGGTGTTTTAAACCTCTGGCATGCGACAGGTATTGCTAACTTTACTTTTCCAGCATTGATCATGATTGCGGTTGGTTGCTTGTTACTCTATTTAGCAATCGCCCGTAACTTTGAGCCACTGTTGTTATTACCTATTGGTTTTGGGGCTATTTTAACTAATATCCCAGTTGCTGGTTTATCTGAGCCGGGTGGTCTTTTATATTACGTGTACCATATCGGGATTGACTCTGGGGTATTCCCACTTTTGATCTTTATGGGCGTCGGGGCGCTTACAGACTTTAGTGCCCTGATAGCAAATCCGCGTATGTTGCTGTTAGGCGCGGCTGCGCAGTTTGGTATTTTTGCTACTTTATTTGGTGCAATTCTACTTAACTTTATTCCTGGCTTTGAATTTTCGCTACAGGATGCATCGGCCATCGCCATTATTGGTGGGGCAGATGGTCCAACAGCTATTTTCTTAGCATCTAAGTTGGCACCTGATTTACTTGGTGCAATCGCAGTAGCGGCTTATTCATACATGGCACTTGTGCCAATTATTCAGCCGCCAATTATGCGCGCACTAACAACGCAAGAAGAGCGCGAAATTCAAATGCCGCAACTTCGTACAGTATCGAAAAAAGAGAAAATTGTTTTTCCATTAATGGTGCTTAGTTTAACTATCTTGTTTTTACCTGCGGCAACACCGCTGGTAGGTATGTTCTGCTTAGGTAACTTGATGCGTGAATCAGGTGTGGTTGATCGTTTAAGCAATAGTGCACAAAACGAAATCATCAACATTACCACCATTTTCTTAGGCTTAGCGGTAGGCTCAAAGCTTGCAGCCGATAAGTTCTTAACCGTAGAAACAATCGGTATTTTGGTGTTAGGTGCTTTAGCCTTTGCAATCGGTACAGCTTCAGGGGTGTTTATGGCAAAAGGTCTTAATAAGATCTCTAAATCGCCAATCAACCCATTAGTAGGCGCAGCAGGTGTATCTGCGGTACCAATGGCAGCACGTGTGGTTAATAAGGTAGGCCTTGAGAGCAACCCGCATAACTTCTTGTTAATGCATGCCATGGGACCAAACGTAGCAGGGGTATTAGGAAGTGCCGTTGCAGCAGGTATTTTGTTAGCGATTGTTGGCTAATAACACGATTAAGTCGATTTACTTCCAACCGACTGGCGCAGTAATTTTACTGCGCTTTTTTTTGCCTATAGACTAGGGTCACCCTAAAGAAATTGTAGTTAAATGATAGTTGTGTAAGGAAGCCGCCATGAATGTTTTTATTATCTTATTATGCCTTTTTGTTGCTTTGGTTATTTTAATACCGCTACTTGAAAAGTATCAGTCTAAAATGGGGCTTGATGGCGCGACAAAGTATGCAAAGTATATTTGGCCACTGGTGATGATTTCGCTGATTATTCAACTTATCTATGTTCTTTTAAGGTAATAATAGTATTAACCCGCAGTGCTATCAGTACTGATTTTAGTAAAGTCTATAATAGTTTTAGCCAGATTTATTCTGGCACAAAAAAGCCGCTTCAATTGAAGCGGCTTTTACATGTTTACTTAACTACTTATTTAACGCTAATTGTAACTCACGGTTACGCTGTAATTGCGCTAAGAAGTTATCAGCAATCGGTTTAAACTTAGCTAACTCATCGCGCGGTAGAGGCTCTGATTTAGGTAGTTTGACCGTTTTAGGGTTACGGTGAACACCGTTTACTAAGAATTCATAGTGTAAGTGTGGGCCCGTCACACGACCTGTCGCACCAACAGTACCAATCTTCTGGCCTTGTTTCACTTTCTGACCAGTTCTAACCATCTTTTTGTTTAAGTGTAAGTACTTAGTCACATACTGTGTGCCATGGCTAATAAATACATAATTACCATTGTATTTACTGTAGCCTGCTTTAATCACTTTACCATTACCCGATGATACAACTGGCGTACCGGTACGCGCTGCGTAATCGATACCGTTATGAGGTTTTACCGTTTTGGTCACTGGGTGTAAACGACGCGGATTAAAGCTCGAGCTAATATACTTAAAGTTAACTGGCGCACGTAAGAAGGCTTTTTTCATGCTACGGCCTTCAGGTGTGTAGAAGTTACCATCAGTATGGCGAATAGCGGTATAACGCTCACCTTGGTTAATAAATTCTGCGGCAATAATTTTACCATCACCAATGTACTCACCATCAACATAGTGAGCTTCATAAATTAGACCAAATTGGTCACCTTTACGAATGTCATTAGCAAAGTCGACATCCCAACCGAAGATGTCAGCAAAATTCATAATTTGACGCTCGCTCAAGCCAGCGGCAATGCCTGACGTCCAAAAACTATTAGAGATCTCGCCGCCAGCCGACTTACTTAGCGTTTCGATTTCTTTGCTATCGATAGAAGTGTCGTAGTTACCTTCGTCATTTAATGTAACGTATAAGGTATCTGTTTTTGAGATCACATAACGTAGCTGCGCTAGAGAACCATCTTCAGCCGTTGCAAAGCTTAAGATTTCGCCTGGGTGAATTTTTGTTAACTTACGAGTTTCAGCGTTGGTGTTAACTAGTTTGTGTAATGTTTGCGCTGAGAAACCCGCACGTTTAAAGATAAGTGCTAAATTATCGCCATTACGTACTTCATGGTCGATAAGCTCGTATTCTGGAAGTTTTGCTGCTGCTTGCTGTGAATTAAGCTCAGTTAGTTTTTCGTTATCATCAACTTTAACTTGTAATTCGTAGCGTTTGCCAATTTCAAGTGCTTTTGCACTGTTATCCTTTGAAGCGGTGGCTTTTTCAGAAGGCAATAATGCCAAGCCAACAATAGCAGAAACCAAACCGAGAATAAGCAGTTTGTGTTTTTTGGGAAGTTTGTGCACTACGTGAACCATATCGTGCCTTTTCTGCTGTCAAGAAATTTAAATACTAATATCGCAGGATATACCTAAAATAGAGCAAATACCAGTGTTTTGTAGATTTAAACTGGCGCTATTTTACGCTAGAATTGCTCAGCGCGTTAAACTTTTTTGGTTAAAATTGCAGCAGATGCCTATGGTTAAACTAAATCTATATTAGTTAACTAAAGTACCTTCATTAAATTGCAATAACGCGGTATAAAGAACAATCATGCGCGCTGCCTTCAGGGCTGTTTCTTAAACTATTTAAGTTAGGCTTTTTTCTAGTGTCGCTTTTTGGTGCTAACTAGCTAAATTTTAAAGTTTTTAGCTCTATATTTTATAACCCTGATAGGCCACCACGCCCCGGTAGCTGAATTTTTGGAGTAATACACAGTGGATTTACAAACCGCTCTAGCTGAGATAAAACGCGGTGCAGAAGAGATATTAATTGAAGACGAATTAGTCGAAAAGCTAAAGTCTGGTAAGAAACTTAAGATCAAAGCGGGTTTCGATCCAACTGCGCCTGATCTGCATTTAGGTCATACAGTTCTTATCAACAAAATGAAAACCTTCCAAGACCTAGGTCATGAAGTGATTTTCTTAATCGGTGACTTCACCGGTATGATTGGTGATCCAACGGGTAAAAACGTAACACGTAAACCGTTAACTCGTGAAGATGTTTTAGCTAATGCTGAAACCTATAAAGAGCAAGTATTTAAAATTCTTGATCCTGCTAAAACAACTGTTGCATTCAACTCTGCTTGGATGGAGAACTTAGGTGCAGCAGGTATGATTAAACTGGCTGCGCGTCAAACAGTAGCACGTATGCTAGAACGTGATGACTTTAAAAAGCGTTATGCCAACGGTCAATCGATTGCTATCCACGAATTTTTATATCCACTGGTACAAGGTTGGGACTCAGTTGCATTAGAAGCTGATGTTGAGCTTGGCGGTACAGACCAACGTTTTAACCTATTAATGGGTCGTGAATTACAAAAAGACGAAGGCCAAAAGCCACAAACAGTACTTATGATGCCACTGCTTGAAGGTACTGACGGCGTTCAGAAAATGTCTAAGTCATTAGGTAATTACATTGGTATTACTGATGAGCCAAACGACATGTTTGGTAAAGTAATGTCTATCAGCGATGATCTAATGTGGCGTTACTATGACTTATTAAGTGCTTTATCTATCGAAGAAATTGCTGCGCTTAAACAGCGTGTTGCTGATGGTGCAAACCCGCGTGACATCAAGATTGAGCTTGCAAAAGAAATGATTGCACGTTTCCATAGTGAAGAAGCAGCCGAAGGTGCTCATCAAGATTTCATCAAGCGTTTCCAAAAGAATGCATTACCAGATGAGATCCCAGAAGTGACAGTAACAATTGCTGAAGACACTGTGTTTATTACTAATCTATTAAAAGAAGCTAACCTTGTAGCTAGTACGTCAGAAGCAATGCGTATGATTAAACAAGGTGCTGTAAAGATTAATGGTGAAGAGAAAGTAACGGATACTAAGCTTGAAGTTGCTAAAGGCACAACACAGATTTACCAAGTAGGTAAACGTAAGTTTGCTAAAATCACCTTAGCTTAATTAAGCTAATTGGTATAAAAAACCAGCTGCGGCTGGTTTTTTTGTGCTTATATTTTGATTAGTTTGTGAATAGGCCAATTACTTCAATCCCGACTATCAGTAGTAACCAAAATGCTTTCGCTTGATTTAAGCGATTCACTAAGGCAGGAATATCATCGGCATCTGGTAAGCGATCGGTCCCAACACGCATTTTATTAAAGCGCTCACCTTGGTAAAGGGCAGGGCCGCCTAATTGCACTTGCAAAGCAGCCGATGTAACACTTAACAGCCATCCTGTATTGGTTTGATAAAAGTGTCTGCCATAGTGTTTTATATAATGAATACATTGTTTACTGGCATTGGTTGCTGCAATCGTTAATGCAACTAATCGAGTGGGTAACCACTCCAATACAAACAGTAACTTAGCAATGGGAGCCAAAAACGGGTTGTTGGGTTTTAGGTTTTTTCGCCATGCTTGATGAATTAATGTGAGTAAACGATAAACCAAAGCAAGGATAGCGCCGCCAAGTAGATAAAAGAATATAACGGCAAAATAATGCCGCGCACTTTGTAGCACCAGTGACTCCATGGTTGCTTTGCAAATGCCTGGGGCTGATAAACGTGATACATCACGGGCAACGAGGCTAGCTAGTAGCTCTCTTGCAGTCGCTTTTTGGTTGAGCTTGAGTAATCTGGCAATACGTAATGATTTCTTCTCTTGAGCGCGGCTACTGAGTAACAAATATAAAATTAAGCCATTTAATAGCTCAGGGTAAAAAGCAAACTCTAAAAACAGCACAACCAATGTCACTATCACTAAAATGGTGAGAGTAAAAGCTAAGGTTGAGGCTAAATATTGATAGCTTTTGGGGTTCGTTGGGTTGTATAAACGTTCGCTAAGCGCAGAGAAAATAACGGTTAAAAAGGTATTAGGATGATACCAACTAACCAAAGGAAAGAAGCGCTCAGCTAAGAGCGCGACAAAAAATACAATAATGTCCAAATGGTTTTGAACAATATTTGCAATCACCTTATAAACTCACCGATGTTAGCTTCTCTAAAAGAGCAACAACCATTTTAGATGAGTTGATAGATGCAGTTTCGATATACTCTTCAAATGATTGCGGCGACTCTTTGCCAGCAATGTCAGACATTGAACGAATAACAACAAATGGTGTTTCTAGCACATGACAAGCTTGTGCAATTGCTGCACCTTCCATTTCTACTGCAAGCATAGTTGGGAATTCAGCACGTGTTTTTTCAATTCGTACCGGGTCACACATGAATGAATCACCAGTACAAATTAGGCCAATCATGGTTTTAACATCGCTGATTTGACTTACGCTTTGCTCTGCCGCTTCAATCAGTTTAGGGTGCGCAGCAAAGCCTGCTGGCATTTGTGGTACTTGACCGATTTCGTAACCGAATGCAGTTACGTCTACATCATGGTGACGAACTTCTGAAGAAATAACGACATCGCCTACATTTAGCGATGGCTCAAAACCACCTGCAGAACCTGTGTTGATCACACAATCTGGACTGAAGTTATCGATTAGTAGTGTTGTTGCTACTGCAGAAGCCACTTTACCAATACCAGATTGAACTAAAGTAACTGTGTTACCCGCTAGTTCACCGGTGTAAAAGGTAAAACCAGCTTTAGTCATGATGCTTGGGTTTACCATTGCTTCGCGTAAGATTTTTACTTCTGGCTCCATCGCGCCAATAATACCAACGTGCATAATATTTGATTCCTTAGATTGAATAGGATGATTATACCTAAAAATGCCTGAAACAAACAAAAAAGCAGACCTTAAAGTCTGCTTTTGCCAATATTATGACAGGTTATATTTCTGCAAGCGCCGTTGAGTGTGCTTTTGCTTGTGATGGTGATAATACCGCAGGTTTAGTAACGCGGTTGCGTGCAGGTCTTGCAGGCGCTGCTGCAGGTTTACCAAGTTTAAACATGATTGCATCACGCACTTCTCTAGGTTGATAACCTGATTTTACCTTCATGCGAATATGCGGAATGCCTGCCGCTTCTAACGCGCCACTAACAAACCAGTCACGTTGTGCTTTATGGCCGTCGCGGTTGGTG
Organism: Pseudoalteromonas sp. UCD-33C; assembly: GCF_001306895.1. NCBI lineage: Bacteria > Pseudomonadati > Pseudomonadota > Gammaproteobacteria > Alteromonadales > Pseudoalteromonadaceae > Pseudoalteromonas > Pseudoalteromonas sp. UCD-33C. The sequence goes on along the minus strand of NZ_LJTB01000001.1, from coordinate 176,621 downwards.
TTATTGACTAAATCAACAGCGGCTACAATAGTAAGTTTGTCTTTGTCGATAAGCACGTAATCTAGCTGTTTGTTTTTGGCTTTAGCCATTGCAGCACGTTTAGCTTTGACAGATAAACCTTGCTTACAGTCAATTAAATCAATGAGTTTAACGCGGCTGACGATTTTATATTGGTCGCCTACAGCACGTTCTAGAAGATGTAAAAAAGCACTCTCAACTTGCGTAAAAACAGTTTGCTTACGAGTGAAAGGATAAGGGTTTCCGCCTTCATCGGTAAACTTTGACGCAACAACAGAGGCTACTACGACTAATACTAAAATTGATAATAAAGCGAATTCCATACGGTAACTCCACAACAACAAATTGACACTGAAAATTAATAGCAATTAGCGTGCCTAAGTGTGTGAAGTCACCCGAAATTTTTAAGCCGTGTATCCGCCAGCAACCCCTTTAACAGCGATAGCTACTGCGTCGTGGGCATGAAGTGATTCATAGTGGTTTATTTGCAGCCAATAATCTGCGTAGCTTTGCTGTTCAAGTAAACCTTTAATTTTACGAGCAGCATCTTCGCAGAACATGAGGTTTTGACCATTTAAGCGGGCAAACTCTTGCTCATCTTCACGTTTGACAGCCGCTTGTACAGGCGTTTTTAGCTCAGCTTCTAAAGCATCAATTAAGCCAACCACATCAAAACTGTCAATTTTGCTGTCGAGCTTTACTTTCACGTTTGCAATTGAACGTTGTGAGTGTGGTGTAGCAACAATGCCGTCAGTTGTGCCTAGCCATTCTAAAACAGTTTGCTTATCAATATTTTGCTCTGCAAACTTTTCGCTAAAGGCATTTTGAATTAATTGACGAGCAAGAGCCGCTGAACATGGGCATGTTGACGAGTAAGTCACATCAACCATTAACTCAAAACTTACAGTGCCTTGGTTGATCTTAGCGATCAAATGAACAGGGTAGTTTTTCCAACCTACTTTGCCACTTAATAAAGATTTACGACGCAGAGGTAGCTCAAATTTAAATTCGATTTGTGCTTGGTCACTTAAATCATCATGGCTGCTAATAAAGGCATCAAGTGCTTGTTTAAGAGTTTGTGGATTAACTTGCTGCTCGGTTGATAAGGTATCAAGGGCTAAAAATAAACGCGACATATGAATGCCTTTTGCGTCTTCTTTATGCAAGTTTACAAAAGCGCGTGCCTTGGCAATTACATTTACAGGGGCAATATTGCGAGTTTCAAAAATGAAAGGAAGTTCAATTTCGCCCATGCCAACCCAGTCTAATTTACCTGTTTGTAAGGCGGGAGCCGTATCAGCAATATCTGGCATTGTGGTTTGCATGGTAATACTCATTCTTTGCAATTATTAAAGCGCGGTATTTTACATGAAAAAATATAAAAAAGCGGCGTTGATGAAAAAATTCTATGTTTATCGCACAATATGAATATTTCTAAAGGAATAGTGATAAAATTAGCTATGCTGTTTTTTTTCGATTATGTGCCTAAGCTTTATATATGATTGATTCTTCTTTGAGTCCGTGGGCTCGCACACTCTCAAGCTTTATTTCTAAGTATGGTGAGTTTAAAACTGCCGCCGCCTGTTATGCCTTATTATTGGTCATGTCGCTGATCTTATCGTGCATGTTTTATTATGTAGCAGTTGGAACGGTAACTTTAGTTGATGTTTTAGCGGTGATGTTCTTCACTGCGGTGGTATCGCCGATTTTAATAACTGTACTGCTTAACTCAATTCGCCAATTAGAAGCCTCTTATAGCTACCTAGATAGCGCAACCAAACAAGAAAAACTGCTCAACCAAACGCTAAAAGATAATATCAGTCGCTTAAACGAAGAGATTGATGAGCGTAAAATGGCGTTTCATGCCAAGCACAGAGCAATAGAAGAACTTAGACGCGAAATCGCCGAGCGTAAGAAAACCCAACAAGAGCTTGCGCAACAAGGCATGCTATTGCGCTCTATTGTCGACTCATCTCCCGATTTATTTTATTACCGCGATAACAATGGTGTATTTGCTGGCTGTAATAAAATGTTTGAACAAGTGATAGGTAAAAGTAGCGATGAGCTAATTGGTAAAAGTGTCGAAGAAATCTACCCAAGTGATTATTTACCAGAAGTACTGCGCACCGACAAAAAAGTATCTCAAACCCATCAAGCTCTGACGCTTGACGTTGAATACCCCGTTGATGGTGAAAAGCGCTGGTTTGAAATGCGTAAGTTACCTTTTATTAATGAAAAAGGTGAGTACATAGGTTTACTTGCCTTTGGCCGTGATATCACCAGTCGTAAAGAAGCAGCACAAGCCCTTGAAGCAGCTTATAAAGATAAAGGGAAATTCATTGCAACTTTAAGCCATGAATTAAGAACGCCGCTTAACGGTATTGTGGGTTTAACCCGCATGCTACTTGATACTGAACTCGATAAACAGCAACGTAGTTGGTGTAACACGGTGTTTTCAAGTGCCGAGACCCTTGGCAATATTTTTAATGATATTATCGACTTGGATAAAATTGACCGTGAGCAGCTCGATATTGTTGCTGACTCAGTCAATGTGGCCGACTTTATTAATGACGTAGTGAATTTTGCAGGCTTAATTGCTGAACAAAAAGGCCTTGAGTTCAATATTAAACGTAAAGGCACACTGGATGTTTACGCATCTCTTGATCCGACCCGTTTACGCCAAGTTGTTTGGAACCTTATCAATAATGCCGTTAAGTTTACTCAGCAAGGCCATGTAGAGCTTGAATGTCGTCGTGAGAATCGTGCCGATGGTCCGTGGTTAGTGATGCGTGTGAGCGACACGGGGCAAGGTATTCCACAAGAGCAGCTGCATCGTATTTTTGACATGTACTACAAAGCACCAGATATTAACGGTACCAATGCTATTGGCTCTGGTATCGGCCTTGCGGTAACAAAAGCACTTGTTAGCGCAATGAAAGGTGAAATTAATGTCAGCAGTACTGAAGGTGAGGGCAGTGTTTTTGTTGTTGAAATACCGCTTAAGCTTTGTATTGCGCCTACCGAGCAAAGTTATGCGGTACGCAGCTTAAACATTCTTTTAGTGGAAGATGTGCCGCTAAATGCTGAAATTGCTACTAACTTACTTGAGCAGCGTGGTCACGAAGTTATTTGGGCTGAAACTGGTGAGGATGCGCTGTCGTTTGTCTACACAGAAGATGACTTAGACCTAGTTTTACTTGATATGCAATTACCTGATATCAATGGTGATGAAGTTGCTCGTCAAATTCGTGACGATGAACACTTTGATAACTTACCAATCGTTGCCTTAACTGCCAACGTGCGTAGCGCCGAAGAAGAGCTTGCAGGTATTAATATTCAAGGTGCACTCGCTAAGCCTATCAATACCACTAAACTCGATAAAATGCTCGGTGAGTTATTTGATATCAAGCAGCAACAAAACTGTCAGCCTGAGCCAATCAAAGCTGTGACTGAAAAAGATTTATCGGGTATTCGCGTTGAGCTGCTCGATATAGAAACCATCGAAGACTTTGTAGGCTCAATGGGGCTGGTTATCTTTAATCGCAGTTGTGAGTTATTTAATAAGTTAAATCCTCAGTACCAAACTGAGCTGGCAGATGCGTTAGCGGCAGATGATAGAGAAGAGTACAAATCGGTGGCACATAAATTAAAAGGTGCAGCTGGCTCTGTAGGTTTAAACGATGTGCAGTTACATGCTAAGAAGATGGAACATGGCGCGCTTGAAGAAAGTAGTGAAGAGTTACAACAGTGGCTTGATGAACTCGCAGTGAAAATAAATGAAGGGCGTGACGCCCTCCAATTATTCTTACAACAGTTAGAAGATTAATTCTAATTAGCTGTCGATTTTACCAATGAAGCGATAGCCTTCACCATGGATGGTGCTGATCAGCTCAGATGTGCTGTTATCGCTTTCAAAGTGTTTTCTGATACGACGAATTGTTACGTCTACAGTACGGTCGTTAGCGCGAAGCTCACGGCCAGTCATGTGCTTGATTAATTGCTCACGGCTGAAGATACGGCCCGGTGAGTCAAGCATTAAGCGTAGCGCGCGGTATTCACCTTTAGGTAAACGTTTAGCGTCGCCGCTTGGAGATGTTAAACAACGGCTGTTTTCATCAAGTTCCCAACCGTTAAATGTGATAACACCATTTGTTTCGATATTCGCTTCTTCGCCACCTAGAGCTGTGCGCGAAATAAGGTTACGAGCACGAATAGTTAATTCGCGAGGGTTGAATGGTTTTGTGATGTAATCATCAGCACCAATCTCAAGACCTAAAATGCGATCAACGTCGTTGTCACGACCTGTTAAGAAAATTAAACCAACGTTACGTTTTTGACGTAATTCACGCGCTAAGATTAGCCCGTTTTTACCTGGTAGGTTGATGTCCATAACTACAAGGTTCACATCATCATTATTTGTAAGCTTGTCATGCATATCATCGCCATCAATGGCTTCAATAACTTTGTAACCTTCAGCTTCAAATAAACTAACGAGGTTTAGTCGAGTTACGTCTTCATCCTCTACGATCAGAATGACTGGCGTTTGCATTGTATATTAACCTTTTCGGAAATTTTATTTACAAAAATTCGGTATTATCAAGCAAAACCGAATACTAGAGATTATAGGATTAGATCCAATTGTTAACAAGTAAAATCAATTTGGATAAAACTTAGCCATAGCTAACAATCGAGATTGCACTTTAAAGTTATGCTGCAATACGTGCTGCTTATTGATATACAGTCGGATTTTATTTCCTTCTTGAACCAGAGAGGCTATACCGCCATTTTCTAAAAAGCTGATACTTTCACCTATAGTTAAAGTATCCAATGAAATTGTATCGGTCCAAAGTGGAAGTATATCATTTTCTAATGTTTCATCAATGTATGTGATATCACAAACTTGAGAAAGTTCAGAAATTTGCTGGGTTTTTTTCACTAATATAACGTTAATTGGTTTTTTGTTAATTTGCAGTTCATTTCTGTCTTTAAGGAACGCCCCTGGACCTTTATCTAAGTCATAAAAACAGAATGAAATAGGAGGAGGGTTCACTTGGTCATTAAACTTCGTGAACTTAGCAATTTGATACAAAAAGGCTGATTTAACTTGGTCTGGTGATTTGGCAAATGCAGGGCATACAACAAGCAAAGCTAATAAGATACAACTTACTAATCTCATTACGCTGCACCTTCTTGCAATGGCAGAGTAATAATAAAGTGAGCCCCTTCGTCAGCTAGTTCATCGTATACGATGCTACCACCAAGTGCTTGAGTCACTAAGTTATAAACTAGGTGCATGCCCAAACCACTGCCACCTTCACCACGTTTAGTAGTTACAAATGGGTCGAAAATACGTTTGCGAATTGATTTCTCAACGCCAATACCATTATCGAAGTAGTGAATACTCAAGCTACTTTCGTTGCGATCAACATTAAAGGTGATTTCATTATCTTGGTTATCGCTAAATGCATGTATAACAGAGTTGCTTAGCAGCTGTTGTAGTACTTGTTGTAAAGGCCCCGATTTGGTTTCAATACTAACGTCATTGCTACAGTTAATCGTAATTTTAGGATTACGATATTGAATCTCTGAGCGCATCGACATCACCACATCATTTAATAAATCATTTAAATTGATTTTGGTGCTGACTTCTACATCTTGATTAACAGCCACTTTCTTAAAGCTAGATACGAGCTCTGCTGCACGGTTAAGATTGCGATAGATAAGATCGAGGTTTTCAATGCCGTCATTAATAAAGCGTTTTAAGTGTGCTGAAGTTAAAGTTTTTTGTTCAAACTGCGCGTGAATTTCTGCCAGCTTATCACGTAACAGCGTTGAGCCTGTAATACCTAACCCAATAGGTGTGTTAACCTCATGAGCAACACCTGCAACCATTTGCCCCAGTGACGCCATTTTCTCATTTTCGACGATTTGGTTTTGGTATTGGTGCATACGCTCAAGGGTATTGAGCAGCTCTTGGTTAGCCTCACGTAATGCGATTGTTCGTTGATTTACTTTTTCTTCAAGGCTTTGGTTAAGTTGTTTTATTTCTTGTTTGTCTTTTTCGTGGCGCTCAATTTGTTTTTGAGTGCGCGAGAGCATAATATTTAAGCTGCCCGCTAGCTGGTTTATTTCATCAATATTGGTTTTTTGTGCGCGAGTATCATAGTTATGGTTTTTCGACACGTCTTGCAGTAGGTTACTTAGCTCATCAATAGGGTTTGCAATGCGTTTTTGAATACGTCTAGCAACAAAGTACACCAGAACTAAAACGAACAAGGTGAGTAAAATATCAATGATAATTTTACGATTGATATATTGGTTTAACCTGTCTAAGCCGCCGCGAATATACACGTAACCTATAGTGTCGCCTTCGTATACGATAGGCGTTATTAGCTCTATATCTTTATCTGTGAAGCGTGGCTCTAACAGGCTATCTATGCTGCCAACCTTAATGGGTACTGGTGGGGTTCGGTTGGCATTAAAGCTACTAAAAAATACTGGCTCATTTGATAACTCATCGATTGAATAAATATGGATGTTTTTAATAAGCGGCACAGATTCAAATGACTTTAAGCGCTCAGATTCGGTCTCGTTATCGTCAAATAACACGGTGACTTGGGCGTTGTAGGCAATTATCTTCGATAAAATAGAGATCTTATCGACAATCAGCGCTTTTTGCTCTTTTACGTCTAGATAGGTCGAAATAGAAATAGACAAAGACAAGCATAACGCAGTGACTAGCATTACCGCATTGGTCAACGCTTTACGAATACTTGTTTGTGTCGAAAATATCGGCATGCGCTATAGAAGGCCAGAATTTTTGTTATTAGTAAGAGTTTAGTCTAGCAAAGACATTTGAAAGTAACTAAATATTTTAAAAAATATTTTTGCTACGAATAAGCTATTTACTCAACTTTTATTTAGCTGAGTAAACGGCAAATTTAGTATTTTTGAAATCTGTGCTGTATTGGCCAAATTGTGCTTCTAAAATCGGTGGGTATTTTAAGAAGCTGTTTGCAACTATGGTCAATTTACCTTGCTTGCTCAAGTGTTGCTTTGCTGAGCTAAGAAATGCTTCGGCAATGGTGTAATCTGTGGCAATCCCCGTATGGAACGGTGGATTACTGATGATTAGGTCAAATTTACCATTAATATCAGTTAAGCCATCACTCAAAATTGCTTGGCCTTTGAGGTCATTTAACGCAAGCGTTTGCTCAGTGGCGTAAGTTGCAAGAGCACTTACATCGCTACATACAAATTCAAGCTCAGGCTGCTTTAAACCTAAGTAAGTAGCAATAATGCCAGCGCCACAAGCAAAGTCGAGTACTTTACCCTTGCTAACAGTTGGCGCATTATTCAGAAGTACCGCAGTGCCTACATCAAGCGCACCGTGGTTAAATACGCCTGGAACACTGATCGCAGTAAATTCAATATCGCCGGCTTTTACTTGGAATTGTTTGTGGTAACGGCTGATAGCAAAGTTATCGTTTAGCGTAAGCTCAGAGAATAAATACAGAATACAGTGCTTGGCACTATCGATTTTGTTACTAAAACCACAGTGGTCTTTAAGTTGTTTCTCTGCTGATTTAACACCGCTTTTATTTTCACCTACTACAAATAGTTGCGCATCTTGATGACAAACAGCACGAATGTTATCAAGGCACATTTGTGCTTCTGGCTTTGCTTTTGGATAATAGTAGATAACTAAATCGTAGTTATTATTTGGAATAGTGTGATCAACCACTGCATGTATACCGGCTATTTTGCTGGCATACATAGCATTTGCATGGTTATAACTGAACGCAGTAATTTTTGCGTCGGGATTTAGCGCTTTAAGTTCGCGTAAAAAGCCATCTTGCTCAAAGTTAACCACTAAAATCGATTGCCCAACAAGTTCGTCTTCATTACGAAGCAATAGTAAACTTGGGTTGGTTAACTTACTCATGCTGCTTTTACCTTTTATTACTTAGTACGCTCGAACATTAGATCCCATACGCCGTGACCTAAACGGTGACCGCGCTGCTCAAATTTTGTCAGTGGACGTGAATCTGGGCGAGGAACGTAATCGTTAGTTTCTGATTGGTTTTTGTAGCCTTCAGCCACTTGCATTACTTCTAGCATATGCTCTGCATAATTTTCCCAGTCAGTGGCCATATGGAAAACACCGCCAATTTTTAATTTGCTACGTAATTTTTGTGCAAACTCTGGTTGTACGATACGACGCTTATGGTGACGTTTTTTATGCCATGGATCAGGGAAGAATAATTGCAGCTTAGATAAGCTTTCATCGGCAATACAGTCAGCAAGCACTTCAACCGCATCATGCTCGAATACGCGTAAGTTTGTTACACCAGCTTCATCGGCATCCATTAAACAAGCACCTACACCTGGGCGGTGAACTTCAATACCAATGAAGTTAAGTTCTGGTGCGTTTTTAGCCATTTCAACTAGCGATTTGCCCATACCAAAACCGATTTCTAGTACCACATCGTTATCGTTACCAAACACTTCTGCTAGGTTTAGCATGCCATTTTTGTGCTCAAGGCCCATAGTTGGCCAACACTTCTCGATGGCTGCCGCTTGGCCTTTTGTTAGGCGACCTTCGCGCTTAACGAAACTACGAATCGTGCGGATGTATTTACCCTCTTGCTTTGCTTGCTCGAGGTTTGGGTTACTTGAGTCACTCATATATTTTGGCCTGATTAAAATACTGACTATAGAAAAAGGTTGCGTATTATCCCTGACCTGCGCCTTGAGTACAATAGTCAGGGCCTGTTTATCTTTCGAGATTAATATTGCGATCATGTACGAGCTATTTAGATAGAGCAGAGCCTCTTCGGCTTGCTTGGCCTAACTAACTGCAATAGACTTGGCCGAAATGAGCTTCAGCAAGTAAAGATGTTATTTTGAATTTAAGCAATAAGGAGTCAACCTGGTTTGCAAACCAAGTGGTTGACTGGTACCACCTTCACGGTCGTAAAACTCTGCCATGGCAGCTAAATAAAACCCCTTATAAGGTATGGATCTCTGAGGTCATGCTACAGCAGACCCAAGTAGTAACTGTTATTCCTTACTTTGAAAAGTTTATGCAAAGCTTTCCTGACATCATTGCGCTTGCTAATGCGGATGAAGATCAGGTGCTTCACCATTGGACTGGGCTTGGCTATTACGCCCGTGCGCGCAACTTACATAAAACGGCAAAAATTGTTCGTGATAAATACCAAGGTAAATTTCCAACCACGCTTGAAGAAGTGATGGACTTGCCGGGTATTGGTCGTTCAACTGCTGGGGCAATTTTGTCTTTATCACTTGGCCAACATCATCCAATTTTAGATGGTAATGTTAAACGAGTACTGGCACGCTTTTTTATGATTGAAGGCTGGTATGGGGTGAAAAAGGTCGAAAATCAGCTTTGGTCATTATCATCGCAATTAACGCCTAAAGAGTCGGTCACTGAGTTTAATCAGGCCATGATGGATTTAGGTGCAAGCCTTTGTTCGCGAAGTAAGTTTGACTGTGAGCTTTGCCCTTTAAATAGTAAATGCCTTGCTTTTAAAGAAGGTAAAGTTAAAGAGTTCCCGCATTCAAAGCCGAAAAAAGCTGTGCCGAAAAAGTCATGTCATCAGCTTATACTAGCCTGCGATAATAAAGTGCTTATGGAAAAGCGTCCAAATTCAGGGATATGGGGTGGTTTATTTGGTTTTTTTGAGTTTAGCGAATTATCTGAGCTAGAAACATTTTTAGCTCAGCATGGTTTATCAAACAACACGCAGGTACTTGAAGCCTTTACCCATGTATTTTCGCATTTTGAGCTAACCATCAACCCACATGTTTTAACCTTGCCGAGTATTCCAGATCTTATTAATGAGCGGCAACTAGTTTGGTATCCGCTTGATGAGTCAGTTGAGGTTGGCCTTGCAGCCCCAACGAAAAAGCTGGTTAAACAATTAAGCGCAATAGATTACAATAGCATCACGCAATAAGAGTAGAGAGCAATTATGGCACGCACAGTATTTTGTCAAAAGTTACAAAAAGAAGCTGAAGGCTTAGGCTTCCAACTATACCCAGGTGAACTAGGTGAAAAGATTTTCAACAACATCAGTAAAGAAGCATGGGGCCAATGGCAACATAAGCAAACGATGTTGATCAACGAAAAACATCTGAACATGATGGACCCAGAGCACCGTGCTTTTTTAGAAGAGCAAATGGTAGGTTTCTTATTTGAAGGTAAAGACGTGGAAATTGAAGGCTACCGTCCTCCAGAAAAATAAACGAAGAAATTAAAAGTAAAAAGGGCCAATAGGCCCTTTTTTAATGTGTTGCTTCTTGCTCAGCTCTTTGTATTTGCTCTTTTAAGAATTGAGCTACTTTGGAGTATTCAATTTCATAACTATCGCGCAGTTCAATTAAATCATCGCTTGACAGTTCATCTTCTTTGCAGCGTTTTTCAAATTCGGCAGCTAGTTCTGCAACTTTCATTGCACCAATCGTTTTTGAGATTGACTTGAGCTGATGACAGGCTGAAATTATTTTCTCTAAGTCTTGCTCAATAACACCACTGTTGATTTCTTTACTGAGTTGATTACTTTGCTCTAAATACATTTTGAAAAAGCGTAGTTTCTTTGCTTCATCATTGTTTACATAGTTAGCAAGCATCGCCATATCAATAGGCGCTGTTGGTCTTTTAACTTCAAGTTTAGTGGCTTCAGGATTCGTTTTGTATGCACATTTGTGCAAAGTGGCCTCGAGCACATTTAGCTCAACAGGCTTGGTGATGTAATCATTCATCCCTATGCTTAAACAGCGTTCTTTTTCGCCTTTAAGGGCATTGGCGGTGATAGCAATCACATAAGGTTGCGCGTTAATATCTTCAAGCTGCGATGCTTCATGACGAATTTTTTCAACCATATCGTAGCCTGACATTTTCGGCATGTGTAAATCGGTCAAGATAATTGAGTGTTTACCTTCACGCCATGCTTCAAGGCCTTTTTCACCATTTTCAGCTACTTCAACACCATAACCTAATAGATGGAGCTGATCAGTTAACACTTGCTGATTTAATACGTTGTCTTCAACAAGCAATACAAGTTTGTTCTCTTCGCGGGCTTTATCAACACTTAAATAGTCGTTAAATGACTTAGCCGAAGCAATTTGTTTTGGCTTATGTAAACCTGCCGCCACTAGTAGCGACATCATAAAGTTAGACTTACACAGCGGTGCAGCATTTAGATAGAAGATATTTTTATGATTAACAGCGGCTTCATCTAGTTTACTTAACACAATTACTTGCTGTTTATTGTCTTCTAAGGTGTATAGCAAGCGACGTAAGATATAGTTAATATCTTCCATGGTTTCGATACCATCGAGGATCCAAATAATATCTTTTTTATCTTGTTCAGCTTCGATTTTGTCGCTGCTATCAGCAATAACAGGTGTTGCCCCCATAAATGATAGATAACGAGTAAGTAGTTTTTTTCGGCCATCATGATTGGTTACAACTACAACACGTTGGTCTTTCATTACCTGCTTGTGAGCATATTCAACTTTACCTTGTGTACTAAAAGGTAACTCGACAACAAACTCACTACCAATACCTAAATCACTTGTTACAGAGATGGTACCTAGCATTAGCTCAGTTAAGCTTTTACAAATCGATAAGCCTAAACCAGTACCACCGTATTCACGGGTGATTGAGCCTTCAGCTTGAATGAATGGGTTAAAGATTTCGCGAAGCTGTGCTTGCGTCATACCCTTGCCGTTGTCTAATACGCTAAAACGCAGGGTGTAGTGATCAGTGGTGTTTTGAGCCACCTCTACCGAGATTTTAACGTGGCCTTTATGTTTATCATCAGTACTAGTAAACTTAATTGCATTACTGCATAGGTTATAAAGTACTTGGCGAACACGCACCGTATCACCAATCAAATTTGTAGGGATATCTGGCGCAATTGCCAGCTCTAATTCAAGGTCACGCTTTTTGGCCACCGATGATAAAACACGAGCGACTTCTTCAATGGTGTCTGACACTGAGAAAGGAATATTATCGATATTCAGTTTACCTGCTTCGATTTTCGAGAAATCGAGAATGTCATCTAATATGCCTAATAAAGAAAATGCAGAATCACGAATAATTGTACTTAATCTGTGCTGCGCACCATCAAGCTCAGTTTGGCGAAGTAAGTCAATGGTACCGATAACCCCATTCATAGGGGTGCGAATTTCATGGCTCATGGTTGCTAAGAAAGTCGTTTTGGTCTCGTTTGCCTGTTCGGCTTTGAGAGTTGCTTGCTCAAGAGCTAGAGTACGGTTTTGTACTTCGTTTTCTAGACCACTTTGTAGTTTCTGTAAATCTGCCTGAGCAGCTTTGTTTTCTGTTATTGCTGATTGAACTTTATTAAGTAATAAATTGATATTTTTTGCTACTGAATCCAAACCAAAATCAAGGTTTTCATTTACTTGGGCTTGGTAGTCAGCATTGTCTGTGATGGCCATTAACTCACTGCTTAATGACTCACTACTTTTAGTAAAACGCTTATTAATAAAGATACTTAAGGCAAAAGATAAAATAGCCAGTGCTACTAAAGTCAACGCGGCTAAACCATATGCAAGACTTGCAGACTGCGCAATGGGTTCAGCAATCGGGTGTTGCTTTATAACTAGTTCACCAACTGGTTGATCATTAAACTCTAACACCGTATGAATAAGGGTGTTTTGTTCTAGCTTTTGATTAACTTTACTGGCTTCGATTAGCTTCTTATTACTGGCGTATACAAGCGATACATCGCCGTTGAATTCATATCGATATAAATAGTAATCAAAGCCATCATTAAGCAGGTGACTTAAATCGAGAACCTCTTTTACTTTATCTTGGCCAGGCATAGTTAATGCGCTGATTAGAGGTGCTGAAAGCTGATTTGATAATTGCTGCGCTGTGATAGTTGGTTTGCTATCTTGCTGAGTTACTTCACTTGTTGGATAAAAAGAGTAAGCAACAACCGCAAGTAGGGTGATGACAAGATTCGTGATTATAAAAAGCGGTAGTAGGCCTTTTACAGGTGAATTTGATTTACTTGGCATGGCTTTAGTCCAACAAATTATACAGCATCATTAAGCATATTCTTGATTATTGGACAATCCTACCATCTATGAAGAAAAATTCACCACGTTTTTAACATAGGTAACCCTTTTATGATGAGGGTCAACCAAAAAGCACAAAGTTTGTAGATTAAATAAGCTAAAAACTATTAAAAACAGCAATCTTGATTGAAAACTGTGCAAACAGTTAGAATCCTCAAAAAAAAGTTGACTTGAGAAGGCAAAACCCGTTTAATACGCCGCACGCCCAGATAGCTCAGTCGGTAGAGCAGAGGATTGAAAATCCTCGTGTCGGTGGTTCGATTCCGCCTCTGGGCACCATTATTTAATATATTGGTGTTTAATTTATGCTTTAAACATCAGTATCGTGCATAGCACACAGATTTAGTGTGCCGACTTAGCTCAGTTGGTAGAGCAACTGACTTGTAATCAGTAGGTCATCCGTTCAACTCGGATAGTCGGCACCATTTATTTTTAAACGAAAGTTTAAAATGCCCAGATAGCTCAGTCGGTAGAGCAGAGGATTGAAAATCCTCGTGTCGGTGGTTCGATTCCGCCTCTGGGCACCATTATTTGATAATCTCTTTTAAAGTGATTATAGTGCACAACGCACGCGATTTTAGTGTGCCGACTTAGCTCAGTTGGTAGAGCAACTGACTTGTAATCAGTAGGTCATCCGTTCAACTCGGATAGTCGGCACCATTTATTCTTAAACGAAAGTTTAAAATGCCCAGATAGCTCAGTCGGTAGAGCCATCGGGAATTGCATTGAAAATCCTTGTTGATATTCTGCATAAAACTAAATATTGCCCAGATAGCTCAGTCGGTAGAGCAGAGGATTGAAAATCCTCGTGTCGGTGGTTCGATTCCGCCTCTGGGCACCATTATTTATAATCACAATGTGATTAAGTGCTAAACGCACACAGGTTTAGTGTGCCGACTTAGCTCAGTTGGTAGAGCAACTGACTTGTAATCAGTAGGTCATCCGTTCAACTCGGATAGTCGGCACCATTTATTTTGCCCAGATAGCTCAGTCGGTAGAGCAGAGGATTGAAAATCCTCGTGTCGGTGGTTCGATTCCGCCTCTGGGCACCATTGATTCAAAGCCTCGCAATCGCGAGGCTTTTTTGTTTCTGTCACCTCCAAATCACGATTTTACATCCCCCTAGGCGTGAAATTTAAAGAGCTATCAGCTTTCAGCCGTCAGCTATCAGATTTTAAATACATAAGTTAGCGAGTTAGCAATGGGAAAGAGTAAAGTTAGATTGTGCCCGCACATTGCTATGGCTAAACCCGGTACCGTAGGCGTGAAATTTATTTCGCGCGAATAAGAATAATAAGTTCTTGTATAAGAGAATAACTACATGGAAGATTTTCGATAGCTGATAGCTGATAGCTGATAGCTGATAGCTGATAGCTGATAGCTGATAGCTGATAGCTGATTGTTTGCAACTTACCTCCATTTTCCTACCGTTCATCGTCCCCAAATGTAAGGCAGTGTAATGTTATGTAAAGTCAGTTGAGCAAAACTTAACGTGGTGCTTGAATTACACTCATAAATAGATGTTTTTCAGGTTTTTAGAATGAATTGGCAATATAAGCCGAGTTTATTGGCTTTAAGTGTAATTTTGCTAAGTGCATGTGCGAGCCAGCCGACTCACAATGAACGAGTTGCTGAGCTTGATACTGTACCAAGTGCATGGCAGCAACTCCCTTCTGGCGACAAGGCGCTTGCTGTTGAAGATAACTGGTTGCAGCAATTACACGACCCTCAAGTTTTTACTTTAGTTGAGCAAGCATTAGCCCATAACCAAGCGATTTTACAAGCGGGCTATGATGTCGCGATTAAAGAGCAGCAGCTTATTGCTGCTGGGGCTGATTTATGGCCAAGCCTTGATTTATCAACACGTGCGAGCCGTAGTAAAGATAACCGCCCTGTTAGTTATAACAATGCTAGTTCTGCATCATTAGAATTAAGCTACGAAGTTGATTTATGGGGAAAATTGTCGGCCTCAGAACGACAAGCAAACCTTGAGTACCTAGCTGAAAAAGCCACCTTTGCACAAAGCAAGCAACAATTAGTCGCTGATGTGGTAGCGGGTTGGTTTGATGTTATTACTAACCACAAATTACTTGAGCTATATAAGCAGCGTGAGCAAAACGCTGAGAAAAATTTAGATATTATTGAGTCAGGTTATCGCCAAGGTCTAAATGAAGCACTTGATGTTTATCTTGCTCGTAATGAGCTAAATACCGAGCGCTCGAACATTGCGGCGCAGCAAGCAACGTTAACTAAATCGATTCGCGATTTAGAGCGTTTAACAGGCCAATACCCAACTGGCGCGTTAAGCGTTAGCGCAGATTTACCACTACTCGATAGTGCTATTCCACTAGGTTTACCTTCAGAGCTTATCACTCGCAAACCTGAGTTAATGGCAAGCTGGTATCAATTACTTAGCACCGATGCTGGGCTTGCTTACGCGCACAAACAGCGTTTTCCGAGCTTAAATCTTTCTGCATCAATGAGTGATAGCACAGATAGAGTGAGCGACTTATTTTCGCCTTCAAGCTTAGCGTGGTCGCTGATTGGTAGTATTTCGATGCCAATTTTTGAAGGGGGTCGCTTAAAAGCCAATGAAGAACAAGCAAGACTAAGCGTTAAGCGCCAAGAACAGGCGTATCTTGCCACACTTTATGATGCCTTTAACGATGTTGAAACAGCCATCAGCCAAGAGCAAGCGCTTAAAGTACGCTATGAAAAAACCATAGAAGCGCAAGAAAATGCCATTACCGCAGAGGCATTAGCGTTTGAACAATATCAAAGTGGCTTGGTTACCTACACCACGGTACTCGATGCACAAGACCGTTCGTTTAATGCGCAAAGCTCGGTAATCGAAATTAAAAACCAGTTAATTATTAATAGAATCAACTTACATATTGCCCTTGGTGGTGATTTTAGTGAAGCAAACAGCGAAGTAGCAGAGCAATAATCATGAATAGCAAGACACGTAAAATTTTAATTCCATTGGTAGTAATTGTTGTGACGGTACTGCTTGTCATGTTTATTAAAGGCAACCCGCCTCAAGCAAACCGCTTTTCTTCACCGCCAAAAGCAAAAGTAAATGTGGCAGTTAAGACCCTAACACCAGAAACCTATCAGGTGATGATTGATAGTTTTGGCACCGTAAAGCCACGTACGCAAAGTATGCTAGTCGCGCAGGCTTCAGGGCAAATTATCGAAATTAGTGAGCAATTTCGTGAAGGTGGCTTTTTCGAAAAAGGCGATGTGTTGTTGCAACTAGATGATAGAGATCACCGCGCCGAAGTAAAATCAGCACAAGCGACGTTATTAACCGCTGAGCAAAGCTTACTTGAAGAGCAAGCTCGTGGTCGTCAAGCTATTACTGATTGGGAGCGCTTAGGCAAGGGTGAACAAGCAAGTAGCCTGGTATTGCGTAAGCCACAACTTGCAGCAGCCGAGGCAAGTGTATTGTCTGCCCAAGCGACGCTTGAAAAAGCCAAACTTGATTTAGAGCGTACAAAAATCACTGCTCCATACGCGGGGCGAGTTTTAAGCCGCAGCGTAGATTTAGGCCAAGTGGTGAGTAATAACATGGAACTTGCCAGCATTTATGCGATTGACCGTGTTGAAATTCGCTTACCAATCAAAAATAAAGATCTGCCGTTCATTAACTTACCAGAACAATTTCGTGATGGTGCTAAAAATAGCGCAGGTTCACTCGTTAAATTTAGCTCAGATCTTGTTGGTAAACAGCAATGGCAAGGTCAAGTTATTCGCACCGAAGGGGCCATTGATGAAAGCGCGCAGCAGCTTTACGTGGTTGCACAAATTAATGACCCTTACAAAGCCACTTCTGCGAATCAGTATCCAATTAAAATTGGTCAGTACATCAAAGCGCAAATTACCGGCAAAGCGGTTGAAAATGCCATTGTGATCCCAAACAGCGCAATTTACCAAGGCACGTACGTTTATATTGAAGAACAAGGTGTATTACGTCGTAAAAACATCTCACTGGCTTGGCAAAACGCGACTCAAGCTATGGTTGCCGAAGGCTTATCAGCAGGAGAACACTTAGTGATTACTCCGCTTGGACAAGTTAGCTCAGGTACACAAGTTACCGTTATGGGTAGTGAAGCATATCAAGCTACGCGTGGTAAAGCACAGCGCCCAAGCAATCAAGAGCCGCCTAAAGAGCAAGGAGCGCAATAATGATCGCTTGGTTTACAAAGAATCATGTTGCAGCAAACTTATTGCTGATCAGCATTTTATTAGCGGGGCTATTTAGCGTTTCGACGCAAATACCACTCGAAGTGTTCCCTTCATTTGAAGCAGACCGTATCAGTGTTAGCGTGACCTTACGTGGCTCAACACCTGAAGATGTTGAAAAAGGTGTCGCTATCCGTATTGAAGAAGCGGTGCAAGATCTCGAAGGGATCAAGCGTATTACTAGCCGCTCATCAGAAGGCTCTGCCTCGGTATCAATTGAAGTAGATACCGGCTATGACCCACGGGAGCTATTAGCCGATATAAAAAGCCGGGTTGATGCCATTAACACTTTTCCGGTTGATGCCGAAAAACCAGTTGTAGCCCTTGCACAGCGCACTCGTGAAGTAATAGCGGTAACCGTGTCGAGTGAATACGGCGAAAAAGAAACTTTAGAATACGCCGAGCAGGTACGTGATGACTTATTACGCTTGCCAGAAATCACTCAGGTAGAGCTAAGTGGGGTGCGTGATTACGAAATTGCTATTGAAGTAAGCCAAGATACATTACGCCAATATGATTTACGCTTATCGGACATTTCTTCAGCAATTAGTAATTCAAGTACCGATGTTTCTGCAGGTAACTTAAAAACACAAGGGGGTGATGTACTCATTCGCTCAAAAGGCCAAGCCTATCGTAAAGATGAGTTTGCCCAAGTTGTGGTGAAGTACCAAGCTGATGGTACCATTATTCGCCTAGGTGACATTGCTCGTATTACTGATGACTTCGAAGAAACCCCAGTTCGCACGCGATTCAATGGTAAGCAAGCGGCGTTTATTGATGTGTACCGTATTGGTCCGCAAAGTGCGATTGAAGTTGCTGATGCGGTAAAAAATTACATTACCGAGCATCAAAGCCAGCTACCTGAAGGGTTTGAGTTAAGCTTTTGGGATGACGACTCTGAAATCGTGAAAAGCCGTATTGCTACACTGACAACCAATGCTATTCAAGGTGGTATTTTAGTTCTTGCATTACTTACCTTGTTCTTGCGTCCTGCCATTGCGTTTTGGGTGTTTATTGGTATCCCTGTGTCATTCATGGGCGCGTTTTTAGCAATGCCAATTTTTGGTATTACGCTTAATGTAATGAGTTTATTTGGTTTTATTTTGGTACTTGGTATTGTTGTTGATGATGCCATTGTGACCGGTGAAAATGTCTACACCCACCTAAAAACAGCCGAAAGTGGTGAGCAAGCTGCTATTCGTGGTACGCAAGAAGTTGCGACACCCGTTACCTTTGGTGTACTTACAACGGTTGCTGCATTTTTACCATTAGCCTTTATCGAAGGTAACCGTGGTGCCTTATTTGCGCAAATTCCTGTTGTCGTTATTCCGGTATTACTGTTCTCTTTAATAGAGTCTAAATTTGTTCTGCCGGCTCACTTAAAGTACTTAAAACTACGAAGTGAAAAAAGTAATCCGTCAAAACTGCAGCAGTTTCAGCAGCGTTTTGCCGATGGCTTTGAACACGCCATTATGAAGTACTATCAGCCGCTACTAAATGTTGCACTAAAGAATAAATTAGCAACTGTCAGCTTGTTCGTAGGGGTTTTCTTCATCATTTTGACCCTGATCACCAGCGGTTGGACGAAGTTTATATTCTTCCCACGTATACCAAGTGAAACCGTTCGCGCAGAGCTAACATTCCCTGCTGGAACACCGTTTGAAGTGACCAACAAGTACATCATCGATATGTCAGAGAAGGCCAAAGAGCTACAAGACAAGTATCGCGATGAAGATGGTCAAAGCGTGATTTTAAATATTTTGGCAACCACGGGTGGCCGTGGTGGTTCGTCAAATACAGGTAGTGTGCGCTTTGAAATCACACCAGCCGAAAAACGTGAATCAGATATCGGCTCTCGAGAGCTTGCCAGTGAATGGCGTGACCTTATTGGTATTATACCGGGCGCAGAGAGTGTGACTTTCCGTGCTGAATTTGGTCGCAGTTCAGATCCTATTGATGTGCAGCTAAGTGGCAGCTCAATCGACACCCTTGAAGCTGTGGCAGAAAAGGTAAAAGAGCGTTTAGCAACTTACCCAACTGTGTACGAAATTGCTGATAGCATGTCAGATGGTAAAGACGAGCTGCAAATTGAGCTAACAGAGCAAGGTTTAGCGCTTGGTTTAAACCGTGTTGATGTATCACAGCAAGTGCGTAATTCCTTCTTTGGTGCGCAAGTTCAACGTATTCAACGTGGTCGTGATGATGTGCGTGTAATGGTGCGTTTGCCAATTGAAGAGCGCCGCTCAGTTGCTGATTTAACCGATATTTTAATTAAAACCCCAACGGGTGGCACAGTGCCATTGTCGCATGTGGCGACCTTAGTACCGGGGCAAAGTCCATCGTCTATTTATCGTATTGATCGCTATCGCACGTTGAATGTGACAGCCGATGTTGAAAAATCAAATACCAATATGACGGTACTGCAAGCAGATTTAAAAACCTACTTAGATGAGCTCATGGTGCAATACCCAGGGGTTGATTACTCTCTCGAAGGTGAAGCCAAAGAGCAGCGAGAGTCATTTGGTTCATTGGCTTGGGGCCTCGTGTTTGTATTCTTTATTATTTATGCGTTATTAGCGATACCGTTTAAATCATACTTACAGCCATTAATTGTGATGAGTGTTATTCCGTTTGGCATGATAGGTGCGGTAATGGGCCACTGGGTAATGGGCATGGAGTTAACCATTATGAGCTTACTTGGCATGTTAGCCCTGATAGGTGTTGTAGTGAATGACTCTTTGGTACTGGTTGATTTTATCAATAAGAAACGTGAAGAGGGCGGTGATTTACTTGAAACCGTTAAGCTTGCCGGTGCGGCACGTTTTCGCCCTGTTATGCTAACCAGTTTAACCACCTTTATTGGCTTAATGCCGCTGTTATTTGAAAAAGCAACGCAAGCACAATTCCTTATTCCAATGGCAGTAAGCCTTGGTTTTGGGATTATCTTCGCAACGCTTATCACCTTGCTATTAGTGCCAGTTAATTATCTATTAATGGAGCGTTTTCAAGGGTGGTTTAAGTAGGGGCGATAGGTTAAAAGCATGTGTGTTGGGTAGAGTGAAGTGAAACCCAACGCACAGGAGCTTTCAGCTTTCAGCCCTCAGCTATCAGAAAAACAAATAAGTTAACGAGTTAGCAAGGGGAAAGAGTAAAGTTAGATTGTGCCCGCACATTGCTATGGCTAAACCCGGTACTGTAGGCGTGAAATTTATTTCGCGCGATATTTCTTAAATAACGGGTAAGACGTAGGTCGGGCTTTAGCCCGTCAATGTTAGCGATTATGTGTCGCCATAAATGACGACCTACAGTGCTTGACTCATTAGCTCGTAGGTTGGTTAGAGCAGAGCGAAACCCAACATACAGGAGCTATCAGCTTTCAGCTATCAGAAAAACAAACAAGTTAGCAAGGGGGAAGAGTAAAGTTAACGACTGCCGAGATGTAGGAGGCGTTTCAACGCCGAAAACTAAAATTTCTTGTAAAAGGGAAATATAAGGAAAGTATTGATAACTTGAAACTTGAAACTTGAAACTAAATAGTACCGTAGGCGTGAAATTTATTTCGCGCGAATAAGAATAATAAGCTCTTGTATAAAAGAAAAACTACATGGAAGATTTTCGATAGCTGATAGCTGATAGCTGATAGCTGATAGCTGATAGCTGATAGCTGATAGCTGATAGCTGATAGCTGATAGCTGATAGCTGATAGCTGATAGCTGATAGTTTGATGGTGTTCCCCAAGTATGCGGTGCCCGGTGTCAGTCCTGAAACCTTGAGGTTTCAGGGCGGGGATCTGCGGTCTACCGTAGGCTTCTCGGTACATGCCGAGCTTGCACAATAGTAAACGAACAGAAACCCTAACATAAAATTTATCGGCTCAGGGACTTAACCAAGCTCCTGCACCCTAGGGAACACCTTCAGTATATAAGACAAGTTTCAATCCTTAAACCATAGAAGTAAAAAAAGCGGATCGTTCGGGTAGTTTTTCCCCACCTTTAACTGCTTATTTACTTTTCAGATTGCTTTTTGACCTCAATCATACAATTAATTGGAGTTGCGATTTATCGAGTGGTAGCATGGCGTTACTTAGCCGAACAAAGAAAAAGTTATGAGCACGTTACCTGATTACCAACAAGCCCAATTGTTATTAGAAAAGAATGAAATTTTTGTCGCACCAGCCGAAGCCCATGGTGTGATCAGTGGTTTATTAGCCTGTGGCATCAATATCGAAGCCGACGAATACTTAGGTTTATTAAGCGATGTATTCAATGATGGCTTAGCCTTCAATAAAGATTTAAAAGCATTTTTTGCTGATGTGTATTCTCATGTTGTTGCCAGCTTTAGCGATGAAGAATTTCAGTTTGACCTATTCTTACCAAGCGACGACGAAACACTGATCGATTTAGCCAATGGCTTAGTATCTTGGGTATCGGGTTTTATGCTTGGTTTTGGTTTAAAACAAAAAGATTACGGCAAGTTATCTGCTGACGTGAAAGAAGTGATCAGCGATTTTAGTGAAATTACCCGCCTAGACACCATGTTTGAAGAGACCGAAGAAGACAGCCAAGCACTCCACGAAGTGATTGAGTATGTGCGTGTTTCTGCGCTTTTATGTTTTGCTGAATTAGGCAAAGAGCCTGCAGATAAAAACCCTAAGAAGACCCTTCACTAATCAAATTACAGAGGTTTAGCATGTCGTCTATTGCAATAGATAAAGCTGAATTTAAAGCCCGCCGCGAGCGCTTGCTTGCTATGATGGATAAAAATAGCGTGGCTATTATTCCTGCGGCTGGAGAAGTAACACGTAGCCGTGATACTGAATATGCATTTCGCCAAGACAGTGACTTTTTCTACCTAACAGGGTTTAACGAACCAGATGCAGTTTTAGTGCTTTGCCCGTCAAGCGATACACCAAGTACGCTTATTTGCCGTAATAAAGATAAACTAGCTGAAATTTGGCATGGCCGTAGAATTGGCTTCGAAAAAGCTAAATCAGAGTACTTATTCGACGCAACTTGCCCACTTAGTGAACTAGATGAACAATTATTAGATTTGGTGAACGGCCAGCAGATTTTATTTTATGCACAAGGCACTTACGCAAATTTCGATGCAAAGGTTTGGGACTTATTAAACACACTTCGCGGCGCACCTAAAAAAGGCTATAAAGCACCGCATACCATTAAAGATATTCGTGGTTTAGTGCATGAAATGCGTTTGTTTAAATCTGACGCAGAATTAAACATTATGCGTACAGCTTGTGAAATTAGTGCACAAGGCCATATTCGCGCGATGCAGTTTGCCAAACCAGGCGCAACTGAATACCAATTAGAAGCAGAGCTTCATCACCATTATGCAATGAATGGTGCCCGTCATCCTGCTTATGGCACGATAGTCGGCAGTGGCGATAACGCTAACATTTTGCACTACACACAAAATGACGCTGAGCTAAAAGATGGCGATTTAGTGTTAATTGATTCTGGCTGTGAACTTGAAGGTTATGCGGCAGATATCACACGTACTTTCCCAATCAATGGCAAGTTTAGCGAACCTCAAGCAGCGCTTTACAACATTGTATTAGCAGCTCAAGAAGCAGCATTCAGCCAAGTAAAGCCAGGCGGTAGTTTATCGAAAGCGAATGAACTGGCCTCAACGGTATTAACGCAAGGGCTTATTGATTTAGGCATTTTAACCGGTGAGCTTGATGAGCTAATGGCAAACCAAGCGTGCAAAGCATTTTACATGCATGGCCTTGGTCATTGGTTAGGGTTAGACGTACACGATGTTGGCGAATATAAGCTTGATGAAAAAGAGCGCGTATTTGAGCCGGGCATGGTGCTCACAATCGAACCGGGTTTATATATTAGCGAAGATGCAAAAGCACCAGAGCAATATAAAGGCATCGGTATTCGTATCGAAGATAACTTACTTGTCACTAAAGATGGCCATGAAAACCTGACCATTTCGGTTCCTAAAACCATTAGTGACATTGAAGCAGTGATGCAAGCAAACAAAGGCTAGGAGCAAGCGTGGCAAAGCAGTTTGATGTTGTCATTATCGGCGGTGGAATGGCAGGTGCAAGTTGTGCCCTAGGCCTAAAACAGAGCAATAAGC
The DNA here is from genome assembly GCF_001306895.1 of Pseudoalteromonas sp. UCD-33C. NCBI lineage: Bacteria > Pseudomonadati > Pseudomonadota > Gammaproteobacteria > Alteromonadales > Pseudoalteromonadaceae > Pseudoalteromonas > Pseudoalteromonas sp. UCD-33C. Next base: position 153,113 of record NZ_LJTB01000001.1, on the reverse strand, counting down.
AGTTATCAATCGCTGTAATTGAAGCAAATGAAGTGAGCGCAAACTATCATCCAAGCTTTGATGATAGAAGCATTGCGCTGGCTCAGCAGTCTGTTCAGTACTTAAAATCAATCAATGCGTTTGATTGCCAAGCACCATTTGCGGCAGCGATTAAAAAAGTCACTGTGTCTGATCGTGGTCATTTTGGTAAAACGCATATTGATTGCCAAGAATATGGTCATGATGCCCTTGGTTATGTGGTCGAAGTGAACCCATTTGGGCGCAGCCTTCATCAGCAACTTACGCGTACTGATGTTAGTTTGTTTTGCCCTAATACGGTTGCCAAGCTTGAATACCAAAGCGATTTTGCCAACATCACGCTGAGCTCGGGCGAGCAGTTAAGCGCAAAGCTTGTGGTGATTGCTGATGGCGCTCATTCGCAAAGCCGTAAACTGGCTAATATTGAATTTAATACCCGCGCATATCAGCAAGCGGCGATTATTGCCAACATCGAAGTGGCTGGCGGTCATCATAATCATGCCTTTGAGCGTTTTACTGAGCACGGCCCAATGGCACTGTTGCCAATGAGTAATAACCGATATTCACTGGTGTGGTGCATGGAGCCTGAGCAAATTGAGCACACTATGGCGCTTGAAGACGATGCCTTTTTAGCTGCGTTACAAAAAGCATTTGGTTACTGCGGCGGCGCATTTAGTAAAGTGGGTATGCGCGCAAGTTATCCGCTTGTGTACGGTAAAGCAGAATCACTGAGCAGCCACCGTACGGTATTAATTGGTAATGCAGGGCATGCTATTCACCCAATCGCAGGGCAGGGCTTTAATTTAGGCCTACGTGATGTGCAATTATTGTGTGATATGGCAAACCGAAGCGACCTTGGTGATTACGCTTTTACGCGTAATTACAGCCAAACTCGCAGTAAAGATATTACTACCGTGATGACACTCACAGACAGCCTAGTGCGTTTGTTCTCTAACTCATCACGATTGCTCGCGCTTGGTCGCAGCATTGGCCTTTTCTCAATGGATTTATTCTCCTCGTTAAAAACCCCGCTGGCAAAACAGCTTATGGGTCAGGTTAAGCAAGGTAAACGGATATGAAACAAGCACAAGTTTGTATTGTCGGTGGTGGCTGTGTTGGCCTTACGCTAGCACTTGGTTTAGCAAAAGCAGATATCAGCGTTGTGGTGATTGATGCGAGTAAAAATCAAACCTTACCGGGTGATGATTACGCACTTCGCGTGAGCGCATTGAGCTTAGCTAGTCAGGGCTTATTCGAGTCTTTAAATGTATGGTCAGAGATCATTAAACAACGTGCTACACCGTATACGTCGATGGATGTACGTGATCAAGACAGCTTTGGTAAAATTCATTTTGATCATAACGATCTCGATTTGCCGCAGCTGGGTCATATCGTCGAAAACGATATTATTCGCTACGCTTTAATTAGCGAACTTGAAAAGCAAAGTAATGCTACTTTACTGTTCGAAACCCGCTATCAGCAAATTCATCAAACTGACTCTGATGTGTTTATTACTCTTGAAAGCGGCGAGCCTGTGATTGCTAAATTATTAGTAGCGGCTGATGGGGCTAACTCGGCTATTCGCAAGCAGTTCAACATGCCAATTACCTTCAAAGATTATGACCATCACGCCATTGTTGCCACGGTTAAAACCGCTGATGAGCATAACAACACAGCACGCCAAGTGTTTTTACCAACCGGGCCGCTGGCGTTTTTACCCTTGCCAGATAACCATACGCACTCAATTGTTTGGTCAACAAGCCCTGAGCATTGCGACACACTTTTAGCGCTTGATGATAGCAACTTTAATAAAGCGGTTATGGCAGCCCTTGATGGCCAATGTGGTTTATGTGAAGTGCAAAGTGAGCGCATGGCGTTTCCACTTAAGATGCGTTATGCCCAGCAGTGGGTGTCGGGCAAAGTAGTATTAATGGGCGATGCAGCGCATACCATTCATCCATTAGCTGGTTTAGGTATGAACCTTGGCCTAAAAGACGCTGCTTATTTAATTGAGCTATTAAGTAATGAGCAAGGCGAGTTTGCAAGTGCACGCACGCTGCGTGATTATGAACGTACTCGTAAGCTTGATGCACAAAAACATATTGCCATGATGCAAGGCTTAAAAGAGCTATTTGCGGGCGCTAATCCACTGAAAAAGCTTGTACGTGGTGTTGGTTTAAGCCTTGTAGACAGCCTTGGCCCCATTAAACATTTGTTTGCAAAAGAAGCAATTGGTAAATAACACCTAACTAGTTGTTACTATTTAGTTTAAGCCGCAGCTAAGCAATTAGCTGCGGCTTTTTTGCACTTATATGAACGCAAAATGATAGCGCTGTCATTTTTGTTAGTGTATGATTAAATTTTTGTGATTGGTATGGAAATTAAACAGCTCTGTTGAGTTGTATACTAGATTCCAACCAAATAAAAATAATTAAACTAAGAGAACAATTATGGAAGCAACGGTTGAGTGTGACAACAACACAAAACAAAGCATCTGGCTGCCAATGGTATTGGCTGGCTCAATGTTTTTTATCTTAGGGTGTATAACGTGGCTTAATGGTGCAATTACACCATTTTTGCAGCAAATGCTTGAGCTTTCGCCGTTACAAGCTTCGTTTATCATCTCTTCTTTTTATATTGCGGTAACAGTTGCCGGTATCCCATCGGCGATGCTGATCAAACGCGTTGGTTATAAGAATGGTATGGCGATTGGCTGTGCGATTATGGCTTTATCGGCGCTGATGTATATTCCGGCTGCGAAACTGCAAATGATCGAAATTTTCTTGTTCGCACAGTTAATGATAGGTGTTGGACAAACCGTGCTACAAACCGCTGTTAACCCATACGTGGTGAAAATGGGCTCTGAAAAATCAGCCGCTGTGCGCGTGTGTATCATGGGCTTATTAAACAAATTTGCGGGTGTTATCGTGCCGGTGATTTTTGCAGCTGTAGTAGTAAGCGGTGTTGTTGATGGTGCAGGTAAATTATCACAAGAGCAAAAAGACATTATGGCAAATAGCCTTATCATGCCTTATGTGTTGATTGCTGCTTTAATCATGTTATTTGCCGCCTTTGCGAAATTTGCACCATTACCTGATTTAGTGTTTGATGAAGACGAAACATCAAACGGTAAAGGTGAAATTAAAGAAACCCTAGCACACCCTCACTTAGTTTTAGGTGTAGTGGGTATTGCTTTATACGTTGCTGTTGAAGTTATTGCAGCAGATACCATTGGCTCGTACGCTTTACAAATTGGCGTTGCCGACTACTCAGTTATGACCTCTTACACTATGGCGTGTATGTTGATTGGTTACGCGATTGGTATTTTGACTATTCCACGCTTTATGAGCCAACAAACAGCGTTATTAATGTCGGGTATTGCTGGTATTATCACCGTGATGTTAGTGGTACTTGGTAGCAATGACTCGTTTATTATTTCAAATCTATTATTAGTGCCATTTGGTGGCCCACAATTACCAGACCCATTGTTATGCATTGCGTTATTAGGCTTTGCTAATGCCATGGTTTGGCCTGCAATTTGGCCACTAGCTTTAGCTGGCTTAGGTCGCTTAACAGGCACTGCATCAGGGTTATTGATCATGGGTATTGCTGGTGGTGCACTAGGCCCATTATTAATCGGTTTAGGAAACGTAGCAGGCCTTGGTGCACAAGGCGCTTACATTGTGATGATCCCAAGTTATGTATTCATTTTATTCTACGCCTTAAAAGGCCATAAGATGAGAAGCTGGAAATAACCCAGCAAACTAATTTTTCAAGTTAGGCAAAGCCGCGGTACGCCCATCACCGCGGCTTTTTTGATCTTAAACTAAAGCTATCAGCTTTCAGCCGTCAGCTATCAGATTCAAAGTTAGCGAGTTACAAGGGTAAAGAGTAAAGGGGAAAGTTTGCGAGATGCGAGTTGTAGGAGGCGTTTTAACGCCGAAAAAAGTCAAAGGGGGAGGTATTCCAACCCAAAAAAACACTATGCTGTTAGCACCTAGCACCTAGCACCTAGCACCTAGCACCTAGCACCTAGCACCTAGCACCTAGCACCTAGCACCTAGCACCTAGCACCGTAGGCGTGAAATTTATTTCGCGCGATGATCTATTTAAAACGTGTCATGTAAGCAGAACGACTACATATTTCATTTACTACGCGATATAAAATCGCAGCTACAATTTTGAAAACTCGCAACTCGCAACTCGCAACTCGCAACTCGCAACTCGCAACTCGCAACTCGCAACTCTCATCCACAAAAAAGCCGTGGGATTTTCATCACACGGCTTTTGATATTTCGCTTAGTCGTTTTATTAGAACGAGTAGCTGTAACCTAGTTGTAGGGTACGTGGTTTACCTGGTTGAATACCGCCGTTTGCACGGTTTGCAACGTAGGTTTTGTCAAACAGGTTATCTACTGTTAGGTATACTTTTTGTTTGTCGTCGATTAGGTATTTAGCTGCTAAATCCCATACAACGCGGCTGTCGATTGCATTGCGACCTGAGTCTGTTAAGTCTGCGTGTGCATCAGACACATAACGCATTTGCGTATCGAATACGAAGCTTGAGAACTCAGCACCCACTGAAAGCGCTAATTGGTTTTCAGGTACGTATGGCATTGCATCGCCTTTTTCTACGCTACCCCAAAGATCCGATTCAAACGCATTGTCGAACTCAGAATCAGTGTAAGTGTAAGTTAAGCGAACTGGGAATGAAGCTGCGTTAGTAGCAAATACTTTACCTGCGCTTAGCTCAAAACCAGACACAGATACTTCACCGTAGTTGTATTGGTCGCCAATATTGTCATCGCTACAACCTACAGCCGCAGTACAGTTACCGTGCATGTTTGTGTAGTCAGAGTTAAAGTAAATTACTTCACCTTGAATGCCAGCGTAATCGTAACGACCACCTAGCTCAATGTTAACACTCTCTTCTTCTTCTTGATCCGCATTACCTGGGGCTGCTGGTGCGTAACCTTTTTGAATACCAGCAAGAAGCGTTAGGTTATCGCTTACAGTGTAAGTAGCACCTAGTGATGGTACTAAGATTTCAGTGTCGTTGCTGATATCTTTTGTTAAACCATTTTCACGGTTTGGATCAGACTTAGCCCATTCAACACGTTTGATTGTGATGTCTTCGTAGCGAAGACCTGCACTAATGACTAATGCATCAAGTGACCACTCATCTTGAATGAATAGGGTAGTTGCTTCAGCGCTATCTAAACGGTTGCTGTTTGAACCTGGAACGCCTTTTTCTGTAAGCGTCATTGATAGGTCTTGGTTAAGCGTGTACTTGTCTTCCCATTGGAAACGATCCATTTCATCTTCGTGGTAACGTGCACCAACTGTGATGTAGTGGTTGCCCGCAGGGATATGGAATTCAGTTTGTAAGCCTTTCGCTTGGTAATCACGGTTATTCGCTTTTACGCCAACACCTTCAATACCTTCGCTCGTTGGGTTTGCTTCAAACTCGCTGTATTGCTCAAGGTAGCTGCTGCTTACTTTGCTTGCTTTATACCAGTTACGGTGGAAATCGTTCAGGTAAGCTGTAGCAAGTAGCTCGTAACCTTTACCAAAGCGGTATGCATAGTTGATTTGGTATGCATTGTGTTGTGTGTTCATTTCATCGTTTTGCGATGCAGCATAACGACGGTAAGGGTTTTCTTTGTAATCAGCGTCAGTTAAGCCCATGTAAGTTTCGTCAGAGCGCTCGTCTGAGTACTTTAACTTCATTTCTAGGCTGTGTGCTTCGTTATCACCAAAGTCAAAACCAAACTTTAATAAGAAATCATTCTTTTCGAAGCCAGTGTTGTCGCTACCAACTGGTAAATCTTTAAAGCCATCTGCGCCGTAAGTGAATACTTCTACAAGGCCCGCAGCATTGTTTTTCTTTTTACCGAAGTAAGCATGACCTTTGTAGAAGCCATCGCTACCAAGTTCAGCATTAAGTAAACCTTTAGACCCTTCAGTTGGTAAGCTACGAGAAACTAAGTTTAAAACACCGCCTGTTGTACGTGGGCCATACTTAACAGAAGCTGCACCTTTAAGTACTTCGATTGACTCCATACGACCCATAGTAGGGAAGTAGTAAGCAGAAGGCGCTGAGTAAGGTGCTGGTGCTACAAGTACACCATCTTCCATTACGGAGATTTTGTCGTTACGACCCGTACCCGTACCACGCATACCGATGTTAGGACGAAGGCCGTAGCCGTCTTCTTCTTGTACATATACACCCGGTACAGCACTTAAAACACGAGAGATATCAGTATATTCAAACTTTTCTAGTTCTTGCTCATCAATAAAAGTAGCAGAGCCAGGAATATCGTTAATTGCAGATGCAGAGCCAATTACAGTGATTTGCTCGAAGCTTTTCTCTTCTTTAGTTACATCTTTTGCAAAAGCATTAGCGCTTAAAGATAAAGCGACTGCAGTCGAAAGCGTAGAAACAATAAACTTAGGTGTCATTGTGTGTCCTGTATATGTTTAGATTTTTTTAACCGGCGCAATTAAAACATGTAAAAAAATGCGAATCAATCCTATTTGTAATAAAACAGGTCTGAACTGTAAGTTTATGAAATAAATCAAATATAATGAATATAGTAGTATTGTAATACCAGTCTGGGGTTTTGAGTAGTGTTAAGTAAAACTTAACAGGGTGGAGCCATCAGCTTTCAGCCGTCAGCTATCAGATTGAAAGTTAGCGAGTTAGAAAGAGTAAAGGGGAAAGGTACGAGTTTCGAGGGAGGAGATGCGAAATGCGAGTTGTAGGAGGCGTTTTAACGCCGAAAAAAGTCGATTTGGTAGGGAGCTCCCTTTACCAATTCAAAACCAACACTATGCTGTTAGCACCTAGCACCTAGCACCTAGCACCTAGCACCTAGCACCTAGCACCTAGCACCTAGCACCTAGCACCTAGCACCTAGCATACGCGATATAAAATCGCTGCTACAATTTTGAAAACTCGAAACTCGAAACTCGAAACTCGAAACTCGAAACTCGAAACTCGCTAACTCAAACCTACGTTAAACGTAGGGCGATGAATTCGGCGAGTTTGTCTACGGCGGTACCGGGGTCGTCGGTGCGTTTGATTAAACTAATACCGATTTGACCAAGCTCGGGGAGATCTTTGGTTTGTAGTTGGTAGTTAAGCTCATTCGGTACGGTGCTTTTTGCAAGCACTGTAATGCCTAAGCCTTCTTTTAATGCCGCAGTTAGGCCTGTTAAGTCGGCATTACTGTAAGCAATGCGGTATTTAATACCCGCACTTTGTAGTGCTTCGATTGCGCGGCGGCGATAAATACATCCCTCAGGGGCGGTTACAAGCGTGACCACATCGTTCTGTGCAAGGTTTAAATCACCCACCCATACTAGTTGGTCTTGCATAAAAATAGGGAACTTGGCAGATTCTAGCTCTTCGTTTAATGCCAGTACTAAATCGAATTGGTCTTGGCGCGAAACCGACAACAAATGTTTACTCAAACGAGAGCGCACTTCGAGCGATACGTCAGGGTAGAGGGCCACAAAGTCACCAATAATTGAAGGTAAAATACGTGCGGCAAATTCACTGGGGATCCCCAAGCGCACTTTACCGGTCACGTTTTCGCTGGTGAACTGCTGCAAAATGGCATCGTTTTGTTGCAGCATTTGCTTCGCTAATGGCATAAGCAATTCGCCGTATTGATTAAGCACTTGGCGCTGGCCTTGCTTTTTAAACAGCTTATGGCCCAGCATATCTTCAAGGCGCTTTATTTGTAAGCTCACAGCTGGTTGCGATAGCCCCAATAATTCACCTGCTTTGGCAAATCCGCCAACTTCAACAACAGTGACTAAAGTACGTAAACTATCGGTAGAAATGTTTTTCATTAAAAAATTCTATTTATAGGGCTATGTATATAAGCATTATTTATCAATTGATAAATAATTACAATTTGTTGTTGCCAGCACGGCGCAATATACTTCAAGCATTAACGATTGATAGGTGTCACATATGACTTTTACGCCAATAATGTTTGCTCGCCACAGCCAAGCTGAGACCCCAGCAGACAACGTGCTACAAGCAAATAGCGATACTGCCATTATGGATTTTAGTGGCACTGAAGCAATCCCATTTTTAACGGCTATTTTAGGTCTTGATATTAATAAGCTAACCGCCAGCGGTTTAGGCTTACGCAGTTCATTAGACGATGACCTAACAAGCAGCTACGCTTATGCCCTGTATTACTTTAACGAAACTGCATTTCGTTTTGTGCTAGGTAAAGATGCCAGCGTGCAATTACAGTCGCTTATTAATGAGCAACAACTACGTTACGACATTGATTATGTAATGCGTGACGACTTAAGCGCGCTAACCCTAAGTGGTGAGCAAGCGTTTGATGCCTTGGTCGACAGCTTTAAGCTAACGCCGGGGCTTCGTTTATCAGACATGCGCAGCTGTTATGGTGCACAAAGTGGTGAGGTATTTATTACCGCCATAGATAACCAAGCAACACAGCAATTTCAGCTGGTGGCGCGCCAAGCAGAGCTTGATAAATGGCAAACGCACTTGCAGCAGCTCGGCTTTGATTTAGCCTTAGCCAACGTTGCTTAAAAGATAAAATTTTTAAAACAGCTACGCACTTGGGTGTTTAGCTGTTTTTTAGTTACAAAATCGCAATTTGGGTGTGACAACTGTGCAACTAATGTATAATCGCCGCCCATGTTATTCCCCCTCATTAAATTGAGGCCACGCCCCACAACTTGTGGGTTAATTTAAAAGTGAAGGAATATTATGACTTCTAAAACAGTTTTACATGCTAAGCACCTTGAAGCTGGCGCAAAAATGGTTGATTTCCACGGCTGGGAAATGCCAATCAACTACGGCTCACAAATCGAAGAGCATAATGCGGTTCGCACAGATGCAGGTATGTTTGACGTATCTCACATGACTATTGTCGATATTCAAGGCGAGCAAGCGCAAGCGTTCTTACGTAAGCTAGTTGCAAACGACGTTGCTAAGTTAACTGTACCAGGTAAAGCACTTTACACAGGTATGCTTAACGAAGAAGGCGGCGTAATCGACGATCTAATCATCTACTTCTTCTCAGAAACGAACTACCGTTTAGTAGTTAACTCAGCAACACGTGAAAAAGATTTAGCGCATTTAGCTAAAGTTTCGGCTGATTTCGCCGTAACGGTTACTGAGCGTCCTGAGTTTGCAATGATTGCCGTTCAAGGCCCTAACGCACGTGCTAAAACAGCAACAGTACTTAACGCAGAGCAACAAGCTGCTGTTGAAGGTATGAAGCCTTTCTTTGGTGTGCAAGCAGGTGATTTATTTATTGCGACAACAGGCTATACTGGCGAAGATGGTTATGAAATCGTAGTACCTAACGATCAAGCTGCTGATTTATGGCAACAACTTCTAGACGCAGGCGTAGCGCCAGCAGGTCTAGGTGCACGTGATACGTTACGTCTTGAAGCGGGTATGAACCTTTACGGCCTAGATATGGACGAAAGTGTTTCTCCACTTGCTGCAAACATGGCGTGGACAATCGCATGGGAGCCAGAAGATCGTAAGTTTATCGGTCGTGAAGTATTAGAACAGCAACGCGCTGACAAGAGCACAGACAAACTAGTTGGTTTAGTGCTTGAAGAAAAAGGCGTATTGCGTAGCGGTTTAAAAGTCATCGTTGAAGGTGGTGAAGGGGTGATTACCTCTGGTACATTCTCACCAACCCTTGGTCACAGTGTTGCGCTAGCACGCGTTCCGCGTTCAACTGGCGAAACAGCCCAAGTAGAGATGCGTAAAAAACTGGTTAACGTTAAGGTTGTTAAACCTTGCTTTGTACGTAACGGCAAATCAGTTATCTAAACTATAAAAAATTTGGTGTTATCACCCAATATAAACCAAAGGAACAAAAAGATGAGCAATATCCCAAGCGAATTAAAATATGCTACTTCACACGAGTGGGTTCGCGACGAAGGTGACGGTACGTTTACTGTAGGTATCACTGAGCACGCACAAGAACTTCTTGGCGACATGGTATTCGTTGAATTACCAGAAGTAGGTGATGAAGTTGACGCGGGTGAAGACTGCGCAGTAGCTGAGTCTGTAAAAGCAGCATCAGACATCTACGCACCAATCGGCGGTGAAATCGTTGCAATCAACGAAGAGCTTGAAGATTCGCCTGAAACAGTAAATAACGACCCGTACACTGACGGTTGGTTATTCCGTATCAAAGCATCTGACACATCAGAGCTTGATAACCTGTTAGACGCTGAAGGCTACGCTAACACAATCGACGAAGACTAATTAATTAGTCACGCCGACTAAAAGCCCCTCATAAGTGGGGCTTTTATGATTTTATAGCTTACTTTTCCATACGCTGTAAGTTACTGAATCAACCTGTTTTTAAGTTATTGCCAGTTACCCATTGGCAGTAACCACTTTTTTTTGGATCATAGGAATCTGGACAAATGTCAAACGCCAAATCTCTTGAACAATTAGAGCAAAAGCAAGATTTTATTCGCCGTCACATTGGGCCAAGCCCAGCGCAAGTAAGCGACATGCTGAGCGCTCTTGGAGTATCGAGTGTTGAAGAGCTGATCGGTCAAACGGTACCTGCAAGCATTCGCTTAGAGCAAGGTTTATCAATTGGCGAAAGCCGCACTGAAGTTGAAACACTAAGCTACTTAAAATCAGTAGCAAGCAAAAACAAAGTGTTCAAATCATACATCGGTCAAGGCTACCACCCAACTCACGTACCACACGTAATTTTACGTAACGTACTTGAGAACCCAGGCTGGTACACTGCGTATACACCATACCAACCAGAGATTGCACAAGGTCGTTTAGAATCATTATTAAACTTCCAGACTATGACCCTAGACCTAACTGGTCTTGATTTAGCAAGCGCGTCATTACTTGACGAGTCAACGGCTGCTGCAGAAGCAATGGGCCTTGCAAAGCGTGTTGCTAAAGCTAAAAAAGCAAACATCTTCTTCATTGCTGATGACGTACACACGCAAACAATCGACGTTGTTGCTACACGTGCAGACCAGTTTGGTTTTGAAGTGGTTGTTGGTCCTGCAAGCGAAGCGGCTAATCATGAGATTTTTGGTGCATTATTCCAATACCCATCAACAACCGGTGAAATCACTGACGTAACTGACCTAATCGCACAAGTACAAGACAAAAAAGCGATTGCCTGTGTTGCTGCAGACATCATGAGCTTATTAATGCTTAAAGCACCAGGTAAACTAGGTGCAGACGTAGTACTTGGTTCAGCACAGCGTTTTGGTGTACCTATGGGTTACGGTGGTCCACACGCTGCATTCTTCGCAACACGTGACAAGTACAAGCGTTCACTACCAGGTCGTATTATCGGTGTTTCTAAAGACCGCTTAGGTAACGACGCATTACGTATGGCAATGCAAACACGTGAACAACACATTCGACGTGAAAAAGCCAATTCAAACATCTGTACTGCGCAAGTACTACTAGCGAACATGGCAGCGTTCTACGCGGTTTACCATGGTCCACAAGGCCTTAAAACTATCGCTGAGCGTATCCACCGTTTTGCAGACATCTTAGCGGCAGGCTTAAAAGCGAAAGGTGTAAACCTTAAGCACGACACATGGTTCGATACACTGACTGTTGTTGCAGATAACAAAGACGAAATCGTTGCACGTGCAGTAGAGCACGGCGTTAACTTTGCGTCTAACCGCGCAGGTGAATACTCAATTTCTGTATCAGAAACAACAACCCGTGCAGACGTAGCTGAGTTATTCGACATCATCTTAGGTGAAGGCCACGGCCTAAGCGTTGACGCACTTGCAAACGAAATCGAAGTAAATGGCAGCAACTCAATTCCTGCAAGCCTAGTACGCGATGACGAAATTTTAACGCACCCTAACTTCAACTCGTACCACAGCGAGACTGAAATGTTGCGTTACATCAAGCGTTTAGAGAACAAAGACTTAGCGCTTAACCACTCAATGATCTCATTAGGTTCATGTACTATGAAACTTAATGCGACAGCTGAGATGATCCCAATCACTTGGCCTGAGTTTGCAAACTTACACCCATTCTGCCCACTTGATCAGGCTGCGGGTTACCAAATCATGATGACAGAACTACATGATTGGTTAGTAAACATCACAGGTTACGATGCAGTTTCACTACAACCTAACTCAGGTGCACAAGGTGAATACGCAGGCTTAATCGCGATTCGTAAATACCACGAGTCACGTGGTGAAGGTCACCGTAACGTATGTTTGATCCCAAGTTCAGCGCACGGTACAAACCCAGCGTCTGCACAAATGGCAAGCATGAAAATTGTGGTTGTTGACTGTGATAAAAACGGTAACGTTGATATGGCAGACCTTAAAGCGAAAGCCGAAGAGGTATCTGAAAACCTATCTTGTATCATGATCACTTACCCATCTACACACGGTGTTTACGAAGAAACAATTCGTGAAATCTGTGACATCGTGCATGAGCACGGCGGTCAAGTGTACATGGATGGCGCAAACATGAACGCGCAAGTAGGTGTTACAAGCCCAGGTTCAATTGGTTCTGACGTATCGCACCTTAACCTACACAAAACATTCTGTATTCCACACGGTGGTGGTGGTCCAGGTGTTGGCCCTATCGGTGTTAAATCTCACCTAGCGCCATTTATGCCTAACCACAGCGTAATTAATGTTGCTGGCACAAACATCGGTAACGGTGCGGTTTCTGCTGCCCCTTACGGCTCAGCAGCTATTTTACCAATCTCGTGGGCATACATTGCCATGATGGGCTCTGAAGGCTTAAAACAAGCAACAGAAATGGCTATCGTGAACGCTAACTACTTATCTGAGAAGCTAAGCGAGCACTTCCCAATTTTATACCGTGGCCGTAACAACCGCGTTGCGCACGAATGTATTGTTGACCTACGCCCACTTAAAGAGCAAACAGGCATCACTGAAATGGACGTAGCTAAACGTCTACAAGACTACGGTTTCCATTCACCAACTATGTCATTCCCAGTAGCTGGCACACTAATGATTGAGCCAACTGAGTCTGAGTCTAAAGTTGAGATCGACCGTTTCATCGAAGCAATGGTGTCAATCAAGTCAGAAATCGACCGTATCGCATCTGGCGAATGGTCAATTGAAAACAACCCGCTAGTGTTTGCACCGCACACACAAGCAGACGTACTAGGCAATGAGTGGGATCGTGCATACGACCGTTTCTACGCAGCATTCCCAGTACCAAGCGTAGCAAAAGACAAATTCTGGCCTACAGTAACCCGTATCGATGACGTATACGGCGACCGTAACCTAGTTTGTTCATGCCCAGCGGTGGAGACATACCGTGACTAAGGTTTGATTATATTCAAATGCCAAAAAGCCGTTGCAGCAATGTAACGGCTTTTTTGTGTTTTGGAGAAAGTTAGCGAGGGGAAAGGGGAAAGTTGCGAGTTTCGAGGGACGAGATGCGAGTTGTAGGAGGCGTTTTAACGCCGAAAAAAGAGCTATTAGATATTAGTCGTCAGAAGCTAGATTAAAAATACTCAAGCTAGCGAGTTTCGAGGGGAAAGGGAAAAGAGAAAAAGAGCTTTAAGCTATAAGTTAGATTGTGCCTGTGCATAGCCAAAGCTAAGCACGATACCGTAGGCGTGAAATTTATTTCACGCGCAATGTTATTTTGTAGGGGCAGGCTTTAGCCGCGATTTTTTTATAAATAAAAAATCTTATTCAAGGTTTTGTCGCGCTCGGGACGGCAGCCAAGAGGAGATGCCGCTGACCCCTCTCTGGACTCTCCCTGCGCCACCCGTGCATCATGCGGCTTCCTCAAAACACGATTAATATGAACGTAAACGGCGAAGATAGGTCATCTATGGCCTAGTTTCGCTAAATCGCGCATCCATGTGCAATATTCCTCTTCAATCGCTTATTTTCAGGGCGTGATGACGGGGGGAGGGAGGTGTTAAACGTGAGATTGGGAGTTAGTCTTGGCAAAATTAAAGTGTTTATAAAATGTTTCAAAGAAATACATTACTCGATTTTTGTAAAGAAATTGGGTAATGTATTCTTTTTATAGTAATCGGTATTAGAAAGTGGGAATAAAAGTTGGTTTATTTTTTATAATAAGTTTATTTATTAATTTTTATAGTTATGCAAGCTCTCCTGATTATTATCTGAATCAATGGTATCTATATGGTGGTGCATTAAATGATACTGAAGTAGGGGGAATTGGCTATGATAAATATCTTTTAGAAGGGATAGATGAAAGTAACGAAGTAGTAACAGTTATTTTATCTTCTGGTATAGACGTAAACCACGAAGACTTAAGTGGATCTATGTGGGTAAATGAAAACGAGATACCGTCAAATGGCATCGATGATGACAATAATGGATATATCGATGACATACATGGAATTAATCCAAGCCTTTTAAATGGTGATTTGATTGATGAATATGGGTTTGGTACAGCTATGGCAGGAGTTATAGCTGGGACTAAAAACAATATCGGTATCAATGGCCTATCATCAAATAACAAAATTATAGGATGTAAGGTTTCCCCTGATGTTTACACTAGAGACTATATAAAGTGTATTGACTATATAATAGGTTTAAAAAATCAGCTTAACTTAAATATTGCTTCGGTTGTTTATGACTGGACATCGACTGGTTTGAAAATCGGGCAGTTAGATCATAATGTACTGTACGCTACCCAATTGACACATAACGCTATAAAGAAGCTAGAAGCTAATGATATATTAGTTATAGCGCCAGCGAGATATGGCTATGATTACCCTATTGATGGTGATACTGATTTTACTTTTAGTCTCCCACAAAGCTTACTAATGTCTAATACGATACTTGTATCAGGTATTTATTTAAATGGTTATTTAAATATGTCAGGTGGTAATAGTATTAGTACTTTCGCTGCATCCGATTATATTTTTTCTACGTCTTATAAAAAGCGTTATGAGCCACTTAACGCTGACTTTATATTTGAACCAAAAGATGTCCCTTTAGAAAATCTACATAAAGTGGAAGTGATGACAGAACATTTTACTACTGGTAATGATTCATGGGGGTTTATTGATAATCAAGCTGCACTAATTCTTCCTTCATTAGACTTCAGTAGAACAGAGGAAAAGGAGTTTGTAATTTCATTTGATTTACTTAATAACTCTAAAAAATACATACACTTAGAAGTAATGGGCAAGGATGGTTCTTGGTTGCCAGTTAGTAATACATATCATAGGAGTGTTGAATGGTATGAATACTCAAGGCTATTTTCATTAGAGAATTCGGATGTAGATTTTAGTGATGTTAAATTTAAATTAGTAACATATGTGAGCGATTTACATGACAACAACTTGTATGTTGATAACATTAAAATAACTAAAAAAAGTCAAACAGTTGAAAAAGATGATTATAGGATTTCATCAGGTAACTTTATGGCGGTAGCACAAGTAGCGGGAGCTGCAGCATTACTAAAGTCAGCTAAAAACTTATCAATGCCTTCTATTCGAAATCTTATCATTTCATCAGGGGTTGATCTACAAAGCGCAGAACATAGCTCTTTAAATAATAAAAGGTTAAGCATTATCGGAAATCATCAAGGGCTTTTAGATTGTAAAAATCAGCAGGTAACAAAAAGGTTATACCCTCAAACAGAGCAATTTATTACTAGGGTAAAAGGAAAAGAGCTAATAATTAAAGGTATTAATATAAATTGCTCAGTGTCTCTTGGGGACATGACGATAAAAGATCTCACTCAAAATAAAGAGTATATTGCAAAAGATGATGGTCTTGGCTTGGATAAGTATGAAAATGATGGCTATAACATAGCAAGTATTACTTTTGATGATGTAGGAATGCATGAACTTTCAGTAGGATCTGATAAAACGATAGCTGTTTACTCTGTAAACCCTTATAAAATCCATACAGAGTTAGGAGATTTTTGGTTAGATAAGGAAGATATCAATGCCTATACGTTTGATGATTTCCCTTTCAAAATAAAAATAGGTGGTCTTAAAGAAGGGATCAATGCAAGTGTTAGAACAATTCAAAATAGATGGGCTGACCTAAATAATGCTCTTTCTATTTTTAGCTCATTTACTTCTGAGAATAATATGAAGCCGACTGTTTTATATGAAGGTAAAGTTAAAGAACATGCAAATATTTCAGGAGAGAAAAATAAAACAGAACCACAGTTTTCCGTCAATAGAACTCACAACATTCTTGATGAGGAAAGTACTCCACAAGAATATGATTATAAATATGTTTACAATGGTATCAGTAACCCTTGGGAAGAAGAAGTTACTCTAATCCCTTCAGAATTTGACCTACAAAAACTAGAATTGACTACCTTACCCATAAGCACTCAAAGATTAGTTACTGGAGAAGATAACAATAGAGTTGTTATTTTTACTTCCCGTTATGATCAATATGATCAGTTAGAGGATACGCATGGTGAAGTTCAAACTTTAATTTTTGAGCAAGGTTCTACTATTGTATATAGCTATAGGAACTTATCAGAAAATTTGAAATCAGCAATAACTACTGTCGGCATGGAAATAGGCTCAAATTATAAAATTAGCATGCCATTTGATGATAAAACTAACAGTAGTTATGTATTAAAAGATGATGATGGAGTTAATACTGCACCAGTTCAGAATGAAAATACAATTCTTATTAATCAGGAACAAAATATTTATAATATTGGAGAGTTATTTAGTGATGCTGATAATGACGTTTTACTTTATCGATTGGCGAATCATGAAAGTTATTTTAGATTAAATGTCCTAGGCCAATTAACTGTCGATTATCAAAAAAGTTGGGTGGTAGGTGAGACTATAAAAGTAGATGTATTAGTAACAGATGGAGAAGTAAGTTTAACGAAAACACTCAATCTTCTGATTACAGAGGAACTTAATAATAAACCTTCGTTGAACCTTGAAAAGGTTACTTTGAATACTAGTGAAAAAATCATATTAAATCTTAATGAATATCTGACAAATAATAATGGAGAAGATGTAAATATCTCTATACCTGAGGAGTCTAAGTTTTTTTCCATTCAATCTAATATTTTGACTGGAAAAATTATGAAATCTGAATTTTATTCGGCGCCGAGTAATTTAAAGTTGTTACTTAGCTATGGTGGTGAACTTGTGGAGCATGTTGTTAGTATTGAGCTTCATTATGTTAATCATTCCCCTGAAATTATTAAAGAACCAATTACTATACAGCTTAATAAAGTTGAGGAAGTTGAAATACATTTATTAGACTTTTTCTATGATATGGATGAAGAGTTATTGAGCTTTCAAATATCAACAGACCTGAATTATTCAATTATGGATAATCACTTTATGTCATTGAGTGCAGGCTCTTTAGCTGAAGGGGAATATAGCTTGAAAATTGTGGCAACAGACAGTGAAAGTAATTCTTCAGAGCTAGAGTTTAAAGTTTTAATAAAAAATAATGTTGAACCATCTGAACAATTGATGAGCGAGAGCAGTTCAGGAGGAGTAATTGAATATTTTTATCTAATAATGTTCTTTTCCCTTTATTTGGTAAGGATAAAAACCAAAGGAGCCAAGAGCCTAACCCATTAACCCATTAGAAAGTATCGCTCAAGCAGGCAACGTTGTTTTCTTGAGCTACCACATTAAAAACCTTATTTAAGGTTTTGTCGCTGGCGACGGCAGCCAAAGAGGGGCTGCCGCTGCCCTCTCTCTGGACTTTTCTTGCGCTATCCGAGAAATCTGACTCCACTCTGTTTAGTGCACCCTTAATCAAATTAATTTCATTGTAAGTGGTAGATTTAAAGCTTTCATTAGCTTAAAAATAGTTTCCCAGCGGGGTTTTGTTTTACCATTTATTTTATAAATACTTTCACGGTTCAAGCCTGTTAATCTCGCAATATAGCTCACTCCGTGTTTTTTTCACAAGAAAGCCAATTACTTCAATAAACGTATTAGGATCATCTGGACTTCCCAGAGTTTGCTAGACAATCTCTTAGAAAGTAATTTATTTCTTCCTGTGTTTCCATATAGTCAAATGTAAGAACCAAGGGGTCAAACCAAAGGGTCAGGTCTTTCTTTTTGCCTAACCCCTTTATCAATCCAGAACCAACACTATGCTGTTAGCACCTAGCACCTAGCACCTAGCACCTAGCACCTAGCACCTAGCACCTAGCACCTAGCACCTAGCACCTAGCACCTAGCACCTAGCCACCTAGCACCTAGCACCTAGCACCTAGCACCTAGCACCATTCCTACGCGATATAAAATCGCTGCTACATGTTCGGCGTTAAAACGCCTCCTACATCTCGCACTTTGCATCTCGTCCCTCGCACCTATTAAAAATTTTTATCCCTCCATAATTCATCCATTATTGTGATTTACCCTTTGAAATATGAACCTTTTGTACCCCAATTTGGGTGGGTTAAAGCTTAACCGTTTCGCAAATAAGTCGGTCGGACTTTGAGTAGAAGTATGAGTTTTATTAATTAATAGTTTGTCGAAATTACAATCAATAATTAGGAATCGTAATATGAATCAGTCTAAAAGGATTAGTGCTGTGTTGGCTTTATCCCTACTTTCAATAGTTGGGTGTTCTGATGATGACTCTACCGAACAAGAAGCTGTTGCTAATGTAGCGTTGAAATCTATGACCCCAGTCTCTGATGATGTTTATCAACCAGGGCAACAGATCACTGTTGATTTCAGTACCGAAACAACCTTATTAACGAATGAACATGTTGGTGTTTCATTTATTTTAATTGAAAAAAGTAAAGTCGCTGAACTCGAAACTGAAGATGAGCCTGATGGCTACGATTTGGGTGAGTTTTATATCGAGCAGTTACAAGAAGGCGAGCAAAATCATACGGCAACATTAATTTTGCCAAATGAAGATCTCGTATCGGGTGAATTTATTATTGCCGCTTTTGTTGACACAAGCGGTGTGATCTCAAACGAAGTTGATGTTACAGATAATAAATCCCGTGGCATTGAGTCTGGTGACGAAAGCACCTATAGCTCAGTCACCATTAGCGATGGTCATTACCATGATTTTGTTTTAGATAAACTTAAAGTGGGCGACGGCTTTGCTATTTTTCCTGGCCCGGGTAAAAGAGATACCACAGGTACTGGTGAACCAACGCAAAAAGTACCTGATTTAATTGGCTTTATTAATGCCACCAAATTTGGTAATTCAGTCAACGAGGCTGACATCAGTGCAACAATAACGATCGGCGAAACGACTTATCATGCTCACTTATGGAATGAGCAAGCGCAAGCTTATATGGAGACTATGCGTATTAAGTTTCCTGATCATGAGCAATCTCATTACTTTCCTTGGGATGTTGCAGTAAATGGCGTATTGCTAAAAGCGATACACGATGATTTTGATCACGATGGTGGTGAAAACAGTTTTAGCATGACATTTACCTTCCACGACAACTCTGATGAAATTGAAGCTCATAGCGAAAATAATAGTATTACCGTTGAAGTACCTTATGCGCTTTATCATGATGAAGTGAGTACTGCAGAATCGGTAGAGCTAAATAGTAATAAAACAACAATAGCTTCGGTATCAGCGATGCAGACTACTGCTGCTACAGCAACAACGTTGGCCAAAGTTGGCAGTTGGAGTGCTACTTATGGTGACAGCGATGCTGTGGCAATCAGCCCTTCTTTTTATAGCTATATGAATGTTTCTTCTAGTAATGGTGGTTCAGCCGAGGGGCTAGTTGAAGCAGATTTAGATCTTTACCTATTTGATAAATCAGCGAGTTTGGTTAGTGCCAGCGCTGAAGCGAGTGCAAATGTAAGTGATGGTGAGATTTCTTATGCAGCAAACTTTAGTGTGCTGGGTGACACTTTAATTGACGAGGGCGACACGTTAACGGCCTTAGACAAGTCTTTAGGATATAGCTGGAGCGAAGAGCAAAAAGTGGTTGAAACGACGTTCACCATTGTGATTGTTCCGGTGACAGTGGAGGCAGGTGTCACTGGTAGCTTGGATTTAGGTGTTGGTTTAGCTTACAGCAATAGCCGAATTGACTTAGGGGGAGATATTGTTACTGCCAGCATGGACGCTTATGCTACCGCAGAAATAAATTTGGGCGTTGCAAGTGGCGGTGTTGGTATCGATTTCTTAATTATCGCAGATACATTTAATGCCACACTTTATGCGGATTTAGCTAAAGCTATCACTGATTCTAAAATCACCTTAGGAATTGATGTAACAAATGATATTGAGGCTATTTCCGGTGAATTTTATGTTTATGTGAAATACCCTAAATACAAGTGGTGTTGCAAGATTAAGACAAAAACCAAAACTCAAACTATCTACGATACCAGCACTTTGTACGATAAAAGCTGGACAATTTTAGACGAATCAGCAACCTTAAATTATTAGTATGAAGGCATAGGTATAATGCATTTAATTAAACTGAGTTTATTATTTGGCACTTTATTAGGCTATGCTTCGGCCGCTTATGCAGTGCCTCATTGTACTGTTTGGGGTGAACTTCAATCAAAAGCTGATACGAATATTGTTTCGATGAATATCCCCTCAAAAAGCCAGTTTGACTTACAAGGGCGGTTAATTTACCGGCCTTTGTTAGTTGCAGAGAAATTTCACTGGTTGGGTTTTGAGCTGTACCAAGCTCAAGCAAAGTTGAATAAAACAGTGAGTACCAGCAATGAGTATTCTGTGCCTTTTGCTGTGAAAATTAGCAATAACTCAGGTGAAGTTTTAGATTATCGGTTTAACGCTAAATTAAAAGTGGGCGATCAACAAAAGCTGATTGCTTTATACCGTGCTTTTCACCTTGCAAAACCCCCTGAAAACTTACAAGGGGATAAATATTGGGTTAAAGAGCGAGATGATATTGGTCAGTACAAATCACTCTACACAGTGTTAGCTGATAACAAACTAAAGCGAAATAAACTCAGTTATTTAGAGCCAACCGACACTAGGCAAAGTACTAACGCTGCGAAAAAGCTAATGCAGTTGGAAGCGGCGAACATTATTAGTGATGAGTTTACTTTTGAAAACGATAAGTGCTGGTTAACAAAAACCCTTGGAAATAGTCATATTCAAGTCAGTAGTAGTGATGGAAGTATGAATATTGAGGTACTGCAAACACTAAGTTTAAATCGCTCAAATCAATCGATACCTGATGATGCAAGGTTACTACAATTACCCGAAGACCCTAATCAATGGGAAAATTTAAGCACAGATTGGGTTTACCCTAAAGCGCCGCCTCAACCATCAAAAAATACTGAAGCGTTTATCACTGCTTTAAAAAGTATGGATTGGCTAGAGGGAGACCGAAAAACGCTTTTGCAATTTCTTTATGACAATGATCAGTATTTGCTGAGCTTAAAAGAGCTTATTTCAACTAAATCAATTGCAGATCCCTTAGAAAGTAAATTGTTTATGTACCTAGGTAAGCATGACTCAGTTAATTCAAAACAATTACTGACAGAGGTATTTGTTGAGCCTGATTTATTTTCTCCAAATCAGCGCTTTAGAAGTTTAATGGCACTAAAATACAGTGAAAAACCGTTAACCGACATGCAGGTTGAGGCGATTTTTGAGTATTCCATGTCATATGGTCTTGATGAAGAAAATTCAAAGCTGGCTCATAGTGCTTTAATGGTAATGGGGGCGATTGCAAAAAATCAGCAGGGCAGTGAGTTTTCAACTCAGTTAACACAAAAGTTAGCTGATTCATTAAGTTCAAGTGCAACGGAGCAAAAAGCATCAGCCCTAATCACCGCACTGGGTAATAGTGGAGACTATGATCATCAACAGCTTATTGGTGATTATTTAGCTGGCGACAGTCCAAGGTTACGCCTAAATGCGGCAGAGGCACTGGCAAAAATGCCAAGTAAAACCAGTTTGAATTACTTGAGTAATCAACTAAATCAAGAAACTGATAGTAAAACGCAAGGGGCGATTTTAAAGGCAATGGGTAATAATGAGTTAGACGCAGAACAAGTAGATAGTATTTACGCCTTTGCTGACGCTAGTAACCCAAGAGATATTCGCAGCGCCGCTATATCGGCGTTAAGTCAACAAGCGAAGTCAAAACCAGAGGTGAAAAGCCGTTTAAAAGCACTGGTTAAGACGGAAACTAATCAAAAGAACCTGCGCCAATTGATGAAAGCGCTATATGGTTCGTAAAAGCATAAGTTAGCGAGTTGCGAGATACGAGTTACGAGTTACAAGGGGAAAGGTACGAGTTTCGAGGAACGAGATACGAGGTGTAGGAGGCGTTTTAACGCCGAAAAAAGAGATACCAGTCGTCAGAAGTTAGATTGGATTGTGCCTGCGCATAGTTAAATTGAAATGCTCATCCGTAGGCGTGAAATTTATTTCGCGCGATGAGCATAAGATCTATCAGATTGATAAGTTAGCGAGTTAGAAAGAGTAAAGGGGAAAGTTTGCGAGATGCGAATTGTAGGAGGCGTTTTAACGCCGAAAAAAGTCATAGGGGAGGCGCAACTAACACTACGCTGTTAGCACCTAGCACCTAGCACCTAGCACCTAGCACCTAGCACCTAGCACCTAGCACCTAGCACCTAGCACCTATAACCTATAACCATTCCTACGCGATATAAAATCGCTGCTAAAATCTCGCTAACTTGCAGCTACTGAATCAAACTCACTTGTTTTTCATACGTGTCAGTTTGCAAACCAAAGTGGCCGAGTACGTAGGTGTAGGTGGCATTTTCATTCCATAATCGGCTGCTGTGAATGCCGTACACATAACAAGTGCCAGTTGAGCAGACGATTTGATCAGAGTAGCTTTTTATTGAATACACTTTGTCGCCTAATGCTTCTCCATAAATACTATTTAATAATGGGCTGCCAACCGATAAGCCATAGTAACCACATGTGTTATTCCACACATTGTATGGGTAAACACCACAACTAAGCAGGCCGCGCGCGGCACCTGCAACACCGACAAAGGTATCAACATCTGATGCCATGCCTAGCTTATAAATTTGCTGGGCTGCGAGTGTAACCCCCATTGAATGGCCGATTATATCAATCTTACCTGTGCAAGATTGGTTGATTGCAGTAAGAATAGCGTTACGTACGGGCGTTTCTTCACTGCCGTTATGATCGTTGCAACTCGCGCAAGATTTAGAGCCCCAATCTGGGGTGAAAATCTCACTGTCGACATACCCTTTTCGTTTTAATTCGTTGATTGTGTTATTCCAACTCGAAGGGGAGGCGGTATTACCATGTACCAGTACAACGTTATCTTTACATGCTGCAAAAGCAGTTGTGCTCATACCTGCGCAAAGCGCAATCATCGTCAATAGGCGTTTCATTGTGTGTTCTCCTGTTTAACATTTAATTTACAACGTATGAAATTTAAACAGGGCTGGATATAGTACTTTCGTGCAGCGATACTATTTCGCATTGTGCAATGTATATCGTTATATTTTTCTAGCACTGTAGGCGTGAAATTTATTTCGCGCGATGAACAAAAGCCCTATCAGCTTTCAGCCGTCAGCTATCAGATTGAAAAGTTAGCGAGTTAGAAAGAGTAAAGGGGGAAAGTTTACTCGCACCTAGCACCTAGCACCTAGCACCTCGCATCTCGCATCTCGCATCTCGCATCTCGCATCTCGCATCTCGCATCTCGCATCTCGGACCTCGCATCTCGCATCTCGGACCTCGCATCTCGCATCTCGGACCTCGCATCTCGCATCTCGGACCTCGCACCTCGCCCCACTTTTTCTCCTAAAATCTAATAATTTGTACTTAAAAAACACACAAAAGTTAAATTAATGTAAATTTATTCTTGCTTTCGTACCTGTTTGGTCTATGTTTTTGGTCGGAGGTCACTCCTCCAACCTGATAGATAAAATGACAATCAACAGGAACACACATGAAAATAAAAACACTCTCACTAGTGCCAGCTTTAATGTTGGCAGCGGGTATCAGCCACAGTGCTTTTGCTGCGCAAGGAGTCGCATTTGTGCACGGTACAGGCCAGCAAAGCGATGCGTATAATGACTATTGGACAGGCAGTTTTGTCGACACTGTTCGTCAAGGTTTACCAAACAGTAGTAATTACACGGTCATTAATTGTGACTTTGATCAATACATGTGGGCAGACGCGGCATCTGGCTGTTTAGCAGGGCAGCTCACTACATTTATCAATAATAAAAACATCACTGATTTAACTCTGATCACTCACTCTAACGGTGGCAATGTGGTGCGTTGGATTTTATCTAACCCAACATGGGATAGCCGTTATCCAAATATTATTAGCAAAGTCACGCGTACTATTGCTCTGGCTCCTTCAAGTGGTGGCACGCCGTTGGCTGATGCGGTTATTGCGGGTAATTCGTTCGAGCAAAGCTTGGGTTGGCTTTTAGGTTACGGCAGCGATGCAGTAAAACAACAGCAAGTATCTTGGATGGAATCGTATAACGCACAGTGGCTGTATGGCACACCGAACCGCCCAAGCTTACCATCTCGATTCGAAACCGTAGTAGGCAGTGATGTTGAATCAGCAGTATGGGATAGCGACAGCTATTGTGGCGGTTATCAAAATCAAGTGGGCCTTGAAGTAACGCAAAACTGGTTAGATAGCTGCTCAGATGGCTTTTTAAATTGCAGTTCTCAGTCGTTAGCTGGGGTGGTGTGGTTTACTGATAAATCACGAACCCAAGGTGGTGAGCCTTTGAGTCATCAGCAAAGTCGACGTAACTGTTTTGGCTTGCCAAACATGCTTAAAAACCGAATTTAGGAGCTCGCTATGATTAATAAGTTAACCACAATTGCAGCTGCAATAGTGCTTGTAAGCACAGCAGCGAAAGCTAATGAGCAAACGGTTTATCAGTTTCCTCAAGTTCAACCAGCATCAAGCGCTCAACTACAAACACTTGAAAAAGACAGTGTTGAATATTGGCAGAAAGTTTCGGGTAAAGAGCTTAAGCGCGGTGTGCCTGTCTTTGTAAACCAAGCTGATAACTTTATTCGCATTGCACCAAAAGCACGCTTTGATAGTGGCGAAGTATTTAAGCCTCATGGTTTACAGCTAGATAAGCTGTCGGTGCGAGATGACAACTTTAGACAAATGCCAATGCAAGCCATGGTTGCACGTGAGCAAATGGAAAATGCAGGATTTAGCGATGGTAGTGTTGGCTTAAAGCTAGGTCAGGTAAATGGCAAAGCAATGTTAAGAACAAGCCAAGCGCTTAACGATAATGACACCTACTTGCTGCACGTGATTGAAAAAGGCTCGAGCAATGCTTTACATGCTAAATCGCAGTTTAAAGTGAAAGATCAGCAACAACGTGTTGCTATGCAGCTTAGTATGGGTAAAAAGCGTTTTAAAGATAGTGATGTGAAGTTAACGCTTTCAAGCCCTGATGGCGAAAAGCTAGATGTACGTTACGAAAATGGTGAAGCTCTATTTAATTACCCGCTTGAAACTTTGGGTGCCGCAAATGGTTACTATGAGCTTGAGGCCAGTATAGACACTAAAGTGAATGGCCAAACGGTAAAACGCTCTATAAAAATGCCATTTGTACATAGCTCACAAACCATCAGTATGGATAAAGCCAAAGTCACTGCGCTTGGCAATAATAAATACCAAGCCAAGGTGCCAGTGCAAGTGACCGACTCAGGCCGCTATGCTATTCGTGCAACCTTAACAGGCAAAGGTGATAAAGGTGAGCGCATCAAACTGGCAACGGTTGAAGTAGCAAAACAGATTGATAGTTACGGCAGTTTCACCATGCCTTTTGCGGTCACTCAAGCAGCCAAAGCTCCGTTCGAGCTGGTGGATATTGAGCTTACCGACCAAACGCGAATGTTAAAGTTTGCGGGGGAGTAAAGGATAGCTCTAATTGTATGTTGGGTGGAGCGAAGCGAAGCCCAACAAGTTAGTGAGTTGCTAGGGGGAAGGAGCTATCAGCTTTCAGTCGTCAGCTATCAGATTTTAAATACCCAAGTGAGCGAGTTTCGAGGGACGAGATACGAGGTGTTTTAACGCTGAACAGGTAGCTGCGGGTTTACCCCGCGTAATTTACAGTTTTTCTCTGCGTAGCGCGAAGCGCCTCTATGTACTCTGTGGTTCAATATACTTTGAAAATAAAAATATGCTCAATGTGAATTTGAACTCAAACAAATATCTGTTTAATAGGTTGTTTTTGTGTTTATTATAGAAATTAAACAATAATAAAGTTTGGGCTGCATGCTCACCAAGGACGGTTATGCCAGATATGTATTTTGGAATGCTTGCCAATTTAGGCGTTGTTCTATTCCTCGTTTTAATTTTAAAAGTATTCAATAAAGTAACTATAAACCTAACTTGGTTGCTTGCTACTCTGTTAATTCTATTTTGCTATTTCTTAGCTTTATTTAAAGGTAAAGAACTCATTTCCCTAGATTTAATCTTTACAGATCTCAAATGGAATTGGTCAGGGAAAATAGTCGCTATTTCTCTTTGGGCTTTGGTTTTGGCTTTATTAGCAGCATTTAAAAATGACTTTAAAATCAGGGATGCTGGTTTTACTTTTAGGCAAAATAAAAGCTCTATTAAGCCTGCACTCGTTGTTTTAACCCTGTTTGTTGTGTTGCAGATTATTGTAACGCTTAGCCTAGGCGATGGACCAAATTACGATTTTGAAACGCTACTCTATCAAGCTTTTATCCCAGGACTCGATGAAGAGCCAATGTTTAGAGGTGTTTTACTATTTTGTTTTTCATTGGCTGTTGTTTCATCGCGCATCAACTTTTTTGGCTCGCCAATAAACATTGCTGGGTTACTTTTAGTTTTATTATTTGGTCTAGTTCATGGGATTATGTATATCGATGGTGAGTGGCATTTGTCTGTATTCAGAATCGTATTAACTGGGAGTTATGGATTTATTTTGCTGTGGTTAAGAGAGCGGACTGGTAGCCTTGTGTTTCCAATTGTAGCGCACAATATGGTTAACTTTGTTGGGCAGTTAGTTTAGTGCTTGAAGGTATGAGAAATGTACCATTAAGTAGACAGGTTGGCTTAATGGGAAAGTAATGGCAAAATTGTGTTTTAAAAATGGAAACTTAAATAATGGATTATAATCAGCCACTTTCGAAGCACTCCCTAGATTTAAACCTGAGCGACCGAGTTTGGTTTAGGTATTCAACTTTCTATAAAAAGCCAGTATTGCAGGCTGATTCTAATACAAAACTAACGTCGCTACCGGGCCTAGCTGTGCTGTCGGGCGGAGCTGAATTTTTATTTTTCTTTATGACTATCGCTATTGCTGTAATGAGCCTAGTGCTTCAAGAAACGATGCAGCCGATACCTGCTTTTGTAACTTGTGTGAGTTGTTATCTCTGTGTATTTGTTATCAAGCGAATTGTGATTTATAACAAATTTGGATTTGGTCGTAAGTGGGTTATGAGTATATCTAAAGATTCACTCGAAATAGATAGGCAAGCAATAGAGGGCAAAGCTTCAAAAGTTTTGCAAATCGCTAAGGACGATATCCAAGAAATCATTTTTAATTATACTTTGCATGGCAGAACTGGCCATATTGTGAACGAAAAAACGGCCAATTTACACGCTTGTGAAATTCATCAAAAAAGTGGCGATGTTGTTACGCTAGATAGTATGCGAGTAGGTCTTTTTGATGTGCTGTATCTTTTAAAACTCTACGAATACCCACTACTATTCAGAGGTACAACTTCAGGCGGTGCAGGTAATATAGTTATTTTGATTATGCGGTTAATTTCTCTTTCTGCGATCATTTCGGCTCTTGTAATGTTGGCATTTAATTTAAAGTCATAAAGGTGAGTTATTTTTATGGCTAATAGCTGGTAGGTTGGTTAGAGCGGAGTGAAACTCAACGTTTGGAGCCATCAGCTATCAGACGAAAAAGTTAGCGAGATTCGAGTTGTAGGAGGCGTTTTAACGCCGATATTCCAACCCAAAACCAACGCTATGATGTTAGCACCTAGTACTGTAGGCGTGAAATTTATTTCGCGCGATGATCTATTTAAAACGGGCCATGCAAGCATAACGCTTACCAGGCATTTGATTACGCGATATAAAATAGCGGCTACAATCTTGCTAACTCGCTAACTCGCTAACTCGCTAACTCGCTAACTTGCACCTCGTGCCCCTAGACCCTTTCACCTGTATTCTTTTACAATGCATAAAATGACTTAATTTAGAGAATGCATTGAACTACTTGGCTCACCTTTACTTAGCACAACCGACGGCTGATTCACACTTTGGTAATCTGCTAGGGGATTTTGGTGGGCGTCGGTATTCAGGGCAGTTACCTGGCGCGGTTAAAAATGGCCTTGAGAATCATTATCTGGTTGATAGGTTTACTGACTCTCATCCCCTTGTAAAAGAGGCTAAGCAGTACTTTTCACCAGCGCGTAAACGCTTTGCAAGTGTCGCCATTGATGTAGCGTTCGATCACTTTCTTATTCAGCATTGGCAGCGCTTTAATGACCAACCATTGGCTGATTTCAAACAGCACAGTTATGGTCTTTTAAATGCACGCCAAGCCATGATGCCTTCACGCATGCAGCAAGTTGTGATCAGTATGACCAACAATGATTGGTTTAAAGAATATGAAACACTCGATGGGGTCGGCCTTGCTCTTGATAACATCGCCCAGCGTATTCGCTTTGCTAATAACTTTGCAGGAGCCGCTGACGATATAGCCCGCCACTACCAACAGTTAGACGCAGTGTTTTTAGCGTTTTTTCCCGAGCTGGTTGAGCATGTGAAGCAAAAGGGGGTGGAAAAGTAAAAGCTTTCAGACATCAGCCGGTAGGTTGGCTAGAACGGAGTGAAACCCAACAAGTTAGCGAGTTACAAGGGGAAAGAGTAAAGGGGAAAGAGTAAAGGGGAAAGAGTAAAGGGGTAAAGAGGAAAGATACGAGTTTCGAGGGACGAGATACGAGATGTAGGAGGCGTTTTAACGCAGAACAAAAATAGAGATATTAGATATCAGTCGTTAGAAATCAGATTAAATCAAAAGAGCTTTAAGCTATAAGTTTTAGATGATTGTGCGCCATATATAGCCATCAGCTATCAGATTTAAAACCCAATAAACAAGCTGAAACTTGCCCGTAGGCGTGAAATTTATTTCGCGCGATGGTTATTATCAAAGAGGTAATTTGTAAGTCGGGCTTCAGCCCGTGAGTGTTAACGGTTGCTTTTCGCCATAAATAACGATCTACAATGGGTTATATCTGTGAAGTTTGCTTTTAATAATTCCTCTTAAGCGCAGCGCCTCTTATCCTCTTAGTGAAAATCCCCCGCACTGTGGCTTACAAACCGATTTACCTCTTACATTAAAATACGAAATGGCTGATATCTTGGCTGCTTGTTGCGGTTATATAGTCGATTAGTGATAGCTAAGTGAACTTCTAGGCGCTTAAAAGCTCGTTATTTAACTGAGCTGAACTACCCTTTGTAAAGCAAGTAAGCCTTGAATTAATACTTACCTCAATCGCAGTACCTTGAACATAGCAATGTAATGTAGCAACCGTGAGGGAACAATAATGAGCAAACCCATAATTGCAGCCGTTTCGCCGAAAAAAGTCACCTTAGAGCAGGGGCAAGAATACTATTTTTGTGCCTGTGGGCGTTCTAAAAACCAGCCATTTTGTGATGGCTCACATGCCGGAACCGATTTCAAACCCAAAGCATTTACAGCAGAAGAGTCGGGCGATGCCTATTTATGCCAATGTAAGCACACTGCCAATGCGCCGTTTTGTGATGGCAGTCACAAACAATTTGATAAAAGCCAAGTTGGTCAAGAAGGGCCAGGCGTGCAAATTCAAGCCTCTGATTTGCCAGTTGCTACAGCAACCAAAGAGGAACCCACCGTTGAGCTTATCCATCAATTAGCACGTGAAGGATTATCTAAGCTTGGGCACCATGGCCCTATGGTGTCGATGGGCGTGCCACGATATCAATTACCTAAATGGGATGATTTACAGCTAATGGTGGCGCAAATGGCAACGCAACCTTTAATGGAAGATGTTGCTGTTAATACTGAGCTTGTGATTGGCCCGCGAGCGAAAAAGCCATTAAAGCTGGCTATTCCATTATTTGTTTCTGATATGAGTTTTGGGGCTTTATCTGAAGAAGCTAAAGTATCTTTAGCGAAAGGAGCAGAACTTGCTGGCACAGGTATTTGTTCGGGTGAAGGCGGTATGCTTCCTGAAGAGCAGCAAGCCAATTCACGGTACTTTTATGAGTTAGCAAGTGCAGGCTTTGGTTATAGCGAAGATAAATTAAAGAACGTTCAGGCCTTTCACTTTAAAGGTGGACAAGGCGCAAAAACGGGTACTGGTGGGCATTTGCCGGGCAATAAGAATGTTGGCAAAATCTCTGAGGTTAGAGGAATTGAAACGGGTACTTCGGCGATTTCACCACCAACATTTAAAGACTTACACAGTGCGGCCGATTTCAAAAAGTTTGCTGATAGAGTACGCGAGGTAACGGGCGGTATTCCAATCGGTTTTAAACTGAGTGCTAATCATATTGAGGAAGATATTCAATTTGCGCTCGATGCGAGTGCCGATTACATCATTCTTGATGGTCGTGGAGGCGGTACAGGCGCAGCCCCTGAGATTTTTAGGGATCATATTAGCGTACCGACTATTCCTGCACTTGCCAGGGCAAGAAAGTACTTAGATGAACAAGGTGCAAGTGATGTTACTTTGATCATCACTGGCGGCTTACGCTTGCCAATTGATTTTGTAAAAGCACTTGCGCTTGGTGCTGATGGGGTGGCGATTTCAAATAGTGCAATGCAAGCAATCGGCTGTGTTGCTGCGCGTATGTGTAACACCAATAACTGCCCTGCAGGGATTGCCACACAAAAGCAAGATTTACGTCAGCGCCTAAATATTGAAAAGTCGGCAAATCAATTAAAGAACTTTTTTGAAGCTTCAACTGAGTTAATGTCGGTAATGGCAAGAGCATGTGGTCATGACTCTTTAGCTAAGTTTAATGCTAATGATCTAGCAACATGGCACAAAGATATGGCGTTGTTATCTGGCGTTAAGTACGCAGGTGTTGGAATAAGTTAGCTAGTTTCTAGAGGAAAGTTAGCGAGTTAGAAAGAGTAAAGGGGAAAGGTACGAGTTCCGAGGGACGAGATGCGAGTTGTAGGAGGCGTTTTAGCGCAGAATTGGTAGCAGCGGGTTTACCCCGCGTTATCAAATAAAAATACTCAAGTTAGTGAGTTGCTAGGGGAAAGAGTAAAGGGGAAAGATACGAGTTTCGAGGGACGAGATGCGAGTTGTAGGAGGCGTTTTAACGCTGAACAAAGATGGAGCTATTAGATATCAGTCGTTAGAAGTCAGATTAAAAACTCAACGAGTTAGCGAGTTACTTGACACTAGTGGTAGGTACTCTAGTGTTTTTAACTTGCTAACTTGCTAACTTGCTAACTTGCTAACTTGCTAACTCACAACTCATTCCATTTAATCGTCTGGGCCTTTTAGGGTAAACACTAAATGCCTGCGCATGTCTTTTAAAATCACGCCTTTTTTCAGCATTGCGCCACTTAGGCGTTTTTGCCATTTTAATAGCTCTGGGGTCGCTGCATCGAGTGTTTGCTGGTTTTCAAATTGAAAACATAAAAGCAATGAGCCTGGGAATAAGTGGTATTCCACATCAAACCAGCATTGCAACATGCCTTCAAGTTCTGCACGACCTTGCTCTTCAAGGGCGTCGGCAACATTTAATACAAGGGCTTGCTGTTTTAATTGTACTTTAGAAAGCTTTTTCATTTAAAAACCAAAATCGAGTCGAAAAACTAATTATACCTAAGCTTCATGCTTGGCGGAATGCATTACGCCAGTCTCGCGGTGATAAACCAAACTGAGAGCGAAAATGATGACGTAAAGTAACAGATGAGCCAAAGCCGCATTGCTCGGCTAAATGTTCTAGTGGTAAATCAGTTGACTCAAGAAGTCGCTGTGCGTGGTTTAAACGTTGATTTAACAGCCACTGCCCAACGCTCTGACCTGTAAGCGATTGAAAGTGGCGGGTAAAGGTGCGCCGGCTCATATGCATTTGCTCTGCGAGTGTATCAATCGTATGGTTGCTGGCTAAGTTTTCTTGCATCTGTTCAAGTAAGCTTGCTAAACGCTCATCAGCAACACTTTCAGGGACGGGGAGGGCAATAAATTGTGTCTGCCCACCAGTGCGATACGGAGCCGTTACCATCATTCTGGCAATAGCATTAGTTTGCTCGCTTCCTAAAAATTTGCGAACCAAATATAAGCAGCAATCAATAGCTGCTGCTGTTCCTGCCGATGTATAGAGCTGGTCATGTTCAAGGTAAAGTACTTGATTGTTAAGTTTCACTTTTGCAAAGCGAGCTTTAAAGTCATCGCTGTATGCCCAGTGGGTGGTTGCTTCAATATTATCTAAAAGCCCAATGTGTGCTAACGCATAAGCTCCTAAACAGAGCCCTACAATAATAGCGCCACGGCTATGAGCGTTTAGCAAACTGGTTGCTAATTCTTTAGAGGGGGCTGTTTCAGGGGATGGCCAAGACGGAATAATTATAATATCTGCCTGATCAAATTTTGTTATTGAGTGGTGCGCTTGAATATCAAACCCCGCACTTGAGGGCATTACCTGTTCACATTCGCTGCACACTGTTAAATTAAATTCTTTGATACCTGCCGAGCGAGCGCCCTCACCAAACACCATACATGGTACTGCAAGATGAAATGGACTGATATTAGGAAATGCGAATACTGCAACATTCATGGTAAAGCCTTATTAAATACTTTGGCCCAATATTATCGATAAATGGTATTTGGGTCACTGTTTGATACGTTAAAAATTCAGCAAACTAGGGTTCAATAAAATGAAAAAGGGCTCATACAATGACAAACACAGCATTACTAATTATCGACTTACAGAATGATTATTTTGAAGATGGTGCATTTCCTTTATGGCAGGCTAAACAAGTAAAAGATCAGCTAGTAGATGTGATCAAACAAGCAACAGAACGCGGAGTTTTACCTATTCATATTCAGCATGTTGCTGATCCTTCTCAGGGGTTAGCGCCATTTTTTAATGAAGGTACAGAAGGTGTTGATATTCATCCTGATATTTTAAAAGCAGCACCAGAAGCCCCTGTGGTTGTAAAACACTATGCAGACAGCTTTCATCAGACCAATTTAGAAGATGTATTAAAGCAACATGGTATTAAAAAACTTTTGATCGCAGGCATGATGACGCAAAACTGTGTGACTCATACTGCTATCTCAGAGCAAGCTAAAGAGTACGATGTGGCAGTTATAACGGATGTGAGCACCACAGTATCTGAAATGCTACATTTAATCGCACTAAATGCGCTTGCCCCACGAGTAAAACTGTTAGACGCAAAGCAAGCCTTGCTTAGTTTGCAAAGTAGTTAATATTTGCAAAGGCCGAAATAACATCTTTGGCAAATGCAATACGGGGGTGCTTTAATGCCCCTTTGTTCCAAACTAAGTAAATTATGTTTTCTGGGCCTTCGGGCCCTAGTTGCACAAGCTCTCCGGCTTTTATCTGATCGCGACATAGGTAATCGGGTAATACAGAATAGCCAATGCCTGAGCGAATAATATTGCTAATAGCACGTATGTCCGGGCAAATAGCAATGACATTTGAGTGGCATTTTGCGTTGAATACAGCTTCAAAGTATTGTCTTATCAAAGGCAGCTCTTCATCATAAGCAACGACATTGTAGCTTGAGAGTAAATCTGCGGTAATGGCGCTGTCTTTGATTTCTCGGCCATGTAAACGGTTCATCACCAAAATGAGCTTTTCTTTGTCGAGCACAAGGCTATCAAATAGTGCTGGATCAGGCGCTGATGCGGCAATAGCAATATCTGCAGTACCTGATTGCAAGGCATCAAAAATTCTCACTTTATTACCAATATGCAGAACAAGATTTACATTGCCAGATTGCAGTAAGTTGGCAATTTGTGGCCCCGATACACTACTAATATATTCGG
This sequence comes from Pseudoalteromonas sp. UCD-33C, assembly GCF_001306895.1. Taxonomy (NCBI): domain Bacteria; kingdom Pseudomonadati; phylum Pseudomonadota; class Gammaproteobacteria; order Alteromonadales; family Pseudoalteromonadaceae; genus Pseudoalteromonas; species Pseudoalteromonas sp. UCD-33C. The sequence goes on along the minus strand of NZ_LJTB01000001.1, from coordinate 119,084 downwards.
CAGGTCCTGCAATATTAACAGTGCCATGTGCGGCATCAGAACGTGCCCGTATCGACATGATCTTTTGCTCTAATATATCGATATGACCAGAAACCTGTAGCGCTAGATCATGTGCTGCTGCAGTGGGGGTAACGCCACGGGCTTTGCGCTCAAATAAAGATTTACCAACTACAGCTTCCATTGATTGAATGTGTGAGGTCACCGAAGGCTGAGATAAGCCTAAATTAGCCGCTGCCTTCGTAATATTTTTACAACGATAAACTTCAACAAAGGTTTTTAATTGCGTGAGATAAGACATGTAACTGTACGAGCCATAAATATTCTGATTGCTCCTCTTAATTTATCCGAATTCTACTCGCCCCGCAAACCAACTATGATGGCTGTACTTTCTTGAAGGATGAGTTATGAAAAAGATATTACAGCGACTAACGCTTGTTGCTGCATCAACTACGTCGATGTTTGCAGTGGCGGGTGAAGGCGAAGTATTGGTTATTTTATCAAGTGAAACAACCATGGACTTAGCTGACGGCCAGAGCATCGAAACAGGCTACTACCTAAATGAGTTTGGTGTGCCTGCGAAAGCATTAGTCGATGCGGGTTATGAGCTTGTACTTGCAACACCCAAAGGTAATGCGCCTCAAGTAGATAAAAAATCAGTGAGTACCGACTACTTTGATGGTAATGAAGCTAAAATGCAGAGCATTCAGCGTTTTGTAGCATCACTACCAGATATCAAAGATACCGCAAGTTTAAGCGAAATTTTAGCGGGTGACTTAAGCCAATATGAGGCTGTGTTTATCCCAGGCGGCCATGCGCCTTTAATTGATTTAGCAAACAACCCAGAAGTGGGTGAAATTTTGCGTCACTTTAATAAGCAAGGTAAACCAACAGCGGCAATTTGCCATGGCCCAATTACGTTGTTGTCGGCACAAGTTCAGCCAAATTCTTATTATCAAGCGATAAAAGATGGCGAAAAGGCATCGGCCAATAACTGGATTTATGATGGCTATAAAATGACTATTTTTTCAGACCCTGAAGAGCGTGTTTTTGAAAGCAGTTTAGAAGGTAAAAAGCTTAAGTTTTATCCCGCTATGGCAATGGAAAACGCCGGTGGAAATATGGCATTCGCTAGTGAGTGGCAGCCAAACGTGGTTGTTGACCGCGAACTCATTACGGGGCAAAACCCGTTTTCAGATAAATTATTAGCAGAAAAGCTTTTAGAAATGTTAGCTAAGTAAATTAGCTAATTAGCAATTTAAACCTAATTTAAGGGGCATTTAAATGTTGAACTTTATTTATAAAAATCAAACCGAAATTTTGTTTGGTAAAGGTCAAATGAGTGAGATCACGTCACGTTTACCAGAAAACGCTAAAGTACTATTACTTTTTGGTGGTGGCTCAATAAAGAAAAATGGCGTATACGACCAAGCAATGAGTGCATTAGCCGATGTTGACGTGATTGAGTTTGGTGGTGTTGAACCTAACCCAACATACGAAACGCTGATGCAAGCTGTGGCAACTGCTAAAGAGCAGAATGTTAACTTTATTCTAGCTGTTGGCGGTGGCAGCGTTATTGATGGCGCTAAGTTTGTTGCAGCAGCTTATAACTTTGCAGGTGAGCCGTGGGATATCCTTGTTAAAGGTGCTGAGTTTAGTAACCCGCTTCCTATTGGTGCAGTTTTAACTTTACCTGCAACTGGCTCTGAGAGTAACGGTAACTCAGTGGTTACTAAAAAAGAGACGTCGCAAAAACGTGCTTTTTCATCACCGAGTGTGCAACCTGTTTTTGCAGTACTTGATCCTGAATATACTTTTTCGTTACCAGAGCGCCAAGTAAGTAATGGTGTTGTAGATGCGTTTGTACACGTTATTGAGCAGTACTTAACTTACCCAGTAAACGCGCCATTACAAGACCGCTTTGCAGAAGGTATTTTACAAACCTTGATCAGCGAAGGACCTAAAGCACTAAATGAACCGCAAAACTATGATGTAAGAGCCAATGTTATGTGGTCGGCTACAATGGCACTGAATGGCTTGATTGGTCAGGGTGTACCGCAAGATTGGTCTACGCATATGATTGGTCATGAATTAACAGCCCTTTATAACCTTGATCACGCACAAACACTAGCGATTGTTTTACCTGCGCTAATGCATGTTCAAAAAGAGCAGAAGTCTATTAAAATACAACAGCTTGGTGAACGAGTGTTTGGTTTTAATTATAACGATGAAGCTGAGCAAATTGATAAAACGATTAAAGCAGTGCAAGACTTCTTCGAAGCAATGGCTGTGAAAACGCGCCTTGCTGATTATGACCTTGATGAACAAGCAATCGATGCGGTTGTTAAAAACTTAGAAAAGAATGAGTTAACTACGCTAGGTGAACACGGTGATATTGATTTAGCGAAAGTTAAGCAAATATTAGCGCTTGCACTTTAGGGCTTAGATTTAAAGGCGTAACATGAAGTGTTACGCCTTTTTAGTGCTTGAAAATCGATTTGCTAGAACTGGCTAAAGATAGCCAAAAGAGCGGTTTACTTGAGCGGTTTAATGCCGCGATGAAAGAGCAATATCAACTACGTTACCCCAATAAATAAACTAATGAAGGTGAGTGTTCACTATTTCATTGAGCGCCATGCAAAGGTCGAAGCTGCAACAACAATCGCAATAGAAATACCAAGGTAGAGAGTTTCTATTGTGCCGCCAAACTCAACGGCGTGTTCTAAAAACAGAATCACCAAAATCACAGATGTTACCTGCACTAAGGTAATTTTTAAGTCATGAAAATCTTCGATATGAAAGGCGGCCAAAAACTGGCTACTCTTTGTGGTTGCAGGCGAAATGAATAGCCGGTACAGGCTGATGGTAATAACTTGAAGAGTAATGCCAATCAGTAATAAGTCGAGAATTTTTAAAAGCTCGACTATCATCTCTTTCCCTCCCTTAGCAGAGTCAGGCAATGATATAAGAGTCGTTTTAACAACATTAAAAACGATGTTCACACAGGTTATATAAACAAGTAATGACGAAATTGCTGTAGTGATAATCGCGATGATGACTAAAAACCGGCTATTTTGAAAAAGGCGCTCCATATCAGCTCACATATATAAATTTCTCTGTTATACGAAGCTTAGCTGGTTTTTGATTAAATACAGCACGTTCATTAGCTAAGGGGGCTTAACTTATTAGTTCTTTAAGTATTTACGTGCGAGCTCTGGTTGTGTATAAGTTTAAGGAACAAAAAGGTTGCTTCTATTAAGCATTAATACAAAAGGGATTTTTATGGGCTCGATGGCTAAGCACTCACTCGAACTGGATTTAAACGATAAAAAATGGTTTCGATATGCTGCCTTTAAAGGAAAATCGTCACTAACTGAAGAGTCAATAACAGAACTAGAATCTCTCCCAGGCTTAGCGACGTTATCTGGGTGGGCCGAAGTGTTTTTTGCGCTTATGGTATGCGCAATTTCGCTATCTAGTTTTTATTTAGTAGATGCTTTTAACCCATGGCTGGCTTTTTTAGTTTGTCTTACAAGTTTTTTGGTCGTGTTTATTACCAAGCGCATCATGACTTACAAGAAGTATGGCTTTGGTTCTAAATGGGCAATGAGCATAAGCAAGGATGAGCTCAAAATTGATAAATTGACTTTTAAAGAGCACCAAAATCACACTCTCACCATTGCTAAAAACGAAATCGCAGAGGTTTTGTTTCACTACACGATGGATCTAAAACGCAAACGAAAGTTTGGCGAACCACGAATTAGATTACCCACTTTGCATGTGTGTGAAATTCACTTAAAAAATGGCGATACCTATGAAATTGACGGGATGCGGGTAGGACTTTTTAACGTGTTATATGTAATGGTTTTTCATGGCTACCCATTAAGCTTTAAAGGCACTTTTGCTGGTGGCGCAAGGAATGCCTTAATTCTGTTACTAAGGATGTTTGCCCTATCGGCAATTGCAAGTGCGCTCAGTATGCTTTTCATTAATTTAAAGCCATGAGCAGTTGTAGCGTGTTCTTAAATGAAATAGCGCCTATTAGAATTAATAGACGCAGTTGGTACGTTCGTATTAAGCAATAAAGTCGAGGGTTACAAGTAGCCGTTTTTCGCCAGCAGCGAGTGCTGGTGAGCGGTGCACAAGGCCTTTGCCTTCGTTATCTTGCCAAGTTTCGCCTTTTAATAGGGCTACATCACCCACATTAAGAGAGTGAATTTTAGTATTTGCTGTCATTAATCCTGACTCTTCATCACTTAATCCTTGGTGACCTGCGCCAAGTTTAGTGCGATCAAGTCCTGCGTTTTGCAACCACTGTGAGCCACTACCACAATATGTACTGACTAACCGACAAGGGACTCTGTCAACATGAAAGCGTGGGCACATGGCTCGTTCAAGTACTCTTAGGCGTAATCCGGTACGTTTTAATTCGATCAAATAACAAAACATATCAACGAGCTGAGCGAGATCGGCTTTAAGCTCTTCTGCTTGAGGTAGTTTTTCAAGGGCCTTATTTATGTCAGCCACAATGGTATTTTGATTGATCACAGCGTTAATACTCAGATCTGGGTTGGCTGTAATACTCTCAGCTACTTCTGCTTGCAGCTGTTCAGTTAAGTTACGCTGCCAAATTGCAATGTTATGCTCAGGTTTATATATTTGTGAAAACACCACAGGGCTTAGTGCTGTTGCTGCCGCGGATGGTAGGTTATCAGTGTCATGTTCTAATGCGTAAGCTGTCATTATGCTTCCTCCCAGACAGGAAATGGATCGGGCAGGGTTTGCCAAAGCGCTTTGCCTGCTAATAGTTCATCGTCGCTAAGTAAGCATTTATCGAGAGCTTGAATGATAGCTGCTTGATTGAGGTTTTGACCAATAAAAACCAGCTCTTGGCGCATATCACCAAAGGGTTCTTGCCATACTTGGTTAATTGAATCTAAGTAGTCGCTATCAGTTGGCCATTGATCTTGCGGTAAGGCTTTCCAAAATATCCCGCCAAAACCATAGCGGGCTATGCCGCCAGCTTGATTCCATTGGCAAGCAAATTGTGGTCGAGAGGCTAACCAAAAGTAGCCCTTGGAGCGAAGCAATTTGCCTTCGCGTTGATTGTTATGAATAAAGTTATAAAATTTTTCAGGATGAAAAGGGCGGCGGGCCTCATAAGTAAAGCTGCTAATACCGTATTCTTCGGTTTCTGGGGTATGCTCGCCGCGTAGCTCTTTTAGCCAGCCAGGTGCTTGCTGAGCTTTTTCAAAGTTAAACAGGCCCGTGCCGAGAACTTTATTGATATCAATTTGGCCATTTTCAATGGCAATAAGCTCTGCAGAGGTATTTAATGAGCTTAAAATGGCTTTTAAACTCTCAAGCTCATCGGCGCTAATTAAGTCTGTTTTACTAATTAAAATGACATCAGCAAACTCAACTTGATCAATGAGTAGGTCGGCCACGCTTCGCTCATCTTCATCACCTAAGTGTTCGTTGGTTTCTTGTAAAAATTTGGCTTCGTTAAAGTCGTTTAAAAAGTTAACGGCATCAACGACCGTGACCATGGTATCAAGTCTTGCAACATCAGAAAGTGACACGCCATCTTCATCGGCAAAGGTAAATGTTTCGGCAACCGGAAGGGGCTCAGAAATACCCGTTGACTCAATAACCAAATAATCAAATTGGCCCGTTTGCGCTAAAGCGCGTACTTCAATGAGTAAGTCTTCACGCAGTGTGCAGCAGATGCAACCATTGCTCATTTCTACTAGTTTTTCTTCGCCGCGGCTCAGCGAAACATCGTTTTTAACTGTTGCTGCATCGATGTTTATTTCGCTCATATCATTGACGATTACAGCCACTTTTTTGTCTTCACGGTTATTTAAAATATGGCTGAGCACAGTGGTTTTACCTGCACCTAAAAAGCCAGAGAGCACGGTGACGGGAAGTTTGCTCATGGTAGTGACCCTTAATTAGATTAAACAAAATTCTCAAATGTTTTGTTATAATATATCAATTCAATGTCATTTAGGAATAGTAATCGTTGTTCGAGTAAGACTATTTGGCAGTGTACTAATCGGTACAACTAGTTTAACTTTTTGCTAAATAACTGCTCATTAAGGATTTATATGCGCTTAGCCAAACTGTTGTTAGCATTTTCTATTACTTGTTTACCTTATACGTTATCGGCAAAAGAGCCGTTAGCACCAAAGCTCCCAGAGGCTATACAAGAAATTTACCCTACAGTAATGAACCAACATATTTGGGTTGCAGGGGGGATCTCTACCGAGCTGCCAGCATCAACGGGTAATATGACTGCAAAAGTCCATTATTGGTCACCCGAGTATGCAAGTTGGAAATCAGCTCCTAGTTTGCCTGAAGGGCGTCATCACACGTATTTAATTGCAGTAGAAAACAGATTATTTGCCTTTGGTGGTTTTGTTAATACACAAGGCCAGTGGACCAATAGCCGTGATGTGTTAATGCTAGATAAGGGCGCTAAAGCATGGCAAAAGGTGGCGAGTTTGCCTTTTGCGTTAAGTGAGACTGTGGGCGCAGTGCTTAATGGTAAAGTACATTTAGCTGGTGGCCGTAGCCCAAATAGTGAGAAAAATGGGCAATGGCAACATAGTTTAGATGTGAGTGCGCATTTAATTTTTGATCCTAAAAGCTTCACCTTCAAAGAAGCCGCGCCCTTACCTTCGGCTAGAAATAGTGCGGCGAGTGCACAAGTAAACGGCCGTTGGTTTGTGTTAGGTGGCAGAACAGTTGGCGGCGAGCCTATCACTGACATGCTCGAATACTTACCCGAAACAAACACCTGGCAAGCACATGCAGCACTCCCTAAAGCACGAGCAGGGCATGCGGCGGCAGTTATTGATAATGCTATCACTGTGTTTGGCGGTGAACATAGCCAAGGAGTTGACCGTGAGGTTTTTAGTTATGATTTAACCAAGCAGCAATGGCGCAAAACTTTCGAATGGCAAACACCTCGCCACGGTTTAGGGGCGGTTACATTAAACGGCCAAATTTGGCTATTGGGTGGTGCCACAAAGGTAGGGCTTTCTGAAACGAGCCGTGAAGTTAATAATGCACAAGTGACGATAAGCAATACCAATCCGCAATAATACTTAATCATTTTGAGGGATTAAACCTGTCGCTATCTGCGTTAAAAATTTCTGACTTACGACTGCATGGGTGCAGAAGGTAGAGCAATGCAGGTGCAATTGCCGAGAACAACTAAATAACGAAATTTTTGCCTTGCTATCAACGAGGTTTTATTGCCTCAAAATAGATCACTTAATTAAGCAGGTTGGTATAATCTGAAATAGTTTTTCAGAACACCTCACCATTCAATGGAACAAAATTAACAGTAAGACTTAGGTGCGAAAAATGAAATTTTACTGTTAACAAATGTTAAATTGCTATCGTTTTATTAGGAACAAATGTATACTAATTGGCCGATAATAATTATATAAAGTGGAATAGTTTTATGAATGGAACTCGTTCAAAAATACTCTTTTCGTTGATCTTCCCTGTTGCTTTGCTTACCGGATGTGGTGGTGGCGGTGGTGGAGGAGACTCTAAATCAGAACAACCTACAACTGATAACCCAACAACAACGCCAGATCCAGTCTTAATGACAGGCGTTTTTTTAGATTCGGCTGTTGCAGGCCTGAACTATACAACAAGTTCAGGTGAATCTGGCGTTACTAATAGCGCTGGTGAATATCAATACAAAGAAAACGATAATGTCACATTTTCGCTTGCTAGTATTGAGTTTCCTACAATTCCCGCTGCAGCCGTAGTCACACCTCTTGATATTTTAGACAGCCGAAACTTATATAGCCCGATAGTGCTTAATACGATTCGATTGTTGCAATCTTTAGATGAAGATAAAGACCCATCAAATTCAATAACCCTTGATAGTGACCTTGTTCAACAGTTAGAAAGCGCAGGTATTTCAAATGCTGATCTAGCGTTGCCGGCTGAGGAATTTGCTCAATTATTAATACAAAAAGGCCTTTTTTCATCTATTGCTGATACTGATTTTGTAACGCAAGAATTTGCGATTTCTCACTTTTCGAGCACTTTATCTACATCTAAAGTTATCGATTCAGATGGAGATGGCATCAGCAATGCTGCCGATACAGATGATGATAATGATGGTGTTTCTGATAGGGATGATTTATTTCCATGGGATAACAGCGAGAGTGCTGATTTTGATTTAGATGGTATCGGCGATAATGCTGATGCTGATGATGACAACGATGGTATAGATGATATTAATGATGCGACGTTGAGTATGAGCCATGCCCTCGATTCATCGATCAAACATATTACTCACATGGTCTATCATAAAGTTACAAATAGAGTATTCATTACCGACCAGATCAATAAATCTTTATATATTGTTAGTCCTGATACAGGAAAGGTTATTCAGACACTGCAATATGAAAAAATGCCAAGAAGAATGGCTATTGCAAATAATACCCTTTATGTGTCGCTACTTGATCGAGACTTTGAATATTACTCAGAAGTTGACGGTAGTGGTGAAATTGTTGTTTATAATTTATCGCGAAATAAAGTCCAGCAACAAAAACGTTTTAGCGTTGCCGTAGATCCATTTGATATTGTCGCGACAAACACAGGAAAAGTGATTGTTTCATCGGGATCTAGTCAATGGACCTCAATTCTTTCATACAGTGCAGAAACAGGATATCAAACGGGGAATGAGTGGATCAGACACCAGTCTTACCTCAGCTTAGATCCTTCGCAAAATTATGTTTTTGCTGCTGATACAGATATATCGCCAGCAGATTTTGAAAAGTTTGATATTTCCGGTGAAGGTATCATTTCACGCGGTGACTCTCCATATCATGGTGATTATAGTATTGGGGGGCGTATTTGGGTTTCAGAAGACTTCGTGTTTTCTCGTTGGGGCAATATATTTAAAGTCTCTGATATGACTCACGTTTCGCAAGTATTAGGGATGTTTACTATTGATGATATTCAGTTTGATGAGAAGAACAAGGTTGCTTTTGCAAGTTCAAATGGAAATATATATTTAATAAACCTCCAGTCATTAGAAGTTTTCAGAGCGATTACTCAACCTGGAGATGTTCAGCAGGTGTTTCTTGCTGAGCAATTCACATACTCAGTGACCGAAAATGATAATACTCTTTATGTGATTAAAACACCTTATCAATGCGCTGATTGTATCGGCAATACAGCTCCTGTAGCTCAGTTTACTTATACGCCAGATACTGGTTTAACAACTGATATGTATGAATTTGATGCTTCGAGTAGCTATGATACACAGAGCTCTGAACTGCAATATCGCTGGGACTTTGATGATGATGGTCAATGGGATACTGATTTTACGACGAGCTCAGATACAAGTAAAAAGTTCATAACTGCAGGTACTCATTTCGTAACTCTACAGGTAATGGATACGGTTGGTGCTGTAGACAGCGTTACAGTTGAAATTAATGTTTCACAAGGGGAAGATTCGGGCAGTGACGTAACTGATGGCTCTGCATACGAATTACAATTTAATGTAACAGCAAAAATTACCGATGTACCTCGACAAAAGCTTTACGTAACAGATAAATCAGCTAAGCGATTATATGTTGTAGACATAGCTGATGGCGAAACTAAAAAGTACTTCGAATTTGAGTTTATGCCGGAGCGAATGACATTATCACCTGATGGTAAGCTACTTTATGTTGCTCTTCTTACTCAAGAGCACAGTTCATATTGGTGGAGTGAAGAACAAAATGGCTACATTGCGGTCTTTGATTTAGAAAAGCAAAGCCAAGTCAATTTATTTGAAATACAAACTGACCCGTATGATCTAGTCATAAATGATCAGAACAAACTTATCGTATCTTCAGGTTCTGGACAATGGACGAACATTTATGCGTTTGACGCTGAGAATGGTGACTTTCTTGGTAGCTCTTCGATTTATCAGGGGGCACGTTTAACTCTACACCCATCGGGGAATTATGTCTTTGCTGCAGATACTAACTTAACTCCATCTGATTTTGAAAAGTTTGATATTAGTGGAGCTGGTATTACCTCTGTTGGGGACTCTCCATATCATGGTGATTTCACAATAGGAGGTCGTGTTTGGATAACGCCTGATGGTAACTATCTAATTAGTCGTGGTGGTCATGTATTCCGTACCGACAATATGACTTACGTTCAAACGCTAGAAGGTTTTGAAGAAGGGGATGAGCTGATTACAGCATTGAATTTTGACTCTCAACAAAATCTAGCTTTTATTGTTACTGATAAAGGTGAAGTGCCTTATTTTAATCTGTCTACATGGTTTAAAGCTGGCAGTATTGAAGTAGAAAATGCATTCGATGTGATTGTTAATGATAACCAAGTAATAGTGTTGAGTGCAGAGTCGGCAGTAACAACTATGGTTGTGGTTGAACATCCTTGTAGCATATGTGGTACTAACATGGCGCCAGTTGCTGATTTTACTTATACACCAGAAAATGGCACAACGAGTGATAACTATGAATTTAATGCTGCAGTAAGTACTGATGCAGAAGATGGTGCAAACTTGCAATATCGCTGGGATCTTGATGGCGATAACCTATGGGATACTGACTTTAGCTCTGATCCCCTCATCAGCAAAAAGTATATTCTTTCTGGTAGCAAAAATATTACTCTGCAAGTAAAAGACTCTGCAGGTGCTTCCAATATTAAAATGATTACAATTGAGGTAGCTCAAGGCACAGACTATGGAACACAAGTGACCGATAGCACGGCCTTTGAATTGCAATTTAGAGTGACAGATACAGCTGTTGATTCGGTGAGGCAAAAGTTATATGTCACAGATAAACAAGCTAAGCGACTTTATTTAGTTGACTTATTAACAGGTGAAACCGAGAAGTATTTTGAGTTTGATTTCATGCCTGAAAATATGACGGTCTCTCAAGATAGCTCGCGACTTTATGTATCTTTGCTTAAACAAGAGCATAGTATGTATTGGTATACAGAAGATCAAAGTGGTTACATTGCTGTTTTTGACTTGGCTGAACAAGCGAAAATAAACGTGTATTCAGTGCCAACGGACCCATTTGATCTTGTTATTAATCAACAAAACAAACTCATTGTCTCATCAGGATCAGGGCAACATACTAGAATATACGCACTTAACGGGCTTAACGGTAATGTGTTCAGCTACACAGATATTTACCAAAAAGGGGTTTTAGATTTACACCCAACGGGTAATACTGTTTTCGCTGCCGATACTGGATCATACCCATCAGATTTTGAAAAGTTTGACATTAGTAGTGATGATATAGAAGCATTGGGAGACAGCCCTTATCATGGTGACTATGAAATAAATGGCCGTGTTTGGGTTACACCTAATGGTGAGTTCGTGATAAGTCGCGGCGGTGATGTGTTTTACAGTAGCGACATGACCCACGGTATGGCTATTGCAGGGTTAGATTCTGATATTATTGAAGTTGTTTTCGATGAAACACAAAACCTTGCGCTGGTTTTAACTGACTCAAAAGTCATTCGTCTAAACCTTTCTAATTTTGTTGAGCAAGACAGTATCTCTTCTCAGTCTAGCGGACATTTACTTGATGCTAATAATCAGTTTTATGGTTTAAAAAGAGATGGCATCATCACTCGTTTAATTAAACATAGTTTTGATTAAATAAGATTTACTTAGTAATAAGCCGCTACATTTGTAGCGGCTTTTTTTATAACCCAAAAAAAGCATCCAGAAGGAGGCTTTGGTTTAGGTTAATCATCTACAACATAATTATTTAGAACTTCAGCTATAAACTAAAGCGTATTGGCGACTTTTAAGACGAATTTAAATCAATATTCTATATAAAGCGCTAACATATTGTTTGTCAACGAATCAGAAAATTCACATAGTAAAAGTTTTTTTACTTTTTAAATTTCATATATTTAACCATTTTATGTTGAGTGGTGTGTTGGGTTTAATGACGATTTCCCAGAGTAATCTTATTGTTGATTAAATGTAAACAGTTAAACTCGTAACAAGTTTTAGCTTTCATCTGGTTTGGTTATTTTGAAAAGTCGGCCCTATAAAATTGTATCTGGTATAACAGTAGCAATTACTATTTTACACTCGAGTGCGTCTCTGCGAGCAAGCGAAGTTAATTGGATGCAAGATGCAAAGTGGGGGATTAGTCATCACTATCTTGCTGGTGGCACTTTAGATAATGCATGGTATCAAATCACAGACTATAACGAGTGGAATAACTATGTAAATGGTTTTGATGTTGACGATTATGCGGATAAAGCAGCCAAGCTTGGTTATGCTTATGTAATTTTTACCATTACTCAAAACCGTGGTTACCTGTCGACGATGAGTGACATTTATGATTTACACTCACCGGCATGTCCGAGCAAACAGATTGCACCAGGTTGTATTACCCAAGTTAACTCAAATCAGGCTGATTACACGCCTAACCGTGACCTTGTTTTGGATTTAGCGAAAGCACTTAAACTAAAAGGTATTAAGTTAATTGCTTACCTACCTTCGCACTCAGGGGATAGATGGACGGGTACAAAAAAGAAAGTACCTTACCCTGATTGGTTTATAACTGGTTTTGTCAGCGAAAGATCGCAGGCTTGGGGAGCTAACATCGCTGGCTGGTGGTTTGATAATTGGTTTAAAGCAGATGAATCGAAACAAAAACTCGAGGCAAAGAATGCTTACCCTGTTGCAGACCAACTTACTCAGTCTGCTCGAAGTGGCAACCCAAATGCGACGATTAGTTTTCATGCTGGTGACGAGCATAGCTTTATCCCCAAAGATCCACACAGTCAATACACATCAGGTAAAACTAACGAGTTACCTAAGGCTCCTTCTTCTAAAAAAGTCATAACTGCTTTGGATACAAAAGTGCAGTGGCATGGATTTACCTACACTTCTGACGGAGGATGGGGAGGCTTAAAGAGCAGCTTAAGATATTCGAACACAGATATAGCAAATAGGGTAAAACAAATTGCAGATGAAGGTGGGTTGATAACATTAGATGTGGCAATTAACCCTGACGGTAGCTGGATTGCCGATCGATTGGTGCAAATTCAGACTATCGGTAATACCCTCGGCACAACAAGTGATATAACCTATTCAGGCCTCGAGCTGATAAACGATAATGACCCTCGAATTCAATATAGTGAAAATGGCAACTGGATGAGGTCTGAGCACACAAATACTGGCGAATACCAACAAGATTTACACATGACAACCGTTAATGGTGCGTCGTTTAGTTATGACTTTAGTGGTTCAAGCATTGTTTTTGCGACTTCAAAAGGTATTAACCATGGCGATGTTGAAGTTATCTTAGATGGTAAGTCACAAGGCATATTCTCTATTTTCGATGGTAATAATTATCGCCAAGTACAAAGTATTGTGTTCGAAAAACATGACTTATCAGCTGGCTCACATACTTTAATTGTGAAGAAGGTATCGGGCGATGTTATGCCAGTTGACCTCGTTTTATCTAAAAAATCTAAGAGGGGCTTTAAATAAAGCTTGTTTTAGTGATCCCAAACAAAGGGGGGAAGCCCCCTTTTTTCCAAATGCTTTCGATAACGAGCTAGCTTTAACTCCTTTGCTTAGAACGGGTATCTTGAAACTCACAGCTCAAGCTTACATTTCTTTTCACTGTCTGTTAAAAATAATGTTATATTTGTGTTCTTACTTAAAAGTAATAAAATAATACAAATTAAAATTTAACGATCAGGTTTCAAGATGACATTACAAACAAATAGTCCGTTAGTAGAGCAGCGTGCCGATCCATTTGTGCATAAGCACAGTGATGGTTTTTATTATTTTACAGGTTCTGTACCAACTTATGATCGCATTGAACTTCGTAAGTCTGCGACATTAGAGGGCTTAAAAGACGCTGAAACCTTTGATATTTGGTTTAAACATGACAGCGGCCCGATGAGCCGTCATATCTGGGCACCTGAAATTCATTACCTCGATGGCAAATGGTACATCTACTTCGCAGCCAGTGAAGAAGATGATATTTGGGCATTACGCCCGTATGTGCTTGAGTGTAAAGGCCAAGATCCGCTAAATGATGAGTGGGTTGAACTTGGCATGATGCAAGCCGCTGAGGGCGATGAAAAGTCGTTCACCGATTTTTCTTTAGATGCCACTATTTTTGAAAATAACGGTAAGCGTTACTTCTGCTGGGCAGAGAAAACCGGCGGTCAATTTGCTGCATCAAACCTGTATTTAGCTGAGATGGAATCTCCAATTAAGTTAAAAACAGCGCAGTTTATGCTGACTACACCTGATTACGATTGGGAACGTGTCGACTTTTGGGTAAATGAAGGCCCGGCAGTACTTAAAAATAACGGTAAAATCTTTATTGCTTTCTCTGCAAGCGCAACAGGTGCATGTTACTGCATGGGCTATATGGAAGCCGATGAAAACAGCGATTTACTTGATCGTAATTCGTGGACTAAAACACGTATGCCTGTGCTTGAAACAAGTGTTGAAAAGAAAATTTTCGGCCCAGGTCATAACTGTTTTACAGTAGCTGAAGATGGTGAAACACCACTGTGTATTTACCATGCTCGTGACTATGAGCACGCAGTTGGTGAACCAAGTGTGGTGCCAAAAACAGACACCCGTCCACTTGAAGAGATTGTAAAAGATCCGCTTTACGATCCAAACCGCCATGCTCGAGTTATGGAAGTGAAGTACGACGAAAATGGTCGTCCACTATTTGAACTGTATTAATTTTATAGTGACGTAAATTATGTTCATAAAGCCACCAATTTAGGTGGCTTTATTGTATGAGAGTTAGTTAGCCAACAATCGCAGGGTACCAGTTTGCCAAAGTCACCCCAAATAAGCCGATTAAGAACACGATTGATATTAGCGTCATTAAACAGGCAGTGCCGATAGTGATAAACGTAATATTTGTACGAGCTGCATAGCGAACAAGTTCGGCTATTAAAAGTGGTACTAAGTAAGAACAAAGGCTAACAGCAAGCACGGCAGGCCCAGTGAATGTGGCGGTATCAACGCCTAAGGTGCCAAATACTAAAAACCATGCAAATATCAATAATCTAAAAAACAACACACCATTAGCCGCAAGATATAACCGTATAGCCCACCTTTGATGAGCATTGAAGTTACGAGCCCGTGCTGTTTTCACTGCAAATATACTTGATACAATAACCACTAAGCCGCCAAACATTGTCAGTGCATGCATCAGTGTATTACCAACGGTGCCCCTTACTATCATTAAATACATGCCAGCAAATGAAATACAGCAAGCTAAAACAACAAATACACGACCATTGTAGCGATGGAATGCTCTGTATTTTGTCCTCAGTTTTTCAATGAGTTGTAAGCTTCCGCCAAGGATCATCACTACCGCAAATAATACATGCACTGCATACATCAAATTCCCTGTGGCATCATTAGCAACATAGGCGGTGTTATTAAGTCGGTTCCAACCTGATAGACCTGTAGTTAACGCTGACATTCCATAACCAAGAATGAGATAAACTACAAAGCAAGTTTGCGCCATTAGCAGGCTAATAAACCAAAGCTTTTTACTGTATTCGAGCGCTTTTAAAGGTGTGATTTTGCTATCTTTGTTAAACATCATCAATTCCATTACATTTTTCTAATACCGCTAATATAAAGGGCTAGAGCAAGATTTCTTCTCAAATTCGAAATTTGATCAATGAAATATTGTGTTTGTTTTTGAGAGCTCACACAGAGTTTGACATATTCACTAACAAACTCTTTTTGCTATGTTGATCTTGAAAAAGTAAACTTATCTGATTGGTAAATAATTCATCAAACTCCCAATTTAAGGTATGTAGAGTTATGCAAAATACTTCCCCTTATTACTTACTCGTTTTTGTTTGTATGGGGCTCATGCTGCTAAATGGTATGAAAAAAGAGAAGCAGCTTATTCATTATCTGTTTGCAGTATTTTGCGGTTCGCTTTGCATGGTTGGGGTGCAAAAAATCAGTGCACCAACTATTGGTGTTTACAGTTATTTAATTGGCTTATTTACCTGCGCAACCTGTAATATGTCTTGGCTTATATCACGCACTTTGTTTCGTAAGCATAAGCCTATTGCTTCGGTACATATTGCCGTGGCAGTTGCTATTGCGGGTTTAATTATGTTTAACCAAACTTGGCATTATTTGGTGAGTATTGATGTGCAAGTTTTCCCTGATAGCCAATTCATGTGGCGTTTAAAGCAAGGTATGGTCGAAATAACGGTGTTGCTATCTTCGAGTATTTTGGTGCTCTCTTTTTGGGAAGCATTACGAGGCTATAAAGAGAAAACACAAACGCAAAAGTTGCAGGCAAATATTTTTGCTAGTTGCTACTTTTTAGCGGTATTTAATGCCAGCATACTGCCTAAATTTTTATTCAGTGAAAGCGAATTTCAACAATTTGAGCCGCTTATAATTGCCTCATCAGCATTGTTGATTGTACTTGCAATGCAGTTAGTGATGTTTTTGCAAAAACGTGCCCACAACACAGTGCCTGAAGCTATTGATAGTAAAGTGGTGAACTCTGAAAAGGTAATGAAAGCTATCCATCAGGCTGAACAATCTGAAAATAAAGAGGTAGAGCCTGAGCTTATTACTGGCATAGAAGCACTCATCAATAAGCAGGTTTATTTGCAAACTAATTTGAAAATTTCTGATTTTGCTCAAGCATTAGCAGTACCTGAGTATAAGATCAGCCGGGCTATTCGTT
This sequence comes from Pseudoalteromonas sp. UCD-33C, assembly GCF_001306895.1. Taxonomy (NCBI): domain Bacteria; kingdom Pseudomonadati; phylum Pseudomonadota; class Gammaproteobacteria; order Alteromonadales; family Pseudoalteromonadaceae; genus Pseudoalteromonas; species Pseudoalteromonas sp. UCD-33C. The sequence goes on along the minus strand of NZ_LJTB01000001.1, from coordinate 102,342 downwards.
ATCATTTTAAAGCCGCAAATTTTAATTTGTTTATTAATCAGTATCGAATACAGCATGCGCAAGGGCTGTTATTAAAAGATGAAGCAAGTCATTGGAGTATACTCAGTATTGCAATGGAAAGTGGCTTTTCTTCGCTTGCTACCTTTAACCGTGTGTTTAAAAGTATCGTTGGGGTTAACCCAAATGAGTTTCGTAAGCAAAACAACTCATTAGTAGAACAAAAAATCATAGAGCTTACTGACTAGAAATTACAGCTGCTTTTGCATTAAATGCTCTGCAATGACCTCAAACATGGTTTGCACTTCAATTGGCTTGGCTATATAGCCTTGCATTCCTGATTCTTTCGCTTTTGTAAGGTCGGCTTCCATAGTGTTGGCGGTCATGGCGATAATAGGGATATGGGCAAACTTTGATTGCTGTTTAATTTTATTCGCTGCGGTATAACCATCCATTTTTGGCATTTGGCAGTCCATCAAAATACAATCGAAAGATTCTTTTTCGACAGCTTCAATCGCTGCTATGCCATCTTCGGCAATATCAACCACAAAGCCATTTGAGCGTAGTATTTGCGATGCAACTTGTTGGTTAAGCGGGTTGTCTTCAACTAGCAGTATTCTTGAGCCCGCAAGCTTTTTAAAGCATGTATTGTCGACTCTGGTCTCTTTTTTCGTAGCGATACCCATCACATGCTCGAGGGTTTTCAATAGGTTCCCTTTAATAATCGGCTTTAATAATATTTCTTCAACGGTTTTATCTAGCGTACTTAGCGTGTCTTTAACTTCTTGGTTTTCATAAGAAGCGAGGATAATGGTTTTTTTAATGTCGATAGAAAGCTGCTTTTTGAGGTTCTCTAGAATGTTATTTTGTTTGCAGTTTAATACGTGCCAGTCTAAAAAAATAAAGTCGTAGTTGTGACTAATATCAGCGTTAGAAAGCTTTTCATCCATGCAATCAATCGTCTGTACATTGATGTCTAATGCATTGAGCGTGGTATTTAAAATAGCTTCAGGTTGGTCGCTTTGCTCAATAATAAGAGCGCGTTTATGTTTGAAAATATCTGTGTCGTGGCAGCTTTGCATAACCGATAGCGAAAATAACACATCAAAACTGAAGCTACTCCCTTTGTCTAATTGGCTTTTAACCTCAATATGACCTCCCATAAGCTCGATAATTTTTTTACTGATAACAAGACCAAGACCTGTGCCACCAAATTTACGAGTTGTTGAAACATCGGCTTGTGAAAAAGGCTTAAACACACTATTAACTTGCTCTTCAGACATACCAATGCCTTGGTCAATGACCTGAAAATTAATACAAATAGAGGTATCGGTTTGTGATTTTTTTGTCAGTTTCAGCGTGACATCTTGCTGGTTTGAAAACTTAATGGCATTGCTCAGTAAATTTAATAAAACTTGATTAAGCCTAAGAGCGTCACCGATTAAAAACTCTGGAATGTCATCATCAATATCAAAAATGACTTCGATGTTATTTTTCTCAATTAAACTACTGGCTAAATTAGCGAGGTTCGCAAGAAAGTCATTTAAGTTAAAATCACTGTTTTCAAGTTCAAGCTTGTTGGCTTCTATTTTAGAAAAATCGAGAATGTCATTAATAATCCCAAGCAGTGATTTGGCCGAAAGCTGAATTTTTTCAACGTAATCATATTGTTTATCGGTTAATTCAGTATCAAGGGCGAGGTGTGCCATGCCCAAAATTGCATTCATAGGGGTGCGGATTTCATGGCTCATATTAGCTAAAAACATTGATTTAGCTTGATTGGCGGCATCGGCCAACTCTTTTGCATTATTTAAATCTTGTGTGCGAAGAATAACTTCTTTTTCTAGATTTTCGGCCGCATGTTTTAGCGTCATATTGGCTTCATATAACTCTAAAGACTTCTGTTCTAACAGGGCTTCGGCTTGTTTTCGAGCCTGGCGCTCTCGTTCTATTCTACGTTTGTAGAGTTCTTCATCCACACTAATCTTCTTTTGTTAAAGTAAAGGTTGCCGACATATGATCAGCGCTTATATCCTTTTTAATCGTAATTTTTTCATTAAATTTTTCACATGCACCTTCAATTAATCCACCTGCTAAACAGGCGAAAGGGTTTCCAGAGCGATAGAACATTTGCATTTTGCGCTCACTAATACGTTTTGTTTCAAAGCTTGGTAACTCAGCATCGCTATAAAGCTTTTTAACTTCTACATGAACATGGCGGTCGATGGTATCTAAAAAGTCAAACGTAGTTGAAACACTGGTGAAAAAGTGAGGAAAAAGGATAAAAAAACGATTTAATAAATACTTACCATAGTGCGTGGCTAATTGTTCTGCAGGCGTATTGACGTGCTTACTTAACGAAGTAATAAGCATGATCATTTCAGCGTTGTCGTAATTACCAACACTGGTATAGGCCCCATTTGAAGCAAGTGAGTTTTCTTCAATGATTTTGTCTGCCACTTCATAAGAAAATTCATTTTCGACCATGTCTAAAAACTCGGTAAAGACGATACCTTTCATACAGTAGCCCTTCAAAATTTCATACTAAAAGTTTAGATATAAACAGGGATTTTACAATTTATCAGTCACCAACTTTAGTAGAGGTTCTGCCTTTATGAGACTGATTTATTAAAGCTTGGCAAGCAAACTGAGTAAACGTGGTTATACTTTTTAATACTAATGTACTTTTTATTCTGCTTGGTTTGGTATTTTATGGTGATTGGTGCGAGGCTCAAAAAACGCTTATTACTTGCTTTCACCGCGGCGTGCTTTGCTATTTTGTTGGCGCAAACAATTATTCGGCATTTTTGGATATTGCCAACTTTTGAAGCGATGACAAAACAAAATGATCGGATTGATATTCAGCGCGTGGAGTCACAACTTCAGCAAGAGGTTGATGCGCTGTCAAAAATGGTCTTTGACAGCGCTGCTTGGGATACCATGTATGAAGCTGCACAGCAACGTGATACCCAGTGGTTTAATAGTGACTATGTTATTGCAGACGCACTACAGCGGTTAGACGTAAATGGTTGGTATTTATATGATACACAGGCAAATATTATTGGCGGTGGCAGCTTTAATAGTGATTATCAGCCTTACTCACCAACGGTTTTAGAAAGCCCCAATTTGTTGATAAAAAACGACCTAATAATCTTATCTGGCGATATAGACAATAGCCAATCTGAGTTAACTCATAAAGTCCGGTTTATTACCATAGATAAAACGCCTGCCGTCACCGTCGCTTACAATGTAACGAAGTCCGATGGCACTGGTGAATTTGTGGCGACATTATTGCTTTGGAGCTTTATTGATGAAGACTTTGTCGAAAATCTAACACCAGGGTTAGCAAATGATATTAGCTTTTATGGCATTGATGAAGCACCTAAATATAGGGATCATCTAATTAGGGTGTTTGGTGAGAAAAGGAGAGCAGTCGAGACGACTCAACACAATCGACGGCTTTACTTAGGAGTCAATGATCAAGCAGGAGACTTACTATTTGTGCTATCTATCGCATCCCGTGAACGAACTTACGACCGAAGCTTGTTTGATAGCTCTTTAATTACCGGTTTATTGATATCTGGATCTGTGTTTATTTTGTTTTATTTATATATAAATCAACAGGTTTTAAGGCCACTCAGAAAGCTTTATACATTGGTGAATTCAGCAATCAGTAATAACGATTTTAGCGCTCGGGAAGAGTATTTTGGTAATAACGAATTGCACCAACTCGGGCGAGGTATGAATGAGTTATTTACTTTGATAGAAAATCAACGTGATGAAATACTAGAGCGCCACCAGAAGTTAAAACATATCAGTTACACCGATTCAATGACGATGCTTGCCAATCGTCGGGCATTAGATAAACATTTTGCGAAGCTTGCCAGCGATGCAGATTTAGCATCGCAACCTATCTCAATGATTGTCGCCGATATCGATCATTTTAAACTCTACAATGACTTTTATGGGCATGATCAAGGTGACAAAGCGCTCTGTGAGGTCGCCAATCTTCTTAAAGAAAACACCCAGCCAAGTAATCACTTTGTTGCTCGGTATGGCGGCGAAGAATTTGTTATTGTGCTCAGCAATACCGATAAGCATCAGGCACTCAAAGTGGCTGAAACGCTACGAAACGCCGTTGCATCAGCTCACATAACTCACCAAGGCCGTGCAGACTTAAGCTATGTTACCTTATCGATAGGTATTGCCAGTAAGGCTGCTAATGAGGCGTTTGATTCAGATAGCTTGTTTAAAATAGCAGATGACGCGCTTTATAAAGCGAAAAAGCAAGGTCGAAATTGCTGCGTTGTTGGGTAATTTTTAACATTTGTTTACATAAAATAAACATAAATAGGTGTTTTTAGGTACGTATAAATTAAACTATCTCTTTAATAATGTAATTTTATATTACAAATGTAATAAAGGAGATAGTCTTGAAGATTTTAAACCAAACTAAACTGTTAGCATTATGCCTACTAGCAGTTGCGTGTTTTGCTCAGAGTGCTGTTCATGCACAACAGTGTAGTGCTATGCCTGAATCTGGCACTGTATATTCCATTATTAATAGAGGCTCTGGCCTTGCACTTGATGTAAATACCAGTGATTCTAGCTCAGCCCCGAATATTATTAGCTACGAATACTGGGGTGGAAATAACCAAAAGTTTCAGCTTATTCAAGAAGCAGATGGCTATTGGATTATACGCTCTAAATTTAACAATAAAGTTATTGATGTGTTGAACTCATCGCAATCAAATGGTGCAAATATAATTGCTTATGATGATTGGCAAGGGGCTAATCAACGTTGGTTGTTAAAAGCATCTTCATCGGGCGGCTTTAATATCGTCAATAAGTTAACTGGTAAATCTTTGACAGTTGCAGGCTCAAATAATACTGCAAATGTTTATCAAAATGATGATGCTGGGATCAGTTCACAAAGATGGTTTATTAATCCAGTAAATGGCGACTGTGGGACTACCGGAACCACTCCCAGTGACTTAATAGGCTTTGCATCTCAAGCAGGTCAAGATGGATTGAGCACAACGACCGGTGGTGGTAATAACACTGCCATCACAGTATATAGCTGTGATGATTTAAGTACTGCATTGAGTTCTGGCTCTGCTGCGGTTATTCAGGTCCCTGATAACACTGTGATTGATTGTCGAACCGCCAATAGAACGGTACCGGCTTGTCCACTTGATTGTGGTCAATGGGGAGATTACGGTAAGACGTGGTACAGAATTCCCGTTGGTAATCAAAGCTGTAGTGAGTTGGGAAGTAGCTCAAACTCAACCGTGAATGTTACCCGTAATGATAGACGTATCATTGTGCAATCAAATAAAACGCTGCAAGGGTTAGGTAAAAACTCGAAAATAATTGGTGCTAGCCTCGTTATTAGTAATCAGCGAAATATTATTATTAAGAACATTATGCTTGAGGGTATTAACCCAGCCCTTGTAGAAGCAGGTGATGCTATTTCAATAGATGATAGTAGTCATGTATGGGTTGATCACATGGCATTTAATAAAATCAGTGATGGATATATTGATGTAGACAATAGTCAAAACGTTACTTTAAGTTGGAATCGTTTTTATGGATATAACCCTCAAGTTTGCGCTAACCAGCATTGGTATACCCATTTATTTAGAAACTCTCAAATAACAGCGCATCACAATTTTTGGGATACAGCTGCAGGGCGAAACCCTAAAGTAGACGGCTATAACTCTCGTGTGCATATGTTTAATAATTACTGGAAGAACATTACTTATTTTTCAATTAGTGCGGGGAATGGCGCAGAGGTTTTAGTGGAAAATAATTACTTTGAAAATTCAGCGAAACCTCACTGGAATCAAGGCTCAGGTTATTTTAGTGCCTCAGGAAATGTTTACACTGGAAGTTCTGCAACTGATCAATATCGTGATAGCGGAGCAACAGTATTTGGTGATGTTCAACTCTACCCATATCGATTAGATGATCCAAATTCTTTGGGCAGTAAAGTGAATGGCGGAACAGGCCCACAATAAATACCTATTGTGAGTTGGAAAAAGCTCAGCTATTGCTTTTTAGCTGAGCTTAACACTTTAAATTGCAACCAAGCTCTGCTCAAGCATTGCTTTAATTTGCTTAACAATTTTTGCTTCTGTTTCTGGCTCAAATTGTTGAATACGTGGAGTGTGAATATGCCCTGTAGGGATATCTGAATTAAGCTCATCACGCAGGCGAATACTACGATACGAGATTTCATTTGATAAGTAGCCGCCGCCACCGCCTTTTACCGCAATCGCACCTTCTAATTCTTTAAGTGATTTTGGCTCAAATGCTTTTTCAAGCGTGACGACTTTATGATTGTCGTTGATTGGGAATGGCCCTTTGGCTTGTTGCATCTGCTTAACTGGTAAGCTGAAAGTTACAAACTCATTGCCCGGAAGAGGGCGGTCGTTAAGGCTCGAAATTTTCGGTGCAGTTGCTGTGCCGCCATACACAATATTGGCGTTATCGGGCGCCGTTACACTGCGGCGTTTACCCGGAAAGCGTTCAAGGTCAAAGTCTTTGCTGCCCATACTGATAGTGGCAATCATATCGACATTGTTAAGTGCATAATATGGCGCAAGTAATGATTCGATAATACCTTGGTCAAAGTCTTCGTAGCGTACTGGCACCATCACCGTATTGATCTCGGCGCTAATGCCATTGTAATTAATTACTTGGCCATCAAGTAATAATGCTGCAACACCGGATGGGTTACTTTGATTAATATTTCTATCTAATAAGAATGGATCAAAACCTGTAATTAAAATGCGTTTGTCGGTTTTTTTACTGTAATCAAGGTCGGTGCGGCCACGGCTGCCATTTTCGAGCATTGTTAATAACGCGGTTTGTTCGCTGTCGGTCATTGCAAACTGGGGTTTGCTGGTACGAATAATCTTGCTTGAAAGTAAACGTGCCCAATATAGCTCTCGGTCGTCGAAGCTGTTGGTTTTAATTATACGTGTTTTGGCATCGCGCCATAATTGTTTGGCGTAATCATCAATAAGGTCACTTGCTTGCTGATAACTAGCAGCCGCTTGCCACTGTTTTTCAAATTGGTTTACTTCATTAGAAAAAGCATTTAACACCTTTGGCATGGCTTTGCTGGCTTTTTCAATACGCAGTTCTTCAACGGTTAAATTGGCTGCAAATGCAGTAAATGACGAGGCGATTAAGCCGGTGGCAAGTAAAACTTTTTTCATGATTATCCTATTTAGTTACAGCTCGTTTAGTAGGCTTGCGTTAACTATCCTATGGATAAATGCCGAGCGCAAATAAAATCGCTCAACACAGAATTTGAAAAATAATGAATTAAAGGAGATAGCGCTTTTAATCAAAGCTATTTTTCAAAGGAAGGGCTTTTAATGTTCGATATTGAATAATTAATTATCGTTTTTCGGTAATTTTAGTTTGTTTTTTAACTTATCTAGTGCCATAGTAGTTTTTTTACTAGAAGGATCGTGAAAATGAAATTTGGTTCTATTGCAGTGGTTTCGCTGATTGTGCTGTTATTAACTGGTTGTACGACAATTAAAGTTGAGGAATCTCACTTTTTATATCCGGATAAAAAAATAACGATGCAGGAAATACAAAGTGTTAATGCCACCGCCAAAACGCAGGAGATAACTTTAAACACCGATGAGGGTACTAGACTTAAGGGTACCCTTATTAAAGTTGCAGATGCTCGTGCTACGGTAATTTACTTCGGTGGTAACCAGTTTCGCGTTAGTGCCGCAGGTGGGGAACCAGCCAAGCTACTTTTACCTTTTCAAGTTAATATTTTAATGATGGATCATCGTGGTTATGGGCTTAGTTCTGGAGTACCTAGCGTAGCTAATCTGCAAGCTGATGCATTACAGGTATTTGATTATGTAAAAGGCAGATCAGACCTAAATACTTTGCCTGTGGTGATCCATGGTCATTCTTTAGGAAGTATGATTGCAGGTTATCTTGCCAGTCAGCGTAACGTTGATGCTCTGGTACTCGAAGGGAGTGTGACAAATGTTGAACAGATGACAGCAGCACGAATTCCGTGGTTTGCTAAACCGTTTGTTAGTGTTGAGTTTAGTGAAGAGATTAAACAAGTCGATAATTTAAAAGCGTTACAAGTTTATCAAGCACCGCTATTAATAATCACCGGTGAAAAAGACACTCAAACTCCACCTGAGTTAGCTAAATCACTATATCAATATGCAAAATCTCAGCAAAAGCAGATTTACATTGCAAAAGGAAAGCACCATTCTAATGCGTTAACAGGTAAGCAGTTAGCGACTCATTATGAGCAACTTCTAAAACAAATAACACTGAGTAAATCGTCATGAAAAAAATTGTTTGGATGAGTTCGTTTATCCTAAGCCTGCTAATTTTTACGCTTATTAGCTTGTTAGTAACAAGCATTATTGTGCTTTTCAGTGACAGTAATGTTTTAAGTTTTACACAAAGTAATGGTGCGCATATGTGGATTGGTCTTGAAGTCAGCGGCTCTTGGCAAGGAGTAGCACAAACATTAAATGATCATGGTTTTGATAGTGTTTTATGGCTTGGTCTTGTGCAATTGCTACCGTTTATTCTGATCAACATAATTTTGATTCGGTTATTTTTGCTTTACCGACGTGGATCCTTCTTCGCTATTGAAAATATACAATGTTTTAAATGGTTAGGTGGCGTATTATTGGCGCAATTTGCACTAGTTGTGTGCTACCCGTCACTACTTATAACTCTTCTTAACTTGGCAACAGGATCAGATATCGGAAGGGTCGTGGCTATACAAGATACTGATATTATAGGCTTAGTGATGGGATTAATTATTTATGTTATTGGTTGGATCATGGGTCAAGCGCAGCAGCTACAAAAAGAGCAAGAGTTAGTGATTTAATGGCGATTATTATTGATTTAGATGTAGTGTTAGCTAAGCGAAAAATGAAGTCTGCAGAATTAGCTGAAGCGATAGGTATTACGCCACAAAACTTATCAGTTCTTAGAGCTGGGCGAGCTAAAGCTGTGCGCTTTACAACTTTAGATGCAATTTGTAAGCACTTAGGTTGCCAGCCTGGTGATATTCTGCGTTTTGAGGATGACTAGCGCAAAATAAGCTTTGTTTGTTTAGTTTGAGAGTCTTTCAATAACTTGCGGTATTTTGCTGGGGTGATGTGCATTATTGCTTTGAATTCTTTGATTAAATGAGGCTGATCGGTAAAGCCACATTCAAGTGCAATATCTGCAAAGCTCATTTCAGGGTTATCTTTAATTGCTTGTTTAGCAAGTTTTACTCGGTAGATACGCTCAAAATACTTAGGGGTAACGCCGCATTGATCCTTAACTTGTCTTTCGAGCTGTCGTTGACTGAGTGGGGCAAGTTGGTAAGCAGTTTCGAGTGGCGTTAACTCTATAAGGTTACGGATTAGGTGTTTTGAGTGCCTGTTGCTGTGGTTAATGTTTTTATTATCAGTAAAGTGGTGGCTAATAAGTGCAACAAACGCGGCTAAGCTGGCATCATTTTGCAGATCTTCGGCAATTTCACATAGTGACTGCTCTGCAATGAGTGGGTGAGCATTACGCTTTAGTTCAGACAATACGGTTGGGTTAAAACGAATACCACAAAACTGCGCATCGTGTGAAAATGTGACTTTAGATGCTTGAGTCGATGTTTCTTGCACTGCATAAGGGGCAGCAAGCGGCTTGTCATCAAGTAAAACTTCACCAGCAACAGGAAACACAAGCCCTGTGGCACCATCGCAGGCAAGCCATTGCTCTCCTTGAGAGTGCGCTGTGGCATACCAAATAGCTTGTATGCTATCGGCAAGATTGCCCTTTGGGGTCATTAATTCGAGCGTTAAATGGTTACTCATTAAACTTCACTGCCTCTATCGATAGCGAAAGTATCATCAATTGAATAGCGTTGTGTCAATTTTTAGTCCAAAAGTAAGCTAGATTAGGGGCTGTTATTCGCACCCTGTTTTTAATCCTGCTATGCTACGCCCATTAGCAATCACTGAGTATTTGAGATGATTAACGATAACGATGTAATTGAAACATTAGACGAGTTAGAAACATTTTTACGCCTAGTTGAAACTGGCGGTTTAGGGCTAGAGAATGTAACCGGTGTTGCCCTTGCAACCAATAATAGTGATGGCCGCCCATTTATTGCGGTACTTGATGATAAACATCAACTTTTACTTGGCCGTTACGTGACAAGTGAAGTGTATGAAAACGGTAAAGATATGGTGCGTTACGGCACTAAAAAGCCGCATTAATCATCACTGTTTACCAATAAAAATAGGGCGAAGACGCCCCATTTTTATTGGTATTCGGCAAGCTCTCTGTGAATGCTCATTACCAGTTCACTAGGAATGCATAATTGATTAGCGAGCGTGTCTAAGTAGTGTTTAGAAATAGCTTGGTTTAAATCAATTGCGCTGGCACTAGCTGCATATACTTCAATACCCATTTGTGCGTTAGGCACAGCGGCAACTAACTCTGATAGTTGCATTGGTTTTCTTAGCTCATCGAACAGCATGGCCTTTTCTTGCACAGACAATTGCATTGTTTCTACTTGTGCGAAGATTTTTTGTCTTTCCGTTTCATCAATGTGGCCATCAGCATAGGCGGCTGCAATCATAGCGCGCATCAGTAATAATTGCCCATCATTATGGTTATCGTCGATTGCATCAGTAAATGACTGCTCAGACAGCGTGGCGGGGGTAATATCAAAACCACGAGAACTAGTTTGCTGAACTGGAGCCGCTTTATGTTCTGAGTATTGTTTATAGGCTTTCCAAGCAAGGCCACCGACAGCAGCAAGCGCACCATATTTTACGGCTTTTTTACTGCTCTTTTTACTTTTTCCGCCCATTAAGCTCGTTAGTCCGCCGCCAGCAACGCCTCCTAAAAAACCACTCAGCGCACCTGATTTATTTAAATTACCCACTAACTTTTGTATGTCTTTCATTGTTCTCTCCTTGCAGTTATGTGCCCAGACTAGGTGATTTAAAATGAAAAGGAAACGAGATAAATGTTACAAAACACATCAGGTAACAATTCTCTGCTTTAGGTACTTATCTTTAGCTTGCTTAAATTACACTCAGTACTATAAGTTAGGGTTTCTGTTTGATTAATAATAAGGAAAAACTCATGGCAGATAATTACACTCCACCTGAAGCAAGCCTTGAAATGGCATCTGAAAATAACTCAGGGCAGGGGAAGGTAGACGATTTACCCGAGGGCATTAAAGGCTTTAGTTGGGGCGCTTTCTTGCTAAGTTGGATTTGGGCAATTGGCAACAGCACTTGGATTGGCTTATTGGCCTTAGTGCCTTATGTTGGTTTTATTGTGTCGATTTATCTGGGCTTTAAAGGCCGAGAAATGGCATGGCAAAATAAACGTTGGGATAGTGTTGAGCATTTTCAACGAGTACAAAAACAATGGTCATTTTGGGGCGTGTTGATCATTGGTGGCATATTTTTATTGGGTATTGTAGCGGCGATAGCTATCCCTGCTTACCAAGCCAATGTCTAACTTATAAACAGAGCGAAAAGCCAGTATTTACTGGCTTTTTTTTATGCCTGAAATGGTCAAAATATGGGTTTAATTACTTACTGAGTTATTATGTTTTTCATTCTTTGTTTTATGATAATCGTAAAATAAAGTTTGACAATCATAAATCCGCTGTGTACTTTTTAGACTATGAAAATACGAATCAACCTAGATATAGAATTGGCAAAGAACAAAATGCAGCTGAAAGAGCTATCTCAGCGCATTGATATTTCTATGACCAATTTATCATTACTAAAAAACGGAAAAGTGAAAGCGATCCGCTTTAGTACCCTTGAAGCTATTTGTGAAGAGCTTAATTGCCAACCCGGCGATATTTTGGTGTACGAACGCGATAGCGAATAACTTTACAACGCAACAGGATTTTGGAGGGCATATGCTCAACCGTGATTATTTACTACCCGGCATAGCAGCGGGGTTACTTGCCATAATTTTTCCTATGTACTGGATTTCAGTATTTGGCGAAACACTTGATGGCTTAGGCGAGGCGCTTAAGCTCGATTTGCAAAGCTTAAACTTTTCAGACCTTGTGTTTGTACTCATTGGTGCACTTGAAATCTATGTGTACCTGAGTTTACGCAAGGCACTAAAAGATATGTTCGATGTTGAAGGTGTACGCATACTGTTATGTGTGTTGGCGGTGTTGGTATTAGCTTTTCATGCCACTGTGTTATGCGATGTTTATCTTGCTGTTGCAGGTGATAAAGCATCGAATGATGTAGTAGAAAGTATTTCAATTATTGCCATGGTGGTCTCGGCTGGGAGTTTAGGCTTGTATGCGTTAGTGGGTTTGATCACAGCCGCATTATTACTAACAAAGCGCCATGGAATGTCATCGTTGCTAACGGTGTTTTCTATCCTATTGTTGCTAATGTGCATCTTACAGCTAACGGTGATTTTTGCTTATTTAAATGTGTTTTTATTCCCAGCAGCATTATTAATTTTAATGGTGTTCTTTATCAAAAAACCTGAGCAAATCGAAGTGATTTAACAGCGCTTTGTAACACAAGGAATAGGGTATGAGCTGGTTTAAAACGATTCTGTTAACGCTATTTTTGTCATTTGTTTGGGCTGCTACCTGTGTATATGGTGGTGTCAGTGGTTGGTTTTTAAAACCCATTGCCGAAACGGGCAACACTGAGCAATTTATTGCTAATAGTCAGGCGCTGATTGCCAACAATCAAGCAAACATCGCTTATGTTTTGATTGAAAATGGCCAAGTGGTTTTTCAAGATTACTCAAAAAGCAAAGATGAAATAACTGCAAATACTTTGTTCCCAGTGGCATCGCTCAGTAAATTTATTACCGCCTATGGTGTGATGAGTCTGGCAGAGCAGCAGCAAGTCCGTTTAGATCACGTTATTAATGAGCAACTGACGGGTTGGCAGTTACCTGAATCAGAGTTTGATAATCAAACCGTTAGCCTTGCTCATCTGTTATCTCATACTGCGGGGCTTGGTGATGGCTTAGGCTTTGCTGATATTCCTCTAAATGAAACCGTACCAAGCTTGCTTGAGTCGCTCAACAAGCCGCTATCATCAACGGGTGTGCGTGAAATAAAAGTCACCAAGCCTGTGGGCGATTTTAAGTATTCTGGGGGCGGCTATTTAATGCTGGAGCTGCTGGTAGAAGAAAAAACGAATCAACGCTTTGCAACTTGGATGGCTGATAACGTCTTTAAGCCAGTCAATATGACTGATGCCAGTTACGATGTACTCACTGAGTTAGACAACATCGCACCTGCTTATGATAAAAGCGGGCAAGCTGCTGGGCATTTTCAATACGCATCGGCAGCGGCAACAGGCTTACTGGCAAGTAGCCATGACTTAATCGCTTTAGTGCAAGCATTAACATCACCTCAAACAGGGCAGTTAAGCCTGCAAATGATCAGCTCCATGCGAGAGCCATTGGCAATTAGCTTAGGCGCACCAATTTGGGGGCTAGGTACCATGCTTTATGCACCAACAGCATCGGGAGATTTTGTATTTGGCCATGATGGCGCGAATGAGCCAGCAATAAATAGCACGCTTCGCATCAACCCAGATAACAATGATGCAATCATCATACTGAGCAGCGGCGGTGAACATATTGCATCAAAGCTCGGTTATGAATGGACGCTTTGGCAAACCGGTTACCCCGACTTTTTAGCGTTTGATATTGCCCTGCAAAGCGCTTTTGTACCTTGCTTAATAGGCCTTGGTATCATCTTGATAGGTATGCTTTTGGTGCGCTTCAAAAAAGCGAAATAAGCAATTGATGTTAGGTTTAAATTATTTTTCTGCTTTACCCGGTAATTAGTAGCATTGTCATTGTTCATTAACGTGAACAGCTATAGTATTTGTTTTAAATTGATTTATCAGGGTAGGGCAAATGTTACGATTTTTTTCTATAGACCAAGGTGTGATCACAGAAACTGAGCCAGCTGCTGATACGCCTCTTGCAACCGCCATAAAAAATGCCCACTGGATTGATACCATAAATCCGACTGAAGAAGAACGACAAGCGCTGGCAAGCACGCTTAATATCACCTTACCTGGTGCTGATGATGTTGAAGAAATCGAAGCCTCTTCCCGTTGTTTTATTGACCATGAAGGTTTGCATGTGCATGCGCTTTTCATGTCACCAAATGAAGGGCGCTTTAATACGGTAACCGTGGCTTGTTTGCTACAAGACAACTGCTTGCTGACAATCCGCGATGATGAACTAGCTGATTTTCGTCTATTACGACTGCGTGCTCGTAAAGGGCAAGTAGCGTGTGATAATCCGAAGCAACTTTTGGTGACTTTATTTGACCAAAAAGTCGAAAACCACGCTGATATGCTTGAAGACATGCATCACCAGTTAGAAAAACTCAGTGCCTATGTACTTGAAGAGGATGACTCAGACTTAGAAGAAGCTGTTAGTCGAATTTCGCGCCTTGAAGATAATAACGGTAAAGTGCGTTTATGTTTGATGGATACGCGCCGGAATATCTCGTTTTTACTGCGCCACCTAGGAGCGCCGACAGAAGACCGCGAGTCACTTCGTGAAATTGTACTCGATATTGATACCCTTATGTCTCACTGTACATTTTTGTTTGATAAAGTTAACTTTTTGATGGACTCGACTCAGGGTTTTATTAACATCGAACAAAACCAAATTATCAAAACTTTCTCAATTGCCTCTGTGGTATTTTTACCACCGACCGTCGTCGCCAGTATCTATGGGATGAATTTTAACAGCATGCCTGAGCTGCAATGGGCATGGGGTTACCCGTTTGCAATTGGCATTATGTTGCTGTCTGGCTTTGCACCTTACTTGTTCTTTAAACATAAAGGTTGGTTGTAACAAAGCATAAAAAAGCCCAGCAAATGCTGGGCAAGGGGTCTTCGGATAGACCTAGGGGGTTTAACCTTTAAATGGGGTTTATCCTTTCAATTCGCCGGTAGACGATTCGATATGTGCACGAACAAACCATTGGAATTGTTCTAAGTCAGCCAGTTGGCCAGTGATCATATCTTCAGAAACTGGGTCTAGCTCACCAAGCTTATCGATAGCTGCACGGTGGTCTTTATTGACTCCGTTATACACTTTATCAAGCGCTGTTAGATGGTCAGTAACTAAGCCTTTACCAATTGAATAATCTTGCCAAGTACGGCGTTCTACAATTGATTGTGGTGTGCCAACAGGTACGCCGCCCATAGTTGCAATACGCTCTGCAATCGTGTCAGTCATCTCTTGCACTGCGCTTACTTGCGGGTCTAACATTTCGTGTACACCAATAAAATTAGGGCCAACAACATTCCAATGAATGTGTTTTAAAGTGAGGTGTAAATCGATTAAAGCGACCATGCGCTGGTCTAGAATAGCAATCGTGTCAGCTGCAGCTTGGTCTTTAACACCCGGTGCTGTAAATTCTGCGATTTTTGATGATGAATTACTCATTACTCCTCCGAGATTATCTGTAAATTTCCTTTCGCTTTTAATCTAAAAAGCATGTGTAATTACATAGAAGCAAGCGTTGTGCCTAATAATTTTTAAATTATAAGATTATGAATTTAAAGGGTTAATTTAATTTAGGTCTTGAGTGAGGGTGATACTAGCTAAGAAGAAGTATGAAAACTCTGCACACCTTCTGTAAAAAATTCAGTGTGCAGATACTAATTTACGACTTAAGAAAGTAAAGCCGCCGCTAAACGAACAAAATCAGATGAGGTTAGAATGCCCACTAGGTTGTTATCTTTATCAACCACAGGCATGCAGCCATGACGGTTTTCAACAAAAAACTTAGCAACTTCGTGTAGCGGTTGCTCTGGCGAGATACTGGTAAAATCGGTAGCCATAATATCAACCACTTTAGTTTGCTTTTCCTTGCGTTCGAGGGCGCTGGCACTGTAATTAGCCATGATATTCATTACCTGAGCAATCATGATTTTTTGCGTTAACATGCCAACCAAACCACCATGCTCATTGATCACTGGAATATGGCGGACATTTTTCTCTTTCATTAGATTATGCGCGTCATGCAGGGTATTTTGCGCGCTAATGGCGAATGGGTCTGGCGTCATCAAATCACTAACTAGGTGTGTCATGGCTAAATCCTTACAATTAATCAAGTTGTGGTAAGTCTAGCGCTTATCGAGTTAATTGCACTTTAGTGAGATCAAAGTTTTAGTGATTAACGGTGCAAGTACCTGCATTATTTTGCTGACAATAATGAAAGTCTAAATAATAGTGAGACTTAGCTGGTCGTTCACCTTTAGTGAGGTATTGATACATTAATTCAGCAGATAGACGGCCCATTTCAAATGGGTTTTGACCAATATTGGCCGATGATAATCCTTGCTGTAATACTTCTAATTGCATTTGCTCAGTATCGGCAGAAACGATCACCACCTCTTGATTAGCAATACGTTGCTTATGTTTAGCAATCACGTTTGCATAATTAGGGTTAAATTGGGCAAAGCCCGCTACCGCTAAAAATAGTGGTGGATTTTCAAGGTTAAGAAGTTTGTCGAGTTGACCGAGGGAGACCTCTCGCTTGCCTAAGCTATATAAAGGGCATCTATCAAACTCACTCCAGCCATTTTCACCACTTAAACGTTTATTTTTTTGCCCTGACAACGCATAGCGAGCACCTTCAATGCGCTTGTTTAAATTAGGTGTTGTTGAGTGCCCTGATTGAATACACACCTGGTTACTTTCTTTGCTGGTGAATTTTTTTAATTCGTTCCCCAAGGCCACCCCGTAATCAAAATTGTTGGTACCTACATAAGCTAAACGGTACTGCTGATCTTCTTCGAGCAGATCAGAGTCAAAAGTGATCACAGGAATATTGTTATCTTTAAGCTGTTTAAGGGCTCTTTCAACAAGGTAATTGGAATCTGTGGTTGCGATTAATAAACCACTAATGTTGTTCCTGCGAACAAGGTCGGTGATCACTAATACTTGCGTGCGAATATCTTGAAAGTCTTTGGGGCCATCGTAAATACATTCAAAATCGAGATGCTGTTTTGCAAATTGCTCACACCCTTTAAAGGCTTGCTGATAAAAGCTATCGTTTTTGGTTTTACCCACAACTGCCACCACATATTTAGCCTGAATTGGCAGGGCAAAAAGCCAAAAACTGGTACACAAAAGTACCCAGTTTAATTTAAAATTTAATAATACTTTTAAGGACATAGCACTACATATTGCAAGTTAAGCACGAGCTAATTATAGTGACAGAGTTGGAATTTACAAGATTGATAGAAAGGTATTTGTTTTCGTGGCGTCTCTAGTTATTTACTCCTTGTTTAGGCTGTTTGTTTCTATGCGATTACGACCATTATTTTTCGCTGCATAAACGGCTTTGTCTGCGCGGTTTACTAAGCTTTCAAAGCTGTCATTTGGTTGCCAATTGGTTAAACCAAAGCTAGCAGTAACCGATATACGATGTTCTCGATAAGCTATTTGACTGGTTTCAAATGTTTTACGTAGGCCCTCTAAAAATTGCTTAGCCGAGCTGATGTCGGTAGCAAAGAACAACAGTAAAAATTCTTCACCACCAAGGCGGCAACATAAGTCACCTTTATTTAAATGCTGTTTCATTAGATCAGAGAACACTTCAAGTACTAGGTCACCGCCATCATGCCCGTAACTATCATTAATACGTTTGAAGTAATCAATATCAACTACGCAGGCGAATAAGCTAGATGTTTGACTTGGGCTGAATAGTTGCTGTTGTTCAATAATGAATTGCAGCCCGCGGCGATTGTAGAGCCCGGTAAGCGGGTCTTTTAGAGACAATTCTAAATAACGCTTTTTTTCATCCACCAACAGGGTGGTGATGAGACCGAGGCCAGTCATAACAAACACGGTTGCATGGGCAATGACGGTCAATGAATACAAGGTCGCTAAGTTATGTTCATGGGTAATAATACTTAGCTGTGAAATGGGCACTAATAGTAAAATGCATTGCGCCATTGACAACACAGTGTTGCCAATATTCTTTTCACATACAGCGCGTTTAGTGGTGAAGTAAATAAGTGCGGGTAATACGCTTAATGTAAAGCAGGCTTCGACAAGGGCAAGTTGATTTATATTTTGAGTGAGGAGGGCAAATACAGAAAAAATAGCACCATGCGCAATAATTATCTTATTAAATCGGCTGGGTTCGTCGTGGTTATAAATGGATAATTGTAGCAACGTCATGGAAATCATATAAATCACCACGCCAGAGCGAAAACTTGGCGCAAGGTCTAATAAGTCTTGGATCCACAGCCATGCAAAGCCAATTACACCAAGGTAAAAAAACAGGTTAAATAAGTAAATCGAGCGGTTATTAAAACTACTGCGCATCAGGCGCGTGGCTATAATGGAGCAGGTTACTACCGTAATGAGTAAGAAGACAAAAAAGCCGTGGTAAAAGTAATTCTCTACGTTACTAGCCATGAGTCGCACTGAAAAGCTCTAGGTAAATAAAGCTTAGCACAGGAAAAATTACTCACCTTTAAATCCTACCTATGATTCAAAAATGCTTTAATCGTTAGTTCATTTATTGATAGCTAAGCTTTAAATTTTTAAAGAAGCTACTGCAATGAAAACATGTTTATTTTTAGCCTTATTATTTTGCTCTGGGTCGGTTTTGGCTAATAGCGTCTGTGGTGGAACGACTGCCAATGGCTATGTACGCAATGCAGTAAAACTACCCAGCAAGGGTGATAACTTTACCAGCTACAGCAAAGTGGCTGAGCTGGCAGGGCGTACGTATGTTCATTCGCAGGTAAAAAACATTATTGTTGATGCCTACCAAGCGCTCCAGAAATCCCATCCAGATAAACGATACAAATACGCTGAAACGGGCTTAGAAAATGGCGGGAAATTTAGCCCGCATAAAACTCATCAAAATGGTTTGTCGGTTGATTTTATGACACCTGTTATTAACGAAAAGGGGCTATCAGTTCATTTACCTACACATGTGTTTAATCGTTTTGGCTACGATATTGAATTTGATAAACAAGGTCAGTTTGAACAGTTTAAGATTGATTATACCGCTTTAGCGGCTCATATTGTTGAGCTGCATAAATCGGCTACAGCAAAAGGTTACGATCTTTGGCGAGTGATCTTTGACCCAACCTTGCAAGCTGGGCTTTATAAAACCAAGTATGCCGATTATTTAAAAGAGCATATTCAGTTTTCGACTAAACCATCCTGGGTGCGACATGACGAGCATTACCATGTCGACTTTTTAGTGCCGTGTGAAAAATAAGCTAAGAAAGCTTGCTCATTTAAAACAAACTAAACATCACTGAAGCAATTAATAGTATTGCCATTAGGTAGTTAAATGCTTTTAAGCGCTTTGGGCTGGCAAGCCAGTGTTGCAGCTTTTCGCCAAGTAAAGTCCACGATCTGACACACGGCAGGTTAATTAAGCCAAATACGAGACTTACGATTAACACTGAGGTGAGGTTTTTGTCTGGGGCATACAAACTAACCGCGCTTAATGCCATTGCCCAGGCTTTTGGGTTCACCCATTGAAATAGTGCAGCCTGAATAAAAGTAAACGGCTTACTTTCACTACTGGCTTTTTGTTGTGCGTTACTTGTGGCAATTTTAAACGCCAGATATAGCAAGTAAGCAATGCAAAATACTTTTAATATCAAATAGCTTGGAGGGAATAAGTCAAATAGCTGCATGATGCCAAGGCCCACCAAAACCAGCATCAACATAAAGCCAAGCGTCACGCCAAGTAAGTGTGGTGTGGTTTTTTTAAAGCCAAAGTTAGCACCTGAGCTCATCAACATTAAGTTATTTGGTCCAGGGGTAATTGATGACACCAAAGCAAATAATGCCAAGGCTGTTAAAATTTCAAAACTCATCGCTATCTCTCCATTTGAATTAAGATGCAATTATAAGTTGTAGTGCGCGCAATTTTCGCGCTTAATGTTGTTGTGTATGTTTAAGGTCAACAATCAAAAATGAAAAAAGATAAAATTAACGACAGAATATTGCATGAGCTTAAACGCAATGGCCGAATTGCCAATGCCGAGCTGGCTGATAAAGTGGGTTTATCGCCATCGGCATGCCTTCGTAGAGTGCAAGAGCTAGAAAAGCTTGGGGTTATTGCAGGGTATCGGGCGGTTATTAATAATCAGGCTGTTGGCTTAGGATTTATCGCTTATGTTGGGGTTGGTTTAAATGAGCACTCAACAGTATCTCAGCGAGCATTTGAACACGCTCTTGAGTTTATTGATGAAGTAAAAGAGTGCCACAATGTAACTGGCTCGTTCGAATATTTGCTGAGGGTTGAGACGGCGGATCTCAAGTCCTACAAAGCCTTTCATGCAGATGTACTCGGCTCAATTCCACAGGTACGAACCATTACCACTCACGTGGTGATGGAATCACCGAAGGATGAACGCGCTTAACAATAGAGTTTGTACCTTTTTTGTTATTAATTTATTGCGAGCTATAAGGCCTTAGTCTAGAATCTTCGCGTTAAAATAATAATATATAAGGAAATTACGTGAAAACGTTTAAGCCTTTTTTGGCGTTTATAGCTTTAGGTTTATTAGCTGGCTGTCAATCGACAACCGAAACAGGTGTATCGATGGCACGCTTTGAGAGCCCAGAGATCAACAGTGACCCCTTTCACTTTCGTGCAACCGTTGGTACAGATACAAGCAAGATCATTGCGAAAGATACCAGCGAGAGTACATCAACGAGTACTGCGATAACGACTTCGATGAGTATGACCTTAGGTTATTCGACGGAGCTTACCGTTGGGGCTGGTATTGGTGGCGATCATGATTATGAAAAATATGCTATTAAGCATCAGTTTTATGGCAGCCCTTTAGAATCGGCCGTCGAGAAAAACTTCTCTATGGCTGTCAGCCTTGGCTATATTCGCAGTGAAGATGCGGGGTATGGTCCACTATTAGCGGGTAATTATGATGACGATACCTATGATTGGGATTTATCGCACGATACTTATGATATTGCACTCATTTCAGGATACCGCTTAAGCTCAAAAGCCTTATTATACGGCAGTGTCTTTTATCAAAAAGGCACTATCGATGTTGATTATACCCAAATGTATTACCGTACAGAGGAAGGTGATGTATTTTTATCGGGTGCATGCAGTGATACGCCAGAGCAGTGCCTTGATTTTAGTGCTGATTACGATGGTCATAATGCAGGTGTCAGCATTGCACTTGAATATGCATTTACGCATTGGTTCGCTATTACAGGTGAAGCTGTTTATAAATCGATGAACTGGTTTGATCGCAGTGAAAGCGAGACAGCGGCAAATGTAAACTTTGAATTTAGGTTTTAAGTTCGGCTTTTCGAGAAAAAGGCATTAGCAAGCGCTAGTGCCTTTTTTGTTTAACGGGCAGTTAGCGCAATAATCAGCGGCTACAAGTTGGTAGTGTAAGCAGCAGGTTTTACGCATAAATGTCAGCGTATTGTTTTGATCACGAAAGCGATGTTTACCATATAGCTTTTGCCATGGTTGAAAACGCTTTGCTATAAATTCTATCGATTTCTCTGGCCAGCAAGCGATTAACGCTGCGTGGAAAGTATCACTTTGTAAACGTTTTAATAATCCTTCATTTAGCCTGTATTGCAATGGCACGTTATCATTCCAAGCTTGCTGGTGGTCAAATAAATGATTGGCTGCCAGTTCTATCAAATCTGCATTATTAAAAGAGTCATGTTGAACCATGATATTTAAATTAGCCAAACCATAAATATGTGAGCCCGTTACCCGCTGCTTAATATTGACCAGATCAGGAATGCAACCAAGGTGCTCTACACTGGCCACTAATAAGTAAATAACTTGCCAGCTCAGTTGTAAGTAGAGATTGATTGCGACATATCCCTCAGTAACATTTGCCCCTCTTAACTTTATAGCGTTAGCCAAATCGGTTAGTTGCTTGCTAGTTAAACATTGACTGCTAAACCATTGTTCATCGTTTGTTGGCGTTAAGAACGTCAGCAGTGAACACTGCTGACGTAAGGCTAACTCAAGCTTATTATGCTGTTGTGTTTGCAAGTGCATATTGCGCCAATGGGTTTTGCAAATCACCTGCATACTGCAAGCTTGAAGCTGGGTCGGTAATATCAACCATTTGTTGATTATTACGCAGCTGTAAGCGGTTTAAGCATGACAATGGGAATGACTCAGCAAATAAATCATGCTCAGCAAACTTGTCTTTTAGCGCTGGGTGGCTCGCCTGATACTGAACAATTGTATCGGCGACGGCTTGCCAAAATTGTTGTTCGGTCAGTAGGCCATCAGTTACTAAAATTGCCGAAAGGTAGCGGAAGAAGCAATCGAAAATGTCAGTAAAAATAGACAACACGGCAACGCCTTCTGGAATGGTTACCTTAATTCGCTTTATTTCATCATTCAGTTCGATGTTACTATTTAATAAGGCAATTTCTTCACCAATGTCTTTAATGAATACGCCTACCGGAACATGATTGTTAAATCGAACGATGAGGTTTTCACCATGTGGCATAAAGACTAAATCATATTGGTAAAAACAATGTAGCAATGGTGTCATATAAGCCTGTAAGTAGTGGGCTAGCCACTTATCAGCACTTAGCCCCGATTTGGCAATTTTAGCACTTACAAATGAACGGCCTTCGCTATCGATATGAAGTAGACTTGCCATAGTGGCAAGGCTTTCATTCTCGTCCATATATTGAGCAGGGTTTTCACGCCAAAGAGCCGCCATCATTTTCTTATAAGGGTTATCGCCAAGCGCAGGATGAGTGTAATACTGCTCATCAAAGCCAAGGGTTGCGACTTCTCTTAAAGGTTGAAACTTCAGTGATTTTAAATAGCTATCTTGGTTTACTAAGTCGAACAACCATTGATTTATTGCCGGAGTTACTTTCATATAGGCGCTCGATAAGCCCCGCATAAAGCCCATATTTAAAATCGATAAGGCGGTTTTAACATAGCATTTGTGTGGTTTGCTGATGTTATACAGGGTACGAATTGATTGCTGCGGTAAATAACTATCTTGCGAGTAGCCTAAGCACACAATGTGTTTTTGCGAGATATGATAGCTATAAACATGGACTAATTTGTTGAACCACTGCCATGGGTGCATAGGAAATAACAGATAGTCACTTGGCTTTAAACCTTGCTCAGTTAGTGCTTTTTCAAAGCGCAAACGCTCAGCTACATCAAGCTCATCGGCAATCAAGCTCTCGTATTTATA
This sequence comes from Pseudoalteromonas sp. UCD-33C, assembly GCF_001306895.1. Classification (NCBI taxonomy): domain Bacteria; kingdom Pseudomonadati; phylum Pseudomonadota; class Gammaproteobacteria; order Alteromonadales; family Pseudoalteromonadaceae; genus Pseudoalteromonas; species Pseudoalteromonas sp. UCD-33C. The sequence continues at coordinate 79,075 of NZ_LJTB01000001.1, read as the reverse complement.
ATCATCGGTACTTTTAAAGGTGGTATGCTGTTTGTGGCACGCAAGCCATATTATTTGAAATGGGTTTGCGGCTTCTGGGGTATATTGGTGAAAATCTTGTGAGTTAAAACCAATGCGGCCATTGTTGGCAATAAAGCTTGGGTGACCCATGGTCATTTGGGTTTCGATCACTTGAAAATCTGCGTCTGCTAATTGCTGAGCGCTATAGCGATTATTTTTAAATTTAAATGCAAAGCCACTGAGTGTACTTGCGAGTTCTTCGAGATAGGTGCCAAGTATTGATTTGTCTATGTTTAACTTGTCATTACACTCAAGTACAAACGCGATAGCGTCTAATGGCTGGCTGTGGTTAAGCGCCATTTTAGTAATGCTATTTGGATCTACTTGTAGGTGATTAAGCAGCATTGATTCACCTTTAAACTGATAGCTTTGCCCACCCATGGTATGCAACACGTAATGGTTTGGCTTTTCACTGTCGTAGCTAAATAGTCGTTCGTGATAAAACTCACTGAGCATTTTGGCAATCAGTAAACGGTTTGCGTATTGCCACGCTTGTTGGTCTAGATGTGAGGTACTGCAAGATGGCGTTGCTTGTTGCACTGCGGGACCTTGCTGTGAAGTGTCGAATCGAGACGAAAGATGCTGTAAGTAATTAAAATGATCTTTTTCTAAACTACCTAGTAATGCAGTTTTCTCACCTAATTTAATAACTTTATGATGGCTGAAACCTGCCTTTAAGTTAAGGCGATGAATTTTATGATTGGCTACATCTGGCTCCACAATCACTCGCTCACATGAGAGGGTATTAAACATAAACTCTAATACCGACTGCATAACAGCAAGGCTAAACCCTGCAACAGAGAACTGCTTTGGAGCGAGTAAAATATGCATGCCCAAATCGCCGTTTTTAAGCGCTAGGTGGTTCTCAAGTTTCAGTATTTGTGGTTTGTAAATCTCAATTAAAGCAATAGGTGTTTGGTTTATTTCAAGCAAATAGGCTTGTTGAGCCTCATCTTTATTGAGTGTTGTATAAAATTCTAAAGTTTCTTCGGGTGAATGTTCCATTGCTCCCCAAAACTGAGCTTGGGGGTGTTTAAGCCAAGGGGTAATAGTCGTTAGATCGTGTTCAGGGTTTAATGTTCTGATTTTTACATCACCAAGCAAAGCGTGCTTGATAGGAGTTTCAGTGATGTTTTTCATAATTGTGTTCTCTTAAAAATTAATAACTGTGAATAGGGTCTGTTGAGGTATGTTTGTTGCGTAAAAAAAGCAGATAAAACAAACATAAAGTGATGGCAAAGCCGACAGACCCCGTCAGTAATGGGGTGTTAAGTTCAAAGCGAGATACTAAATCTCCCGCTAAAAATGAGGCGCAGATGACACCGATATTTTGCATAAAATGAAGCTTGGCAAAGTCGCTTGAGTAAAAACGTGGTTCGCTCATTGCAAACAACATGACTTGTAGACGCACGGTTAGTAAAAATAGCCCAATAGCAAATACAACACGGCCGAACACAAGCCATTGCCAGTGTGAACTAAGTTGTATAAATAGGCCGATACTGCTCAACACAAGTGCATAAGCGATTGTTTTACTGTGCTTATTGGTTGCGGCTTTGTTTTTGGTTGTAATCAAAATGATAAGTGCAACCCAAGCCGGGATAGCAAACACAGCGCCAGCTAAAAGTGCATTGCTGAAATTGCTTACTTGTTGCCAAAGTAGCGTAAAGTATGGCGTTGCTAAGAACATGCTGAAGTACACGCCCATAGATATAACTCCTAAGCGAATTATGTAGCCAGGGAAACGCTGTCGTTTTACTGATGATGCGCTTAATTCTCGCGGCTTGTAGCTTACTTTTAATAAGTAAATTAAATACAAGCAGAGCATAACTTGTAAGCAGTCACCCGCAGCCATCACTAAATATAAAAAGCGCGGCTCAATACTTTGAATGATCAAGCCACCTAATAAAGCCCCGCCAATACCACCAAAGTGTAAAAGCACGCTAAATAAAGCAACGACACCGAGGTGCTGTTGTTTTTCTTCGATACTTAGAACAAAGGGATAAATAAGCAGGTAACTTGCTTTAAATACCAGCATGAGCTGTGATAACAGCCAAAAGCTCCACACGTTTTCGCTGTAAAAGCACGCAACACCTAATAGCCCTGCAATTATTTGGGTGATCACCCATAAATACAGTTCGTGCACGTGCTGCGCTATTTTCGCCCATACAGGGAAAGCACACATCACGGTGATGCAGCAAACAGCAATATAGGCACCAATGTGATTACTTGATTGCAAACCAAATTGGGCACTAAAAAACTGCGGGTAAAAGGGCAAAATCATGGTGTCGCAAACAACAGATATAATCGTCAGCAGCACCAAGCTTGACTTTAATGCGGGTTGTTTCATGCTATTTGCTTCTGTTTTTCATTGATAACATCGGGTAAACCAAACTCTTGAAAGGCAATTTGCGTTTCAACAGGATAGGGGGCATAACCTAAGATTGAGCGCAAAATATGGCTGTTTCGATAGCAGGCCATTCCCAGATCTGGCGTTACAAAACCATGACTGTGGAGTTCAGCATTTTGTACAAACAGCCTTTGAAGCTTGTCGATACTATAATTTCGCTCAACAGCAAAACACCCGTTATCTAGCCAATTTATTTCGCTCATTAAGCCACTTAGAAAATCGGGTAACTGATAATTAAAGCCTGTTGCCATAATGACCTGATTACTATGCAAGCTAAATTCAGCCTGTTGTTCACTGTGTCTAAAAACTAACTTATTGCCTTGTTTTTTAATGAGCTCGCTGTTGGTTAGTAACCTTGCGCGGTTCACACCTTGAATATCAAGTTGATAGAGCTGATCATAAATTTGATTAATTAACTCTGAGTTGATGCCTTTGTATAAATTACGTTGCTTGGCTAGTAACTCCTGTTTGGTTGTCTGTTCTAGGTTATAAAAGTAATCAACATACTCAGGAGAGGTCATTTCTAGTGTGAGTTTCGTGTACTCAAGAGGAAAGAAACGTGGCGCTCGCGTTACCCAATTGAGTTGGTAGTTATGCTGTTTAATGTCACACAACAAATCATAAAATACTTCAGCAGCACTTTGCCCTGAGCCAATCACAGTAATGCTCTTACTATTTACTAACTCATCCCGTTTATACAGATATTCAGTGGCATGGCAGAGCTGTGTATCTTCTGCCTGAACAGCGGGTGGATAATAAGGTGAGGGACCTGTGCCCAGTACCAAGTGACGACAATAAAGCGTTTTTGTTTGCTTTGCAGATTCAACAGTGAGTACATAGAGCTGCTTAGTGTGATCAAACTGGCTATGAATGACTTTATGGCCAAATTGTATGTTACTTAATTGGCTTGCTGCCCATTGGCAATACTGGTTGTATTGCTCACGCAGTAAAAAGAAACTTTCTCGAATATAAAACTGATACAGCTTACCTTGTTGTTTCGCATAGTTTAAAAAGCTGTATGGATTGGTAGGATCTGCCAATGTGACTAAATCAGACATAAACGGTGTTTGTAACGTAACACCATCGAGCATCAGCCCAGGATGCCAATTAAATTCATCACGTTGTTCTAAAAATAGCGAATCAAGTGTTTCAATTGGTTCAGCTAAACATGCCAAACTGAGGTTGAACGGACCAAGACCCACGGCAATTAAATCGTATACTTTATTCATGGCTAGTTTCCTCAACTTTTAGGCGTGCCTTGATGCTGTAGGCGCAGGCTTTAATATCAGCTGCAATGCTTTTAATGTCTTCAATTTGTGTGTTTGGATTAAGTAACGTGAACTTTAAGTAGTTGATACCTCTAAATTTGGTGCGAGCAATGGCACACTCACCTTGTTTGAATAGCTCATCTTTAATTTGATAATTAAGCAGGTTTAATTGCTCATCACTGAGGTTTTTATCATTAAAGCGAAACACTAGAGTGCTGAGTTCAGGTTGGTGAATTAGCTCAAATTCAGAGTCTTGTTTGAGTGCCACATAACTACTTCGGGCTAATGCCATAACAGAAGAAAACACTTTGCCAATCTGTTCGTGGCCCATAATGCGTAAAGTTAGCCAAAGTTTTAAGGCATCAAAACGGCGAGTCGTTTGAATGCTTTTATCAACAAGGTTTGGTGCTGCTTGTGGGTTGTCGTTAAACGGATTTAAATAATCAGCATGATGAGTTAAATGTTTAAATTGCTTTTTATCAGCAACAATAAATGCGCTACTACTGACAGGTTGTAAGAATGATTTGTGGTAATCTAACGTCACCGAGTCAGCCTGTTCAATGCCATTGAGTAAGTGACGGTGATCGTCTGCGGCAAGTAGTCCACAGCCATAAGCGGCATCGACATGAAGCCATAAATTATCAGCTTTGCACCGTGCTTTTAGCTTATCGATAGGGTCTATTGAACCAAAGTCAGTTGTGCCTGCGGTAGCGACAAGCGCTATAGGAATATTGCCTTTTGCTTTACATTCATCAATCGCTGCATCAAGTGCGGCTAGGTCCATTTTAAACTCTTTATCAACTGTAACCGGAACAACCGCGTTATAGCCAAGGCCCAGTAAAGCGGCTGACTTTTGAATACTAAAATGGCTGACTTCAGAGCAAAAAATACGGTAGCGATGAGCATCTGGACCTAAACCAAAATCGCGATTTAGGTGCCCAGATAAACGCTCTGCTGCATGGTCTCTAGCAAGTAACAATGCCATTAAATTAGATTGACTGCCGCCACTTGTAAATATGCCATCGGCAGCAGCACTTAAGCCAATGCGTTCGATACTCCAGTCAATTAACTTTTGCTCAATGAGCGTCCCGCCAGCACTTTGGTCCCAGGTGTCTAACGAAGAATTTATAGCAGTTAGTAACTGTTCGGCTATCACCGCAGGGTAAGCAACGGGGCAGTTTAGGTGGGCAACATATTTTGGATGATGAAAGTAGACTGCATGATCTAAATATAGAGATTTTATTTCGCCTAGCGCTTGCTCAACGTTATTGAGAGGTTGGTTTAGTTCAACACTGGCAATTTGTTTACTGAGCTCCTTATGACATACACCAGAATGAACTTGTTTTGCTGAACGCAATGCTTGGTGGATGAGCGACAGTGTTTGCATTGAAGCCATCTCATATTTGAGTAAATTATTTTCGTTAAAAATAAACGCATGGGGTTGTTCATCAACATTTATTGATGAATGAGTATTAAGCACGGGGGCTAATTGATTCACGACTCAATTCCTTCTTAGTTAATTTTAATCGGGATCGTAATGATAGTGATTCTCAATATCAATAATAATAAATCATTAATTTACTTTACAATTTAATTACCTTTTATAGGTTAAAGGTGTTTTATTTTTTGTTTTATCTAGTAATAAATAATTGTAATTAAGTCATAAATTATAACTAAATTAGTCCCTTTTTTAGGTTCTATTTGGCAGCGTTCTTTTGCTTTTTCGGTGAAAATGCTCACAAATAAAAGCAATAAAGCCATCATTTAAGAAAACTATAATAGGTAGGTGAGAGGTTTTAAGAGCTAAGTAAACACACTTTGAGCTGCTATAAAATGCTTAAGCAAAGTGAGGATTCTGCGAATAGTTATTTTAAAAAAGCTGTGTCAAAAAGTGGGTGAGGATTAAATTAATTGAAAATAATGTTGCCATCGCTGTTTGCTAGAATGGCAACAGGAACTTTAGTTTATAAAAATACATAAGCAGCGGGGAGTAGCATACCGCTAATCACTAATACTGAGCGGCTGCCCCATGGGCTATTTTTACCTTTGATCATAAACAAGCCGCTGATTGCTAAAAACAGCAGCAGCCCAGCAAAAATATCAGAAAAAATCACCCAAGAAGCGGTTGTCTCGTTCAAGTGTAAGCGGTTAAATGCTTGAAATACATGACGAGGCTCAATGGCTTCATAGTTTATGATATCTTGATTGAGTTTAAGGCTGAGGTTGTTACCGTTTTTTAAAAACACCTTAAACTCTTGCGGCGATACCCAATAAGAGGCCTTTACCGGCTCGCTTACATCAGCATGAGAGATAATTTGCTCAATCAGCAACTCGTCATTATCTAATTGCCAAGTTTCATCGCTCACACTGATTTGCTGGTGGCTTACTTTGTAGTTTGGGTTCCAATCATCTTTGTGGTTCACTGCAATGCCAGAAACCGCAAAGATAATCACTAAACCAACACAAAAGTAACCAATATCGCGGTGTAAGTTTCTGTTTAACTTAAACCAGTTGATACTTGATTTGTTACTCAATGATTTCAACTCCGCTCGGTACGAGCTGATAAATAGCCATTGCTTCAGTCACTGAGTTTGCATCAAAGCTTTCGCCGGCTTGCTGCGCTTTGTGAGCAAGTAGCGCTTTAGTGCGGCCAAGGCTAAGCTGAATTTTATCGAGCTTACCAGTTACGATAGCTTTACTTCCTTTAGCCGTCATCGGGAATACCATGTCGCCATCTTCAACTTTGATACGTAAGTTTTCAAAGCGTTTGTCAGATGCAAGCGTCATCCAGCAACCACGTTTTTCGCAAACCCCAGTGATAGTCCCTTCCACGGTAATTGGACTTGCAAGGTAATCGTCTGGTGAGGCCATAACCGTCGAAATTTTAATGAGTTTGTCACTGTCGACTGGATTGCCAAACTGTAAGCTAAAGGCGTGCTGGCTAAAGCTTAAAAGCGCCAATGAGAATGCAATAAATGTTTTTGATTTTAGGAACATAGCGGTTGCTTCTTAAAAATAAATTAAGCCTTAGTTTAAGCGATTTACTTGTATGATAAAAGCTTAATGAGATTAAAAATGATTTGCAATTATATCAAGCCTAGATCAATTGCTTTTAACGCTGCACGGGTTCTATCACGTACATCTAGCTTTCTGAGAATAAAAGACACTTGATTACGGATAGTCCCTTCAGACTTATAAAGTGCCTCGGCGATTTCACTATTTGAATAGCCTGCAGCGATTAAATTGAGCACTCTAAGCTCGCTTTTACTTAATTTATCAGGAGTTGCTAAAGAAGTATCGGTTGTTTTAGTGGGCTTATTCAAAATTCGCTCGGTGATCGCAGGAGCTAGCGCTGAGCCACCTTTAGCAAGTGTTTCGATGGCGCTGACCAAGCGCTCTAAATTAATATCTTTTAACGCATAACCCTTAGCGCCATAGCGAATACATTCTAGCACTTGTTCACTATCATCAAAGGTCGTGAGTACCAGTACTGGTTGCCTCAGCTGTTGTGCTTGCATACTTTTCAGTACGCCAATACCGTCTAGAATAGGCATGCGAATATCAAGGAGTACAACATCAATAGAATGTTGCTTGAGCATCTCAAGAGCCGTTTGGCCATTGTCAGCCTCAGCCACGACTTGAATATTTGCTTTAAGGGCGAGTAAGCTTTTTAAGCCTTCTCTTAATAATGTTTGGTCATCAACGAGTAATACCCTAATCATTTTTTACGCCAAAGTATGTGGATTAAGTTTATGAGGTAACGTTGCAGCAATCGCAAACCCATTATTATTTTGTTCAAACTCGATTGCCCCTCGCACTAAAGCTAAGCGCTCTTGCATGCCTGTTAAGCCATTGCCTAAGTTCAGCTTGGGCATTTCGCCGCCGTTATCATAGATAGTGAGATGCACTGAATCAGCTTGGAGGTCTAAGCTTACCGACAGCTCGGTCGCATCACTGTGTTTAATACAATTCGTAATCGCTTCTTGCACAGTATGAAATAACGTTTGTGCCAATAACGTATCACTTATTTTTATATTTTCATCGTAATTGAGTGTGACATTTAAGCCTGTAACATGGCTGCACAGTGAATTAAGCGATGCATGTAAATCAATGGTTTGGTTTTCTCGCATTGACGAGACAGAGTCACGCACATCATTTAATAACAAGCGGGTAATTTGCTGTGCTTTAGTTATGTGTTTTGGTGCTTCATGATTAGCACAATGATTGGCGACTTCTAAGTGAATACTGAGTCCTGTAAGGTGGTGGCCAAGGGTATCATGTAAATCTCTGGCAATACGAATACGTTCATCGCGAGTTGCGGTGTCGTTTAAAAGCGCTTGAGTTGCTTTTAATTCACGTAATAAATGGGCTGCTTGTTCTTTGGCTTTACGCTCAGAAATAAGCCGAGTAGCAAAGCGATAGGCAAAGCTATTGTATAAAGTGAAAGCCAACCCGTTGAGCAATACAAATTGCTTATCAAAGCCATAGTGAAGCGTCAGCGCCATCAAAAAGGGCAGGCAAATGAGTAAATAGAGGCTGGCTTTGTTTGGCTCGTAATCGCTGAATTTAACTAAGAAGATGATCAATAGAATTGCAACAAAGCCAATATTAAATAGCCACATCAATAGCACAACATTAGCGATAGTGAAGTTCAAAATACGGGTTTGATAGTGCTTAAATCGTGATCTGAAAAACTCAAAATAAATTAAAAAAGCAAAAAAGCTTATAAATAACACACTGATCAAAAACGTATTTATTGTACTAAAACTTAGCTGCGCCGACTCTGCTCTTTGCGACCAAGCGTGCAGAGTATAAATAAACACAAACCCCCAGGTGATTGCTGAGAGTATGAAATCGCTTCGATGTATCAACGTTTGCAAGAGTTTGTTCATACGCTTAGTTTAATCCGCAATTATTCGTTTATGTATATGACAAATGTCACGATTAAATATGTGACATTTGCAGCAAGTCAGCCCTAATGGTGAGGCGTTAAACTGCATAAAACACCAATATAGGGACATTATCATGACCAAACATGAATTTCTGCGAAATAGTCTTTTTTCTTATCTGTTGATTGCAGCTTATTGTTTAGCAGCATTATTTGTTGATGATGCCAAGGCCGATGAGCAATCACAGCAATGGCAAATGGAGGTCGGTGCTGCACAATTGGCCATTGATACAGCATGGCGAGATCACGATATTCAAACCATGGTCTTGCCATACTTCAACGCCCGAAAAGGCAACTGGCGCATAGGGCCTAAATATGGCTTAGTGCAATATGCCTTTTTACAAGGCGCAGAATTTGAAGCGTCAATGGGGCTTAGTTTCCGAGATGAAACCTACGATAGCAGTTTAATCTTTAGTGATGAGTTGTCGGATGATGAGGTTTTCACTGACTATAAAGACGGCAAAGGTGAGCTAACCTTCAGAACGCAGCTGCAATATAAACAGCTTTTTGTTCGTTTAGCGCAAGATATTTCGAATCACTCCGATGGACTTACGTTTCTTGCCCGCTATAACCTACCGATTTATGGCCAAGGATTAGGGTTACAGCTAAGTGCTGATCTCGGTTTTTATTGGCAAGATAAAAAATACACTCAATACCTGTATGGCATAGCTAATGGCAATATCGCCCCTGAGTTTGGCAGATATGAATATCAGCCAAGTGCAGCCCTAAACCCATTTACCTCGCTAAACCTGACTTATGTTTTTAATGAGCAGTGGTCTGGCCCGCTCGTGGGTGAAACTGCCAAGCAGCAATTCGCTGCAACTATAAATTATCGTTTTTAGAAAAAGGGATGAGCAATGAATTATCTACTGAGATTATGCATTTTACTCTTACTTACTGGTTGCAATAGCGCTGAAGAGGAAGTGTTTGACGAAGACGATTTATACCAAGGTGTCTATGAAAATGACTATTATGTTTATAACTTTAGCGAGTACCCGGTTGATTTTTATATGATGAACCTACGAAACAACACACCAACAAGCGCAATTTATAAGGAGCAGAACTTCCAGCAATCAATCGATGGCTACGGTGGTTTTGAAAAGCTTAACTTTAAGCGTTCAGTGGTCTCAAAGGTTGGCTTTGCAGCTTTTTATGATGCTGAAATAAAAGCTCATCTACAAAAGTGGGTTGTTAGTGATATAGCTAATTATGTGATCAGTTATATGGATGGCGAAACGCTGAAACTGGCTTTTTTAACACGCACTGAGGCTGTAGATAGTGGTGATTACCCTGTGGTTAGGCTGGTTAGTTTTATCGGCAATACGAACTACAGCTATAAACTTGCTAATAGTGAATTAACTGAAGCAACAGCAACAGCTTATATACCGCTAACTCATTGCGCTAGTGACTTACAAATTGCAGGTTTTGAATTTGATTTTTGTAACTTAGAGCAGCGTGGTTACTTAATTGTGCTGCTACCTAATAAGCAACTAGCAATCATCAAAGAGTAGTGCTTTATGACAATTTCGTGAATATTGTGATAATGTAACTTTTTATCGTTTCATTGCTTTATAATGCCTTTTTTATTTGTATGATAAAGCTGGTTTTAGCTTGGAGTTAGCATGGTTTCACGTCGAGAATTTTTAGTAGGGGCGGGCACATTAGCCTTTTTAGGATTATCAAAAAGTGCCATAGGTAAAGTGTCGTTAGGTGATTTAAAAACAACGGCTGTCGGCTTTGGTCCGTTAATTTCTGATCCAGATAAATTGCTCGACTTACCCGAGGGATTTAGTTATCAAGTAGTTTCAAGCCTAGGTGAGAAAATGTCTGATGGGTTTACAGTACCGGACAAAGCTGATGGCATGGGCTGTCTAGCGCTTGGTAATGACCGTGTTGCATTAGTGAGAAACCATGAGCTCAAACCAAAAGATTTAGCGAAAGCTGAAGCAAGTATTGCCAACCATAAAACGCCCCTGGCTTTTGATACTAACAGTGACGGTGTGGCGTTACCGGGTGGCACAAGTCATATCGTTTATAACTTAAAAACCCATCAAAAAGAGCAAGAATACCTGTCATTGGTTGGCACTATTCGTAACTGTTCTGGCGGTATTACGCCATGGGGCACTTGGCTTACGTGCGAAGAAACCACCGATACTAAAGCCGATGGATTTAATCAAGACCACGGCTATATTTTTGAAGTACCCGCAAATAGCAAAGGCTTAATTAAACCTGAGCCATTAAAAGCCATGGGTCGATTTAACCACGAAGCGGCTGCTGTTGATCCGCGTACGGGCATTGTTTATCTAACTGAAGATAAAGGTGATAGCGTCTTTTATCGTTTTATTCCAAAGGAATATGGCAAGCTGCATAAAGGCGGGCAATTACAAGCTATGGTGGTAAAAGGTAAGCCACAATTCGATAGCCGCAACTGGAATAATAAAGCCATGGGGCTACATCAAGAGCTTGAGGTTGAGTGGGTCAATTTAGATAACCCTGAAAGCCCGAAAGACGACTTACGCCTGCGCGGATACAAACAAGGTGCGGCACTATTTGCTCGCGGTGAAGGTATTCACTGGGGTGATAAAGAGCTTTATTTCTGCTGTACCAATGGCGGTAAAAAACAACTTGGTCAGGTTATGAAATATCAGCCATCAGAATTTGAGGGCACAGATAAAGAAGCACAGCAACCAGGTAAAATCTCGTTGTTTGTCGAAAGTACTAGCAAAACCCTTTACAACTTTGGCGATAACCTAACCGTGTCACCTAATGGTCATTTAATTGTTTGTGAAGACCAGTACACCGATGTGGTTGATAATCATCTTCGTGGTGTGACACCAGATGGGCAAGTTTATAATTTTGCCCGGTTAGTGGCGCAAACCGAGCTGGCAGGTGCCTGTTTTTCACCAGATGGTAGCACATTGTTTGTGAACGTTTACTCACCTTCAAAAACACTTGCTATAATAGGCCCATGGCATAAGTTTAGTGTTTAATTAAAGCTTATTTTAAATAGCCACTGCGAAGTGGCTTTTTTTGTACCACGAAAATTTATGTTCCTCTTTTTATAATCAGCTGTTCTAGTTAGAATCACTTTGTTTTACAGGAAAAAATAATAAAACCAAAACGGAGTTGATATGTCTGTTACTGAGCAGAGTCGAGAGCAAGTTAAAGAAAAGCTAGTTAAGCAAAGTCCACTTGCAGCCGCAATCGGCGTAGCGTGCTGGAGTATCCCAATCATTATTTTATGGATCACAGTATTTTCAATTAAAAGTGCTATTGGGCCAGTAATGTTAGTGATTAGCGGCGTACTCGTTGGCCTAGCCGTTCGTATTCATGGGCGTGGCTATGATCGTATCTTTTCAGTTATTTCACTTATTGCATACCTATCAGTAATCGCTGTTGCGCTCAGTTCGGAGGTTTTGATCAGCGGTACATTGTCTTTATCAATTTATGCTTTGTTATTTGCACTTGGCTCTTGGTCAGCAGCATTTATTGCACGTAAAAGCATTCCATTTATTGATCATAAGTTATTTGCTGAGGTGTATGAATCTGGTGAGCTAGCAGGGTATAAAAAAATTAAAAATCATTGGTTGGTAGTATTACCGAGTACCCTAATTGCTACATCATGTTTGAGTTTTGCAGGCGCCGTTGGTGCATTTGCTCACCAGCAGTATTTGTCTATTGAAAAACAGGTAGAACAAGAGCAACATCAAGCTGCTAAGTTTAGAGCAAAACATATTCCGACAGATGATGAGTTTCTTGCAACCTTGTCTGACAAAAAAGCATTTAGCTATGCTTTTGCCTATTATTCCGGTCGTCACTTTGATGAACGAGGCGTTTATCAGGGGAATTTTCCGCAAGATACATTTAAATCAGAAACTATTTTACGTTATCTCGTTGAACATAAAAATGAACCTAGAGCGCAATTTATTCTGGGAAGAATGCTTGCTTTTGAGCGTGGTGAAGCACTCATGGCAAGCTCAAGACATAGCGGTGATCAGTTCGCTCGGTTATATGACATTTATCAATTCGGTTGCCATATAGATGCAAAGCAAGGACGTACGCTATTGCAAAGCTTTAAAAAGCTCGTAACAGAGCAGTCGGTGATCATCGATATTCAGCAAATGCAGAGTAATGATTTTCGTGATTATTGCGACATTCTAGATGACACCGAATTTGATTACCGTTATATCCGTGATTACAAAAGCTAATCCCCAAGCTCACTAATTATTAGTAACGGAAAGTTCTTTGCCGAGCGGGGCTGCCAGTCTGCAAACTCAATATTATTCACATTCAGTGTATTGAGTGCTTTTTTTGAGTAGCTCCAGCCTCTGGCTTTTTGTGCCACAGCTGCACGTTTTAGCTCTTCAGATAAACCAATCGTTAGCAAGTCATGATTAACCCCGCGTTTTGCATAAAAGGCTTTTTCACGAGTCACGGCTTTTGCGATTATTTCATCGTAATGAGTGCGTAAAGTCTGCCACTTGGTTGTTTTTTCTGGCTCTTTTAAATGCGTTACCATGGCATCAATATCGCTATCTCGCCAGCGAGCCGAAGCGGCATCGCCGTGCCAACCGACAATGGCGTTCTTAGCTATGGTGGTAGGGTTTCCTGCAAGCAATACGTAATTCGCACACGACGAAAAGCAAAATTGTTTTATATGAACTTTTAAATTATGCGCCAAAATTAATTCGGCGAGGTCCATACCTAAATCAACGTTTCCGCCACCACTGGTAATTTGTATGCTGTTTATGCTTGGCTGCTCAGCCAAAAGCTGTGCAACATGTTGATTGTTTTTGGCACTAATTTCGCCCTGATAAATAATGCGCTGCTCGCTTAGTGACACACCGGCAAAGCTTAACCAAGGGATAATTAAAAACAGACTAAAAAATACACGCAACATAAAACGCTAACCTTATAAATTGTATGATAATTCTATCATGCTTTTAGGGTTTTTTAGCGGCTTTTTTGGCGCTGACTTTAGCTGCGTGTTTAGCAATCCACTTAGTCATTTTTTTCATTAAAGCGGGCGGAAAATCATGACCCATACCAGGCACAACTTTTAACTTACTGCGCTTTATTAACAGTGCGGTGTTGATACCCGCAGACAGTGGCATAACAGGATCAGCGCTGCCATGAATTACTAATGTGGGGGCTTTAATCTTTTTTAGTAATTGCTCGCGATAAGGCGTTGCGGCAATGGCTGCAAGCTGACGTTTAAAGCCAGTTTGATTCGTGTGGGCCCGTTCAATATAGCGCTGTGCGTTGGCGTATAAAGCGTGTTCATCTTGTGGGTAGGCTGGGCTGCCAATGAGTTGGTTGAGCCTAACATTGTAATCAATCGCGGCTTCTTTATTACTGCTTCGGGGGCGTATTTTAGCGAGCTTTACTAGCAGGTTAATGTTTGAACCCGAAAACGATAACGGCGAGCTACTCGACATAATTGAAGTTAAGCTCAGTACATGTTTTTTATACTTTGCCGCGGCAATTTGCGCAATCATGCCACCCATCGAAGCCCCCACTAAGTGCGCTTTTTTGATAGCCAGTGCATCCATTAATTCTTTTACATCGCGAGCCATGTCATCGAGCGAATATGGCAGCTTTGAGCGAATCGGTAATCGGCGGCTAAGCCAATGCTTCACCAGGCTCGGCTTGCCTAACTCATCTAACGATGAGGACAGCCCTGCATCACGATTATCAAAACGAATAACCCGAAAGCCTTTTTCGACCAAGCCAAAATATAGCGACTCTGGCCAAACGGTAAATTGAGCACCTAAGCCAATAATTAAGATGATCACTGGCGCATTTTTATCGCCTTCATCTTGATAACTAATACAGATACCACTGGCTGTAAGGATATGTTCCATAGACTGACAAATAAGCTTACGCAGGTATCATCAGCTTAGTGTGTGAAGTTGGCAGTTTAGTGACAATAAAAAGAATACTGATAGTAGGAGTAATTGTGTAGTTAGAAAAATAGACAGCACATGACTGCATGCTGTCTATTTTCAGGGAGTTTTCTTAGAAGTAAGCGGTGACGCCAATCCAGAAGTTACGGCCTTTATCTTTAACGTTGTAGTCGTCTGTGAATGTGACTTCGCTAACTACACCACGACCTGTTAGGTATTCGTACTCACCATCGCCATTTAGGTCGGTATAGCTAGTGCTATATGAGGTGAAATCTTCGTCTAATAGGTTGTTTACACGGGCATTGATTTGCACGTACTCATTTACATAAAACTGCGCACCTAAATTAAGTAGGTTGTAGTTTTTGTAATATAGCGCTTTGTCGTGCACGTTATCCCAACCGCGGTAACGGTCTGAACGATATACACCTTGTAGGTATAAGTTCATAAAGTCAGTCGCTTCCCAGTTTAGGGTAAGGTTTGCCATGTGCTCAGCTGAGTTAGTTAATGGCTGACCTTGTTCAGGACCGCTCTTTTGTTCGCTATCAGTCCACGTGTAGTTACCGTTAACAGACACTGTTTTAGTGATAGTGTATTGACCAGCAATTTCAACACCTTGAAGGTCTACTTCGTCGATATTGATCTTTTGGCTGTAGCTATCGTAGCCAAGTTGATCGTACTGACCTAAGTTCACACAAGGGCGTACATCGTTAGTTTGTTCACAGCTTAAAATAGTGTCGCCGCGGGCAATTTTGTCTTCAAACTTGGTGTTGTAGTAAGTCACATTAATGTTGTGATCGCCATCAAGCGAAGTCCAGTACAGTGCAACTTCAGAGTTCACACTGGTTTCTGGTTCTAAATCTGGGTTACCCGCAAATGGGCTTGTGCCCTGACCACCAAATCCGGTGATACCGTCGTAAAGATCAGTGGTTTGCGGCGTTTTATAACCTGTACTCACACCCCCTTTTAAGGTCCAAGTGTCAGAGAGGTTATATACACCGTAAACGCGCGGTGATACTTGGCTGCCAAATACATCATGGTCATCGTAACGAGCACCTAATGTAAAGGTGAAGTTGTCAGTTGCCATCCAGTTATCTTCGGCAAAGATTGAGTACATGTTTTGCTCTTGCACTTGACCTGCTTGGTCACTTTCAAGGCCAAATACGCCGTCTTTTAATTCACCGTCGATAAGCTGACCACCAATTGCTAGGTTATGGCTACCAAAGCTACCTGTGATAGGAATATCAAAGCGTAAGTCATAGGTATATTGGCTGCTTTCAAGTGGGCGAGCAGGGCGCGGTAAGAATGTTTCTTCGGCTAAGTCTTTACGTGCTTGCTCGTCCATTCCTTCGTATTCGCCAGTACCATCGTACATAGCTTGCAGCTCTAATCGCTCGCTTACACTCAGTGGTAAAGTACGGCCATTGTTTTGCGTATCAACATAAGATACAGAGGCTTTAATCGTTGCCCAATTAAGTTCACCATCATAACTGAGTGACCACCATTCACGGTCAAACTCTTGGTCTGCCGCATAACCTGCGCGCGGGTTTACTTGGCCGCGGCGGTCTTGCCAAATTGATTCAATGTTATCTTTAGTACCAAGCGGGTAAGTAATGGTGCCTGACTCAATGTCGTAGCTTGGCGTGTTGTCGTACACTTGGCTTGAGTTATCGTAATCAAAACGTAAATGATGCGACTCAAACGGTGTATAAGTTAAAGTAAAACCATACTGCTCGTTTGTATTATCAACGGTACGACCGCCACTACCAAAACCTAATGAACGAGCATGTACAACACCATTAGGATCGGTTGCTGGTTCAAATGTTGGCGATGATGCTTGTTGCTCGTAAACGCTGCCGCGTACACCTAAGCTTAATACGTCTTTGATAAGCGGACCCATCACACTAAAGTCAGTGGTAATGTCATCACCAAAATCATCGTTTTGTTGTAATGAACGGCTAAAAGATACTGCACCGCTCCAGCTGTCAGTGTGCTTTTTAGTGATGATATTAATTACACCACCCAGTGCATCTGCACCATAAAGCGTTGATGCAGGGCCGCGAATTACTTCAACGCGCTCAATGGCATCGACCGGTGGTACGTGGTTAAACGCGTTACCACCAAAGTTGTTTGGATAAATATCGCCATGGTTGTTTTGGCGTTTACCATCAATAAGTAACAGGGTGTATTCACCTGTTAAACCACGCATACTTACACTGCCTTGGCCTGTTTTATCACGAGTTGTGCCAATGTCGATACCTTCTAAATACTGCACAGCATCAAGTACTGAGGTGAAGGCATGAGACTTAATATCTTCATTAGTGATAATTGAAATACTTGCAGGTGCTTCGGTAACTTTTTGCTCAAAACCCGTTGCAGTAATAACTAAGCGTTCCATATCTTGTTTCGGCTTAGCGTCATCAGCAAAGGCTGAAAAATGTGTTGTTATGGCAAGTGCCAGTAAGCTTGGTTTTATTGATTTCATTGTAGGTTTCCAGTTCTTTTTGTAGGTTATCCCTTTGAGGAACGCTGCGTATACTACAGAAATGAAAAATACAATCAATAACTATTCTTATTTAGATTAATCTTTTTCAAGTTGGCTTAACACTATTCACAATTAAGTTGCGTTTGTTTTTTAGCTAATTAATACGCTGTTACAAACAAGTTTTAGATTAAATACCCAAGGCAGATTCAGTTCCTGTATAGTGTTTTAATCATCATCATAAAAATTAAAATAATGAATTCAGATATCTCTTTAGCGCGCTTTAAGCAGTTTCCTGTGCTTATGTGGATCTTCTTATTTGGCTCGTTTATTACCCGTGGCAGCTATTACATGGTATGGCCATTTCTTGCGGTGATCTTGTACGAAAAGTTTGCTTTATCGGCGACAGAAGTCGGTTTGGTACTTACCAGTGCTGCCGTGATTTCGGTGTTTACCAGTTTTATTGGCAGTAGCCTCTCAGATAAAGTGGGCCGGCATACGCTGATGTACATCACTGGTGTGCTGTATATTATTTCTTTCTCGCTGTTGGCTGAGGTAGAAACCGTGGCCGGTTATGTGATTGTGATGACCTTATGCTCTATTGCGACTGCACTTTGGCGACCACTAACCAGTGCGGCGATTGGCGATATTATTAATGATGCACAAACTCGTGAGCTGGCCATGCAGTCGCTGTACTTTATTGTTAATGTGGGCTGTGCGGTGGGTCCATTAGCTGGGGTATGGCTAGGTTTAACAGGTGAGCAGTCGAGCTTTTATATTACCGCAGGGGCATTTGCTATTTTATTAGTGCTGCTTGTTTGGGGCTTTAATTTTAGTGATAAAGCCGCCAAAAATACTGCCGCAATCGACGAGCCTGAAGAGAAAAAACCAGCTGTACAAGGCAAGCAAATCTTACGTATTCTATTTGCAGATAAGCTGCTGCAGTGTTTAATTTTAGCCAATATTTTGTGCATGTTTATTTATGCGCAAATGGATAGTTCACTCATACAATACCTAACTCGTGCAGAGGCACCCGACCTACTTGCATTGATTTCTGCGCTGATATTTACCAATGCGATAGTGATCATTTCAAGTCAATTTCTGCTGTTAAAAATGATGGCGCGATTTAGCCTAACGGTACGAATACAAATTGGTTTGGCGCTATTGATGGTGTCGCAGTTTTGGCTCGCACTTAATCCAATCGATTTATTCTGGGGCTGGATAGGTGCGATAGTGGTGATGAGCTTGGCCGAAACCATTTTGTTTCCGACGATGAATGTTCACCTTGATAGGCTCGCACCATCAAACTTACGTGGAGCCTACTTTGGCGCGGCTTCGTTTTATGATTTAGGATTTGCTTTAGCACCCCTCGGTGGTGGTTTAATTTTAGATTATTACGATGGCCCAACTTTATTCTTTGTAGCGGGAGGGCTTTGCCTTGTGGTGATTTACTTATACGCCATACTCGAAAAGTTACCCAGACCCGATTTCGCAAACCCAAGCTCGTAACCCTTAAATAGCCCCTTTATGGGGCTTTTTACGCTTTAACAATTAATGACAGCGATATCAATTTACGTATTTTTTCCGAGATATTAGTTTGTAGTATCGGCTTATAATGTTAAAAAATTGTTTACCATACCGATAAGAACTCAATGAACGCACCTTACTCTTTGTGCATACGCTCGCTATTATGCTCGGCTGTATTGCTAACACTTGCTGCTTGTGGCGGCTCAGGCTCAGATGAAAAACAAACAACAACCCCTCCTGTAACCGAAACACCACAAAATCAAGCGCCGCAAATCAGCGGTCAATCACAGACTTTACGTGTTGGTGAAACCTTGAGTTTTAGCCCTGAAGTCTCTGATCCAGATAATGACCCACTTACTTTGTCTGTAACAAACTTACCAAGTTGGCTAAGTTTTAATGAAGCCTCAGCAAGTATCAGTGGCACGCCTGAGCAAGTAGGTAAGTATGCAAACATTGAGTTTACGGTCACTGATGGGCAGCTCTCTGCACAGCTTTTGATTGATATTAATGTAGAGGCCAAACTTATTGAAAATACACCGCCAACGCTCACGTCCATCCCATCGGATAGCAATGAAGGCCAAGCTTATACTTACCAGCTAACATTTACTGATGCACAAAATGACACTGTGGTAGTAAGTGAAGTTAGTAAACCTGATTGGCTTAGCTTTGATGCGACTAACCTCAGTTTTAGCGGCACGCCCTTGTTTGCGAATACGGGCGAACAGCAAATTCGTTTTCGTTATTCAGATGGCGAAGTGACGCAGCAGGCAGAGCAAACATTTAACATCGCTGCCAGAGCAAACTCAGCGCCTGTGGTGTCTCCACTGAGTAGTGAAGTTCGTGCTGAGCAGGCTTTGAGTGTGCAGTTAATCAGCACCGATGCAGACAACGATGATGTGAGCTTAACCTTAACAGGTTTACCAACGTGGCTAAGTTTTGATGAGCAAACTAGCATCTTATCAGGCACCGCGAGTAATGAAGAACTTGGTGAACATAAATTCACAATCACAGCCTCTGACTCACGTGTACAGGCAAGCTTTGAGTTTGTGTTAAACATCACCCAAAGTTATGTGGCCGAGGCACTCGAAACGGGTAATGCGCTGGTTGTTCCAAACAGTGAGTTGCTACTTGATGCTGCGCTTAATGAAATAGATACCCACAAAGCGCGCTTTCAAAGCATTAAAAATAGCTTATTTGCTTTTGGCTCAAGCTCCGCTCTTGATGAATTAAACTGGTATCCAACATGGGATGCAACGTTATTAAATGCCACTTATCCATTCAATGAGCCAGTTCTACTTACCAACAATAGTTGGCAAGATGGCTACGAGACAAAAGTCAGAAACCTTGCTGTAGTTGGAACTAGTGATGGGGAGCAGGGCCGTTACTTGGTATTTGGTAGTAATCCTTATCGAAATACCATTAACGAGCAAATGACTCAGTTTTTGAAAAACAGCACCACATGGTTAGCTGGTAGAGAAATAACCGCAGAGCAGCCACTTAAACTTGTATTAGCGCAACTTGATCAAAGCTATTACTTTCAAGATAGGATTAAAACGCGAGAGTGGTTTGATAGTCAATATGAAGGCATGGTGAGCTATAACGACAATACAAGTTGTGACAATGACGCTTTAGCGGCGTGTTTAACAACTGACACGGATGTACTGATTATCTCTCAGCATGAGCGTGAAGGATTAAATATTGAGAATGTTGTGGCTGCAGTAAAGCAAGCGCAAGCAAATGATATAGCGGTGATCTATATTCAGCGTGATGGTAGTCAAACAGCACTAGGTAAAGCGCTATTTGAATTACTCCATGTGAGCGTTGCAGGTGATAACTATTGGCACCGATTAGAACTGGCACAGTGGAACCCAATTGCTATCAACGACAGCTTGCCAACTGATGCGCAAACTATTAAAGACTTACTTAGCCGCTTTAAAAGCAGCGAATTTAGTGTTGATTTAAGTGCCTGTGATAATCGTAGCTGCCCAGCTGAAAGCCAATATCAGCAACAGTTTAGTGATGCGGCAACTATCATTAATTCGGTTTTTAGAGGTTTTGACCAAGCGAAAACAGATATCTTTACTGAGCAGGGCTATCGCTTTTACCAGTTACTGGCGCTGCTTGCAGATCATTATCGCCAAGTTGTGAGCTTCCCGATGGATAAGCTAAGCACCGATAATACAAGCTTCTTTCGCGCACTGTTTACTGATCATGCGGTATTAAATATACGTAAAGTTAATCCACTTCAAGTTGATATGGGGAATTTCAGCCGTAGTGATTTTAGTCATGTAACACCTAAAACCGTCACCGTGAATATGCAGAGTAAGGCGTATTTTCGCTCAACGGGTGTGTATGCCTTGCCGGGGCAAACATTTGCTATCAAACGCACCGATAATCAAGCAGTGAATACCAAGGTGTTTGTTAATACTCTGCGTGATGGCGCAACACATTACATGAGCAGCAATGGCTATAATCGACCCGCTAAATTGCAGTCGGTTCATGTGCCTATAGAGACAAATGAAACGGTCTATTTTACGTCACCTTATGGTGGGCCAATTCAAATTGAGTTTGATCAAAATGATTTAGATGTCAGCTTTGAATTTAGTAATGTAGGTGAGCACCCGTATTGGCGCAGCAGCAGTGATGATGAGCGCTTTGCTGAGTTGCTTGAAAAAGGCGACTATGATTGGGCTGAGGTAGCAACCGGTGGCTTTGAAGTGCATTCAAAGCTCGAGAAAATGCGTATTTCAATTAACGATGGTTATTGGCCCATAGCGTCTGACTTCGCCCATGCAGTAGAGCGTTATACTCATAACTATCCGCATGTACTTGCTGGTTTCAAAGGGCCGGGCATCGATGTGGTTAGCGAAATTCATGACTTTGCGAGTGCACGCAATATTGAGGTGCAAACAATTGATATTGTAAAACATATGAATGCAGACCAACCGACCTGTGGTTGGGGTTGTTCTGGTAATCCGTATGACGCAGGTTGGAATTTTAATCCAACTGGGCATGGCGATATCCATGAATTAGGGCATGGACTTGAAAGAGGGCGCTTCCGTATCGAAGGGTTTGGTGGCCATTCAAATACCAACTTTTACTCCTACTACAGTAAGTCGAAGTTTGAAGATGAAACCGGCTTTTCGGCATCGTGCCAAAACTTGCCATTCGAGAACTTGTTTGATCATTTACAAGCCAGTAAACAAAGCGCAGATGCATTTGCTTATATGCAAGGTTTAGCGATGTCAGAGTGGTCGCAAAGTCACGCTATTTATTTACAAATTATGATGGCCGCACAGGCACACAATAAGCTTGAAAACGGCTGGCATTTATACCCTCGCTTACACATCTTGGAGCGTGCGTTTAATCTAGCTGATAACAGCGAGACTAATTGGCAGGCACAAAAAGATGCACTTGGCTTTTCAAGCTACAGCTTGTCGGAGGCACAAAGCATAGGCAACAATGATTGGCTATTAATAGCGCTTTCAGAAGCAGCCGAGCTCGATTTGAGCAACTACTTCAGCATGTGGGGCATGGCAACGTCAGACAAAGCAAAACAGCAGGTTAAAGCAAAAAACTACACGGTATTAGGTGATGTTTACTATGCCTCATCTGCCACAGGTTATTGCACGACGTTAAATCAAACAGAGGTTGCAATTGATGGAGCTCAAAGCTGGCCTGAATAATACACCGCTTTGTTAAGTTGATTGGTATTTGTATTTAAAACGCCAGCGAAAGATTTCGCTGGCGTTTTTATTATTAGATTAGTGAAATTAGCTACAACTGCTACCTTTATAACTCACACATTTAACGTTGAGGTGTAACATGGCTGTTTCTGCAATCCCTAAAGGTTTCCATGCGGTAACCCCGTATTTGGTTATTGAAGGTGCCACTAAGGCGATAGAGTTCTACAAACACGCTTTTGATGCAGAGCTTGTAATGCAAATGCCCTTGCCTGATGGTGGAGTGGCGCATGCTGAAATAAAAATAGCCGACTCTCATATTATGCTTTCTGATAATTGCCCTGATGTGCAATTTAAGTCGCCGCAACAACTTGGCGGTACACCGGTGAGCATTATGCTGTATGTTGAAGATGTCGATGGTGTTTTTGCTAAAGCTTTGTCGCTTGGGGCAAAAGAGCTACGCCCAGTACATGACCAATTTTATGGCGATAGGTCAGGGACTCTAGAAGACCCTTTTGGTCATATCTGGACTATAGGCACACACAAAGAAGACCTCAGTGAGCAAGAGCTTATGCAGCGCATGAGCGAGCTTATGAGTAAAGAGCAAGATGCTTAAAAAGTTGTTTCAACCGACATTCCTATTTGCCATGAATCCACGTCTTGGTAACTGCCCAGAGGCGTACTAAAGTCGATATGTATCACATTGTCGTTACTTGAGCGCGATGAATATAGGCGAATACCAACGCCTGCACTGGTTAGCATTGAATCTGAAATATTTGCAGTTTCAGTGCTGCCAAATGCTTGGCCTACATCAACAAAGCCAACAAAGCCTACATCTACAAACTGATACAGATTGATATTAGGGTACATTCTTAGTTCAGCCGTTGCTTGTACGCTTGATGTACCATGTTGGTAACTTTCTGGGAAGCCACGCATGCCTTCTTCACCGCCAACGGCCAGTGGTTTATCAGCAAATTCATGGTTTTGCCAATGACCATTTAGATGCGCATAAAAAGCAAATGAGTTTGACCAGCGATAGTTAAATTGTGCTTTTGAATAAAGCGCTAAACGGTCATCAAGCTCAGTTCCCATATTGCCTTTCATTCCAGCGGCAAATCGATACAAGGCGTTATTGTTAAACCACGCTTTGGTAAGATTTGTATCAAATAAAAAGCCTTGGCCAAAATTTACGGTATCGATGGCAAACTTTGAATTTAGCTCCCAACCTAGGTTAACGTCTTCGTTGTGGTTTATTAGGTCAATATCGTGCAATACGGCATAATTGTCTTCTAGCCAATGTAATCCGACCCAAGGCGCTGCAATGGTGTAATCGTTAAGGCCTGCAAGCAAAGGCTCTGTTTCAAAAGGGCGGTAACTGACATCTTCGTAATCAATCCCAGCAAGCCAGTGAAAGGTTTGCTGACTGTCTTGCGATAAAATTCCGCCGTAAGCAAACTGGGCGATTAATTCATCAGTAAAAAACTCTGAACGAGTCATGCCATTTTGATAGATATAACTTTTTTGCTTTTGTGATTTAGCAAAGTAGCGCATTAGTGCGTCACTGCTGCGTTGATAAAAAGGCTGATGATAATCCACTAAAAACACTTGCCCGTCATCGTAATCATCAGCTTGTAAAGTGAGGGTTGCATGAGGCTGCCAAGGCACTGGCATTTGCAGCACTGAGTGGTAGCCTGAGCGTTCATGATCTGATTTATACTTTAAAGATGCGCGAATACCGTAGCCTAAAAAGTTTTCTTCTTTAAAACCTAAGCTGTATTTATTATTGCCACTACTACGGCCAAAATTAATGGTTGGCAATAAACTCCAGGTATCCCAGGTATCGATTTGCACCACGCGGGGTTCATCTTCAAGGCAATCTTTTGTATAGCTAACCTTGGCATCTCTTAAGTATTTTTTGCTGCGCAAAATGCGCTCCGCTTCTTGTAGCTGACGCTCACTGACTTGATCACCCTCTTTGAAGGTAATTTGCTCACTAACCACTTTGTTTTTGGTATCAATGTGCAGCCAGTTGATAAAGCGATGTAGGGCGGTTGTTTCAGGGTCATTAGGATCGAAAATCGTATGCGTATCAATGTTGAGTTTATCAACAGTGATGTCTTTGTCCTCGCTTAACTCTGCAGTAGGTTTGCTTTTTACTTCACAAACCACATCTAAGCTTAAAGGCTCGTTTGCATAAACAGTCCCTGTAGCAGTGCATGTTATTAATAAAACCGATGTTATTTTATTCATCATTATTATGCCTACTAAATACCAAGGAGATGCAGCGTGTTTGGCTTTATCAACCTTTAAATTCTTTACAGTTATCAGCATAAAATCGCTAACTTAAGAAAAACTTAACTAAAACTTAAACTTCATTGAAGGTTGTAAGTTTATGATTAATAAACGTTATGCTAACTAACTGTGGCGAAGTTAATCGATAAATAGCTGGCTTACGTATGATTTCTTAAGGTTTCTAATAGAGCAAATAATGAAAAAGCGTGTTTTATATTGGCTGCAAAATGACTTACGCCTAGTCGACAATGAAATTCTATCTGAGTTAGCTGATTTTGATGGCGAGCTTGATTTAGTGTTTGTGATTGAGCCGCGCTGGTTTAGGCAAACTAACTATCAATCAAAACCGTATGGCACGCATAGACACCGTTTTTTACGTGAAAGCCTAGCAGCATTTGCACAAGCTGTTGAGAAGCTTGGGCAAACACTTCATGTGCTAAGTGGTGAGCCTGAGCAAGTAATCAGTCAGCGATTACAAAAGTACGATATTGAAACTTTGGTTTGTACAGAGCAAGTTGGCGTTTATGAGCAAAAACAGCTCTATAAAATCAAAGTGTTATGCCCAGAAGTGACAGTGAAAACTTATCAACAAGATACCTTGTTTAAAGCAACGGACTTGCCTTTTCAGTTTGATGACCTACCTAAAAACTTTACTGCCTTTCGCAAAAAGGTAGAAGCTGAGCCAACCTTTATAGCGGCGCCACTGCAAGCGGTTAGCCACTTACCTCATCCTGTACAACTATGCCCTGATAACCCTATTGATGATGTTGCAACTCAACCTAACATTTTTAAAGGTGGTTTACTTGCAGCTCAGCAGCATTGTGATGCGTACTTTTCATCTAAAGCGCCAAGCAGTTATAAAGAAACACGCAATGAGTTAGACGGCTTTAGAAACAGTACTAAGTTCAGTGTTTGGCTCGCTGGGGGCACAATTAGCGCAAAACAGCTTTACCGAGAAGTTGAAGTGTATGAGTTAGAAAACGGTGCGAATGAGTCGAGCTATTGGATAAAGTTTGAATTACTGTGGCGCGAATATTTTAAGTGGCATGCGATGCATGCTGGCGCAACACTCTTCCAGTTTAAAGGGCAAAAGCATAGTGCGCCACTGACGACTTTTAACAGCCAGCGCTTTAATGCGTGGTGCCAAGGTCGCACGCCGTTTGCTTTGGTAAATGCAATAATGCATGAGCTTAATGCGACAGGCTATATATCTAACCGCTCTCGGCAAATTGCGGCAAGTTGTTTAGTTAATGAGCTTGAACTGGATTGGCGCTATGGCGCAGCGTATTTCGAACAGCAACTCATCGATTACGACGTGGCTGCGAACTGGGGTAATTGGCAATATATTGCGGGTGTCGGCGTTGACCCTAGAGGCGGTCGACATTTTCATATTAATAAGCAAACAGCGCTTTATGATCCCCTAGCGCGTTACATTCGAAAATGGCAAGGAGATCAAACCATCGTAAGCACAATCGATAGTGTTGATGAGGTGGATTGGCCAAGGATTTAATAGCCTGCGTTAGATCAATATTCTTCACAGATTTTTAGTGTTTTTTTATTTTGTTAACTAAAATAATGATTAAGGCTTGCTTTTATTGTTGGTGGGCTAGTTAACAAGGCTAATTATGGCATTTAGTGAAGGGTATGATGCGATTAAGTCGCATCTAGGTTTAGACATTGCTCAGCTAATTCTCGACAGTGGAGATGCGGGTATTTGGCTTTGGAATGTACAAACAGGCGAAACCATTTTCAATGATAAGTGGGCCGATATTATCGGTTACACACTGCAAGAATTATTGCCAGTTTCAATTGAAACTTGGCTCAGCTTTGCTCACCCTGACGACCTATCAAAATCGGAACAGCTATTAAACGCTCACTTTAAAGGTGACTCTAAGCGTTATATTTGCGAAGCGCGAATGAAGCACAAACAAGGGCATTGGGTTAAAGTGCTCGATAAGGGCCAAGTGCAAAGCTGGGATGAAAATGGCAATCCTGAATGGATGCTAGGCGTTCATATCGATATTACTGAACAGTGGTTAAAAGAGCGAGAAATTGAGTTTTTACATGCTAAATTGCAAAAGTTTACTGATAACTTACCGGGGTTTGTTTATCAGTATGTGGTGGAAAAAGATGGCACCGCATATTTTCCTTTTGCCAGCTCCAAAGTCTTCAACATTTATGGCTGCACGGCAGATGATATAAAAAACTCTGCAGATTTAATCATGCAAACGATTCACCCAGATGATTTAGAGCGAGTCGTTAAAAGCATTGAGAAATCGCGAGGCGAATTATGCGAGTGGCATGAGGTATATAGAGTTAATCATCCAACTAAAGGGGTGATTTGGGTTGAAGGAAAATCCTCACCTATTGCCCGTGCTAATGGCAGTGTTGAGTGGAATGGTTATTCAGAAGATGTCACTGAAGAAGTTAAAAGCAACGAAAAAATACAGCTGCTTACAGCCGTTTTCTCAACAACAAGCCGCGGTATATTAATAACCACCCCTGAGCCTAAAATTGTGGATGTTAACCCTGCTTTTGAGCAAATTACAGGCTTTTGTAAGGCAGAAGTGCTTGATAAAAACCCATCTATACTTTCAGCTAAGCAGCAACCCACAGAGTTCTTTGAGTTGATGTGGGAGTGTTTAATACACAATGGGCGCTGGCAAGGTGAAATATGGAACAAGCGCAAAACCGGTGAAGTTTTTCCTGAGTTGTTAACCATAGATGCCATGTATGACGAACATGGCCAAGTGAGTCATTACATTGGTGCATTTGATGATATTTCGCAGGCAGTAGAAAAGCGCCAACTGCTTGACGAATTAGTCAATCAAGACCCTCTTACTAAGCTGTTAAATCGGCGAGGTTTAGATATTCAGTTACATTCATTTTCTCATCATGCGGCGAATGAAGGTAACCAGTTTTCGTTGATTTATGTCGACCTTGATAACTTTAAACTGGTGAACGATACCTTTGGTCACGAGCAGGGCGATAATCTACTGCTTGAAATCAGTGAGCAGCTTTCACTTCAGCTGCGCGATAAAGACATATTAGCTCGTATTGGCGGCGATGAGTTTGTGATTGTGTTACCAACGTTAGCAAAACTTTCTGTTTGCCAAGACATTGCAGGGCGCTGCCAAAAAGCGGTTGAAGGCGTAGCAAAGCGCTACGCAACAAAAGTGCCTGTGAGTGCTAGTTTTGGAATCGCGCTTTACCCAGAAGATGGTAAAAATGCCAAAGAGTTACTCGCCACTGCTGACGAGCAAATGTATAAGATGAAGCTTAAACATAAAGCATCACCACTCGGTTGAAATTTCGACACTCGGCAGCTTATTCAAAAGCGGTAGTAAAGCACGCTCTTTACGTAAATCTTTGCGCTCGTTTTCTAAATCTCTTCGTTCTCGATAAAGCTCTTTTTGTTGGCCATTATCAAGTTGATTGCTGTTAAGCTCAGCGCGAATATCTTTTAGGCGGCGGTCAATATCGTCAATTCGGTCATCAATGTATATCAGCCTTTGCTGTACTTGATACCTGTCGTTGCCTTCTTGCCATGCTTTACGAAATGCTGTGCTATTACAGACGCCATTGTAAGATGCTCCCTGCATGCCAAGGGTAAAGCCATTTTCGGGCTCACAATACACCGCCAGACCTTGATCGTATCCCACTTTATATTCAGCAATATCGGCACTTACGCCATACTCGCTACATTGTGATAAGGCATCTATGCCATCACGATACTCAGTGCCATCTGCACCATGTTTATAACCAATACCATGCCAATTGGCTTGTAAACATTCATCTTTACTGACTGAGGTACAGCCTGCTAATACGATTAATGGCAGTAGAGGAAGTGTCCATTTTCTCATTAAAG
This sequence comes from Pseudoalteromonas sp. UCD-33C, assembly GCF_001306895.1. Taxonomy (NCBI): domain Bacteria; kingdom Pseudomonadati; phylum Pseudomonadota; class Gammaproteobacteria; order Alteromonadales; family Pseudoalteromonadaceae; genus Pseudoalteromonas; species Pseudoalteromonas sp. UCD-33C. Next base: position 50,637 of record NZ_LJTB01000001.1, on the reverse strand, counting down.
TCTCAGCTTAAATTATTAATAACTAACTTGATTCTAGCCTGTAATATTATTTTTTAGAAAGTAGTTTTTGTATTTCATAACAATGCCCTCAAATGATTAAGTTTTATTGCGCCTAGGTATCCATTACCACTGACAGAACCGCTGAGCAATGCGAATGTTTGGCTGCGCATTTTTTAGGTGAGCTAACTGTAATAAGCATAACGCGGTAAAGTGACTGCGTTTGATCAATTGATGGCGGTCAAAGCGCATGATCTCGTACCACAGCTTAAACAGCTCGCCAAAACGCATTAGATTGTTATTGTTAAACTGCCACTGTGATTGGTAATTTACCTTGATAGGGCAAGGCATATGACCCGGATAGGCTTGCCATGGTGCAAGCATAGCTCGTGGGTAACTGGTTTTCAGCCAGCGCTGATAAAAGCGGTGCTTACGAACATATTCAACAGGGACAGCTAAAGGATATTGCAGCACTTTCCACGAATAAAACGGATGGAAGAACTCCATTTTAAACTCGCATACTTGCTCGTTCGGAATGCTCAAATGATGATGTTGATCATTGAGTAGTAAAAACAATTGGAATGCTTTTTCGAGTGGTAATTCAGCCAAGGGTTTAAAACTAAGTTTTAGGTTATCAATTAGTTTTTGTTGCAGCATAGACGCATTATGTACCACTGACTTTGGCAAATAAGCGTATTGCTGATCTAAATAAGCTTGAATGAGCTTATCAAGATTGTTTTCTTTTGCCGCCTCATAAATAGCGTCGCCATAAAATACGGCACCTAAACCAACACTGCCACCATTACCAGACCAACTAATTTGTGGTCTTGAAACTGTTTTATATTCATTGTGATGCGCTTTGCGCCAGTATTTACCAAGGCGCTGCTCAACAGAGAGCTTTTGCGTGTCGCGTACTTGCACAACCTCAAGTTTAAGGGCATTTTGCGAAGCATATTGTTTTGCGCAGTAGAGATCTTGGCTATCTGATTGCGAAAAATTAAACGACTTAAGCTCAACACCTTGGCGTAATAGCTCGCAGTTAATTAGCCGTGAATCAAGGCCGCCAGACAAGGTGCTCAGCACTTTTTTATCGGTGTGCATCGCTTTTGTTACAACACTGCGAAAGGCCTGAGTAACCCCTTCAATTGCGTCGGTCACCTCAAAGTTCTGTTTGGCAAGGGCGACCCAATCAAAGTAACGCTGTTTTACCACGCCATGACTGGCATCAAAACGTAATATTTCGCCTGGGTATGAGCATTTTATGTTTTTATATGGCGTGTGATCTAATAGCGGGTAACCAAGCACAGCAAGCTCTGTGAGTGCTTCGGCATCACTTTCAAGCTCAATACTGAGCTGTTTAAATAACCCCAAGTTGGTTGAAAACAGTAAGCCTTGCGCTGTTTTTAAGGTATAAAACGGCTTTAAACCAAGGGGATCGGTGGCGAGTACTAAGCTGCCTAATTGGCTATTAAACTGGCAAAAGCTAAATACCCCTTCACATTGCTGTAAGCAAGTGTTGAGGGAAGCTGTATTGGCCATGGTTTTTAAATCATCACTGCGCGAGCTGCTTAGTAAAGGGTGACCAATCAGCGTTGCAATTTGCGACTCAGTTTGCAACCAACTCGCTTGTTGGTAAGCATCAAAGTCATAGTGAAAAATAGCTCCATTATCACAATCAAAGCGCTGAACATCTGCTTTTTTGTAGCGATTAAATACATCAGCTAGTTGATTAATATAATGAAATTCTGTTTTGCCTAATTCATTGAATTGGATATAACCTGCGATAACAGCCATGTTAACCACCTTTTCGTTTGCTAACTTACATGTAAAGTTGCAAGCCATAGGCCAAAACGAATAAAGGCCTTAAACAAGGCCTTTGGTAACATTACAAAATTACAATCGCAGATCAGCGATTGTTAAGTTGTTGGTTGATTTCATCGAATATACTCGCATCATCAATGGTTGATGGAATTTGCAGCTCTTCACCATCGACCAATTGGCGTAAATTCTTTCTGAGTATTTTCCCTGAGCGGGTTTTTGGAAGGCGCTCAACATGCAAAATGTTTTTCAGGCAGGCAATGGCGCCAATTTGATTTCTTACCGAGTGAACTAACTGTTGCTCAACTTCTTTGCTATCGCCAAGATAATCGTCTTTGAGCACTATCATCGCCATGGGTAATTGCCCTTTGAGTGCATCGTTAACACCAAATACTGCGCATTCAGCAACAGCAGGGTGGGCTGCTACAATCTCTTCCATTTCACCGGTTGATAAGCGATGACCTGCAACGTTAATTACATCATCGGTACGACCCATAATAAATAGATACCCATCCTCATCAATATAGCCGCCATCACCAGAGAGATAATAATCAGGGTACTCACTTAAGTAGCCCGCCTGAAAGCGTTCATTGTTTTGCCAAATTGTTGGTAAGCAGCCAGGAGGTAAAGGCAGTTTAATAACCACTGCGCCGCTTTCGTTTGCGGCGCACTGCTCACCATTCATATCAAGAATTTGTACATCAAAGCCCGGTGTTGGCACAGTTGAACTTCCCGGTTTAGTGGCAAGTTGTTCAATACCAATTGGATTACACGCAATTGCCCAACCTGTTTCTGTTTGCCACCAGTGGTCGAGTACAGGCAAGCCAGTGTTGTCTTTCAACCACTCATACGTTGGCGGATCTAGGCGTTCGCCGGCCAAGAATAAACGTTTTAAACTTGAGGTATCGTATTGTTTAAAGCCCTCGGCGGTCGGGTCTTCTTTTTTAATTGCGCGAAATGCAGTTGGAGCACTGAATAAGGCGGTGACTTTATAATCTTCTACAACACGCCAAAATGCACTGGCATCAGGAGTTCTTATTGGTTTTCCTTCATAAAGTACGGTGGCACAGCGATAAATGAGCGGTGCATATACAATGTATGAGTGACCAACCACCCAGCCAATATCGGAAGCTGCCCAAAATACCTCGCCGGGCTTCATGCCATACACGGTTTCCATGCTGTAATGCATTGCAACTGCGTGACCACCGTTTTCTCGAACCACCCCCTTGGGTGTGCCTGTGGTACCTGATGTGTAAAGAATATAAAGCGGGTCGTCGCCTGCAACAGGCACTGCATCGACTGCACTTGCTGTATCAGAGGCTGATTGCCAATCGATGTCTCGGCCATCTTGCATCTCGGCAATGGCTTGTTCACGCTGAAATACAATACAGTGTTCAACAGCATGCTTGGCGTTTTCGAGTGCTTCATCAAGCAGTGGTTTATATTCGATCACATGATTAATTTCGACCCCGCAAGACGCAGTAAGCACAAGCTTAGGTTTTGCATCATCAATACGCACAGCGAGTTCGTGAGGTGCAAAACCACCAAATACAACGGAGTGAATGGCACCAAGGCGCGCACACGCCAGCATACCAATAACTGCTTGTGGGATCATTGGCATATAAATGACTACACGGTCACCTTTGCTTACGCCAAGGGATTGCATGAGCCCTGCAAATTTAGCAACTTGAGTTTGTAACTCGCCATAAGTGTATTGTTGTTTGGTATTGGTAACAGGGGAGTCGTAAATCAGTGCAGTTTGGTCGCCATAGCCAGCTTCGACGTGTTGGTCCAGGGCTAAGTAACAAGTGTTTAACTGACCATCGGCAAACCAATGGTAAAAATCATTATCGTCATATTGATAAGGGGCACTTGGCTCTTTAAACCAAGGAATTCGTTTACTTTGCTCAAGCCAAAACTGACCCGGATCGCGCTGGAACTGTTTGTATTGTTGTTGATATTCGCCCGCCATTGTGAGGCTCCTATACTTTTTAGTGAGAGACCCTAAAAAATGTAGGTGTTTTTTTGATTAAATAATATGCGACCTTGGTCGGCATTAATTGGGCTAAATGTCGTGAAATCGCCCTGTTTAGGGGCGATTTTAGGGAATCGTGGTGCTAATTAAACCTGTTGTTCACTAATAAGCGGTAAGCAAATGAAGATCTTAACGCCACCTAGCTCACTGTGCTCAGCTTTTATAGTGCCTTTGTGTGTTTCTATCAGGCTTTTACAAATCGCAAGTCCAAGGCCTGAGCCGCCTGTTTGACGGCTGCGCGACTTATCAACGCGGTATAAACGTTCGAATATTTCAACTAACTGATTATTGGTAACGCCGGGTGGGGTATCTTCAATACTAAAAGTAATACTCTGCTCTGAGGCCGTTGCTATAAATTTAATTTTGCCGGGTTTATCAGTATAAAAAGTACTGTTTGATAAAAGGTTCGTCAGTACTTGCTTAATTTTATCTATATCCCATGTCACTTTGATATCTGCAGCAAGGTGAATGTTACTAGTAAATTCAAAACCTTTGTTTTCTACAAAAGCAGTAAAGTCTTGCTGCCAAACGGATAATACGTCAGCAAGTAAATAGGGTTTTAAGTTCAGATATAGGCTATCGGAGTCAGCTTGTGCTAGTTGATGGATATCACGGATCAGTACATTGATATCGGTAAGTTTTCGATTAATGGCATCGTAAGAGGCATCTACGTCTTTGGCGATATTGTATTGCAATGCTTCAACTTGCAATTGTAGTGCTGTGAGTGGCGTGCGAATTTCATGAGACACATCGGCTAGTAAGCGGTTCTTTTTATCAACGACTTCTTGGAGTAGCTGTGCTCGTTCACTGGCAAGCTTACGCTTTTTAAATGAGCGGTAACCAAAGCCAGATATCAGCAAAATCACGCAGCTTAAGCCCAGTAACCACGCTTTGAATTGCCATTCACTTTCGCTTAGTTGAGCCGCTTGAATTTGCTTTTCAGCACTCAATTGGTTGATTTCTTGCTGATTTCGCATAAAAGCTACTTGGCTTTGCATCGCGGCCACGGTTAAGTCGTGCTGATTTTTACCTGTATTATCCTCAAGGGTTTGATAGCGGTTTTGCGATTCAAATGCTTGTTTATACAGTTGTAAAGCAAGGTAAGAGTCAGTGAGTAACTTATTTAAGCTAATTTGATCTTCAACATCTTGCAGCTCATCAGCCTGTTTTAAAGCCTGCTCTGCGGTTTTAATTGCTTCAGCGTGATCATCAAGGGCTTGATAAATACGTGTTTGGGTGATCCCTAAAGATACCAAGTGTGAGCGAAAATTATAGTCAGTAGCGATTGCCAAAGCGCGGTTGATATAGGCTTGCGCTTCACTTATGTTATTTTGTTTTAAAGCAATTAACGCCATTAAATCGTACGAGCGACATAGCCCTGTGTTTGAAGATGATTGCTGATAATAGCTAATCGACTTTTCTGCGTAATCTGTGGCTGTAGCAAGTTCGCCTTGTTTTAGTGCAGCGTAGCCGACCTTCATGGCACTGTTACCGATGTCGACTTTTGAGCCAATTTCTAAATCCAACACGTGAGACATTTTAAAGTGCTTTAACGATTGAGCACTGTCGCCCATACGGCGGTAAACTTCGCCAATTTCGTAAAGCGAATCGGCTATGCCTTTTTTGTCATCAAGCTTTTGATGCAAAGAAAATGATTGAGTTAAACTTGCAAGCGCCGCATTGTGATCGCCAATAATGGCTTCGATTATTCCTAAGTTTAGTAATGCCGATGCATACGATTTTTCATCATCAAACTCATGTAAGATATTAACAGATTTTTGTGCCTCATTAAGGGCGGCTATGTATTTATCTTGCCAGCGTAAAATGGCTGCTAATCGCTCATAAGACTGGGCAATCAGCACAGAATCTTTTATCTGTTTTGCAATAGCTAATGCATCTCGGTAGTGCTGCTCTGCTGTTAGAAAGTTACTTTTTCTACCTTGTGCGTAGCCCTGAATAAGCATCGCTCGTACTGTGATTGCCTGATTACTTTGCTTTTGTCCGTACTCCAGTAGCTGCTCTGCATAGCTCAGTGCTTGATCATAATCACCACTGCTGACATTCATAAATGCCAGCGATTCAAGCGCTTCTTGCATGATGTTAGGCTCATTGACGAGAGTTGAGTCGTTAGTTAACTGATCAAAAATTTCAGTGGCTTGGTTTGGGTTACTATTGCGTAGTGACTGGGCTTCGTTTAGCTTTTCTAACGCTTGTTCAGGGGTAATAGCATAGGCGCTTAGCGATAGACAGCTCAAGGCACAAGCTAAGGCTAAGCTTTTGTAAAATAATGGAGTATTTTTCATTTTTTATTTAGGTAAAGGCAACTGCCATTTTTGTAAAATTGCTTGGTATTGACCACTTTGCTTCAAAGCTTCAATGGCGTTACTTAATTGCGCTGCGAGTTGTTTATCTAAATTAAGATTCGCAGCTAAATAAAGACCTGAAGGAAAGTCATCTAAGTGTAGGCTTTTATGAATGTCACTTGGATCAACCCCAGATAATGCCAGTTCGTTTTGCAAAGTCAGGGTGTTGGTCAGCACAAAGTCTATGCGCTCTTTTTCAAGCAATTGCCAAAGTTGATGGTAATGACTGACTAGCACCAAATTTTTATCTTCATTAAATCCGGCATGCTTCAAGTAATGCTCACTTGAATAGCCTCGAATAGTCGCGACACGGTACTGCTGAGCTTGCTTTAAACTAAATATTTTGTGGCTTTTGCTCGCAAGGTCAACGAGGTAAGCGTCCGAAAAATAGGTTTGTGCTAACCACTGAAAGCGGTTTTCGCGAGCTGGGTTTTTTAGTAGCGAAATCATTAACATGTTTGGATTGTTTTCGAGCTCATGAAAAGCCCGCGCCATAGGCATAATTGCGAATTCGCTAGGGATGTTTGCGTGTGCTAAGGCGGCTTTTACTACTTCAACAAGTGCACCATCGGCTTCGCCTTGCTGATTTTTAAAATGGTAAGGAGGTAGATCTTCAGCGATAAAGGTCAGTGTTTTCGCAGCCGTTGCACAACTGATGAAACAAAGCAGAGTAGCAATCAGTAATGAGCGAAACAGCATAAAGATCCTTTATCCTTAAACAAGTAATTAACATACTAAAGAATCTTAATGAAAAGGTATAGGTTTTTAATTGCCAAGTCAGATTTAGTTGCTTTTTTTACTGCGGGGTGCCCCTAGCAAGATACCGATATGGCAAACACACACAGATAGAAAAGCACTCAAGCCCAATGCACCGCCATAGCCATGCAAGCGCGGCACAAGGTATTCAAACAACAAAGCAAACAATATTGAAGCAATGGCTAATGTAAAAATGCCAAAGCGTTTTGGTGCGCTCATGCCAATGAAAGTCCCCCCAAAAAACGCCACGCTGTAAAGTTCTACATCAACAGGGAATAGGCTTAAAATTGCAAATGCAATAATGCTGGTGGCGGCTGAGGCGCGAATGCCATCAAAGCGGTTATGATGCGCTAAAAAGTAAGTAGAGTAGGCACCAAGTAAAGCGGTAATTGTAATAAACAAATCCATTAAAAGACCCCTTTTGCAAGCATGTAAAGCGCCACACTGGCAAAAGCAACGCTACCAAGACGACCACCAAAACCTGCAAATAGGTTCATAGTTAATACGTAAAGGCTGGCACCAATTAAAGAGATAAAACTCAGCTCCCAGTAGCTGTTGATTAAACTCGATGAGCACATACCAGCAAAACTACCAGCGTAAATGGCTGCATAAGGATGGTTACCAAAACGAGCAGGAAAAGGAATAAATGTGCCAACTAAACCGGTAAATGCAGCAGATAACACAAGGGCAACATTGGCTTGGTCATGAAGTAAAAAGCAGGAAAAACAGCCAACAGAAAAGGCCAAAAACTTGACCATAAAAAATGTAATATGTGCCATTAATTGACGATACACCTCGCTTAAGTAGGTAAACGAGGTGCATTATCTCATTGATGCGTTTAGTCCTGCAACTGCGCTTTGGCGGGTATTGCTGCTACTTTGGTATGGTGGCCATACAAAGCAACAATTAAAAAGCAAACAAGTGGTACAACAAACGAAACCGCAGTGTTAAAAGCATCTATAGTTGCAGCTTGGATCAGAGGTAAAAATGCGCCCCCTAAAATTGCCATTACTAAACCTGCCGCACCAACTTTTGCATCTTCGCCGAGGCCTTCAAGTGCTGTGCCGTAAATGGTTGGAAACATCAAAGATAGACAGCTTGAAATAGCTACAAGTGCGACTACGCCCACTAAATTAACTTGGGTGGTAACAATAAAACAAAGCACGGCTGCAACTAAAGCCATAAAGCGCAGTAATTTAGCGCCGCTAATAAAGCGCATTAGCCAAGTCATGATGAAGCGAGAAACTAAAAACACCAGCATAGAATATTGTAATACCTGACCGCCGGTAACTTCTGTAGTGTTAAGAGCTTCCATGGTGTAGCCAATGGTGTAGGTCCATACACAAGTTTGTGCGCCAACATTAAAAAACTGTGCAAGCACACCAAATCGGTAGTGCTTATTTTGATACAAATGTTGAAAGGTCTTTTTAAGTTTACGCGGTTGCGCTGCGGCTTTTGTTACTGTGGCAGGAGAGCGGCTAAAAAAGATACATAGCCATAGTAAGATTAAACAACAGGCCATACCCACATACGGCACCATCACAGCGTCAAGCTCTGCACTCACAACGGTTTTTAATTGCGCTTCACTCATCAGAGCACGGCTTGCGCTATCAGCTTGATTTAAGTTCGGTAAGATCAACGTCGCCGCTAAAAACACACCAATATTAGTACCAACGGGGTTGAAAGCTTGCGCGAGGTTAAGTCTACGGGTTGCTGTGTGCTCGCATCCTAACTGCATGACATAGGGATTTGCAGAAGTCTCTAAAATAGACAAGCCACCAGCAAGAATAAACAAGGCCAATAAAAAGTGGCTATAGAGCATGGTTTGGCTAGCAGGGTAAAACAATAAAGCACCACAGGCGGCCATGGCTAAACCCACTAACAGCCCCGTTTTATAATTAAACCGTCTATTGATCATGGCTGCCGGTAAAGCTAAGCAAAAATAAGCACCGTAATAACTAAACTGCACCAGTGCTGATTGCAACGCACTCATCGAAAATGTTTTGCTAAAAACTTTCACTAATGGGTCTGTCATATTGGCCGCAGTACCCCAAGCAGCAAAGCAAATTGTAAGCAGAATAAAAGGCCAAAGCATTTGGCGCGATACAATAGCAGGCTGTGTTTGCATAGTTCACCAGATTAATGTGTTCATATTGTTGTGGCCGACAGTATTCACGACTATAAATAATAAATCAACATAGTTGATTTATTATTTTGACTGGTAGATAGTACGCCAAAAAGGTCTAATAGGCCGCGTATTAAGCTGGTATCAAGAAGGATGTTATGAAGAGTAGTTTATCGCGAGCACCAAGAAGCAAGAACGAGCGCGCAATTCTAAGCTTAATTAGGCAACAGCAAAGCATGCCTAAAGCACAAATAGCGAAAGCGTTAGCCTTGTCTGCTCAGGCTGCAACAGTGAACATCAACAAGCTCGAAGAAGATAAGCTATTGCTTCGTGATGCACCTATAAAAGGACGAGTAGGGCAACCAAGCGTGCCGTTTAGGCTCAATCCAGATGGCGCGTTTAGCTTTGGTTTGAAAATCGGGCGACGACGCTTCGACCTGATACTCGTTGACTTACAAAGCACGCAAAGAGCATCGGTATCTGTTGAGGTGAATGAAGCATCGGTTGATGAGCTTAAATCATTCTTAGAAATACATATCCCACAACTAATCAGTCAATTAGAACCTGAACTGCGCTCACATGTGTGTGGGCTAGGGGTCGCTATGCCGTTTGATATTTGGCAATGGCAAGCCGCTTCAGACACTGCAACAAATACCCTTAGTCAATGGCAAAATTTCGACTTAAAAGGTTACTTAGAAAGTCAGTTTAATTTACCGGTTTATATTAGTAACGATAATAACGCTGCCTGCTGTGCAGAGCTAAGCCTTGGTAACCCTAATAACTACAGCGATTTTTTGTATGTTTATTTGGGGGCTTTTTTAGGTGGGGCCGTGGTGATTAACCACCAACTTCTCGAAGGTAAAAGTGGTAATGCCGGTGCTATAGGCTCAATGCTAAACGCTGAACGCGAACAGTTACTTAGTCAATGTTCACTACTCTCATTACAAAGCGAGTTTGATAAGCAGCAACTTGGTATATCTGTGTATGAGCTTACCGACAGTCAGTTTTCAGATCATAAACGGCTAGTTCAGCCTTGGCTTGAAAAATCTGCTGAGGCTATCAGTATTGCCATGCATAACTGTTTGAGTTTATTAGATATGCAAGCTGTGATTATTGATTCGCCGTTACCGAGTAAAGCGCTTGAACAGCTCAAGCAGTTATCAATTGCAGCATTTGCACGGTTAGATAGTCGTGGACTACGTAGTTGTGAAGTTGGTTTAGGCGTGTGCGGGGAAAAAGCGCAGTCGATAGGTTCTGCTCAACTTGCGCTTAGTCATCATTATTTTTAAGCAGGAGTGAGCACCTCACTCCTGCTTAATTCATTACTTCTGATATTGTTTGAACCACGCAAGGGTGTATTCAATTTTCGAAATCATACGTGAAGGACGACCCGCAATACCATGTGGTGAGCCCGGTACACGAATAAGCACGGTATCTACCTTTTGCAGTTTTAATGCTTGATAGAACTGTTCTGATTCTGAAATCGGCGTGCGGCGGTCTTCTTCACCTGTCATGATCAATGATGGTGTGGTTACGTTACCCACTAATGAAAGCGGTGAACGTTTCCAGTAGTGCTCAACATTGTCCCATGGCATGCCAGGGAACTGGTTACGAATTTGACCAATATAGCTGTCGGCTGAAAGCGTTTTACTTAACCAGTTGATCACAGGCTTGGTAATTGCCGCAGCGTTAAAGCGGTTTGTTAAACCAACCGCATAAGCCGTTGCAATACCACCTGCTGAACCACCAGCAATAAATAAGTTATCTTTGTCGATAAAGCCTTTAGCAATCATGGCATCAACTGCAGAGTTGTGATCGGCAAAGTCTTCTTCAGAGCTGTATTTACCATCTAGCAGTAGTGCAAAGTCTTTACCGTAACTTGTTGAACCACGGTAATTCACATACACAACAACGTAACCTTCAGCGGCATAACGTTGTAATTCAGCAGTAAAGCTTGGGCCATAGGCAAGATGTGGGCCGCCGTGAATTTCAACCATTAATGGGTATTGTTTGTTTTCATCAAAATCAGGTGGCGTAATGTACCAACCTTGAATGGCTTGGCCGTCGAACTGCGATTTAACATTCAGCTCGTGCACTTTACCAAGCTTTTTATGGCCTAATACATCTTCGTTTAATGAAGTTAGTGTTTTACTTTTACCTCTGTAGATGTAGCCTAAATCAGCTGGGCGGTATTCGCTGCCTGTGGTGTACGCAATAGCGCCATTATTGGCCATGCTGAAACTACCACTAATATACGGACGACCAATTGAAGTGCCCGATACCGTATCAGTTAAGTCAGTGACCTTACCGCGGCTGTTGACTTTAGCGAGCTTACGCTTACCAAAATCATCGTACTGAATAACGAAGTCGCCATCGCCTGACCATTTATAATCAGCCACTGAGCGGTCTAATTTTTCAGTAATATGCTTGATTGATTTATCATCTAAATCGAGCATAGATAGTGTTGAGTTAATGTAAGGCACAGGGGCATTGTCGCGCGCAACAAAGGCAAGTTCATCACCGTCTTGTGCGTAACGTGGGTTACTTTCACGGCCAGGTAAATCAGTTAGTTGCGTAAGCTCGCCTGATTTTACATTGATTTCATATAGGTCTGACTCAGTTGTGCGATATTCCCACTCATCATTGCGATCAGCAGAAAAAGCTAGTTTTGTGTTACTTGGGTCCCAAGCAAGAGGGCCATAGTGCTGATAATCACCCGATGTTAATTGGCGTGGTGTGCCACCCGAAACAGGAATAACAAAAACGTGACGATATGAAGGCTCTAAAAAGCCTGCGCCATCAGCTTGATAGCGTGCTTTTTCAAACACTCTCACTGGTTTTGACCACTCAGCGCCTTTTGGCTTTTTAGGCAATTTTACTGATTTAGCGAACGCAGATTTACCTTCAGGAATGCTCATGGTGAAAGCAATTTGTTCAGAGTCATTCGACCAAGTTAAGTTACGTACTGATTTTGGTAGTTGCGTTAATAATGCTTGTTTGTCTTGCGCTAACCAATAAACGTGAAGCTGATTTGAGCCACTTGAGTTGCTGGTAAAGGCAATTTTCTTGCTATCTGGAGACCAAGTAGGTTGGCTATAGTTATGTTCATCAGAAAACAGTGGCGTGTGTTGACCAGACTTTATATCGTACAGCCAAAAGCTACGCTTATTACCATCTTTCATGATGTCGTAGCCGCTGCGAACATAAACGATTTTTTTACCGTCTGGGCTTATTTGTGGGTCGCCTGCGTATTCAAGTTGAAAAATATCTTCAGAGACAAATTTGTCGTTAGCATATACTTGAGCTGTTGTTGCTGCGCACAGCAAACTTGCTCCAATAAGGATTGTTTTTTTTAATTGCATGGAATGGTCTTTTTTTAGCCGTAAAATTTTATCCTAAAAGCAGACCATTCGCTGCGCAAGCACATTGAGACCAAAATGCCGTAACGAGAGTTAAACAGACTCAGACTCGATTTGTACTTGCTAGTACCTGATTTTAAAGGCTTAGGCAAACTTAAAATAGTCATCCCAACGCGCATCTAAGCGCTGTTTTGCCTTATCTAAATCAACCGCCGAATAAAGTTCATTTTGCTGATTAACTAGATCAAGCTTTACGAGTTTGTCTAAAGCATCATCAATTTCAAAGTCGAGCTGGCAATTATGTTGTTCGTTAAACCATTGCTCAATTTGACTATCTAATTGCTCTGCAGTCATCGCTGATTCGCTTTTTAGTAAAAAGGTGTAGGCAAGCAGCGCCTCTTTAACATCTTCTTCTTCAGCTGCATCAACGAGAGTATGAAAAACACCTGCATTGTTATCGAGGTTTTTAAAATACAAGTTGTCGGCCAGTGCTTTCATAAAGCGAATTTTACGGTTTTTAAACTTGCTCCATTCTTTAAAAATAAAGCTGCCAAATACCCCCATGCCGATTGCAAAGGTAATAAAGTGTTGCTGACTCATATGTACTTCTTCACTGCGCCAACCACCCCAAAAGGCAATCAGAGCAATCAGTAGTAAAATTGACGCGCCTAATTTTGTTACCAACACCACAGCACCGCCAATCAATGCTGATGAACCAATAATCAGTTTATCTATTGGGCGCATTTTTACTTCGCTATTCGGAAACAGCATTTCTAAATCGGCTTTTGGCACATTCTGGAATAATTTGACAATGGTTGAATTTGGTTCAAAGCCCACTGGCATTTTGCCTTTTTCTAAAAAGTACTGCTCGTCTTTAAAGCGGATGAATATGGCAACGCGATCATAGTTAGTAAATTGAATCTGTTTTTTCTTAAGCCCCCAAAAACTGCGCAGCGTCTCAGTTTTTTGCGATTCGCCGCGGCGGTAAAAAACTACTTCTGCAAAGTCATCAAACTCAACGGCTAAACGCACTTTAAATAAAGACTCTTCATTCAGTGCATCTTGCAAGTCTTGATTGGTAATGGTTTCAAAATTGGCAGCATTGAGTACGGTGGCAAAGTCTTTTGCAAAGGCAGATTGGTAGCTGGCACGTTGCTCGTCGGTAATCGGTATTAGAGTGCGGGTGTCGCTATTTGGGTCAAATGGCGCATAGTTGTTTTTTAATGACTCCAGCAGCTCGTGATATTGGTAATGAGTCACGCTTTGCAAAAGTGTAGCAAACTCCATAAACGAACCTGATTGCGATTCACCTAAATAGGCTTGGCAAAGGTTGATGATGTCGTGTTTTCGAAAAGGAATAAATCGTGCGTCGCTCATTGATTCTTGCTGTGTCATTTAAATTGTCAGCGATGATAAAAAAATAACAGCAGAATTGCGACCGTTAGTGGCAAATAGCATGAACTTAGACTTTTTCACTGACTAAAACGGCTTATTTTTAGACTTTTTACTCCAGTAAAAACGCTGGTTTTTGCCCTTTTAAGCGGCTTTATCATGCACTTTTAAATTTGCTTTGCTAATGTTTAGTTCATTGCAGTACGTTGTCGTGATTAGTTATGAATAAGCAAGCATCCCCTCCTGAAGTAAAGGCTGAGTTAAACTCAGTACCACTCATAATAAAGCGGTTATTTATTAGTTCTTTTATTGTCTTTTTGTTGCTGATAGTGATCACTTATCTGTATTACTTTAATCGGCTCGAAAACGATATCTACTTAAATGGCGTGCTAAGTGATGCCATTAACTTACTTATTTTGATTTGTATTTTCGCGTTTGTGCAAACCTCGGTGGTTGCAAAGCGCAGCTACTTATTTTTAAGTGTGGGTATCTTCCTTTGGAGCGTTGGGCTTACTTTTGATTTTTTAGACGAGCTGGTATTTCAACCAATCTGGGTTGGCATTTATATTGAAGATATTACTCGCACTTTAGGGATGCTAGTAACTGGGTTTGGTCTTTACCTTGCCCTTACAGACTTAGCTAAAACCCGTGAACAGCTTGAAGAAGAACTAAAAACCGATGTATTAACAAAGGCGTATAACCGTCGTTATTTTTATCATTATGTGCAGCAAAACCAAGATAAGCCACATAGCCTAGTGATAGCTGATATCGACCACTTTAAAGCGATTAATGATGAATATGGCCATGATGTTGGTGATCAGGTATTGATAGATTTTGTTTATCAGTGTCATCAAGCATTAGATGAAGACATTCTATTTGCACGAATCGGTGGTGAGGAGTTTGCACTTTATGTAGCCACCGACGACGCTGATGAGTTACGTGCTACCTGTGAGCAACTGCTCAGCCTTGCTAATAATGTGATGGTGACGCCTAGTAAAACGCTCAGCGTGAGTGTTGGTTCGGCTATAAAACGTGCCACAGAGACATTTAGCAACACCATGAAACGTGCCGACCAAGCGCTCTATTTGGCAAAGAATCAAGGCCGTAGCCGTTATATTCATAAACCGTAAGGGACGGTTAAGGCTTTTTGTTGTAACCTATATCGCAACAAAACTCCAAGGGATGAATAATGGCAATTGCTAAAAAGTTAAAGCAAAAAACACGGCAGTTTATCGACTCTAAACATATGCTCAAATCAATCACGGTGGCATCCTTTTTAGAGTCAACCATAGTGCCTATTCCTCTTGAAGCTGTGCTTGTTCCGTTAATGCAAGCCCGCCGAGAAAAGCTTTGGTTAATCGCATTAATGGCGACCATTGGGTGTATTATTGGTGCTATTTTTGGTTATGCCCTCGGCTACTATCTATTTGATGTAGTGGGGGGCTGGGTGATTAATACCTTCTCAAACCCTGAGCAGTTCGAGCAAGTTAAGCAAAAAATGCAGGCACAAGGCTTTTGGTTTGTATTGACGCTCGGTATTGTGCCCATCCCATTTCAAATTGCCATGCTGGCCGCTGGAGCAACTAAGTATTCAATTTTTCTATTTTTACTGGCAACGGTTATTGCTCGCTCAATCCGCTACTTTGCCCTTGCTGCCGTTGTTTATTACGCGGGTAATCAGGCAGAGCGAGTTATTCAAAAGCACAAAACCAAAGCTTTAGTCGCTATTTCTGTGTTAGTACTGTTACTTTGGTGGCTCAGTACACTCATTTAACAAATAAAAAATACTGATTATGGTTATCCTGTCTATACTTTGAATTAAGGAAAGCGCTTAATAAAAACAACAGGATGACCCATGAATACCCTAGTGGCTGCACTGCCTATTTTGGTGCTGATCTGGATGATGGTAAAACGCAGCCCCATCGCTTCTTATATTGCCTTACCCATAACAGCGCTACTCGCTGCTTTACTGCAACTGTTTTACTTCCAAGCTGATTTAAGGCTGTTGCTTGCTAATTCGTTTGCTGGTGTGTTGTCTGTTATGACGCCCATTTCGATTATTGCAGGGGCTATTTTACTTAACCGCATGTTGGCAATATCTGGGGCCGAAACTACGATAAAACATTGGCTTGAATCAATTAGCAGTAATCAAGTTGCACAGTTGATGATCATTGGTTGGGCATTTGCATTTATGCTCGAAGGCGCATCGGGCTTTGGCACGCCTGCGGCCATCGCGGCGCCTATTTTGGTCGGGCTTGGTTTCTCGCCTTTTAAAGTGATTATTTTCACTCTTATTTTAAACTCGATCCCCGTATCTTTTGGTGCAGTTGGCACACCAACATGGTTTGGCTTTTCGGCGCTAAACTTAGATGATGGGCAAGTGTTGGCTATCTCAAGGTGGACGGCGCTTTGTCATGTTATTGCTGCTTTGGTTATTCCTATGATTGCGCTGTGTCTTGTTTTACCACTAAAAAAGGTGCGTCAAAATAGCGTATTCATTTATTTGAGTGTGTTTTCATGTGTCTTACCTTATTGGTTGTTTGCCCAGTGGAACTATGAATTTCCATCGTTGATAGGTGGTGCAGTGGGTCTATTAGTCACTATCTATTTAGCAAGTAGGGGAGTGGGGTTAGATAAGTCAGCTGTAAATGCACAAAGCTCGAAAGGCAAAGCTGAGCTTACACCCAAAGCGCTATTTTTAGCTTTATTACCGTTATTACTTTTGATTGTTGTGCTGGTGATAACCCGTATTCATCAGTTGGGCATTAAAGCATTGCTTAACGACGAAACGCTCTGGGTGAGTATTCATTTGGGCTTTGCACAATTTGAATTAAGCAAAGCACTGATCTTATCTTTACATGAGATATTCGGCACTTCAGTGGGGTGGTCGTATAAAACCTTGTTTGTACCAGCGTTGATCCCGTTTGTATTAGTGGTGTTGATCTGTGTGCCGTTACTTAAAATGAGTAAGACACAAGTAAAGCAAATGTGCTCCGACACCATAGGCCGTATTGTTATGCCATGTATCGCTTTAATCGGGGCGCTGGTGATGGTGAATGTTTTAATGCAAGGCGGCCATAATGCGCCCATATTTTATATGGCGAGTACCTTTGCTGATTTAAGCGGTGAGCACTGGGTGTTATTTGCCTCCTACTTGGGAGCTCTCGGGACTTTCTTTTCAGGTTCGGCAACCGTGTCTAATCTTACCTTTGGCGGTATTCAATATGGTATTGCACAGCAAGTGGGCCTATCAGAAACCTTAGTGCTTGCGTTGCAATCAACGGGGGCTGCGATGGGGAATATGATCTGCATTAGCAATATTATTGCTGTAGCCAGTATTGTTGGAGTGAATAATCAAGAAGGGCCAGTGCTTAAGAAAACCTTTTTGCCTATGCTAATTTACGGTGCAATTGTAGGATGTTTTAGTTATTTATTTTACTGATTAAACATGTTCAGATAAAAAAGGTGCCCAGATAAACCGAGCACCCTTACGGAGTAATTTATTGAATAGCTTTTTTTACTTCGCGCCAGTCAATAATCTTAAAGTTTTGCGGTGCCTGTGGCATACGATTGTAACCATCTTGCACAATTAGCACCCCTTCAGGGTAGCCCGGTAACGCAGCCGGTGTTACCGTTAGGCCATCAGTTTCTGATACGCCATCTATTGCTAACTCTAGGTTATTGCTGATTGCAAATTTACCCGCAAACTCTAGGCTAGGGGTATTGCCATCAATAATTTTATAAAGCACATAGCTGTAATCACCTTGGCTAGAAACCACTAAATAGCGGGCATCTTTTGCGTGGTAGATTTCCATGCCTTCTACATCATCAACCAACATATCGTTCACAGTTTGCAGCATTACAGGTTTATTTCCTGCTGTTGGCTCAGCGCCAATAAACCAAATACCTTCGTCTTCTTCACCTAAAAATAGCTGTGCGGTTTTATCATCTGCACTGCACCCTTCAGGTTGGCTTGGAACACTAAATTCGCGTACTAGTTGTGCTGATACGCTCTCATTATTACCAGTTAGTTTGTATTGCTGAAATAGGCCTGATTTGTCATTCATAAACACATAGTTGCCAGTGTTTGATGAGTACATACACATACCGTAAATTTCGTTTAAAGTCGTTGGCAGCTCAGCAAGATGTTGCACCTGATTGTGAGTATCGACGCTGTAAACACTGATACTGTTATGAGTACGATTACTTGCGGTGATCCACGTATTGCTTGCGTTGTTGATACTTGCATGTTGGCGCACATCAACATTATTTAAACGGCCTGTTTCTAGCGCTTGTAGCTCTTTGCCTGCAAGGTCATACACCATTAAACCACGGCGTTTATCGGTACCTAAGATCAGGCTTTTTGCTGCATTTTTAGAATTTACCCAAATAGCAGGGTCATCGGCGGCATCACCAAAAGCACGTACTGCATCGGTTTGCGCTTGCGCATTGATGTAAGTAACAGCGGCTGTTTTAGCGCTATTATGTTGTTTAGCCTGCCCATCTATTTGACCTTTTACATAATGACCTGATTCGTCATCGTATAACACGATATCAGCTTGCTTATTGTTAAAGCGCACTGCGGCAGATTCAATCGCCAGTTCACCAGCAAATTGCCAGCTGCTAAAACGTTTAGTACTCTTTTCGTAGCGATGTAATTGGTTATCTTCAGAGGTGGTGAACCATAAGCTACCATCATCTGTTGTGGTTAAACCGCCAACTTCAGGCGCTAAGCTGCCAAATGGCGACATCAAAGCCACGGGCTTTTTATCGGCGCGCGATTCAGCATCTGCGTTAATTTGCCAAATGCCTAGCTCGCCTTCACTTAAATAAAGAGTTTTACTGTTATCATCAACCGCACAGCCTGATGTTTCACTTACACCGGCAAACTCACGTAATTCAAGGTTTAACGCGCGCTTATTTTCCATGTCAAACACCAGTGTTTCGCGGATAAGACCACGAGCGTCTGCCACAAATGCCGAAACTGCCTGAGTTGTCGGGTTAGCAAATAAGCACACCGCTTCAGGCTTTGCTTTTGGTGGGCTAATACGGCTAATTTCAGTTAACTGCCATTTAGCTGCTTTTTGTAAGCTAAAAATCACTGCTTGGTCAGCTTCGTTGTCGATACTAGCAACAAGGTAGCTGTTTTTGCTGATTGCCTTAACAGACAGCGCTTCGAAGTTACCTTTTTGTAATGCATGTTGTTTACCTGTGGCATCAATAAGTTGTAGGCCTTGGCTTTGTGAGCTTAATAGCCAAGCGTCATCAGCAAGGGCCGCCGCTTGTGAGCCTTGCATATTTTCTGTTGTGCCAAATGCTGTTAATTGGTTTTTACTTGGTGCCTCGGTTACCGTTGTTTGGCTACACGCTGCTAGGGTGCTTAGTATCACTGCACTGGCAACAAGATTAAGTGGTTTTTTAAAATTCATGGGATCCCCAAATATACTACAAGGCAGCAATGCGCTGCCTTAATAACTCTTATGTGTATTAAAACGCGTAGCGCAGCATTAACTGAATAACAGGGCCTGCTTCTTCAGACTCCAGTTCATACTCGTCAAAGTCGCGGTTGATTTGGTCATCAACCGTGTCGAACTTGTTAAAGGTTTCGTCTTTGCTTGCATCTAATAGGTTTGAGCCCACCAAACGAAGCGTGACGTCTTGCCAGCGTTTTTCTACGAATACTTCAAGGTCTGCGCCGTAGTGTGTGGTTACTTCTTCACCCACGATACGGCCATAAGCATCACCTTGTTTACGGTAAGTTGCACCGAACGAAGCCCCTAAATCAGGTAGATCTTGAATAAAGCCAACGTTAAACACGTAGTCAGATTGGTCGTTGAATTTACGGCTACCGAAAGTGTCATCTACTTCTGAATCAAGCCATGAGTAGTTAAAGAATACCCCTGTGTTTGGCATGCTAATAGCGCTTAGCGGCGTTGATAAATCAAGCTCGATACCTTTTACGTTGCCATCACCGGTGTTACGCGGTTGCAAAATGTAAGTACCATCACCTTCTGAACCTTGTTGGCCTGTATTAGCTATTTCGATAAGGTCAGTGACATCACGGTAGAACACATTGATACCCACGACGCCGCTTTTACCTAAACGATACTCATAACCTAAGTCCATACCCCACGATGATTCTGGTTGTAGGTCTGGGTTACCTAAAAAGTCGTTATCGCCTAGCTCTTTTTCAAGTAGAGCAGGGGTGATGTAATCAAAGTCAGGACGACGTAAGCTACGTGCAACCGATGCACTAACACGGCCGTTTTCAGAGACGTTATAGCGTAAATGTGCCGATGGTAAGAAGAAGTCATAATCGTTTTTAGCGCTGACACCTTCTGCTTTGTCAGTAATGGTTGAGTCGGTTGTTTCGTAGCGCACACCTAACTCCCACGAGAAGTCTTGGTCTTCGTGCTTAACTAATGCAAATACATCTAGGCGGTCTTCTTCGAGCTTATTGACGCCACCAGAGGCTGCTTCAAACTCGTTGTTAAAGCCTGCAAGTGACAGTGGTGTTTTGCTGAACTGATCCCAGCTAGTAAAGCTTTGTTCGCTTTCACCTTCGGCTTGATAAACCGCAGTATCGCGCTCTTTACCTTGTACAAAGGCACCGAATTGAATCGTTTTGTTCTCGCCTGCAAACAAGCTATGTTGCCATTGTAATGACCATTCTTTGTCATCAAGGTCTACGGTTTCTTCTTCTTCCTCAAATACCATAGGTAGTTCAGAGGTATCGATTTCTACTTCTTGTTCGTAAACAGACTCTTCAAAGCTTGCAAAACCAAGTTTGAATTTACTGGTGCCACCAAAAAGGGGTAACTCATAACCCGAGTTGATGTTGTAGTTGGTTTGGTCGATGAAAGACACATTGGCGTTGTCGGTCTCAAGGTTACCGCCTTCAACAATTGAGTTATTAATTGCTGTTGGGTCGTCATATTCAAATGAACGCTCATCTTCAGTACGGTCGGTATCAACCCAAATCGCGCTGATATCAAACTTACTGCCATCATCAAAAGCAATTTCGTAGCTGGCATTTAGCGAGGTGTCGTCACCGTCGCGAATATCTGATTGATCTTCGCGGTTATCGAATTCTTCGGTTTTGTAATTAGCGTTATTCTCTGGGCTATCGCCATAGCGTAGGCTTGATTTTTGTTTTGGGTTATAACGACCTTGTAAGTTCGCACCTAGTAGTAAACGGCCGCCAGCAAACTCAGTGCCGTAAACACCTGCAAAGCTTTCTTTTAATTCGCCATCGTCATAACGCAGGCCACCCGCACGAAGGTAACCACCATCTAGGCTGTAACCGTCACGCAATACAATGTTTAGCGTGCCGGCAATGGCATCGGCAGAGCGGTTTGCACTTGAAGCACGAATAATTTCTACACGCTCAATTAGCTCAGCAGGAATACGGTCAACAAAGAATGAGCGGTCAGCACCTGCACCAGGTACTTCTTCACCGTTGATAAGCACCTTTGTGTAAGCTGGGCTTAAGCCACGCATACGCGCGCCATCAGACTCTAAAACATCTGATAAAAACGTCACACTCGGTACACGTTTTAATGCATCACCGGCAGTCAGCGGTTCAAAACGTTGAAAGTATTCTTGTGAGTATTCAAGCGTCGGTGCTAGCTCTTGTGAGCGGTTGCGATAACCAATCTCGCCATATACAACAAGCTCTTCAGAGACTTTTACTTTTTTCTCATCGCTGCTTTGTTCGTCTTGTGCGTAAGCGGCAAATTGGCATAAGGCGAGGGCGCTTACTAACGCCTTCGTTTTAAATTGTTTCATGGGTTTGCTCCTGGTTGTCCTTGGTTTGATGAGCAAAGTACGCAGCTTAAATGACGCAAATGTGACAGAAAATCGCTAACAACCAGTAAAAACAAGTGATTAGGGGGTTTTAAAAGTACTTTTGAGCTGCAATAACCCCATCTTTTTAAGGCAATTATAGTACTTAAAGGGTTTAACAAGGTTTGACTGTCGTTTTGCTGTCACATCATTGAGCTAATATGACCCTGCTGCTTTAAACGCTAACGAGTTAGCATGGCAGCGTGAATTATTGTTAGGTACTGAGAATGCGATATAACCCTTTTACTCATCATCGATTTTTAACCAATGCCGTTATTGCTTTGTTTGTGATTGCGTTTTTGCTAAGCGCGCAAGCAGGAGAGTTAAAGCCTCTAGCCGATATCGCATGGTTAGATATTTTAGGCGAGGGTGGCATTGTGCTTATGACCCTTACTTGGATAGCTGCGCTGCTTATTTCGAGGCCGCCCGGCAAAGTCACCAGCTTTTTAGTGCTTGGGCTTGGGCTTTTTATGTTTTCAGCTTCCCTTGATTTATTTGATGAGTGGTTACATCAACCAACCAACACGTGGCTTACTTGGATTGAATCATTGCCTGCGCCGATAGGTATGATCTTCACAAGTCTTGGACTTTATCAGTGGCATCAAGAGCAATACGTCCTTAACAGGCAGTTAAAGCGCCGTGAAGCACAGCATCGTGAGCATGAATTAGTGTGCTCAATAACAGGGCTGTATAAGGCTGATTACTTACAAGATGTACTAAAAGAGCAGTTAAGTGAGCCACAGCCATTGCAACTAGCCGCTATTGATATTCGCGGTTTTGCTGATTTTAACGCTGAATTTGGTTTTATCGAAGGCGACCGCTTACTCCGTGAAGTGAGCGAGCTTTTATTGATGAATTGCCGCCTTAACGATGTCGTATGCCGCTATGCAGGAGACTGCTTTATGGTGCTAATGCCAAATACCAGCGCAGTACAAGCAAAAGAACTGGTGGCGCAAATTACCTCGGCGCTGAGCCATTGTGCATTTAAGGTCGAAGGCGAAAAACACGCTAAGTTTCAATATGTAACAGCGGCCTTAGTGGGCAGTATACAAGGCGATACACCACAAAGTTTAAGCTCGCGTTTACACGCTAAGTTACAACAACAAAAACAACAAAGAGTCAGCCATTGTGAAGCCGTATCT
Source organism: Pseudoalteromonas sp. UCD-33C (assembly GCF_001306895.1). NCBI lineage: Bacteria > Pseudomonadati > Pseudomonadota > Gammaproteobacteria > Alteromonadales > Pseudoalteromonadaceae > Pseudoalteromonas > Pseudoalteromonas sp. UCD-33C. Next base: position 27,805 of record NZ_LJTB01000001.1, on the reverse strand, counting down.
TAATCAAGATGACAAATACCTCACCGCACAGGGACTGATCACCACGCTGGTGGAGCTGGCCTTAAGTCGCGGCATTGCACTGCATAAGTTACTCAGAGGCACAGGGGTGTTTGAGCAAGACTTAATGAGTGTGCAGCATCAGTTTAGTATTTCACAGCAAGTGCGCTTATTGACGCAGTTTAAGCAGTTGATGAAGTCCGCCGACAGCGGTTTTTTATTAGGCAGTCAACTAGCAAACGATACCTCTGTTGCCGCCCAAGGCGTGTTAAATTCTGAGTACATCGGCCAAGCTTTAAAACAGTTACACAATTTACGCATGCAATTAGCACCTTTGTTATTTAGTTATAGTTATGTGCATAACGAGCAGTATTACATTGTGCTGCAAAATGCTGTGGGCTTGGATGATGAAATAAGCCAGTACGTAATGGAAATTTACAGCGCCGCGTTTTACCAAGTCCTAAAAAAAGTGGCAGGTGAGCGAGTCCCTTGTCAGTTTGAGTTTGCCTATAAACGCGCCAGACATAGCCAAGAATACGAGCAGCATTTAGGCCTTAAAGTCGCTTTTGAAAAGCCTATAACCCGTTGGGTATTGAATAAACAAGCGCTTAGGCTCACTAACCCCGCGTTTAGTAGTTTTAGGTTCTCACAAATTAACTCGCAGCTAGCGGCATTAAATTCTGCAAATAGCACCTTTGTGGAAGCCGTAAGCCGATTAATTTATCAAACTCCGGCGTTAAATTTAGACCAAGTAGCTAGCCAATTTGCCATGAGCCCTGCAACCTTCAAGCGTAAATTAAAAGCTCATGGCGTACGTTTTTCTACCTTGTATGATGAGCAAAGTAAGCGCAAAGCTATTTACCTACTTGCCATGCGCGAGCAATGCAATGAGCAAGTTGCCATGCGCTTATCATTTTATGATATTGCTAATTTTAGACGAGCGTTTAAACGCTGGACCGGGCTTACGCCAAGTCAATTGAAGGGGTAAGAAAGCCCATGCTATTGCATGGGCTATGGGTGTTATTCACCAATAGGTGTGATGTCATTTTCATCTAAAATGCCATCATTATCAGCATCATCATCAGCCGTTAGACCAGACTCTAAAATTGCTTGTTCAGTTACATTAGGCAAAAAGAAGTTGGGTTTGCCGTCATGATCTGTATCAATACTGGCAATTGCTTGACCAGAAAAGTCATCCCTTTGAGCTTTTAGAGTCGCATGTAACGTGAGTAAAGGTAATTTATCCGCTTCAGCATTAACAGGAAGGTTGATTAGTTCGTTTACAGATTCATCGTCACCTAATTGTGCGTACACAGCCACAAGGGCTTCTAGGTTATCTTGTATTACTTTATCTGATTGAGTTAATACATAAGCTTTTGCTTTGTCGATAGATGTTGTAAGTGCTGACATCGTATTTGCATATACTTCAGCATATTGCTGGTTGTTTGCTTGAAAGCGAGACAGTGCTGTTATAAGTGTATATTGCTCAAAAGTCCCAGTGTTAAGCAACTCATTACTTAAAGCAGACTCAAAAACTGACTCTAATAAAGCAGTGTAGTCTTCAATATCTATATTTTCTTTTTCGCTATCAATAATGGCTAAGCTGGTTTCTAACCACGAAACAGCTGTGTCTAATAAGCCGGCTCTCACCAAATAACCAAGTACTTTCAAGCGTTTTTCTGCTTGTTCATGTTTATTACTTAATAAGCTAATTTGTGTATCCAGTTTTGAGGCGAGACTACTTATACCTTCGTTGTTTTCAATAAAACCATACGTCGCAATAAGAGACGTTAAAGCACTGATACTGCTATTTGTTGAAAAGTTGTTTTCATTTTCTAAAAAGTACTCATCAAGCATTGCGGCGCAACTTGTTGCGTAAAGTTTCGCTTTTTCAGGGCTGTTTAAGTTAAGGGCTAATTGTACTAAGCCACCACATCCAAATTTACCCATAATGTAATATTCAGATACAGATAAAACATATTCAGGCGATGCTAGGATGCTTTGGGCATAATCAGTGACTTCTAGTGCTAGTTCATTTTCGCCACGAGTTTGTAAAATGGCTGCAGCACCAGGCTGTGCCGATGCATTTATTAAGGTTTGATAATAGCTTTTAGCATTGGTAGTTTCACCTTCCATAAAGTAGTTTTTAGCGTTACTGACCGCGTCAGATAAAGTTTGTCCTGCTTGCAATTTATTTGCGATTTCATACGCATAAGAGTATTCAATTGCGTCGTCTTTATCGGCCTGCTTAGTCAGTAATTGATAGGCAGGGTTATTTACCAGCTCCACATCATAGAGGGCTTTAATCGTTGCTGTAAGTGCTTCAAGTGGATAAGTATAGGTTGCGAGGGTTGCTTCAGCGTAAGGGCTTGCTGAAAAACTATAGCTATTATCAAAGCCAACTACACCATAGTATGACAATGACAAATTTGTATAATATTTAGCAGATTCAGTATCATTGAGTCTTAAATAATAGTCGGCAGCCCAACTCATGTACAATGCCCGCATACGCTCTGTGCTTTGGCCTTTGTAATCTCCTGACGGTTGGGTGTAAGCCCCAATATTTTCGGCAAGATCTGCCATGGTTTTTATTACAGCAAGGCCTGCATTTCTAACTGCTTCGGTATGGCTCGTACTATATTGTTCTACAGAAGCGATTGCTGTTTTTTTTACAGCTGAAACAAATCTAGCGTAAGTTTTATTGTACTCTTCAGTCCATACCTTACTGGCGTAAAGAGAAATAGTATCTAATATGGCTTGTGCGTGTTCAGTTTGACCAGCGCTATTGTATTGATTTGAAATAGATAGATAAAAGCTCGGATCGCTACTGCTAATGTTTTCTAACCCTTTTTCAGCAATATATTGATTGTATGTCGTAAAAGCTAATTCTCTGTACTCAATAGCTGCATCACTTTGTTGTAATTCATCTAATTTAGCTGCTGCATCAAGATATGCCGATGCTTTTTCATGAGATGTTGTGATTTTTTCAAAATGTGAATTAGCCTTGTCAGTAAAACCAGCAATTAAATAACCCACAGCTAATTGTGCATTTACTTCATTTAAGTAATTGTCGTCATTAATTTCACTACCGATTGCCTCTGCTTGCTTTAGGTGTGATTTATGTGAGCTGTAGTAAAAATTGCGTTTATCTTCATTTGTCACATATGAAGGTGTTAGTTCAATAGTAGCTGTAATCGCTTCGCTTATTTTGTTATCGGTGAAAGCGATTTCAAAACTGTCGTTTATTTCTGAGAGTGTTTCTGCCTCATAAGTAAACTGACCTGTGTCGCTATCTAGCTGCAATGTGCCATTAGCGGGTGCTGTTACTAACTCAACAGTAATTACGTCTCCATCAGCATCATTAAATACTAATGAACCTTGTGTTGTCGTTGACGTTGTCACCGTCACTGTTTGACTAACTAATACAGGAGCGTCATTTACATTATTGATTGTGAAGGTTAAAACAGCATCCGTATTTAAGTTACCATCACTGGCTGTGACCGTCACTGTGTCTTGACCAGCAAAGTCAGCGTTTGGGGTATAAGTGAAACTGCCATTGGCATTAAGAGCAAATAAACCATGGCTTGCAGCAGATGCGAGTGTGAAGCTCAATGAGTCATCGTCCGTCGCCTCAAGTTGACCTGAGAAAGATGTATCTTCCTCTAATGTAAATGCTGTGCTGCTTGTAAACTCTGGCGCTTTGTTACTCTGCGAACCGCCACAGCCTGCTAAAGCGAGCGCAATAACTAGCGGTGCGTATTTGATCTTATTATTCATCTTATATCCCGTGTTAATCATATAATATTAAAAACGGAACGGATTTTACCACTCAAATAAAAATAATAATAGATCTCGTTTGCATTTGGTTGTTGTGTTTTTTGGAATTACAGCTAACTAAGAAGTGATAGTTATATGGATGAGAGCGTTGTCATTCTCATCCATTTTTTAAAGTATTTCTAAGAAGGCGACAAGCGCTTCGCGCTCATGCTTTTCTAGCTCTAACTTATGGAGTAAGTCTGTGGTTGTAGGGAAGTTTGGGTCGTCTTTATACTTTCCCTTAGGCTTTGGTCTTGCACCGCCTGCATTATAAAAGTTAACAACACCAGCTAGTCCTTGAAATAAGCCTGTATGCATCCAAGGGGTACTTTGCTTTAAAGCAAGTAGAGAAGGTGTTCTAAACTTGCCAATATCAGCTGGGTCTTGCGTGGCATCAAAACGTCCTAAATCTTGAAGTTTTCGACCATAAAAATGCAGCCCCGTAACATGAAATTCATTGTCGCTGAGTAAAGCTCCTTCATGACAAGTCATACATTTTGCTTTGGTTCTAAATAGATGTAAGCCTTCAAGTTGTTGATCGTTTAAAAGTGCAACCGCTTCATTAGGATTGGTTTGCGCTTTATCGATAAACCGCGTGAATAATGACTCTGGGATATCAAACGTGCGTTCAAAGGCAACAATGGCTATTGCCATTTGCTCTTTGCTCATTGTTTGATTACCAAACGCTGCGAAAATAGGGGGTCGGTAATCTTCTGCAGCGTTTACTTTGTCAAGCGACTGCTGAATAGATGAGTCCATTTCTTTGGGATTTTCGATAGGCATTAAAGCTTGCTCTGTCGCTGTTTTAGCTCTGCCATCCCAAAAAAATGTTTGCCAATGATCAATGCCAATAATTGCCTGGGTATTACGAGTACCGACTTGGCCATCAATGCCGACAGCTAGTTTACGCCTATCCGTAAACGCTAAACGAGATTCATGACAGCTTGCGCAGCTTACCGTGTTATCTCGTGACAAACGTGTATCGTTAAATAGCTTTTCACCTAATGCAATGATCTCATCACTTTGGTTAAAAGGTTTGGCTTTTAACGGTTTTAGTGGCGCAGCAGGGGTCTCTTTAGCTGTCATTATGGCTGGCCATTGACTTTGCTCCACAGAATAAAGTTCTCGCAGAGTTGTGTCTGCATGAACTACAGAAGCAAAGAAAACACAAGCGACTGAAATTAACCCTTTATTCATAGTTATAGGTCACTCCTAGCCAAAACATTCTGCCAGGTTCAACACCTGATTTTCCTTCAATAATAGAGTAGGTACGAGCATTAAATAAGTTGCTTATATCAACACGTAATTGTAATGACTGTTTTTGCGTAATTTGATACTCCCAACTGGTATTTAACGAGACCATCACGCGAGCTTTATATTCATAGTCTTTGTAAATTGGAATAGCAGTATTTATGCTTTCACAGCCACTACATTCACTTTCGACACCGATAACTTCAGAACCAGAGCCGAGCACAGCTGTGGTGTAGCTACCAGAATACGTTGCTGTTAAGCCAGTCGATAAGTTGTCTGTCCAAAAAGTATTCCAACCAAAGTTTGCAGCAACAGGACGGCCAAAGTTAGCTTTAATAGTATTGAGTTCAGATAAGCTAATGATTTGATCTTTATAATAAACCAATGATTCAATAGGGGTGTTGTCAGGTGTAGCTGTGTAATCAGTATTACTTTCTGAGTTTTCACTGTAGCTGATATTAGCCCACAAAGAGTGATCGCCAAATTTTGCATCCCAAGACAGTGAGTAACGTTCGCTTTCACCTGTGCCAGTATTTTCCATAGTAATGTATTTATAACCATCATTATGTAAGTTGGTTTCTTCATTACGGGCAAGCTGATCACGTTTAAATCTTTTCACATATTTCAGTGATAGGTTGCCAAAGTTTTCTGTGGCATGGCGAAGACCTAGCGCAATTTCATCATCGTAAGGGCTTTTCACATCGTCAAAAATATAGCGAAAGTTACCTGTGTAAGAAGAAGGAAGCCAAGCCTGTAAATAACCGTTTTGAATAGGGCGGTACTCACGGTAGGCAAATTTTTGTTGCTCTTTGATTTTGTATGCTAATAATCCTGCATCATAGTAGCGATTTAAACCCGCGGTAAGCAGTGTATTGCCATCGTTAAATACGTCATAACCCATTGATAAGCGAGGAGCGATATTGTGATTTCTGAAAAAATCATCGTAGTCGTATCTGAGCCCTAATTGAAACTCAAACTGCTTCCAGGTGATCACATCGGTTGCATACAGTGCTGCTTTATTTAAGCTTACGTCTATTTGTTCACTGGGTGTGACCAAACGTGAATTAAAATACTGAGCCGTACTTGCTACATTATTAGAGTAGGCAAGTAAGTGCTCTGGGTTATTAAAATCGATACTGCCGCCTAGTTGCTCGGCAAGGGTATCTAAATCCACATAAAAGCTTTCTTCAATACAATCAATAGTATAACCGCTACAGTTTAATGAGTTTTGGCTTGAAGAGTACTGCACAGGTGAATCATATTTGTAATAGTTTTGTGCGCGATTACGTTCTACGTTTTGATGATTCAATTCAGCACCAATACGGATGGCGTGCTCTGTTTTACCCCAGTTTTTGCGGTTTAGGGTTAATGAATTACGCCAGTTGAAGGTTGTTTGGGTGTTTTCTAAATTACCATAACCTCCTATTTTGGAGAATAAGATAGGTGTGTAATTTTCATTGCTAGATTCTTGGTCAGCATACTGACCCCATTCTTTACCTTTAGCTTGTAGCCATTGATAAAAATGCGCAGGGGCGCTGCGATTATTATCGCTTTGGCTAGCATTAAACTCACTACGCCAAAAGCCTAAACTGGTTTCTTCACTTAGATTGGCAATAAAGCCCGTATTACCGCCATCAATTTCATAGTCACTGTCTAGTACGTCATCGAGGAAGCTTTGTGATTTGTATGGGGCGTATAAAAACGTTAGATCAAGCGCATCAACCCAACCATCACGATAACTATATTTTAGTAAGCCATTGATATTTTCTCTGTGCTCGGTTTTCATTTCTTGTAATGAAATAGAAGAGATATCACTTTTTAAGTAACTTAAATTGAACAATAGGGCGTGTTTATCATTGATACGCTTTTGCAGCATCAAATCGATATCTGTTTTTTCAAATACTGGCGGCTCAAGTGCTTCTTGCTCTGCGAGCGGATTATCATTATCGTTATCTTCACCTCTGATAATGTGATATTCCCCCCAATCACTTTGGTTAGTACGTACACCTAAGCTTATCTTTGTATCTTTAGAAAAGGGTGAAATGGTTTCGGCATCAATAACACCACCAGAAAAGTCACCATAATCAGCTGGAATGTTGTGATCATACACTGTAATTGATTCAACCAATTGGCTGTTAACATTCATGCTTTGTACACCACCATAGACATCATTTTCTGATGCACTGATCCTTGAAGAACTAGCAGGATCTAACCGATTGTTGTAGTTCATGCCATCAATCATAAAACCTGTTTGCCAAGGCTTAGCACCCGATATGCTTATTTCTGGGGCACTGACTTCTGCCAAACTATCAATTGAGAAATGACTTTCACTTAATAACACGCCAGGCAGTAAGCCAATTAGCTCGTTAATATCGCCATTTCCTTTTGGAGTTGCTTCAATAAAGTTGCGATCAAGATAGGCTCGACCAATTACTTCAGGAACCTCAATCCCTATGTACTGACCTTTTACAGTAATGCGTTCAATATCGTCGGTATTACAGTGCTGATCTTTACTTGGTTCACATTGAGGCTTAATTGTTTGCTCTTTTACTTCGTTAGCATGTAACGGGGCATTAAGTAAAAGCATCAAACACGCTGATAAATAGCGTATTTGCATTGTGACAACTCCTGATTGTTGATCTGGTAAAAAGCTTAGGTAATAACTGCAGCTGCATGATGTTTAATCACGACTAGCAGAAAGTTAGCGTGTTATGTGGGCTGATTTTATCATTAAAATACGAATGAAAATAGATCTCAATTGCATTTGTGGTTATTATTTATGCAGAAAAATTAAATAATTAATGGGGCGTTTATCAGCTAGAGGGTCGCTGTTTCTATGTTTGGGATTTTATTAGATGAAATTCATTGTCTTTTTGCAAAGAGTAGGCAAGTACATGTAAACATGTACTTGCCAATAATTTACTCACCTAATGGCGTAGTATCTAAACTATCTTCAATACCATCATTGTCAGCATCGGTATCAGCAGTGAGCCCTGAGTCGCTAATAGCGTCAGGTGTTGCCGATGATAAGAAGAAGTTTGGTTTACCATCGTTATCAGTATCAACACTTGCAACTGTGCTACCCGGAAAATCATCTTTAGTTGCTACAAGAGATGCTTGTAAAGCATACAGTGCTAATTTGTCTGCCTCTGCATTTATATCTAAGTTAATCAATTGCTCGGCTTTGTTGTATTGCCCTAAACGAGTATACATAGATACATAGGTTTCTACGTTATCCTGAATAACTTTATCTTCTTGAGTTAATAAATACTCGGTTGACTCATCTAGCATGCTAATAAGCTGGCTGTGAACCGATTGATAAATGTCAGCATACTGTTCGTTATTTGATTGGTACTTAGCTAGAGATACAAAGAATGAATCGCGTACAAAATATTTATCACCAACTTCTTTTGTACTAACTAGGGTCAAATAAAGTGTTTCAAATAGGTCAGTAAAGTCTTCAAATTCAAGTGATTGTGCATTGCTTGAAACAAGGGTAATGGCTTCTTGCACCCATTCTACTGCAAGCTCAGTTAGGTTATTTTCGTTTAGGTAACCTAAGTAAGAAACTAAATGGGGGATTTTGCTTTCAGGATTTTCCAGCTTGTCAATTTCAGCCTTCATTTTAGCTACTAATTCAGGTATTTTGTCATTAATCCCTGCCATGTTGTAGGTGCGAATTAATTCGCTATAACCTTTAATATCGAGCTCTGTAGATAGCTTTCCTGAATTTGCTTCCATCCACTGAGTACATTGCAGGGCATGGCTTTTTGCTTGCTCTTCGCTGCCCATTAATAAATCAAGCGAAATATGGCGAGCACAGCCCTGCCAACCTGTTCTACGATGAGAGCTCCTGAAGGACTGTTGATCAAAATAGGCTTCGGTAAACATAACTTTACTTGCTTCGTCTAAGAGCGCTAAACCAAGCTCAGGGTAGCCATAACTATAAACAATAGAGGCAGCACCCGATGAGGTTGTACCATCAGCCATAGCCCAATATAAGCTAGTTACGTTATTATCATCTTGTTCTATAAAGTAATCTTTAGCATCTGCAATTGCATCTGCAACGCTAAATCCAGCAATAACTTTGTTTGCAATTTGATAAGCATAAGACTTCTCTCGTGCATCAGTTTGGTCTTTTTCGGTCGAAATTAAATTAAATGCAGGATTCTGTGCAAAATCGATATCGTACAAACTGCCAATATAGGCTGTTAATTTTTCTAAAGGTGATTGATAAGTAGCAAGTGTTACCGCAGAGTTTGTTGCTGCACTAAATGAATAGTTGCTATCAAAACCAGTATGACCAAATAGTGATAATGCATAGTTAGCGTAATATTTAGCAGTCTCAATATCATTAACTTGCATCGACAGTTCAATAACACCTTGAATATAATAAGACTTCAATCTGTCGGTTTTTTCACCTTTATATTCACCACTGCTAACGTACTGGTAGCCTGTTTTGGTAATAGCTTCACCGTACGTTTTAATTATCTCAGAAGCGAGCGCTTTATTTGTTTCGTTTGGCTCTGCTAAATACCTTTCTACAGCAGAACTAGAAGCGTTGCTAAATGCTGTTAATAAACGACCATAAACTGTTGTGTAGTTCTCTTGCCTAACACTATCTGCGTACAACTCTAATGTTTTATAAAGCTCTGCGGCGCGAGTAAATTCACCAGAATCTTTATATTCATTAGCAATATACGAATAAAATGCAGCGTCGCTAGATGTTAGGTTCTCAACACCTATGCTTGCAATATATTGATTATAAGTGGTTACTGCGAGGTCTCGGTAAGAGCTTGCTTGTTCTGCAACACCTAGAGCATCAAATTTTTGTGCGGTTAATCGGTATGCGTTTGCTTTGTCACTTAATGTTGTGATTTTATCAAAGTGTTCGATCGCTTTTTGGTCGAAACCAGCTAATAGATAACCAATTGCCAGAGCAGCATTAACGTCACTCATATAAACATCATCATTAATGTTTTCGCCGATTGCCTCAGCTTGTTTTAGATACGATTTATCTGAGCTGTAGTAGTAATTGAGTTTATCCTCGTTCGTAACATACGAAGGTTTTAATTCAATAGTTGCGCTGATAGGCGAGCTGATATTGCCATCGGTAAATTCAATAACAAAACTGTCGTTAATTTCTGACAGCGTTTCTGCGGTAAATGTAAATGCCCCCGTTTGCTCATCTAGAGTTAGGGTACCGTTGACTGGAGGTGATACTAAAGACACAGTTACAGTATCGCCGTCGACATCATTAAAAGTTAATGTACCTTCTGTTGTAGTCGAGGTAGTTACAGAAATTGATTGACTCGCAAGTGTTGGCGCATCGTTAACGTTATTAACCGTAAAAGTAAGCACTGCATCTGTGCTTAAGTTACCGTCAGTAGCAGTAACAGTTACCGTGTCTTGGCCTGCAAAATTTTCTTTTGGGGTATAACTAAAGCTGCCATCAGCATTTAATGAAAATAGTCCGTTACTTGCTGCAGAGCCAAGTGAATAGCTTACTGAATCGTCATCGCTGGTAGTTAGTTGACCGGTAAGACTGCTATCTTCGCTTAAGGTAAAGGCGCTACTGCTTGTAAACTGAGGAGCCTTGTCGCCATCTGAACCACCGCACCCAGTGAGTGCTAGCGCCACTGCTAATGATAAATACTTTATTTTGTTACCCATATGGAAACTCGCATTAATTATTTTTGGAAATTGGCGAGATAGTAACATCAAAATACGAATGAGAATAGATCTTAATTGTATTTTGTTTGTTCAAGCATAGTATATACAGAAATTTCAAATGTTAATTCACTTTAAAAGTTGGCTTCATATCATGTTAGGAAAAATATACCTTTTCAGAGCAGTTATTTTCCCCGAGCTGCGTTAGACTATTGTTATTGATGTAATTAACCGAGGTCTCAAATGATTGAGTATCCTGTTGACCAACTTCCCCAGTTAATTGATGACTTGCTTCAGTGTGATACCACAACACGTAAAAATAAGTTACTTGCTGATGCTAAAGAAAAGCTTTCTACTGAGCATTTATCGTTATTGTTTGAAGCCTTACCTAAAGAACAGCGTTTAGAGATTTGGCAATTACTCGATGAAGATACACAACATGAAATCTTCATTAACCTAGGTGGCGACAGCTGTCGTTGGCTATTGCAAAGCCTAGAAGAAGCCGAAGGCTTTAAGCTACTTGACGAAGTAAGCGTAGAAGAGTTACTTGAACTTGAAGAAATTATTCCTGAGCGCTTTGTTGATTATGCACGCAGACAACTTGATGAAGTTCAAACAAAACAGTACGACCTTGCACAGCAATATAATCCAGAGCAGTTAGGTCACTGGCTCGATTTTGATGCTTTAAAAGTGTCAGAAAAACTCACAGTGGCAGGCGCGCGTAAAATTTTTCAAAAAGGCTTACCGCAATATACCGAGGTGATTTATCTAGTCAGCCGTAAGGGCACTCTCATTGGTGAAGTGGCTATCAATGCTTTATTTAAAGCCAATGATAATGACAGCCTACTGGATTACGCGAACCTTGATGTATCGGCTTTACATGCTGATGACGACTTATACGAAGCTGCTGAAGTGGTTATTCACAGTGAGCAAATGGCGATGCCTGTTGTGAATGCCGACAACAAACTATTAGGCCGATTGTCAGTGTCATCAGCTTATGAATTGCGCCAAGAAGTCACCGACGAAGCCGCTGCAAAAGCCGGTGGTCTTCGTGAAGACGAGGATCTGTTCTCAAGCGTCACTAAATCGGCAAAAAACCGCGGTATTTGGCTTGGTATTAATCTAGCAACGGCGTTTTTGGCCTCTTGGTTTATCGGTTTGTTTGGTGCAACTATCGAGCAAGTGGTTGCGCTGGCGGTATTAATGCCGGTTGTCGCTTCAATGGGTGGTATTGCAGGTAGTCAAACGTTAACGGTTATTGTGCGCGGTTTAGCACTCGGTCAGGTTACCGACTCCAACCGTAGAGCACTGCTGAAAAAAGAGCTAAGAGTGGGGGCGTTAAATGGCTGTGTTTGGGCCTTTGTGATTGGTGTACTCACTTATTTTTGGTTCAATGATGGCATGTTAAGTCTAACAATTACTATCGCTATTTTACTTAACTTGGTTGCTGCTTCGTTATCAGGGGTGGTGATCCCATCGATTTTAGATAAGCTTAAAATCGATCCAGCCCTTTCAGGTTCTGTGATCCTGACCACAGTCACCGACATCGTCGGTTTTGTTACCTTCCTAGGTTTAGGTAGTTTACTCCTTCTTTAAGGGATCGGATGCTGGCTAAAGTAGTGTTTAGCCAGCTTTTACAAATCAATCCCCTCTAGTGATAACTTTCAAAAGAACATAAAATAAACACTTTTATTTACCTAATACACAGTTATTATGAATTGTGACTCAGTCAAGCTAAAAGGACGTTAATATGGTATTAGGTAAAAAAGGAGTACTCGCTGCTTTATCGGTAATGTCAGTGTTTAATGTTTCAGCGGCGCAAACTACAACTGGTGAACAAACTAAGCTGAGCGAAGATCCCACCAAGGTCGTCACTCAGTTTGGTGCAAGTTATTCAGATGAATTAAGGATCACTGGTTCGCTAAGTTTGGGAGCAGTAAAAAAGCTTAATGCTAGTGTGAGTGCCAATGGCGATGAATGGCGTGTTGGTGGCTCGTGGCTATTTGATATTGGCATTGTTAATTTTAACTTTGGTAAGCAAAGTTATGATCAAGGAGCTGAGCGCACAACCTATAGTGTTGGCACTTTTATGCCACTGAGTTACTTTGATATTGCGCCCTATGGTTGGCAAATTTTCGCTATGGGTGGTTATAGCCATGTTGATGGTGAAATTGCTTGTTTAGCAGGGCAAGGGGCGTGTTTAACATCAGAAATACCTGGCCCTGAGGGTTGGGTGCTTATTCCAAACAGTAGTGATGGTGGTTATTTGGGGGCGTTTGCTTTAAAGCCATTATCCGAAAAATGGACATTAATGACTGCAGCAGCGTATTCGGTAGGTTCTAACGATTATTCAGGTTATTTCGCCGCTATTGGTGCAAGTTATCAATTTGATAAACAACAAAGTTTTAAGCTATTTGCTGCAACAGAAGACAGTGATTACGGCTCAGATCAAAATTTAGTGCTGGGTTACACTTATCAATTTAATTAAAAAATACTGTTACAAAGCATTAAATTTTGTTAGTTTTCTGAGTGAGTTATCGCTGAGAAAATAGTGCATGAAGAAAAAGTTAGCCTTGTTATTGTTAGGATTATCGAGCCTTAATGCCAATGCCTCTGAAAACTTTAGTGATCATGAGATGTTTTGTGAGCAACAATCACAAATTAGTTGCTTAGATTACATTAATCAACAGCTAGCAAGCAGTGAGCTTGGATCTGCGCGTTGGTATGAAATTAAATCTTATCAGTTTGATTATTTCTACGACAAAATGGAATTTCAAATCTTGAAAGATAGCACTGAGCCTTTCATTACCGGTGAAGAATTGCCTGTTGTCTTCCAAGTGCAAGTTTACTTTTATTACGCTAAATCAATGCATTATTTAGGCGACTTTGAAACTGGTCGTAAATATGCCACAAAAGCATTTGAAAAACTGCAAGCAATCTTCGACTCTTTTGGTAACCCTATGCGCATGGTCGAATTGGCTAATTTGCAATACGTGTTTGGCAACAAAGAAACGGCATTGCAAATTCTTGATAGGGCAGAGCGACGCTTTGGTAAAAGCAAAGATCCCATTTTTCACTTTGAACTGGCTTCGAATAAAGCAAATGTTTATCACTCATTAGGTGATGTAGACGGTGCACTTGCAAGCCGAAAATCCGCTGCTGATTGGATTTTAAAAACCAACCATAACCGCAAAATATCTGTCGCTTTAGGTAACTTAGCGCGTACCCACCAACTTCTGGCAAGTTATGAGCAAGCTGACGCTGTATATATTCAGTCTCTTAAGTACATGGACTCAGACTCAGATCGAAATATGATTGCTATATATAAGTTACGTCTTGCTGAAATCAATTGGCAAGCAGGAAAGCAAGATCAAGCATTAAAATGGTTTAAGCAAGTGCATAAAGAAGACATTCGCCAATCACATGCGAAACTTTATGCACACCTAGGTAACGTGCTTTAGATAGTGTAAAAACACCCTGGTTTTTCGGCTTCACCCGGCGCTAAAATTTGTAGATGGGTTGACTCACCTTGTTCCATCAAAGGCTTCATAGTTTTATCAAACTGCTTAGCGGCATGTTCAATTAATTTTGCTTGCTGTTCCAGTGCTTTAAAATCGGCATCATGAGCAGCCATAAGTTTATTGAGTTCTTTAGCCAACTTATCTTGCTCTTTTAATAAACTTTTATTAATTCGCAAGTGGTTCTCGTCTTCAACAACTGCTTCTTCGGTGATTGCTTCTATTTGCTCAGAGTACTCAGTAACTTGTAGCTCTATGTCATTAATTGGTTGCTCGAGTGCTTCAAGTTTTACTTGTTCACGCTCAAGCTCTAGGTATGCTGCAATTTGCTCGTTATTGAGGGGACTTTCGCTTACCTTTTTACAGTCTTTAAAAGTGATAACGCGATAATCACCCTGGTTGTTTGTTGTGCTGGCATTAGAGAGGCCAATACAAGCAGTAGTGGCCGTGATTAAGATTGCACTTATGCTAATACGTACTAAATTCATAATGATGTCCTAATGGGTTATGTTATTTAGTTAGTCGTCGCAAGTGTGAAAAAGGTTGTTTAAATTTTAAATTTATATCCCACGCCATAAATTGACTCAATGTAATGGCTATCAGGGTCGGCTTGAGTCAGCTTTTTACGCAAGTTTTTAATGTGTGAATCAATGCTGCGCTCGTAGCTCTCAAAGTACTTCCCTTGGGTCATGGTCAGTAAATCTTGGCGTGAAAAAACTTTATTAGGTGAAGCAATTAATATTTTTAATAAACTAAATTCATTAATTGTAAGTTTCAGTTCTTCATTTTTTACCAGTACTTTGTATTCGCTCGGATCAACAATAATATTGCCTGCTTTGAATGTACTTGGTTTGTTACTTGGCATTCGGCGTCGTTTTAAAATAGCTTTCACACGCGCCATTAACTCTTTTGGTTTGAATGGCTTAGTAACATAGTCATCGGCACCAACATCAAAACCAATTAAGTGATCAATTTCTTCGACCCGTGCGGTAAGCATAATAATAGGCACATCACTGTATTGTCTTATCTTGCTGCACAACTCAATACCATTTGTGCCTGGCAACATGATATCGAGAATAATCAAATCAGGGTTTAGCTCATTAACAGCATCCAGTGCGCAGTTGCCATCGTGAATTAGGCTTGTTTTAAACCCTTCAAGATATAAATACTTTTCTATTAATTCGGCAATTTTAACTTCGTCTTCAATAACGAGAATATGCTGTTTAGCTAAGGTTTCTGACATATTATTGCGCCTCTGCAAGCGGGAGTTTTAACGTTAAACACAGACCGCCTAAACGGCTTTTAGTTGCATTTATTTTTCCTTGATGGGCTTCAACAATTGTTTGGCAAATCGCCAAGCCTAAGCCAAAACCGCCGGTTTTTCTGTTACGAGAGCTATCGGTGCGATATAAACGATCAAATAGTTTTTCAAGAGCCTCATCAGGAACACCGGGGCCTGAATCTTCTATCGACAAAAATACATGATGGTTAGACACGGTTAAATCTAACCAGACTTTTTGCTGTTCATCGGTGTAGCGTAAATTATTTTCTAAAATGTTTTGTAGAACTTGTGTAATACGATTTTGGTCGGCTAAAACCATCACTGTTTGCTCTGGTAAGGTGGCATTAAGCGTGATATTTTTGGATTGAAATTTAAACGCATACTTATGCGCTTGTAGGGCCACCAAGGCATTAAAATCAATAGTTTCCATATGATAGTTAAAACTGTGTCTGTCGAGTGAGCTAACTTTATGTAAGTCGTTCACAAGTCGGCTTAACAGCGCCACTTCTTCTTGCAGTGAGCTTATTGCCTTTTGGTTTGGTTCAATAATGCCATCATTAATGGCCTCTAGTTCACCCTCTAAAATAGTTAAAGGCGTGCGTAGCTCATGAGAAATATCCATGAGCCATTGGCTTTGCTGCGACTCAAAGCGTCTGAGCTCTGTGGCAATACGATTAAAATCATCCGCTAAGGTCGCAAATTCATCACTACTGTTGACGGTTATTTTGGTCTCAAACTCGCGTTCTGCAAGGGCTTTTGCGCCTTTTTTCAGCTGCGAAATAGGGTTCGTAAAATGACGTGCGAGTAAGTAACTAAATAATAACGCAATTAATAAACCAATCCCTGCTGTCCACAAACTGATGTTAATTTGTGTATTAAGGTAATGCTGAGTCAGTGCGCTGACATGATTGCGGTTAGCATGCAGTTGAAGTACTGCAACAACGTCGCCATTGTGGGTGATTTCTTGCTCGTTCACGACCTCAGTTTCGGTATTGCCTGCAATCAATATTTCGCCTTTTTCATCAAGCAAACTTAGGCGTTTTTCAAAGGGCATGAAGTCATCAGGCATGGGTTTATTGCGAGGTGGCGACTCATGCATGTCAGCAAAGTTAGCAGGCTCGTTAAACTCATTTGATGGGTCAAATTCAGGTGGCTGGTCGAACGATGGTGGCACCCCAAAGTCATCGGGGGGTGGCATCGCTTCATTTTGCATACGTTTTTCAGGAGGGCCATTTAATGGAAAAGGGCCGGGCTCTCCTGGTTTTGGGCTATTGGGCGAAAACAATAAACGGCTTGAATGAAAATTACGGTTAATTAATTCATACCACAGGGCTTTAGAATCGATAAACATCCCAATCGAACCCGTTTGCTGATACTGCAGGCTAATTTCAGTGGCTATACGGTTAAATGCTTCGTTATCTATATCTTCAAATACATTATTGAGCATACGCTTATTGGAAATTGCATTTAGACCAAACATGGTCAGCACCAGTAGTAGCGTAATGATAAGATTGGTAATTAAGAGTTTGTGAATTAACTTCATAGATGTAATAGTAAAATGTAATAGCCAGAAATGAATATACTATAAATGTCTATTTTTTGGCATGTGCATCCTAGTCACTCTATAAAAGCACCATTTTTTCTACACAAAGTCTCTACATTTGTTCTTTATACTCGACGTTAATTACTCATGTTAGCGAAGGGGCACAAGATGACTTTAAAACCTGAACTTTATACTCGTAGAAAAATGCTTAAAACATTAGGTGTTTCAGTTGCTGCTGTGCCTATGTTGGCATTTTTAGGCTGTAACTCAGACAGAGTATCATCAACGGATACAACATCTGACACCGATACATCAACAGATACAGACACCAGCACTGATACAGACGATACAACAACCACGAACGACAGTGATTATGTATCAGGCACAACAGCTCTTATTACAGATGACTTTCCTGATGACAGCATTTTTGAAACATCAACCGCATGTGTGTTAGCACTGACTCAAGCAACAACCGAAGGCCCATGTTACTTCCAAGCTGATTCAGACGAAGACATCTCTGATGGCCTAACGGGTTTACCTATGATGCTGTGCTTACAGTTAATCGATAGCGACTGTAACCCATTAGCAAATTACGAAATCTCGGTTTGGCACTGTGATATCAGCGGTATTTATTCGGGCGATACTAGCAGTAGTTCTGATAGCTCACGTTTTGCGGGAGATTTCTGTACTGATGGTGATGCCGAAGCTGAGGCAAGTACCTGGTATCGTGGTTCATTGATCACAGATAGCAGTGGTCGTGTGAACTTTAAAACGCATTTCCCAGGTTGGTACTCTGGCCGTACTATTCATATTCACTTTAAAGTAGCAAACAACAATAACGACTATGTAATCAGTCAGTTCTGTTTTACTGATGCGTTTGCAAAAGAAATTTGTACCACTCATAGCGATTACAAATCACGTGGTGAACAAGATACAACCCTTGCTAGCAACGATAACGTGTTTGGTAGTGATTATGAGCAGTTTATTTTAAACACAGCACAAAATAGTGATGGCACTTTATTGGCGTATCACACTATTCAAATTAGTTAATTTATTCACTTATCATTGTAGGTTAGGGCGTGTTAGCAATTACTGCTTTCACGCCCTATTTTTTTAGAAGCTATAAGTGATGTTACCGTAAATAAAACGGCCATCTAAGCTGTATGGCGCAAAGCCACTATAAGGGAAAATTTGGTTGAAATCGCTGTAACCAATATTACTTACAGTATCTTGAGGGTACTGATCAAAAAGGTTGTTGGCGCCTAATGCAAACTTCCACTGCTCATCAGGGCGGTAAGCCACTTCTAAGTCAGCAATCCATTTAGCATCAAGTACTTCATCACCATCTTCACTGCTTGCAGTGTCAACTACTTCACCATAACGAGTTGCTCGTAATGTCGTTTGGAAGTTTTCATAATCCCATGTTGCAGATAGGTTCCATTTATCGGCTGGCGTGCCTTTTTCAAAGCGTGTGATTTCACGACGAGAGAAATACTCGTAGCTATCGCCAAGGGCTTCTAGCTCTGCTGGGTTTTCTTTAACATGTGTCACTTCGGTGTCGTTAAAGTTAACTGCTGCACTTAAGCGTAAATCACCATAGCTTTCTAAACCTAATGAGTAGGTCGCAACAATATCAACGCCTTGCGTACGTGAATCAATGGCATTAGTAAAGTAACGAACGCGCTGCGTATTTACTTCGCCCGCTTCGGCTAAAATCGCTTCAACTTCAGGGCCGCTTAAGTTTTCAGACAATACGATACGGTCGTCAATTTCAATGCGATACGCATCAAGGGTTAAGCTAAAGCCGCCTTGCGTAAAGATGAAACCCGCCGTCATATTAACTGACTCTTCAGCGTCTAAATCACGAGCTCCCAGTGCTTGCGCTGCTGGCTCATCAACAGGGAATAAACCCACTTCATTTGGCACACCATTTTCAAAAACAGTGCTTACTGATTTATAAGATGTTTGGGCAAGTGAAGGCGCTCTAAAACCTGTGCTAATTGCACCACGTAGCGACAGCGACTCGTTAATGCTGTAACGCGAAGCAAGTTTAGAGGTAAAGGTACTACCAAAATCACTGTAATCTTCAAAACGACCTGCTAAAACAAGGTTCCAATCTGTAGTTAGGTAAGTATCAAACTCTGCAAATACCGCAATGTTATGACGGCTTTTATCTGTTGCACTTTCTGGTGAGAAACCAGGTAACACTTGCGCGCCACCGGCAGCAACTGGGTTGCCATCGTCATCTAATACAGTGAGGTAAGAGGCTGTTTCACCTGCTTTGATTTGGTAGTTTTCGTGACGATACTCAGCACCAATCGTAACAAACACATCATCAGGTAAACCTAAATCTAGTGTGTTGCTAGCATCCATGTTCACCAAGTATTGTTCATAAACAAGCGAGCCATCATCAAATTCTGTTGGGCTGCTAACACCCATCGAGGTATTTAAGCTGTTGCTTACGCCAATACCAAAATCGTTGCGACCATAATTGGTGCTTACATCCCAAGCCCAATCATTGGTTTCGCCATTTAGACCAATTGCAAATGAGTAATCATCAACATCGGTATCAATTTGCGGTAAGAAACCGTCAGGATACACTTCAGTTAAGTTACGAGAATCTTTGGCGCGACGATAAAAACCACCTGAGTTACCTTTACGGTTTGAGTAACTTGCAAATGAGTAAAGCGACAGCGAGTTATCAAACTCATAACCTAGGTTATAAAAAAGCGCGAAGTCTTCGATATCGGCTTTACCAAAGCGGTGGTTATAGCGGTCGAAATCAAATTCACGCGAATCTAAATCGCCATTTTCATCACGGCTATATTGCTCACGCGCATCAAAGCCAGAGCGATTTGTTGGCTCGTTATTACGTGACTCAATTGACACGTTAATAAAGCCATTATCGCCTAGTGCAAAGCCCGCATTAGCACTTGCTGTACGCGTAATGCCGTCGTTTACTTCACGGTCGCTGCCAGTTTCAAAGCTTAAGTTGCCTTCGCTATCAGTTGTGGCGTTTAGTAGCTGAGGAGAGCCAGCCATTTGTGTGTCGTATTCACCGTATGTGTAGCTCACGCTACCGCCTTCATCGGCATCTTTTAATACAATATTGATCACACCGGCAATCGCGTCAGAACCGTATTGAGCTGCAGCGCCATCACGCAGAATCTCAACACGTTTAATTGCAGAAGTCGGAATATTATTTAGATCCACTGCCGTTGAACCACGGCCAACCGTACCATTTAAGTTTAATAATGCACCGGCATGGCGGCGTTTACCATTAATCAGAACTAATGTGTGATCAGGAGCAAGGCCACGTAAAACAGCCGGTTTAGCGTGGTCAGTACCATCTGCAATGGTGGCACTTGGGTAGTTAAAGCTTGGTAATTGTGATGCTAATACTTGGCTCATATCAAGCTGGCCTGTGCTTGATAGATCGCGGCTTGTTAATAAATCGACAGGCACGGTACTTTCAGAAATGCTACGAAGGCTACGGCGAGTACCTGTAACAGAAATAACTTCAACATCTTGAATGGTGTTGTCAGTTGTTTGCTCAGCAGCGATTGCAGTCACTGATGTAGCGAGTGTACTTGCAATAGCGAGTTGCAAAGGTACTTTTTTAAAAAATGTCATTGTTGGATCCCTTCTGACGTTGATTTCGCTTCGCAGTTTATCAATAAAAAAGGAACAAACAAATAACATAAAAGTATACTATATGATTATCTTAACAAGCTATTTAGCTCACGGTGTTTACATTATACTAACTTTGTTATGCGCTAATGCTGATTTTATTTCTGCCCTCTGTTTTTGCTCGGTATAAAGCAGTATCTGCTGCGCAAATTAATGCCTCTGAAGTACGGTATTGATTATTAAACTCGCAAGCAATTCCTTGGCTTACACTTATTCTAAAATCACTCGGTAAACCTATGTCAGTAAATGGCATGTTATTTACTTTTATTTGAATATGTTTAGCAATAGCTGCGGCTGTGTCTTTTTGACAGCGGGGTAATATAATGGCGAATTCTTCACCACCATAACGGGCTGCTAAACAATCCCGAGAAGGAAGTGACTCTGCGATTATACTGGCTACTTTTTGTAAGCATTTATCGCCTTTTACATGACCAAATCGGTCATTGAATAACTTAAAGTAATCAATGTCGATTAATATAGTGCTAATAGCTTGATTAGTTTGTACGCTTTCTTGCCAATGCTCTTTTAATGACTCTTCAAGGGTTAATCTATTTGCAAGGCCAGTTAAATGGTCAGTAGTAGCCTGTTTTATTAAGCGGTTATATTGCTCTTTGTGTGATGATAAATCATGTAATACACAAATAAATAAATTTTCTGCAACGGCAATATTTTTTGGCAGGCTCGATATACATAAATCCGCCTCAAGGGTTTTATTATCGGCGCGGTTTATTTTAACTTCGTTTGGCCCAAGGCTTATCGGCGAGTCTTTATGGTCTAACCAACTGAGTAGGGTATACATGTATTTATCACGGTCGGTGTCGTGTAGGTAATGTAAAATGTTTTGCCCGATTAACGCTTCTTGGTTGTCTCCAAAAAGCTGAGCCGCCATCGGGTTTGCAAATTCAAACGTGCCTTGACCATTAATGATAAACACTCCTTCAGGAATGTTCTGAAACATTTGGGCAATCAGCGCAAGTTGCTCTGAATTAATAGACTGCGCAAGTGCGCTCTTCGCTTCTGATTTAGCAGTGCTCGGTTGTTCATTTTTATTAGTAGACACGTTCGTTTCCTTTTTGCCGATGCAAACGATTTTGGTGTCTATAAAGTTACTTAAAAAAGTGCAAATTAACCTTCTGGTAATCTTCTGGTTTTAATCTGTTGTTTTGTAATGTAAAAAAGCTCCTAAGAAGGAGCTTTTTACAGAGGTATTTAGTCTTCTTTATCATTTTTTACTTGCGGGTCGGCACTTTCATAGCTTGTGCCATTGCACTCTACGATGAAAATCATACACGCAGTACCGCTATTATCATCTGTATCGGCAATCTCAATTGTTTGACCATTATCAGTGACTTTAAAGCTAAAGTCTTGCTTGCAATCACCCTCAAGGTTTGCAAATTTAGCACCTGTAAATTTAAAGCCAGCATCAACAGTTGCGTCATCAAGTGTATAAATACCGAGGCTGTTTCTTTCATTGACAGTACCGCCACCAGAAACTTGCTGACCGTCTTGGAAGTATGTGAATACAGCTTCATTTTCAGTGTTAAGTGTAACATTCACTGTAAAGTTGTAAGTTTGACTTTCGCTCATTGTTATTACCTTCTAGTTGTTTTTTATAGATCAAAGTTAGTAATACCTAACTCTATTAGTTTACTTTTAATTGTGCCTACCTCACTTTCTTTGTTTAAACAGGTGTAGGCTTGAATAAGTGGGTAAGTTCTTTTTATACTTTTATTACCATTTTTGTTTTTCTCAATTGTATTTATAGTTGCTTGGCAAAATTGTTGTTTTGCTATTTTGTCTTCAGCAAGCTTTGCTTTAATTAAGTTAATCTTTATTAGGATAGAGTTGTTTTCTATTTTTTTAGTATCAGATAGTCTCTCAATTAAGTCTGAGTTGTTTTCTAATTTTAATAAAAGGACTTCGGCTTCACTTAAAAGGTTTCGATTTATTAAATAATGAATGACATCTATTTGAATGTTTATTAAAGTTATATTTGAAAACCCTTGGTTATCAATGTAACTCAAAACATCTTTTACCCTTTCACTAGTTTTATTTTTATCTAACAGCATTAATTGGTATGCAAGCGTTCTGTAAAAGGTGCGTTGAAAGTTTTGATTTTTTGGATCTTGTATTCTTGCTTGATTAATTGCGTTGGTTGCTTTTTCTGCTTTTAAAAATGCCGCTCTCTTATTTGGGAAGTAGCTCAATAAAAAGCTTTGCTGCATATAAGTGTTTGCTAAATGACTTTGCAAACTTGCATCATTCGATGACGTTTTAAGCATGTTGACTAGCTGTTGAGAGGCTTGTTCAAGCATTTCGAGTGCAGCGTTTAAATTACCGAGCCTCTCTTCTGTGGTTGCAATCCAGCTAATGGTGTCTGTTTTATCGCGTAATAAATTTTTGTTATTAGGTTTAAGCTCAAGAGCTTGGTTTTTAAGTTTTAAAGATTCTGTAAAGCTCTGTTTTGCGAGAGCGTAGTTAAACTGCTTTATATACAGTGAACCAAGTGAATTGTGTGAGTAAGATAGCTCCATAATTGAATTAAAGTCATTGGGCGCTAACGCGTACATTTGTTCGCTGTACTCTTGATACCGTTTAAACCAAGGTTCGGTCGCATTGTAGTCGCTGTTGTCATAATGTAATTGCCCAAGCCAAAAAGCATTAGCCCCTGCGAGCATTAAAACATCTAGGTTGTTGGGTTGAATTTTTAGTAATGATTCTAGGCGCGTTCGTGCATTTTCAAAGGCAGTGAAGGCCTCGTCGGTTTTGCCGCGCGAGTAAGCGACTTCGCCCATGGCCTCTAAGGTTTGAGCGTATTGAAAACGGTTATTAAACTCGGCTTGTTTATCGCTAAAGTCAAACAGTGACGCTGTTTCTTCGTTTTGGTTGGTAAAATACTCAAGGGCTTTGTTGCTAATACCATCCAGTAAATCCATACGTTCAACGCTTCTGAGTTTGTCGGCAAATTCACCGACCATAAAGCCCAATAAACTTTCGGCCTCTTGGCGTTTTTGTTTTGCTATTTGTTCGGCGTGATAGCTGCGTACGCTCATAAATGTGGCAATAAAGGTTAAGCACACAAGTGCAGCCGCTGTTATTTGTAACACGCGTTTTTTACGTTTGGCTTTGTTGTTAGAGGCTTTAATTAACGCTTGTTCGTCACTCGATAAGCTAAACATAGGGTTTTTAACTAGGGTTTGTGCTTCTTGCAGCGGTTTGCCTTGCGCTAATAAAAAGTCACTGTGTTTATGCTCAATCAGCCAGCGCTCGGTAGCTAGTTGCACACGGCTTTGAATTGCTAAGCTTTGTTGGTGCTCTTTCACCCAATCTATGGCGCGTTGCCAATGGCGTAGCAGCGCTTCGTGAGCAAGGCTAAAACAGGCTTGTTCATTTTTAAGGTGTGATACAAACAAGCGGCTATCGACCATAGCCTGAACAAGCTTGGTCGCAGCAGGGCTGGTTAATTCGCTCCAATGTGCAGCACGGCTGGTGAGTGTTTCGCCATCTGGGTTTAAAGTGATCAGCTTAGAAAGAACTGTGGCAAGTTCAGTTTGTTGGTCTTTGGGTAATTGGCAAAATACCTGTTCGGCTTTTTGGCCGATGGCTCCTTCGATAGTGCCAAGCGCTTGGTATTCAGAAAACAATAATTCGTTGTCTGGGCTGCGCTGCAAGTAAAGCTGCTGCAAGGTGTATTGCAGCATTGGCAATGCATCAGGGTTATTGGCAGTATCGTTACAAAGTTGTTCATCAAGCGGTGTGTGATGCTCTGGGTGATGTTGCCAACTTAAGCCTGCTGCAAGTGCTGGCAAACGGATCATTTGCTTTAGCTCAGAGCGAGTTGGCGCTAATAAGTCAAAATGTGCGCCATTGGCTTTACCTGCCATTAAACTTGGTTGACTCACTACTTGCGGGTAAAAGTCATTACGACAGGCACTAAAAATGATCATGCAGCCACTTGTTGCTAAGCGCTCAATAAGTGCTAACAGCTGGTTGCGCTCGTCATCGCTAAATAGCGGCGATGACAATAGCACTTCGAGCCTGTCGATAAATAAAAATAGATAGGGCGTAGTGCGCTCTGCATTTAGCGCTGCAAGTGCTGCTTTACAGCGAGAAATAACCAGTTCTGGATCTGTTAATAACAATTCAGCCAACGCATCGGCGCTTATATCGCTAAGTACAGGTGCGTCGTTTATTTCTAAATCGAGCAAGGTTGAGGCTAAATCAAGCAGTAAGCGCTCTTTGCTGACATCGGCAAAGTCGAGTTGGCAGTAACTGTGTACTCTAATGCCATCGTAGCCATTACTCGACATTAAAGCGGGCAATACACCTGCGTTAACTAACGACGATTTACCTGAACCACTGGCTCCCAAAATTAAGCAAAATGCGCGACCAAATTCTATTTGAGCCGATACCCGCTGTAACAAAGTGGCAATTTGTTTGTTACGACCAAAAAACACATCGGCTTGCTCTGGTGCAAATGCACTTAAGCCAACAAAGGGCGAATCACCTTGCCAACTGGTTTGGCTGGCTTTTTGTTCTTCGTTGAGTGGAAAGTTGATTTCGGCAATAACCCGATAACCACGTTTACGAATGGTTTCTATGTAATGCGGATCGCTTGCTTTATCTTCAAAGGCTTTACGTAATTGGGTGATCACTTTATGCAGGGGATTGTCACCGAGCGCTACATTTGGCCAGCAGTGGCTGATAATTTCTTCACTTGTTAGTAGCTCACCTTGTTTTTCGCAAAGCAGCAGTAATACATCCATCGCCTTGGGTTCAAGATGCTTTGTTTGTTCACCGCGTCTGATTGAATTAGTGGCCGGAGTAACTTGCCATTCGCCAACGAAAAACAGTGCCGTATTCATAGTGTTATCTTCATTTTTATTGTTAGAAACGCAGTCCGATTGGACCGATTTTATATTAGATTACGGAATTCTTTGATTAATACAATATTATGAGATCAACAGCAAGCGCCTTGCCTTTTCTGACATTAAAAAATCATATTGATGTCGTGTATATAAAACTTTTTGTAAAGTTTGTTTGACTTTTTGTGTTGCTAGGTTAATCTTTAGTCAAGTTTACTTTACTTTCAAGGTGAGAATAATGAATCAAACAGGATTAACCTTTAAACAACGTAATAAGCAGAACACGCTAAACCTCGCTAAATGGACATCTGCATGGGTGATTACTTTAGCAATTGCCTCATTTGGACCACATTTTTTATGGCAAGAGCAGGCTGTTTATAGTGTTGTAGCAATCTTAATTAATGTCGTAGTTGGCATCATGATGATTTTATCGAACAAGCGACAACTACAAGGAATGGATGAGCTTCAGCAGCGTATGCACCTTAATGCAATGGCCATTACTTTGGGTGCAAGCTTGGTATTTGGTTTAGCTTATTCGGTGGTGCAATCAAGCGGTTTAATAAGCTTTAAAGAAGATATATCGCACCTCGTAATCTTTATGAGCTTAACCTATTTAGTGAGTCTTTTAATGATGAATAAGCAGTTAAACGACGAGGGCGAAGAATGAAAAACCGCTTGAAAGTGCTTCGTGCTGAGCACAACTACACCCAAGCGAAACTCGCAGAGCTTTTGGATGTGTCTAGGCAAACTATTAATGCGATTGAAAAAGGTAAATTTGACCCAAGTTTGCCATTAGCATTTAAAGCGGCGCGTTTATTCAACCTGAGTATCGAAGAGATATTTCAGGATGAATAAGCCTTCAGCCTTCAGCGATCAGACTGAGAGCTGAGAGCTTAAGGCTTACAGCTTTGTCTTTTCATTTGCATTGCACTTAACGACCACATTAAAAAACCACCTAAGAATAGTGCCGCCGAAACATAGCCTGTTTGACTAGGGAGTGCGCCTTCGGCAATAGCCATGCCGCCAAGCCAAGGGCCAATCGCATTAGCTGTATTAAACGCACACTGCACCAGCGCACCAATCATGGCGTGGCCTTGTGGTGATACATCCATTAATAATGATTGGATCACGGTACCTAAACCCACGCTAAAACCAATAAAGAAAATCACCGCGTATAACAGCCAAATATTATGGCTTGCGCTTACATAACTGGCTGCAAATACCACAGCACCAATCAGCGCAGCCCCTGTGGTTTTCAGCGGTGAGTGGTCGGCGGCTTTACCTAATACATAGTTACCTAAAGTACAGCCAATACCAAACATGATCATAGCAATAGAGATAGTGTAAGCAGGGGTATGGGTGACTTCTAAAATAGTGTCGGCAATGTACGTGTAAACACAAAATACACCACCAAAACCTATAATGATGATACCCAGAATGGTCCATACGAGCTTATTCTTTAATACACTTAACTCATCGAGAATCGATGTTGGCGCGGTATTTTTTACGTTAGGTACGTATTTCACAATCAATACCAAGGCAACTAACGCAAGTACAGCTGTGCCCGCTAAACAATAACGCCAGCTAAAGTTTTGCCCCACTAATGTGACCATGGGCACACCAACAATAGTAGCAATGGTTAAACCCATAAATACTTTTGACATAAAGCTTGCGCGTTTATCGGCAGGGGCAATGTCGGCTGCCAATAAAATAGCGGCGGCGAAGTAGGCACCGTGTGGTAAACCACTTAAAAATCGAAATAAAATAAGTTGCTCAAGTGAGTTTGCAAAAGCACTTAAGCCATTGAATAAAAACATCATGCTGACAAACATCAACAGTGCATTGCGCTTACGCATGTTGGCGGTTGTGATCATAAATAGCGGTGCACCGACGACTACGCCTATCGCGTAAGCACTGATGGCATAACCACTTTGCGCTGGCGTAGACGAAAATGTTTCGCTGATCAGGGGCAACATTGGCATCATAGAAAATTCTGATAGGCCTAAAATGAATGTGCCTAAAGCCAATACTATCAGAATGGTAAACGTGCTTGCGTTGCCTTGGGAGTTGGCTACGTTAGTCATGTAATTCCTTTAAAATAAATTTAAAAACAAAATAGATTTTTGATAATTGAAAATGCCAGTAACAAATACTTTGYTCTGGAGTAGAGATG